>JAHIWP010000070.1 GCA_018816095.1 Gammaproteobacteria bacterium
CGGGCTTTTCAGGATCACCAGGTGCGACTCTCATCGTGGCGCGGGGCATGCCTCATACAGACGCCGGATAGATTTAAGCAAGCCAAACACCCATCGCTGATCAGTATTGCAAAAATGGGGGTGACCATAGATTTTTTGTGGTGCGCGTTCGTGGGATGTGTTAGCCGCATACCGCCATTGCCAGGCGCACACTATTTTAGGCGCGGCGTAACCCAGCACCGCCGCAACGCGCTGCATTGTGTGCGGGGTAGATAAGGCGGGTTAAACCCGCGCCAACTCCGGCAGGTCGCCGGACAGCCCCAATGCCTGGCGTACAAACAGCGCTTTGGTTTCCGGCAGCTCATCGACCCAGTTGAGGCCACTGTTGCGCAACCAGCGTAGCGGCAGAGGATCGGCCTGAAACAACCGTTCGAAGCCTTCCATCGCCGCCATCATCGCCAGGTTGTGCGGCATACGCCGACGCTCGTAACGGCTGAGCACCTTGGCATCGCTCAAACGCTCACCGCGCTGGGCGGCGTGCAGCAGCACCTCGGCCAGTACCGCGACATCGAGAAACCCCAAGTTGACGCCCTGCCCGGCCAGCGGGTGGATGCTGTGCGCCGCATCGCCAATCAGAGCCAGGCCGTCTTCAACATAACGCTTGGCGTGACGCTGGCGCAGTGGGATGCATAGCCGCGCATCGGCGTGCAGCACCTCACCCAAACGATGCTCGAAGGCAAAGCCCAAGGCGCGGCGGAAACCCGGCTCATCCAGGGCCATCAACCGTTCGGCCTCAGTTGGCGTGACCGACCAGACAATCGAACACCAGTGCTCGCCTTCCGGCCCAGCCAGCGGCAAAAAGGCCAACGGACCGTCATCGGTAAAACGCTGCCAAGCGGTTGCCTGATGCGGCTTGCTGCAACGCACACTGGTGACGATGGCGTGGTGCAGATAATCCCACTCACGGGTGGCGCAACCGGCCAGACGCCGCACCGCCGAGTTGGCGCCATCAGCAGCAATCAACAACGGTGCGCGCAGTTCACGACCGTCCTGCAGGCTCAGCAACCAACCATCACCGGAGCGTCGCAGCTGCTCGACGCGGGCATTGGCCAGCAGACCAATCGAGCTGTCGTGCAAACGTTCGAGCAGCGCATCCTGCACCACGCGGTTCTCGACGATATGGCCGAGCACCTCGGCATGCACGCTGGCCGCGCTGAAATGAATCTGCCCGGTGCCGGAGCCGTCCCACACCTGCATCTCGCCATAGGGGCAGACGCGGCGGGCGGCGATGCCCTGCCAAACGCCGAGACGCTCAAGGATGCGCTGGCTAGCCCCAGACAGCGCACTCACGCGCGGCTCGAACGCGGCCTGCGGGTCAAAGGGTTTGACGCTCAGCGGGCTGCCGTCGACCAGCAGAATGTCCAGCCCCTGATCGTCCAGGGCCAGCGCCAATGCGCTGCCTACCATGCCTGCGCCAACGATGATCAGATCCGCTTGCATTGTATTTCCTTCTTACTTAGAACCTGTTCAAAGGCTCGCGAGCTAGAGCCATGCAAGGCGCTACGTTAGTAACAGCCTCCGGCTGATCAATACGGCGAGGAAGCGGACTGGGCTCGCACGCGAGTGTACTGCTGTACATGAGCATTACTCGCTTCACTCGCCCTTCGGGTCACGCTAAAGCGCGCTAGCCACAAGCGGCTTCCGAGCCTGTTTTTAACGTCGCAGGGCCGACGCGCAGCAGACTTTGAACAGGTTCTCAGGCTGCCTGCCAAACGCGCGGTTTAAGCCGCACATAAAGAGTTTTGTGCACCCGCGCCACCAGGGTACCGCTGCCATCACGGACTTCCACATGCAGCTCGGGCAGGTATTTGTCACCCTCTGAGGTGTACTGGCGGATGTCGCTAAGCAGCTGCTCGTCAATACTGAAGTTGGCGTACACCGGACCTTTGCCGGGCGCGATAAAGTCGATGCGCGCGGCCTTGTCCCAGACAATAAAATCGCGGCCGAGATTTTCCATAATCATCAGCATGAAAAACGGATCGGTCATCGAATACAGGCTGCCGCCAAACTGGGTACCGACATAGTTGCGGTTATACCAGCCGAGGCCCATCTTCACCTGCACCTGACGGAAGTCCGCGCTGATCTGCCGCACCCGCACACCCGCCCCTAGGTAGGGCGGATAGAAGTTCATTGCCCAGCGCAGCAGTCGCGCCTTGCGCGCCAATTTCTTCGCAGGCATGGCTCAAGACTCCGAACGGGTGCCAAGGCCCATGGCCTGGCGGGCGAACCAGCGTTTCGCCGGAGGTAGCAGATCAAGGCCCAAGAGGCCGAGGTTGCGCCCGGCGGCCATCAGCGGCTGGCCGGTACTGAACAACCGGGTGACCTGATCGGAGAACCCCACAGTCAGCTGCTGATCCGTCTGCTGACGGCTCAGGTAACGCTGCAAGGTGGCCAAATCGCCCAATGGCGCAGTGTTGGCCAGCAGGGTTTCGGCCAGCACCAAGGTGTCGCGCAACGACAGATTGTAGCCCTGGCCGGCAATCGGGTGCAGGCTATGTGCCGCGTTACCGAGCACCACCAGATGCTTCCGCACCTGCTCCTTGGCGGCGGTCAGGGCCAGCGGGTAAAGATGCCGCGTGCCGACCTGACACAAGCTGCCCAGGCGGTAGCCGAAGGCCTGCTGCAACTCGGCGAGAAACGCCGTATCGTCCAGCGCAGACAGCCGCTCGGCTTCTAGCGTGGCACGGGTCCAGACCAATGCGCAGCGGTTATCCGCCAGCGGCAGCAGAGCCATCGGCCCCTCTTCGGTAAAGCGCTCAAAGGCCAGGCCGTGGTGCGGCTCCTGCGGGCTGACGTTAGCGATTAATGCACTCTGCCCATAGGGCGTGGTGCTGACGGCGATACCCAGCTGCTCACGCAGCCCGGAGCGGCCACCCTCAGCGAGAATCGCCAGGTTGCACTCAAGCTCGCTACCATCGTCCAGGGTCAACCGGTAGCCATCGGCCAACGCCTGCATGCACGTGACCTGAGCCGGGCTACGCCAGCTCACCACCTGCGGGTCCAGCGCCTGCCATAAACATTCGCCGAGCCAAGCGTTTTCCACCACATAACCCAGCGCTGGCACGCCCTCGTCCTCGGCGCTCAGGCGCGCAGCGGCAAAGCGGCCACGGTCGGACACATGGATCTGCTTGATCGGTTCGGCGCGCTGGCTGATCTGCGACCACAGGCCAAGGCGTTGATAGATCTGCTGCGAGCCGAACGACAGCGCCGTCGAACGTGCGTCATAGCTGGGCTGATAACCGCTGCCTGGGGTAAACGGCTCGATCAGGCAAATGTTCCAGCCACGCTGCTTGGCTTCAGCTTGCAGGGCCACGGCCAGGCTCGCGCCGACCAGGCCGCCGCCGATAATCGCGATATCCACCCGCGCCACGCTTAAGCCGCCGCACTGCGTGCGGCAGCCATCAGCGCTTCGATCTCAGCGATGGTTTTTGGTACGCCGCCAGTGAGAATCTCGCAACCGGTCTTGGTCACCACCACATCGTCTTCGATGCGCACACCAATACCGCGCCACTTCTTCGCCACGTCTAGATTGTCCACGGCAATATAAATACCCGGCTCAACAGTCATGGCCATGCCGACTTCCAGCTCGCGCCATTCGCCGCCGACCTTGTACTCGCCGACATCATGCACATCCATGCCCAGCCAGTGGCCGGCGCGGTGCATGTAGAAGGGTTTGTAGGCCTCGGCGGCAATCAGCTCAGCGACCTCGCCCTGCAGCAAGCCCAGCTCAACCAACCCAGCGGTGATTACCTGCACCGTGGCTTCGTGGGCCTGGTTCCAGTGTTTGCCTGGGCCGATTTCCTTGAACGCGGCTTCCTGCGAGGCCAGCACCAGCTCATAGATGGCTTTCTGCTCGGGGGAAAACGTGCCGCTGACCGGGAAGGTGCGGGTGATGTCACTGGCGTAGCAGTCGATTTCGCAACCGGCGTCGATCAGCACCAAGTCGCCGTCTTTCAGCGGTGCGTCGTTTTCACGGTAATGCAGGATGCAGGCGTTCTTGCCCGCCGCGACGATGGAGCCATAGGCCGGCATCTTCGCTCCGCCTTTGCGGAATTCGTAATCCAGTTCGGCTTCCAGGTGGTACTCGAACAAGCCAGCGCGACTGGCCTGCATGGCACGCACATGGGCGCGGCAGGAAATGTCCGCCGCTTCCTTCATGACTTTCACTTCAGCCGCCGACTTGTACAGACGCAGGTCATGCAGCAAGTGTTCAAGGGTGACGAACTCATTCGGCGGCGTCGCGCCCTGGCGCGCCTTGGAGCGGATCACGTTGATCCACTCCATCAGCTGACGGTCGAACTCGTGGTTGGTGCCCATGGAGGAGTAGACCCGATCACGGCCTTCGATCAGCCCCGGCAGAATATCGTCGATATCGCCAATCGGAAACGCATCATCGGCGCCGTACTGGCTGATCGCACCGTCCTGGCCGGCACGCAGGCCGTCCCACATTTCCCGCAGCGGATCACGCTCGCGACAGAACAATACGTACTCGCCATGTTCACGCCCCGGAATCAGCGCAATCACTGCCTCCGGCTCGGGGAAGCCGGAGAGGTACTGGAAGTCGCTGTCCTGGCGGTAGGTGTGCTCAACGTCGCGGTTGCGGATATACACCGGCGCGGCCGGCAGAATCGCGATGCTGTTGGGTTCCATCTGCGCCATCAGCGCCTTGCGCCGACGGGCGTATTCCGACTTGGGGATGCTGATCATGGGCAGATTGAGTCCACTTCTATTGCATGAAAATCAATGCAGCGACGGTTTCGCCGCGGCGACTACAGGTTTGGCGCATTCGCTGAACAGCAGCAGTGGCGCAACACGCAGGTACTCCATCACTTCCATGTAATCCGTTTCACCGTCCTCGGATTCTTCCAGGGCATTCTGCACCTGGGAAATCGCCGCGAGGTCTTGCAGCACTTCCATGGCTTCAGCGCTCAGGGCGCTGTCACGGGCGGTCAAACCAAAGCCGCCGAGGAAGCCTTGGCACCATTGTCCCAGAGCTACCGCGCGCTCGCTAAGCGGCGCATCGTCGCTGGGCAACAGCAGTACCACGGTAACGTCGTCACTGGTCAGTTCGCCCTTGACCATTTCCTGTAGGCCAATCAGCGCCTGGCGCACGGTATCTTCCGGCGCGCCGCCCAGCAGCTCGGCGGCATCCACCAGCCAGGAGTCGATCTCGAACCCTGCACCAGCACAGCTGCGACCCAGCAACAGGCCATGCAATTCAGCAGGGGAAACGGTGTGGCCGCTGCTGGCAAGCAGCGCGGCAAAAGCGGAATACGGCGAATTTGAAGTTGGCATAGATAACTAGGCGCAAAGCTGCGCAATCACTAGAATGGAGGCCCTGTATCCTAGCACCGGCAAGCCTGCCAAGACTAATCAAGTGGCTCGGCGGCCATGTACAAATCGCCCCTTGCCGCAAAAAATTACCGCGCCGTGATCGACGGGTGAAATGCATCAACCTGTAGTGCCAATCTGCCCCACACTGCTAAATACGCAAACTAAAGGCACCGTGCTCCGTCCGATACTGTCGAAGCCACCTTAAAGACGCTATTTTTACTTGTCAGCCCACTCACCCAGTACGAGTAGAGAACCATGGACGACGTCGACCTGCAGGCGCTTACGACCAAGCTGGACCTGCTGATCCAGCGTGTCGAGCAGCTCAAGGCGCATAACCGACAGCTTCTGGCGAGCGAAAAAGCCTGGCGTGAAGAGCGATCCCACTTAATTGAAAAGAACGAAATGGCCCGGCATAAGGTCGAATCCATGATTTCGCGCCTTAGAGCCTTGGAGCAGGATTAATGTCCCAGTCGAACACGCTGACCGTCCAGATCATGGACAAAGAATATTGCATCGCTTGCCCGAGCGATGAACGCAGCAATCTGCAGAGTGCCGCGCGCTACCTGGATGGCAAAATGCGCGAGATCCGCTCAAGCGGCAAAGTCATTGGTGCCGACCGCGTCGCCGTGATGGCCGCGCTGAACATCACCCATGAACTGCTACACAAACAGCAACACCTTGACGAACAGGCCGGCGCCAACCGCGAACAGGTGCGTAACCTGCTCAATCGTGTCGATAGCGCCCTGGCCCAGGACAGCAATGAGCAAGGCAGCTAATTGCGCGCCGACGGTTTCGGGTATACTGGTCACCGCTCCCTGGAGTGTGCGCCAGTTGGTCATGTCCCTGAGCCGATTCGCACAACCCCGGGGGTTGCAAGTTGAGACCGGTGTGCATGTCCGCTTGACGGAAAGCCTTAAGGTCTCCTGCAACCTCCACCTTGAACTTTCGGGTTCAAGGGCTAAGCCGACAGCGGCACGCCGGGGAGTCACTTTTTCCAGCCAGTTGCCCTTCCGCGACAACGGCTACTGCAACCCTCCATGCTCGATACAACTGCCCTAAGCCGCGCACAGCTGCGCCGTCATCTGCGCGCACAGCGTCGTGCGCTCAGCCCTCGCGCCCAACGGCAGGCCGCCCACGGCTTATACAAGCAACTGGCACAACACCCGCTGTTTCGCCGGGCACGGCAGATTGCCCTGTATCTGCCCAACGATGGCGAGATTGATCCACGACCGCTATTACGCGCGGCGCAAAAACGCGGAAAGGCCACTTACCTGCCAGTGCTCAGCCCCTGGCCGCAAAGCAAGATGGTCTTTCAACGCGTCCGCGCTGACCAGCCCCTGCGCAAAAACCGCTTTGGCATTTACGAGCCACAACGCAATTGCAAACAGCAACGCAAGGTATGGGCACTGGATCTGGTGCTAATGCCGCTGGTTGGCTTCGACCACCATGGCGCTCGCTTGGGGATGGGTGGCGGATTTTATGACCGCAGCTTGGCCTACCTCAGCCTGCGCAAAAATTGGCACAAACCGACATTGCTAGGTCTAGCACATGAGTGTCAGCTGGTTGAGCGCCTGGCCATGGCCAGCTGGGACGTGCCGCTACAAGGTACCGTAACGGACAAGGCGTGGTATTGAATCAACAAGGCGGTACCCAGCCGGCTCAGCGCACTACGCTGGATTGCGTCACAGGCGCAGGCTGGTGCTCCCATAGGCTCTGGGTGTAACCCGTGGTCACCACGCCCAAGCTGAACAGAATCACCAACACCCACAACACATCTGGTTTACGTTTCATTCGCTGCCTCCCCCTTAAGGCATAGCCTGCGGTGTATCCGCGACAATTATTGTTATAGACCCAGCAACGGCGGCCACCCACACAGCCAATTGGCGACACGACAGCTCGACAACCACTCAGCAGACAGCCGGTGCCCGTTAAAGGACCGAAACACAGGAGCAAAGTTCATGCCTTATTGGCTGATGAAGTCAGAACCCGACGAACTCTCCATCCACGACCTGCAACGCCTTGAGCAAACGCGCTGGGATGGCGTGCGCAATTACCAGGCGCGCAACTTCTTGCGCAGCATGCAACCAGACGACTTATTCTTTTTTTATCACTCCAGCTGCCCGGAGCCTGGGATTGCCGGCATCGCCCGCATTGTGTCCGCAGCCTACCCCGACCCCACCGCGCTAGAGCCGGACAGCCACTATTTCGACGCTAAAGCCAGCGCGGCCAAGAACCCCTGGAGTGCAGTCGATGTGGCCTTTGTCGAGGCATTTAAACGCGCCATCCCTCTGGCACAGCTGAAAACCCAGAGCGCGCTAATGGAGTTACCGCTGGTGCAGAAGGGCAGCCGCCTCTCCGTCATGCCGGTCAGTGCTGAGGAGTGGGCAGCCATTCTGGCGCTGCGCTGAAATAGTGCAACGCCAGGCAAACCGTTACTGAATGATTAAGTTATTGAACAGCAGGTCCTCTACCAGCGGCTTGCCTTCTTCCTGCGTCAGCACGTCCTGCACCTGCTTGAGTGCTTCGGCGCGCAGCGTTTCCCGCGCGCCTGCCGCCGCCATGCCTTCATTCGTCTGCTGGGAAAACAGCATGACTAGCTGATTGCGGATCAGCGGCTCGTGGTGTTTGACCTTCTCTTCAACATCCTTGCCAGTAACCCGCAGCGACAGGTCGGCCTTAAAAAACTTGAGCTTTGGCCCGTCACCAAAATTCCCCACCAGGGCCGGCACCAAGGTGACATAGGCAACCGCCGGAGCAGCGCCTTCTTCCCCCTCAGGCTCATCCTTGCTTTCCGAAGCCTGCGCCATCAAGGGCAAGGACAGAGCCAACAGCAATGCGATCCAGACTTTCACAGGCGATATTCCTCAAGGGTTCAGCGCCTAGCATAGCCACACTCAGGCGGCGGCCCAAGCCCCAGCCTTATGCATAACCATCATGCACAAGCATGCTCGTTGACCGGGCAGCACTCACACCTACACTGCATGGCCAACAACCGCAGAGGAAAGCCCGATGAAAGCCGTGCTGTGCAAAGCCTTCGGCCCCGCCGAAACCCTGGTACTGGAAGAAATCGCCAGCCCCGAAGCGAAGAAGAACGAAGTGTTGCTGGAAGTGCATGCCGCCGGGGTCAACTTCCCCGATACGCTAATCATTGAAGGCAAATACCAGTTCAAACCGCCTTTCCCCTTTTCCCCGGGTGGCGAAGCATCTGGCGTAGTCACGGCCGTCGGTGAAAAAGTCAGCCACCTGAAAGTCGGCGACCGGGTGATGGCTCTGACCGGCTGGGGCAGCTTCGCCGAAGAAGTGGCGGTACCCGGCTATAACGTCATGCCAATCCCCGCGAGCATGGACTTTGCCAGCGCCGCCGCTTTCGGCATGACCTACGGCACCTCGATGCACGCCCTCAAGCAGCGCGCCAACCTGCAGCCTGGGGAAACCCTGCTGGTACTCGGCGCCTCTGGCGGTGTCGGCTTGGCAGCCGTGGAAATTGGCAAAGCCATGGGCGCCAAGGTCATCGCCGCCGCGAGCAGCGCGGAGAAACTCGACGTAGCCAAGGCGGCTGGGGCCGATGAGCTGATCAACTACAGCGAAAGCAACCTGAAAGACGAAGTGAAGCGCCTGACCGGCGGCCAAGGCGCCGACGTGATCTACGACCCAGTCGGCGGCGATCTATTCGACGCGGCGATTCGTAGCATTGCCTGGAACGGCCGCTTGCTGGTGGTGGGCTTTGCCAGTGGGCGCATTCCCGAGTTGCCAGTGAACCTGGCGCTGCTCAAGGGCGCCGCCGTGGTCGGGGTGTTCTGGGGCGCGTTTGCCCAGCGCCAGCCACAAGACAATGCGGCCAACTTCCAGCAGCTGTTTGCCTGGCACGCCGAAGGCAAACTCAAGCCACTGGTCTCGCAGACGTACCCACTGGCGCAGGCCGCCGAGGCGATCAATATGCTGGGCCAACGTAAGGCGGTGGGCAAAGTGGTGGTGCAGGTGCGCTGATCGCACGCGACAGCAAAAGGCCGCCCATCTGGCGGCCTTTTTTATTGACGCGGTTAACCGCGTGGCGCGTAGGCGAAGACGTCTGCGCGCATTCGATGCGCATCCATACCCGCGTCTACCAATGCATCGAGGGTGGCATAAACCATGGCCGGCGAGCCGCTGGCGTAGACGTGTAATGCGTTAAGGTCGGCAAAATCTTCACGCACGGCCTCATGCAGCAGACCGCAACGCCCCTTCCAACCGCACTGATCGCTGACTACCTGGTGCAGAAACAGGTTGGGCACTTGCTGCCACTGCGCCCAATGCTCCAGCTCATAGAAGTCTTCCGGGCGGCGCGCGCCCCAGTACAGATGCACCGGGTGGGCAAAACCGATAGCCCGACAATGCTCGATCAAACTGTGCATTTGCGCCATGCCGGTACCGGCGGCAATCAACACCAGCGGTCCATCCGGCAGTTCGGCCAAATGAGTATCACCGAACGGCAGTTTCACCCGCACCAGGCCCGTGGTGCGCAATTGGTCCACGAGGGCGACAGTCGCCTCGTCGCGGGCCAGTACATGCAACTCCAGCTCGCGGCCGCAGTGCGGAGCCGATGCCAGGGAAAAGGCCGCGTAATCATCAGCGTCGCGCTGCAGCAGCAGGTATTGCCCGGCGTGGTAACGCGGTGCCTTGCCGGCAGGCGCTTGCAGGCGCAGACGAAACACATCGCCGCCCAGGTCATCGCAGGCGGCAACCTGGCAGGCCAACTCGCGCACCGGCAGCTCGCCAGGGGCGAGCACGCCATCCCAGTGCAGCACACAGTCTTCCAGCGGTTCTGCCAGACAGGTGAACAGCTCCCCTTGGGCCAGTTCAACCCCGCCTTGCTGCACGCGGCCTTCAACCAATAACGCCGCGCAGATATGGCAGTTACCATTACGGCAGCTTTGCGGACAGTCGTAGCCCAGGCGCCGCGCGGCATCGAGAATACGCTCGCGGGGCTGGACGTCCAGTACTGCGCCTGAAGGATTCAGGGTGACTTTCATCAATCAATTCCCAACTCAGACCACAGCGCATCGACGCGCTGCTTGACCGCTTCATCCTGAACGATAGCCCGGCCCCACTCACGAGTCGTCTCGCCCGGCCACTTGTGGGTGGCGTCCAGGCCCATCTTCGACCCCAAGCCCGAGATAGGCGAGGCAAAGTCCAGGTAGTCGATCGGGGTGTTATCGATCATCACCGTGTCGCGCTTGGGGTCCATGCGCGTGGTGATGGCCCAAATCACATCGTTCCAGTCCCGCGCATTGATGTCGTCATCAGTGACGATGACAAACTTGGTGTACATAAACTGGCGCAGGAAGCTCCACACACCGAGCATCACGCGCTTGGCGTGGCCGGGGTACTGCTTTTTGATGGTGACCACCGCCAGGCGGTAGGAACAGCCTTCCGGCGGCAGGTAGAAGTCGACGATCTCGGGGTACTGCTTCTGCAGAATCGGCACGAAGACTTCGTTCAACGCCACACCGAGAATCGCCGGCTCATCCGGTGGCCGGCCGGTGTAGGTGCTGTGATAGATCGGCTTTTGCCTACGCGTGATGCGCTCGACGGTGAACACCGGGAAGCTGTCGACTTCGTTGTAATAGCCGGTGTGGTCGCCGTAAGGGCCTTCCGGGGCCATCTCACCAGGGTGAATCACCCCCTCGAGGACGATTTCGGCACTGGCCGGAACCTGCAGATCACTGCCGCGACACTTCACCAGCTCGGTTCTGTTGCCGCGCAACAGGCCAGCAAAGGCATATTCAGACAAGGTATCCGGCACCGGTGTGACCGCGCCGAGAATGGTCGCCGGATCGGCACCGAGGGCCACCGCAACCGGGTAGGGACGATCCGGGTATTTCTGGCACCAGTCGCGAAAATCCAGTGCGCCGCCGCGGTGGCTGAGCCAGCGCATAATCACCTTGTTGCGGCCAATCACCTGCTGACGGTAAATGCCGAGGTTCTGTCGTTCCTTGTTAGGCCCTTTGGTGATGGTCAGGCCCCAGGTGATCAGCGGCCCCACATCGCCCGGCCAGCAGGTCTGCACAGGCAGCTTGCCGAGGTCGACGTCATCACCCTCTTCGATCACTTCCTGGCACGGCGCGTCTTTAACGACTTTTGGCGCCATGGCCAGTACCTTGCGGAAAATCGGCAGCTTGCTCCAGGCATCCTTCAGGCCCTTCGGCGGCTCAGGCTCCTTCAAAAACGCCAGCAGCTTGCCGATTTCACGCAGCTCGCTGACCTCTTCCGCGCCCATGCCCAACGCCACGCGCTTGGGCGTGCCGAACAGGTTGCCGAGTACCGGTACATCGAAGCCTGTGGGGTTTTCGAACAGCAGCGCCGGCCCGCCTTTACGCAACGTGCGGTCGCAAATTTCCGTCATCTCCAGCACGGGAGAGACGGGTGTCTGGATACGCTTGAGTTCACCGCGCTGTTCCAGGCCGCGAATAAAGTCGCGCAGGTCACGATACTGCATGCAAATGCCTCGTTTCGAGCCGAGCAATAGGGCCGCAAAGTTTAGCGCCGAACTCGGTCTTTCAGAAGGGAAAGCCAATATGCAGAGACACAAAAGCCGGGCTTACCCGGCTTTTGTTGTAGGGCGAAGGACGCCTTACTTACGCTTCATCGACTGGAAGAACTCTTCGTTCGTCTTAGTCGCTTTCAACTTGTCGGTGAGGAACTCGATGGCGGCAATTTCATCCATCGGGTGCAGCAGCTTGCGCAGAATCCACATACGCTGCAGTTCGTCATCGGCGGTCAGCAGTTCTTCGCGACGGGTACCGGCACGGTTGATGTTGATCGCAGGGAACACACGCTTCTCGGCAATACGACGGTCCAGCGGCAGTTCCATGTTACCGGTGCCTTTGAACTCTTCGTAGATCACTTCATCCATCTTCGAGCCGGTTTCCACCAGCGCGGTGGCGATGATGGTCAGCGAACCGCCTTCTTCGATGTTACGCGCGGCGCCGAAGAAGCGTTTCGGCTTCTCCAAGGCGTGGGCGTCAACACCACCGGTCAACACCTTGCCGGAGCTCGGGATCACGGTGTTGTAGGCACGTGCCAGACGGGTGATGGAGTCAAGCAGGATGACCACATCCTTCTTGTGCTCAACCAGGCGCTTGGCCTTTTCGATGACCATTTCGGCAACCTGCACGTGGCGGGTTGGCGGCTCATCGAAGGTCGAGGCAACCACTTCGCCGCGCACAGTGCGCTGCATCTCGGTCACTTCTTCCGGGCGTTCGTCGATCAACAGCACGATCAGGTGGCACTCGGGGTTGTTGCGCGCAATGTTCGCCGCGATGTTCTGCAGCATGATGGTCTTACCGGCTTTCGGCGGTGCGACGATCAGGCCACGCTGGCCTTTACCGATCGGGGCGCAGAGGTCGATCACCCGGCCGGTGATGTCTTCGGTAGAGCCGTTACCGGCTTCCATGACCAGACGTTTGGTCGGGAACAGCGGCGTCAGGTTCTCGAAGAGAATCTTGTTCTTGGCGTTTTCCGGGCGGTCGTAGTTGATCGTGTCAACCTTGAGCAGCGCGAAGTAACGCTCGCCTTCTTTCGGCGGGCGTATCTTGCCGACGATGGTATCGCCGGTACGCAAGTTGAAGCGGCGGATCTGGCTCGGCGAGACGTAGATGTCATCGGGGCCAGCGAGGTACGAGGCATCCGCAGAGCGGAGAAAGCCGAAACCGTCCTGGAGGATCTCCAGCACGCCATCACCGGAGATTTCCTCACCGCTTTTAGCGTGTTTCTTCAACAGGGAGAAAATCACGTCCTGCTTGCGTGAACGAGCCATGTTATCCAGGCCCTGTTGTTCAGCGAGTTCCAGCAGTTCGGTAATCGGCTTTTGCTTGAGTTCGGTCAGATTCATAGGAATGACGTAATTCATGAAGGAGGGGAAATAAGCTATTTAGCTTGGGAGCCAGCGCCGCAGAGAAGGCGAGTTGATCGCCTGCTTATGTATCGAAGGATTCGGATAGGAATGCGTCGGCGACGGCTTGCAGGGGGCTGCATAGGAAATACAGCGAAGCCGAATGTAACACCGGTTTTATTCGTACGTCCAGCGCCCAGGCAGAAAAAAGCCCCGCAATGTGCGGGGCTTCTAGCGCTTGTTGGCGTCTCAATACAACTTAGATGTTGCTATCGAGGAACGCCGCCAGCTGCGACTTGGACAATGCGCCCACTTTGGTTGCTTCAACGTTGCCGTTCTTGAACAGCATCAGCGTTGGGATGCCACGCACGCCAAACTTCGGCGGGGTGTCCTGGTTTTCATCGATGTTCAGCTTGCAGACTTTCAGCTTGCCCTGATAGGTCTGGGCGATCTCATCGAGCACCGGCGCGATCATTTTGCACGGGCCGCACCACTCAGCCCAGTAGTCGACCAGCACCGGCCCTTCGGCCTGCAGGACATCTTGGTCGAAGCTGGCATCGCTGACATTGGTGATGAATTCGCTCATGGAAAGTCTCCGTGTTCGGAAGCAAAAGATGGGCGACATCATAGCCCGGCTTTCTCCACACAGGAAGGCGGCGGCAACTGAGCTTCTCTATGGTGCAACACCAAAACGGCCGCGCAGGCCTTTACCACGCAATTTATTCAGACCACCGGTCAGCCCAGCGCCAGCGCTGCATGCATCGCCGTACAGCGGCATTGGCGGGCGCCTGCGACATCAGTATGCGTTGGCGAGGCCAGGCTATCGTGGCACGATGACACGGTTCCGCTCTGAGATGGTTCTGCCATGCCGCATACCCCTGCCGAGTCTTTCCCTTTGATTGCAGCTATCGACCTGGGCTCCAACAGCTTCCATATGGTGCTGGCCAAAGCCGATCACGGCGAGATCCGCATCCTCGAACGCCTCGGCGACAAGGTCCAGCTGGCCGCCGGCATTGATGAGCAGCGCCTGCTCAGCGAGGAAGCCATGCAGCGTGGGCTCGACTGCCTACGCCGCTTCGCCCAGCTGACCGCCAGCCTGCCAGAAGGCGCGGTGCGCGTGGTGGGCACCAATGCCCTGCGTGAGGCGCGCAACCGTGGCGAATTTATCCGCCGCGCCGAAGAAATCCTCGGTCATCCGGTGGAAGTCATTTCCGGCCGTGAAGAAGCCCGCCTGATCTACCTCGGCGTGTCGCACAGCATTGCTGACACCCCCGGTAAACGCCTGGTCGCTGATATTGGCGGCGGCAGTACCGAATTCATCATTGGCCAACGCTTCGAACCCATGCTGCGCGAAAGCTTGCAGATGGGCTGCGTCAGCTTTACCCAGCGCTTCTTCAAGGACGGCAAGATAACGCCTGCGCGTTATGCCCAGGCTTACACCGCGGCCCGGCTGGAGATCATGGGCATCGAGCACGCCCTACGCCGCCTCGGCTGGGAAGACGCCGTGGGCGCTTCCGGCACCATCAAGGCCATCGGCCTGACTATTCAGGCGGCTGGGCTTGGCTCGGGCGAGGTCAATGCCGAAGGGCTGGCCTGGCTGAAACGCAAAGTGTTCAAGATTGGCGACGCGGAAAAACTCGATCTCGACGGCATCAAGGTCGATCGCCGCGGAATTTTCCCGGCCGGCCTGGCGATTCTCGAGGCAATCTTCGATGCCTGTGATATCCAACGCATGAGCCACTCGGAAGGCGCGCTGCGTGAAGGCGTGCTGTATGACCTGCTGGGCCGGCATCAACATGAAGACGTGCGTGAACGCACGCTCAGCTCGCTGATGGAGCGTTACCACGTCGACCTAGAGCAGGCTGCGCGAGTTGAAAGCAAGGCGCTGTCTGCGCTGGGCAAGGTCGCTGCGGACTGGCAACTGCAAGACGACTGCCACCGCGAGCTGCTCAGCTGGGCCGCCAAAGTGCATGAGGTGGGTTTGGATATTGCCCACTACCAGTACCACAAACACGGTGCTTATCTGGTTGAGCACTCAGACCTGTCAGGTTTTTCCCGCCAGGATCAACAGATGCTCGCCCTGCTGGTACGCGGTCATCGGCGCAATATCCCCAAAGATAAGTTCGCCGACTTCGGTGCCGAGGGCATCAAGCTGATGCGCCTGTGCGTACTGCTGCGCTTTGCCATCCTGTTCCACCACATTCGCGGCAGCCAAGAAATGCCCGAGGTGCAGCTCAAGGCCCGTGAACAGAGCCTGGAAATTCAATTCCCGGATGGCTGGCTGGAGAACAATCCGCTGACCCAGGCCGATTTCACCCAGGAAGCGGAGTGGCTCAAACGTATTGGCGTCGAACTGAGCGTGCGCTGAGGCGGCGCCAGCAAGGCGCCACCTGCGCACAGGTTTACCGGGCGCTGATCAGCGGCGCCGTCAACTTCTCTAGCAAACCAGCCTGCGCGCTGCGCGGGTTCTGGTTGCCACTCGGGCTGCAGCGCAGGTAGCGCCCATCCGATTGCAGCACCCAGGCCTGAGTGTTGTCGCTCAGGTAGCTTTCCAGCTCCTTCTTGACCCGCAGAATCAGCTTCTTGCCTTCCACCGGGAAGCAGGTCTCGACGCGCTTATCGAGGTTGCGTTCCATCCAGTCGGCGCTGGACAGGTAGATCTGCTCTTCGCCGCCATTGAGGAAGTAGAACACCCGCGTGTGCTCGAGGAAGCGGCCAATAATCGAGCGCACCTGAATATTGTGCGAGACCCCGGCAATGCCCGGGCGCAGGCAGCACATGCCGCGCACCACCAGCTCGATCTTCACCCCGGCCTGGCTGGCCTTGTACAGCGCGCGGATGATCTTGGCATCGGTCAGCGAGTTGAACTTGGCCATGATGTGCGCCGGCTTGCCTTCGGCAGCCTGGGCGGTCTCGCGGGCGATCATGTCGAGCAGGGTCTTTTTCAAGGTAAACGGCGCGTGCAGCAGCTTCTTCATGCGCAGCGTTTTACCCATGCCGATCAGCTGGCTGAACAACTTGGAGACGTCCTCACACAGCGCCACGTCGGCCGTCAGCAGGCTGTAATCGGTGTACAGCTTGGCGTTGCCGGCATGGTAGTTACCGGTGCCCAAGTGTGCGTAGCGGACGATATCGCCGCTCTCACGGCGCAGGATCAGCATCATCTTGGCGTGGGTCTTGAAGCCCACCACGCCGTAGATCACCACCGCACCGGCGGCCTGCAAACGGCTGGCCAGCGCCAGGTTGGACTCCTCGTCAAAGCGTGCACGCAACTCGATCACCGCGGTGACTTCCTTGCCGTTACGCGCGGCATCAACCAGCGCATCGACGATTTCCGAGTTGGCCCCCGAGCGGTACAGGGTCTGCTTGATCGCCAGCACATGCGGGTCTTTTGCCGCCTGACGCAGCAGGTCGACCACGGGGGTAAAGGACTCAAACGGATGCAGCAGGAGAATGTCCTGCTTGCTGACCACACTGAAAATGTTCTCAGCGTTCTGCAGCAATTTGGGGATCACCGGAGTGAACGGCGTGTATTGCAGCTCTGGATGGCTTTCCAGGCCGGTAATGCTGAACAGCCGCGTCAGGTTGACCGGGCCATTGACCCGGTACAGCTCGGCCTCCGTCAGGTTGAACTGCTTGAGCAGGTAGTTGAGCAATGGCTGCGGGCAGGTGTCGACCACCTCCAGACGCACCGCATCGCCATAACGCCGGCTGAACAGCTCACCACGTAGGGCGCGGGCCAGGTCTTCGACGTCTTCGGTGTCCACCGACAGGTCGGCGTTACGGGTCAGGCGGAACTGGTAGCAGCCCTTGACCTTCATGCCCTGGAACAGGTCATCGGCGTGGGCGTGGATCATCGAGGAGAGGAACACGAAGTTGTCGCCCGGACCGCCGACATCCTCCGGCACCTTGATGATGCGCGGCAGCAGACGCGGCGCGGGAATGATCGCCAGACCGGAGTCGCGGCCGAAGGCGTCGATGCCTTCCAGCTCGACAATAAAGTTCAGGCTCTTGTTCACCAGCAGCGGGAACGGGTGCGTCGGGTCGAGACCGATCGGGGTGATGATCGGCGCGATCTCGTCGCGGAAATAGCGGCGAACCCAGGCTTTGAGCTTGGCATTCCAGAAACGTCGACGGATAAAGTTGACGTTGTGCTTGGCCAGTGCCGGGAACAGGTTGTCGTTGAGAATGGCGTATTGGCGCTCAACCTGCTCGTGTACCAACTCGGCAATCCGCGCCAGCGCCTGATGCGGTTGCAAGCCATCGGCGCCAGCCTGTTCGCGGGCGAAGTTGATCTGCTTCTTCAGGCCGGCCACACGAATCTCAAAGAACTCGTCGAGGTTGCTGGAGAAGATAAGCAGGAACTTCAGCCGCTCCAGCAACGGGTAGGACTCATCCAGCGCCTGTTCCAGCACGCGGATATTGAATTGCAGTTGTGAAAGCTCGCGGTGGATATACAGGCTGCTGTCATCCAGGTTGTGGATCACCACGGGCGCAGGTGCGACGGGCGCGGGGGCTTCGATCACAGGGGGTTCCACGGCTACAACCTCGTCGACGACCGGCTGGGCGTCTTGCAATTCAGGGGTACTGAGTCCTTCGGTGTTCATTGAAAAGTCCTGGAGGGGCTAGTGCCCCTGTTTCAGTAGTTCTGCCGCGCGCACGGCGAAATAAGTCAGGATGCCATCAGCACCCGCACGCTTGAAGGCGGTCAGTGACTCGAGAATCACCGCCTCGCTCAACCAGCCATTCTGGATAGCCGCCATATGCATGGCGTACTCACCGCTGACCTGATAGACAAAGGTCGGCACTTTGAATTCCGCTTTGACCCGGCAAAGAATGTCCAGGTAGGGCATGCCCGGCTTGACCATGACCATGTCCGCGCCTTCGGCCAGATCTGCTGCCACTTCGTGCAGCGCTTCATCGCTATTGGCGGGGTCCATCTGGTAGCTGGCCTTGTTCGCCTTACCCAGGTTCGCCGCCGAACCCACCGCATCGCGGAACGGGCCGTAATAGGCGCTGGCGTACTTGGCCGAGTAGGCCATGATGCGCACATTGGAATGATCAGCCAACTCCAGCGCCTCGCGGATCGCCTGCACACGGCCGTCCATCATGTCCGAAGGGGCAACCACCTGGGCACCGGCGTCAGCATGCGACAGCGCCTGCTTGACCAGTGCATCGACGGTGATGTCGTTCTGCACGTAGCCATCGGCGTCGAGAATGCCGTCCTGACCGTGGGTGGTGAATGGGTCTAGGGCCACATCGCTTATCACCCCCAGTTCAGGGAACTTGGCGCGCAGGGCACGGATCGCGCGCTGGGCAATGCCGTCCGGGTTCCAGGCTTCTTCACCGAGCAGAGACTTCTTCTCCAGCGGCGTCACCGGGAACAGCGCCAGCGCCGGAATCCCCAGGGCCACCCAGTGCTCGGCTTCTTTGAGCAGCAGGTCGATGGACAGGCGCTCAACACCTGGCATCGAGGCAATCGCTTCGCGGCGGTTTTCGCCGTCGAGGACGAACACCGGCAGAATCAGGTCATCAACACTCAGGCGGTTTTCACGCACCAGGCGCCGGGAGAAATCATCACGACGATTGCGACGCAGGCGAGTGGCGGGAAACAGGCGATTGGCGGGGGTAAAGCTCACGACAGACTCCAAAGCCCGTAGCGACGGGCAAGTGTGACAGTTATAAGCGGCCATTATGACCAAAGTATGACAACGCACGACAGCGCTGCGACCGCTTGCCGCAAGCCCAGCCAGCATAACCCTTGGAGCATGACGAGAATATGCCGAACTGGACAGCATCAGCTGCCGCTCAAACGCCTGAAAACGACAACGGTGGAGCAAGCCTGCGCCTGTCCACCGTTGTGGGGCCTGGCCGTTAGCACATTAGGCAGGCACTGCGTTCTCCCCACGTGGCGTCCAGAACAGCGCACCCAGGCTAAGCAGGCTGTAGCCCAACAGCAGCGCCCAGAGCAGCGGCTGACTGGCCAGCAACTCCAGCTGCACAGAAAACCAGGCCGCCGGCAGGTTTAGCAGCAACCGCAGCACTTCCAGCCGCTTGGCACTGGGGCGGTTCTCCAGCCAGACCCCAAGCACATACAAGCCGACAGCCATCCAGGCCACGCCCAAGAGCATCTGCGCCAGGCTTAGATCGTTGCCCAGGCCCAGCAACAGAGTGCCGCCGAGCACATAGAGGCTGAATTGCACAGCGGCATAGCACTTCTGCGCCAAGCTCAGCGGCACATCGAACTTAACGAACTGGCTCAAATCTGCCTTGTGTTGCGGGTATTTCGCCGCGACATCCGCTGGCCGCCAGCCCGTGCGCATAAACCAGATGCGCAACTTGTCCCACCAGGACTCGGCGCGCACGGCATCACGCCACAGCGCCACATAGAACTGCACATTGGCCCACAGCGGATTCCAACTGGCCAGCGGCGTGGTTACGCCGAACACCACCGGCTGGTCATCCAACTCCTCCTGAAAGGTGCCGAACAGGCGATCCCAGACAATGAACACGCCGCCGTAGTTGCGATCCATATACACAGCATTCTGCGCATGGTGCACACGGTGGTTGGACGGCGTGATAAACAGCCACTCGTACCAGCCCAGCTTAGGGATATGCCGGGTATGCACCCAGAACTGATAAAGCAGGTTCAGCGCTGCCACCGTCAGGAATACCAGCGGCGGCACGCCGAGCAACGCCATCGGCAGGTAGAAAATCCAGCCGAAGAGAAACCCGCTGCTGGTCTGCCGTAGCGCAGTGGAGAGGTTGTATTCCTCACTCTGGTGATGCACCGAATGCGCCGCCCACAGCACGTTGCGCTCATGGCCCAAGCGGTGGTTCCAGTAATAACAGAAGTCGTAAAAAACGAAAGCAAACAGCCAGACCCACAGGCTACTGGCTGATAACTCAAACAGCGCCACGTGCTGCCAGGCCACTGTGTAGGCGAATATACCAACGGCCTTGGTCAACAGGCCCACAGTGGTCGACAGCACGCCAGCGCTGAGGCTGTTGATGGCATCGGAAAACCGGTAAGTGCTGAGGCCGCGCCAACGGTCGAGCAGCAATTCCAGGGCGATCAACACAAAGAAAAACGGTACGGCGTAGAGGATGTAATTCATGGCGTCACCAATTGCAAAGAAGCGCCATATCGCTGCATGGGGCTAACAGCTAGGATGGCTGCATAAATCTTAGCCCAGCGGCGCACGCCACTTGCGGCACACCATGCCAAACTGGGTAGCAGATGGCGACAAGCGTGTTCAGGCGCCGACAAATCACAACTCAGCCCAGTGCAGCTATCAACTCAGGAGAATTTGATGAACAAGAACGTCGCGGTAATTCTTTCCGGCTGTGGTGTCTACGATGGCGCGGAAATCCATGAAAGCGTGATAACCCTGCTACGCCTCGATCAGCGTGGCGCCAAGGTGCAATGCTTTGCCCCCAACGTGGCGCAACTGCATGTGGTCGACCACTACAGCGGCGATGAAATGGACGAGACGCGCAACGTGCTGGTGGAGTCGGCGCGCATCGCCCGCGGCAAGATCAAGGACGTCAAGGAGCTGCATGTCGCTGACTTCGACGCGCTGATCATGCCGGGCGGCTTTGGCGTGGCAAAAAACCTCTCTGACTTCGCCATCAGCGGCGCCAACTGCACGGTGCAGCCGGATGTACTGAGTGCCACCCAGGCCTTCGTCAAAGCCGGCAAGCCAGTCGGGTTGATGTGCATTGCCCCGGCGCTGGCGACCAAAATCTTCGGCAGCGGCGTGATCTGCACCATCGGCAACGACCACGACACGGCAGCCGCCTTGGTACAGATGGGCGCACAACACCATGAGTGTGAAGTCAGCGAGATTGTTGAAGATGCCGAGCGCAAGCTGGTGACGACGCCGGCTTATATGGTTGCCCAGTCAATCAGCGAAGCCGCCTCAGGCATCAACAAGCTGGTGGATCGGGTGCTGGAACTCAGCCACCCGGCTTAAGCAATCCAAGGCCAATCGCGCCAATGCGCGCGGCACACCCGCCGCGCCACTGGCCAGATCAGCCACAGTGCGGCAGGTTGATTGTCCCTTCGTCCAGGCACGATCTCCATGAGCAACCCACCTTTCGAGCTGAACGCCGAGCTGCAACAAGCGGTCAGCCAGTTCTTCCAGCGTATTCCCTTCAACCAGATGCTCGGCATCGAGCTGGATGAGCTGAGCAGCCAGCGCGTCACCATGCACCTGCCGATGAAGCCCGAGCTGATCGGCAACTTCGTCCACGGCATTCTGCATGGCGGGGTGATTTCTTCTTTGCTGGATGTCGCGGGCGGCGCCATGGCGCTGATCGGCGCCTTCGACAAACACCAGCACCTGTCCAGCTCCGAGCGCATGGCGCGGCTGTCCAAGCTCGGCACCATCGACCTGCGTATCGATTACCTGCGCCCCGGGCGCGGCCAGCGCTTTACCGCCACCGCCGTGCTACTACGCAGCGGCAACAAGGTTGCGGTGGTGCGCAGCGAATTGCACAGCGATGACGGCACCCTTGTGGCTGTCGGCACCGGCACGTATCTGTGCGGATAGTCCAAGTCGGCTCAGAAAGCAGCGATGTGGGAGAGGCTTTAGCCGCGATGAGACGCCAAGGCTCGCCGCTAAAGCGCCCCCACAGTAGTACGCAGAATGCGCTAACGGCTCAAGCGGGTGAGGATACGATCCAGTGAGCTGGCAAAGGCCTGCTTGTCGCGCTCGCCATAAGGCGGCTGCCCGCCACCGACTTGGCCCGCCTCACGCAGCTCGGTGAACAGGTTACGCACCGCCAGCTTGTCGCCCATGTTGCGCTCATCAAACTCACGGCCGCGCGGGTCCAGCACTGCCACGCCCTTTTTCACCAGGCGATCGGCCAACGGCACATCGCTGCAAATCACCAGCTCACCGGGCACGGCATGCTCCACCAGGTAATCATCGGCGGCATCCGGGCCACTGGGTACCACGATCAGCCGCACGCAGCTGTAGGCCGGCTTAACCTGAGCCTGACCGGCCACCAATAACACCTCGAAGCGGCGCTTCAGGGCGAACTTCACCACCTGATCCTTGGCCGCCTTGGGGCAAGCATCGGCATCAATCCACACGCGCATGGCACATTACTCTTTGCAGGCAAGCCGACATGGTAAGCCATGCCGGCAAAAGCCTGGCGCTTAGACTGCTAGCCGACGCTGCTCGCCCAACCAGCTACGCCCATAAAACAGCGCAATGGCCGCCAACGCGACGGCCTGGGCGGCAAGACCGTAAGCATCCGCATGAATACCCAGCCAGTCGAACTCGAAGAAGGCCACGGGGTGCGTGTTCAGCACGCCGGCCTCTTGCAAAGCCGCCACACCATGGCCGGCAAACACCACCGAGAGCACGCACAACAGCACCGCGTTAGCGCCGAAGAAGGTCGCCAGCGGCAACTTGCGTGATCCACGCAGGATCACCCAGGCCAAGCCAAGCAGCAGCGCCAGAGCGGCAGCGGCACCGACCAGGACCATGCCATGGCCCTGCGGGCCGGCCTGCAGCCAGAGGGTTTCGTAGAACAGGATGACTTCAAACAGCTCGCGGTACACCGAGAAGAACGCCAGTACGGCAAAGCCGAAACGGCCACCACCGCCGACCAGGCTGCTCTTGATGTAATCCTGCCACGCCGCGGCATGCCGGCGATCATGCATCCACACGCCCAGCCAGAGCACCATGACACTGGCAAACAGCGCGGTAACGCCCTCAAGCACCTCGCGCTGAGCGCCACTGACATCAATCAGGTACGCCGCCAGCGCCCAAGTGGCCACACCGGCCAGCAGGGCCAGGCCCCAACCAACGTGCACACTGCGCACCGCCTGCTGCTGCCCGGTGTTGCGCAGAAAGGCGAGAATTGCCGCCAACACCAGAATCGCCTCCAGCCCCTCGCGCAGCAGGATCAGCAAGCTGGAGAAGAAGCTCAGCGAATCCGACAAACTATCGCTGTTGAGCAACGCCGCGGAGGTCGCCAGCTCGGCCTTGGCCTGCTCCAGACGTTGCGCGGCCTGAGGCACCGACAAACCGTCTTGCAGCGCCTGCCGATAGGCCATCAGGGCGCGCTCGGTGGTTTTGCGCTGCGCCGGATCGAGGTTGTTCAACGCCCCCTCGACTAGCTCGAAGCCTTCCAGATAAGCGGCGACAGAAAGGTCATAGGCCTGCTCATGATCGCCGTCGCGATAGGCGCTCAGGCTGCGTTCGAGCATCGCCTGGGTATGCCCAATCAACTGCTGCGGGCCGCGTTGTTGCGCGGGCGGCTGCGCACGTTGAGCGCGGAACCGTGCAGCCGCGGCCTCACCTTGCTCAGCGCTGACTTCGGCAGGGGTCATACCTGACAACGCACTCAGGCTGAACGGCTCGCCCTGATCAGTTGAAGTGGCGCTGAACCCGGCGATATAACTGGCCAGGTCCCAACGCTGGCGCTCATCCAGCTGATCAGCAAAGGCCACCATATCGGTGCCGTCGATGCCCAGACCCACGGTGTTGTAGAGGTCATACAGGCTTAACCGGTCCAGCCGCGCCAGGTCACGCAGGTTAGACGGTGGCGGCTCCAGACCAAGGCCAGCCGGCCCATCGCCGGCACCGCTGGCACCATGGCACACGCTGCAGTGCTGGGCGAATAGCGGCGCGCCACGGCTGGGGTCCGGCGTGATGGCCGGAGCCTGGCTGACGCCATAGGCCGTGGCCAACGTCGCGGCCAGTTCACGGGCCTTCAGGGCGACCTGGTTACCCTCGACACGCTGCTCGATACCCGTACGCAGGCTGGCCACGCCCTGCTGCAGTTCAGCCTGCTCGTCACGCGCCGGCAGCGCAACGATCAAGCCTTGCAGTACAGTAAGAAACTCAAGCTGCTCGCGGTATTCGCCGGAGTCGACAACTTGCCCATTGGCCACGGTGGCTGGGTAGTCAGCCCCTAGGTAACCCAACAAATGCAAAGCTTGCGCCGCGCCCTCAATAGGCTCGGCCATAACAGCCAGGCTACACAGCGCCAACACGGGCACCAGCAACCAGCTGCAGAAACGCAATACGGAAGTCATAGAGGATAGGATCCAAATACGAATGAATGACAATACCATTGTCATCCTCGCACTGACTTTCCTCAACCTCTGATCGACCTAGATCCGCGACGGATTGTCGCAATCACGCAGGAGTGCTCCGATGAGTTTTTCGCAACGCCTCGACGAACCAGCCTATGCACTGGTCTGTGGTGCCAGCCGTGGTATCGGCCTGGCACTGACCACACAGTTACTGGCCCGCGCGGATATAGCCGGTGTTTGGGCGGTTGCCCGCCAAGCCAGCCAAGCTGCCGAACTGCAGGCACTGGCCCTAGAACATGGCACGCGCCTGCACTGCCTGGATGTCGATGTATGCGATGAACAGGCTCTAAGTGAATTGGCCACACAGCTGCGCGCAGCAATACCGCGCCTGCACCTGCTGCTGTGCACGGTCGGAGTGCTGCAGGACGGCGCCGCCAAAGCCGAAAAGGGCCTGGCCCAACTCAACCTTGAGGGGCTGCTAACCACCTTTGCGCGCAACAGCTTCGCGCCGATCTTGCTGCTCAAGCACCTGCTGCCGTTGTTACGCGGCAAGCACCCGTGCACGGTCGCGGCGCTGTCGGCACGGGTTGGCTCAATTGGCGACAACCGCCTCGGCGGCTGGTACAGCTACCGCGCCAGCAAAGCCGCACTCAACCAGTTGCTACACACTGCGAGCATTGAGCTCAGCCGCCTCAATCCCAACAGCTGCGTGCTCAGCCTGCACCCCGGCACCACCGACACTGAGCTGTCGAAACCCTTTCAGGCCAATGTGCCGGCCGACCAACTGTTCACCCCAAGCTATGCCGCCGAATGCCTGCTGGCGCAGGTTGAACGGCACGGCCCCGAGCAAACCGGCACGTTCTGGGGCTGGGATGGGCAACCCATTCCCTGGTAACTAAACCCACTTAGATCAGATCGGTGCGCGGCGCACACTGGCCAGCAAGGCCGCCGCACCAATAAACAGCGCGCCGAAGGTGCGGTTCATCAGGCGCTGTTGGCGTGGCGAACGCAGCGCACGCAACACCCGCGCCGCCAGGCCGGTGTAGCCGGCCATAACGATCAGGTCGACGCAGATCATGGTCACGCCTATCAGCAGGTACTGGATCAACAACGGTGCCTGTGGATTGATGAATTGCGGCAACACCGCGAGTATAAAAACGATCGCCTTGGGGTTGCCGAAATTGACCAGAAAACCGCGCAACACCAAGCTCAGCGGCCGCCCGATGGGACGCTCGGTTTGCGCCGTCATATCACTGGGCAGGGCCTGCCACTGGCGATAGCCGAGGTACACCAGGTACGCCACGCCAAACCACTTGATCAGGCTGAAGGCCAACTCCGACGCTGCCAAGACCGCCCCGACCCCAGCCGCCACAATGGCAATCTGCAACGCCAAGCCCAGCTGCAAACCTAGAGCATTCCAGTAGCCCCGCCAGAAGCCATACTGCAAACCGGCCGACATCGAAGCAATCGCCCCGGCGCCTGGCGACAGGCTGATGATCCAACAGGCAACAAAGAACGCAAGCCAGGTTTCCAACACCATCGCACACACCTCAAACAGAACAATAAAAAAGGGGTAAGCCATGCAGCCTACCCCTTGTTGTGTAACTCGCCCAGCCAGTGAATCAGTCCGGCGAACCTTTACGCAGCTGCACTGGATCCAACCCTTCTTCCTTGCGCGCGCGGGCACGGGCTACACGCATGCGGATATTGACGGCTTCCACCGCCAGCGAGAAGGCCATGGCGAAGTACACATAACCCTTAGGCACATGCACGCCGAAGGCTTCGGCGACCAGCACGGTACCGACCACGATGAGGAACGACAGGGCGAGTATTTTCAGGCTCGGGTGCTTGTCGATAAAGTCGCTGATGGTGCCTGCCGAGAGCATCATCACGATCACCGAGATGATGATGGCCGCGACCATGACGGGCACGTTGTCGACCAGGCCGACTGCAGTGATTACCGAGTCGAGCGAGAAGACGATATCGATGATGGCGATCTGCACGATGATGCCCATAAAGCCATAGGTCTTGCCGCCGACGGCCTGAGCTTCTTCTTCGCCTTCCAGGCTGTGGAAGATCTCGGCGGTGCTCTTCCACAACAGGAACAGACCACCGAAGAGCAGGATCAGATCACGCCCGGAGAAGCCTTGATCGAACACATGGAACAGGTCGGCCGTCAGGCGCATCACCCAGCTGATCGACAGCAGCAGCAGAATGCGCGTGCCCATGGCCAGCGCCAGGCCAAAGAAGCGCGCCTTGGGTTGCTGATGCTTGGGCAGGCGGCTGACCAGGATCGAGATAAAGATGATGTTGTCGATGCCCAGGACAATTTCCAGGGCAGTCAGGGTCAGAAACGCGACCCAGATTTCAGGGTTGCTCAGCCATTCCATAGGAATCAGATCTCGGAGGTACGCTCAGGGGGGAGTTGACCATTACGCCAGCGGCGCACGGCTTTTTGGAAAAACAGGCTATTGGGAATCTGCACCCAGGCGCCGGGCGCATCACCGCTGAGGTCTTCCAGGGTGGTGTAGAACAGGTTGATCGCCACCACGCGCCCACGCACCCCGGGCTTGTCGGCGCTTTCCAGCACTTCGACACAATCACCGATACGAAACGGCCCCATGGCGAAGATCAACAACGCGCAGAACATGTTGGACAACACGCTCCAGATGGCGAAAAAGGCCACTGCAGCGACGGCGGCAAACCCGGTGAGGGCCGTCCACAGCACCTGAGCGGAAACGCCCAAACGCTCCAGCACCAACATAAAGGCACTGCCGAGAATCAACCAGCGCAGCAAACCGCGCAACGGCATCAGTAGCTCGGCCGGTAGCTGCGGATAACGGTTGCCGAGACGGGTGATACCGCGAGTGAAGATGCGCTGAAACACCCAGGCCAGCAGCAGGATCAAGATCACCTGGCCGGTTCTGACCAGCGGTTCGCGCCAGGTCATCAGCCATTCAAGGGTAGGCAGGGTGATGTTCAACTGGCCGCTTCCAGCTCAGCCTGCAAGGCTTCGAGGGTTTCCAGTGCAGACATCCAACGCTCCTCCAGATCGGTTTCGCGGCTTTTCAGCTTAGCCTGCTCGGCCAGGGCATCACGCAATGCGTCCTTCTGCGCGGCTTCGTAGATCTCGCTGTCAGCCAAACGGGCTTCCACGGCAGCCAGCTTTTCATGCAGCTGGCCCAGCTCTTTCTCCAGCTTGTCGGCTTCACGTTTGTGCGGCGCCAGTTGCTGACGCAGCGCGGCCGCTGCCTGACGCTGCACGCGCTTGTCGGCTTTATCCGGGTTGCTCTCGCCGCTGCTGCTCGGTGCCTGCCGCGTGCGGTAATCCACCAGCCAGCGCGCGTAATCTTCCAGATCACCGTCGAAGGGCTGAACCTGACCATCGGCAACCAACAGAAACTCATCGGTGGTGCTTTTCAGCAGATGCCGGTCGTGGGACACCACCACCACGGCGCCACTGAACTCCTGCAGCGCCATGGTCAACGCCAGGCGCATTTCCAGGTCGAGGTGGTTGGTCGGCTCATCGAGCAGCAGCAGGTTGGGTTTACCCCAAGCAATCAACGCCAAGGCCAGGCGGGCTTTTTCACCACCGGAGAAGTTCAGCACCGGCTCGTCGCAACGCGGGCCACGGAAGTCGAAACCGCCGAGGAAGTCGCGCAGGGTCTGTTCACGCTCGGTCGGTGCCAGGCGCTGAAAATGCAGCAGCGGGCTGGCTTTGTCATCCAAGGCATCGAGCTGGTGCTGGGCAAAATAGCCAACCACCAGGTTCTCGCCGCGCTGCAGGTGACCGCTGATGGGTTGCAACTCGTTCGACAGGTTCTTGATCAGGGTCGACTTACCCGCGCCGTTCGGCCCGAGCAGGCCCAAGCGCGCGCCGGGAACCAAGCTCAGTTTGACCTTTTCCAGCACCACCTTGTCGCCATAACCGAGGCGGCCTTCGCTAAGGCTCAGCAGCGGGCTGGAAATCTTGTCCGCCTCGCGGAAGCTGAAATCAAAGGGCGAGTCGACATGCGCGGCCGACAGCTCTTCCATGCGTTCCAGCGCCTTGATTCGGCTCTGCGCCTGGCGCGCCTTGGTAGCCTGGGCCTTGAAGCGCGCAATGTACTTTTCCATGTGCGCGCGCTGCGCCTGCTGCTTCTCGTAGGCCTGCTGCTGCTGTGCCAGCCGCTCGGCACGGGTGCGCTCGAAGGCCGAATAGCCGCCGCGATACAGGGTCAGCTTCTGCTGATCGAGGTGGGCGACGTGATCGACTACGGCATCGAGGAAATCACGGTCGTGAGAAATCAACAGCAAGGTGCCGGGATAGCCCTTCAACCAGCTTTCCAGCCAGAGAATCGCATCCAGATCGAGGTGGTTGGTCGGCTCGTCGAGCAGCAGCAGGTCGGACGGGCACATCAGCGCCTGCGCCAGATTCAGGCGCATACGCCAACCGCCGGAGAAGTCGCCGACGCGCCGGTCCATCTGCGCGCTGTCGAAACCCAGGCCGGCAAGCAACTTGCGCGCACGGGCATCGGCGGTGTAGCCGTCGAGGGTGTCCAGCTCGATGTGCAAGCGCGCCACCGCAGCGCCGTCATGCGCGGCTTCGGCGACGGCCAATTCGGCCTGCACCCGCCGCAACTGCACGTCACCATCGAGCACGTAGTCCACCGCCTGGCGCTCGACCGCGTCGATCTCCTGGCGCATGTGGGCCACTCGCCAATCGGCGGGAATCAGGCAGTCGCCCGCGTCCGCACTCAGCTCGCCACGAAACAGGGCAAACAGGCTGGATTTGCCGGCGCCATTGGCGCCGATCAGGCCGGCTTTGTGGCCGGGGTGCAGGGTCATCTCGGCGTCTTCTAGCAAACGCTGAGGGCCACGCTGTAAAGTCAGGTTCTGGAGTCGGATCATAATGGCGGCGGAGTCTACCAGAGTCCCCCTTGAGAAATCCGGAAAGCACCATGTCCACTGATCTGTGGCGATTCGCCGAAGCACTCTATCAACGCCCCGGCGTCGAAGCCGCCTGCCTGCAATTACAGGCGCAAGGGGCTGACGTTTGCCTGCTGCTGTGCGCCGCCTGGCTGGAACGTCATCAGGTGACCTGCAATCAAGCGCGCATCGATGCCCTGCATAGCCTGGCGCGGCCTTGGCAGCAGCAGGTAATCCAACCCCTGCGACAGGTACGGCAAGCCTGGCGCGAGCAGGCTCAACGCGATAAGCCCTTGGCGCACCTGCGCGAACAGGTGAAAAGGCTTGAGTTAGAGGCTGAGCGAGAGTTGCTGGAACGTCTGGCAGCGCAGATTCAAAACTGGCTGAACGACGCCGCAATAGCGCCCGCAGAATGGCTGGAACGCCTGGCGGGTGATGCGGCCGACCACGATGCGCTGCACAGGCTACGCACCGCGGCGGCTCAACTCACGGACTAAACGGCGCCAGGCGCGGCGCTGTCAGCGGCTGTAACAGGCGCTTCGACCTTGGCAGCCACTGGCTTGGCGGCCGGCTTACTGGTGGGCTTAGCTACTGGAGCTTTTTTAACGGCAGGTTTAGCGGCCGTTGTTCTGCTCGCGGCTGGCGTGGCACGGTTAGTAGCTGTCGGTGTCTTGACTGGCGGCTTTGCCGCTTGCTTGGCTGCGGCGGGTGCTTTGGCCGGTGCCTTGGCGGCTGGTTTAGCGGGCGCCTTAGCGGCCGCTGGCTTGGCCGGCGCTTTCGCCACAGGCCTTGCTACCGCAGGGGCTTTAGCCGCTGGCTTCGCCAGGGCCTTGGCCGTGCTTGCCGCAGGCTTGCGGGCGGGTTTGGCGGATGCTGTGCTGGCGGGCGCTTTTGCCGGGGCTTTGCGGGCCACGGGCTTGGCTGCAGGCTCGACCATCGCGGCCTTGGCAGTGCGACTATCCAGCGCCTTGTTCGCGGCTTCTTTGACCTTACCGACGCCCTGAGCCAGTTTCAGGCTTTCCTGAGCGTCACGCTTAAGCCCGGCGATATAGCTGCGGGTTTCGCTTTGACGGTCTTTCAAGGTATCGAGCAGTTGCTCCAACTCAGACACCGCGTCTTTTGCTTTGGCCTGGGCCTTGGCTTTACCGGCAACGGCCGCGTCCTGCATTTTGCTGCGTGCTTTATGCAGTTTTTCCTGAGCTTTGCCGCGCTGCTTTTCCAGCTTGGCGAGCAACTTCTCAGCATCAACCAAGGCACGCGTGCACGCGTCCTCAAGATGCTCAAGCAGGCTACTGGAAAGCTGCTGCAACAAGTGCAGTGGGGTACTCACTGAATTCTTCTTTGCGTTCTTTTTAGCCGACATGACGCGCCTCCTGGCGGATGAGATGACGTCATACTAGACCTCCTCTCGCCTGCCTTGCCACCTCGTGCATTGAGGTGACGCACTTGGCAGGCATAATCGGCGCACCTTCGGCCGGAGATCCGCCATGTCACGCTTTACCCTGCTTCTGATCTGCCTGCTCGCACCCTGGGCTCAAGCAGATAATCATAACCATGATCTCGCCTACAGCCTGGGAGTCAGGCTCGGCGAGCGACTGCGCGATGAAGTGCCTGATTTACAGCTGCAGGCCCTGCTCGATGGGCTGCGCCAGGCCTACCACGACGAGCCGCTGGCACTGGACGCCAAGCGCATCGAAAGCCTGTTGGCTGAGCATGAAGCGCACCTGAGCGAAGCGCCGGAACGCATCGAAAAAGCCAAGGCCGCCGAGCAGCGCTTTCTCGCTAGGGAGAAAGCCAAAGCAGGCGTGCGCGTACTGCAGGATGGTGTGCTGATGCAGGAACTGCGCGCCGGCAGCGGTCGCAAACCTGGCCCGAAAGACCGTATTCACGTGCGCTATATCGGTTTTCTGGCCGATGGCAGCCAGTTTGACGAAAGCCAGACTGCGCAGTGGTTTCGCTTGGATAGCGTAATCGCCGGATGGCGCAGCGCCGTGCAGGAGATGCCAGTGGGCGCGCAGTGGCGTTTGGTGATTCCCTCGGCCCAGGCGTATGGCGAAGAGGGCGCAGGAGATCTGATCCCACCCTACGCACCCCTGGTGTTCGAACTGGAATTGCTCGACACCAAGGAGTAGCGAATCAGAGCGCTGGCGCGGCCTGTTCCTGATGGGCGTTGTGCAGGACTTCAATCAGGCAGTCCTCCAACTCGAAACGCTCATGCAAAAGCTGGCCCAGGCGTTTCAGCTCATCAAGCAGCGATGCCGAGTCAGCACAGTCGCCCGTGTCGCAGCGATCATTGAACGCCAACGCCACTTCGGTAATCACCTCAATACGCGGGTAGATTTGCTTGGCTAACTCAAGTCCGCGCTGATCACCAAATGCTTTGGCTTCGCTGGTCAGTTGCTCATAGACCTCGAAGTGACCCGCCGACACATAGTCGACCAGGATTTCGCAGAAACTCAGCAGCGTCTTAGCAGCTGGCGCTTGCGCTGAACCGTCGATGGCGGCGTATGCCTCCACCAGTTCCTTGCGCTCTTGCAGCCAGCGGTCAATCAGCAGGTGAACTCCACCCCAGCGTTCTTGGGCGTTCTGACAACTCTCGAGCATGATGACCTCTACTTCCCTATTGCTATTAGTGTTGTTCGCCTGCGCCGAGACAGTTTTTTGTCAGTTCGAGCAGGGTCGGGGAAGACAGCCGTGAAGCGGCAACTTTCCGGCAGTGCTGCAGCCAGACTATTCCCGCAGGCCTAAGCCTTCAAGGCAGCTCCGGAGATAATTTCATACAAGCGTTTAACCGGTAATTACTGAGCACCGTCAACCAGCCCGGGCTTATAAAAGCTCAGGGTAACCTGGCCAAGATCAATGCCCCACTTCGACATACGCGCCCGGTTAAGCATGACTTGGCCGTCCATCAGGTACATCCAATCATCAAAATCAACGACATAGGTCGAGTCATCGACCTTCAGGCGTAGCTGGTAACGCCAATTTAGGGCATTGCCTGCAACGTGACCGACAGCCTCGCCCACCACATCATCGGCCGTGCCACGCCAACTGCCGTCAGCCTGTTTCTTCAGGGTCCAGACACGCTGTTCGGTGCTGCCATCGCTGTAGGTGAAGCGCTCGTCGAGCACACCCACATCGCCGTTCCAGGTGCCGGTCATGGCCACATGGAAGCGTTTGACCACCTCGCCGGAACGGTTCTGAAACATGCCCCAGGCCTGCAACTCACCGTTGAAGTAATCACTCAACTCCAGGCTGGGCTGCTCACGGGCATAGTCGCTGACCTGGGGCCCCGCGCAACCGAGCAGCAACAACGCCAGGCATCCCATCAACAAGGCTCGCATAAGCACCTCACAAAACGATTAGTTCAGGTGGTTACCGGTAAAGCCGGCGTGCACAACCGTGAATCGAGCAAACTCAAACCTTCCTGATACAGGCTGTTACTGCGCGCCAGGTCACCCAACTGTGCTTGCAGACGGGCCAGTTCGGTGCAGGTTTCCGGATGACGCTGGAAGGTCAGGCTGCTTTCCAGGTAATCCTGGGCCTTACCCCACAGTTGGCTGTGCAGGCATAGTCGCCCCAACGTCAACAGCAAGCCAGCATCGTCTGGGTGCTGCTTCAACCAGCCTTCGGCCGCCTGCAACTGGCGCCCAAGATCCGATCCACGCAACAAGCCGTAAAGGCGCACCAGGGCCGTGTCGTAATGCTGTTTGAGGAAATGCCGCAGCAGCTCTTCCGCCTCAGCTTCGGCGCCCAGTTGGCGCAGTTGCTCGGCATATACTGCCACCAGCTCGGGTTGCTTATGCTGTGCTGCCGGCATGGCTTGCCAGGCCTGTTGCAACACCGCTAGAGCCGCTTGCGTGTCGCCGTCTACCTGCTGCCCCGCCTGCAACAAGCGTCCACGCCAAGCCTGGCGTTCCAGTTCGCTCAGTTCGGCATTGCCGAGGATTTTTTCTTTACGCAGATCCGGCAACAGGCCAAGCAGGGCCGACCAATCTTCAGACTGCAGATAAAGCTGCTGCAGCTGGTGCAGCACGAGGTGGTGGTGCGGGTGGCGCGAGCGCATGACCTGCAAGGTCTCCAGCGCCTCAGCAGTCTGCCCGCGCGCCAGTTGCAGCTCAGCATGCTGCAAGGCAATCGCCAGCTCCGCTTGCGGCTGACGGTTGAGGGCCTGTTCCAGCAGGTCGTCACTGTCTTCGTATTGACCCAGCTGATGCGCAGCACGCGCCGCCCCCAGGTAACAACTCAATGGCTGCGGCGAATGGTTTGCCGCCTGTTTCAGGTGACGCAGCGCGCGCGCCCAACGGCCTTCGGCCAGGTCAAGAAAGCCCTGCTGCGATGCCACACGCACGCGGCGACGATTGTGCAAAGAGGACCAGGGGTTGAGCAAACCGCCAGATGTGACCAGCACTCTCAGGCTCAGGCGTACCAGGTAAACCAACAGCCAAACCACCAGCACCAACGCTACAAATGCCCACAAACTGGACTCATAGCGGAAGCCCTGAAAGGCAATCAGCACATAGCCCTTGTGCTCGGCCAACGGCAGACCGAACAACACCAGACTGGCGACGGCGGCGACAACCGCCAAGATCAACAGCAACCAGTAGATACGCTTCATTGCAGCGCCTCCTGCGATGAAGCCTCGGCAGCCTCTGCGGCACTGGCCGCTGGCTTAGTCTCGCTGGGCTGCTGCAGACGTGCGGCCTGCTTGGCCTGAATGTATGCCTGCACGGCATTCAGCGTTGGCGCCAAGTCCGGTGGTGTTACCGCAATCGGCTGCTCAGCCAATTCATCGATGCGCGCGCGTAAGGCACGACTGTTCGGGTTATCCAGATCAAAGTGCGCATCCAACACCTCGCGCGCCTGCTGCAACGCCTGTCGATAGACGTCGCTCTGGCCATGCAACGCGCCCCATTGCGCCTGCTCCAGCGCCAGGCTGAGTGCCAGGCGCACCTGAGTCAGGCTCTGGCCGGCCAACATCGGGCGAATATTGCGATCGGCATTGAAGTCGATGCGGAAATATTCCGCCAAGGTCTGCAAGGCGCGCTGCCACCATTGC
>JAHIWP010000071.1 GCA_018816095.1 Gammaproteobacteria bacterium
CCCTTGCCTTCAGCTAACACTTCCCCTTGCCGGGTGTGTAGAGGACTTTCACCTCCAAGTCGCCAGGCTCACCACCACAGTGAACCCGACAGCGCCAGTCACGGCGCTACGCGCCATGCCTGGCGCACCATAAAAAACCCCAGCACGTAGGCCGGGGCTTGGCGAGACCGTCAGTGCGCTGATCAGACTTTGCGCACGAACTCGGACTTCAGCTTCATGGCGCCAATGCCATCGATTTTGCAGTCGATGTCGTGGTCGCCGTCGCACAGGCGGATGCCTTTGACCTTGGTGCCCACTTTGACCACCAGGGAGGAGCCTTTGACTTTCAGGTCCTTGATCACGGTGATGGTGTCGCCATCCTGCAGCACGTTGCCGACCGAATCCTTGATCACCTTGGCGTCATCTGCCGCTTCGCTGGCGGCGTTGGCCGACCATTCGTGGGCGCACTCGGGGCAGATCAGCTGGGTGCCGTCTTCATAGGTGTATTCGGAGTTGCATTTGGGGCAGGGCGGCAACGTGCTCACGGCGGGGTCCTTACTGGGGGAATAAGAAAAGGCCGCATAGTGTATAGGGTTTTGTCGCCCTTGGTTTTACAGGGGGCGGCTGGCGGCTGGAAGCTGCGGCCAATTAAGTATGCCGCGGTCCTCGAAACGCCGGGTGCCAAACAGGCCGCCGGCGAGCTTGCCGCTCAGCTCGTAGGGCAGACCCTTGCCGTCCTGATAGCCGGCCACACCCCAGGCTTGGCGCAGCGCGGCGTAGGCGGAGAGGCTGACCGGAATGTGCAGGATGCTCTCGCCATAACGTGGCACCTGACCGCTTTGGTTGCTTACGCCATTGAGCAGCGGTTGCTGGTTGACCTTCAGTTGCAGGGCGACGCCATTGAAATCAATCGGGCTGTCGTTGGGGTTTTGCACACGTAGCTTGATAGCAAAACGCATTTCCAGGCCTTCGCCCGCCAAGGGTTCGATGCCGACCAGCTGAATCTGTAATGGGTCGCGAGGGGCCAGGGTGCTGCAAGCGCTCAGCGTGACGAGCAGGCTGACGAGTAGGGCGTAGGCGAGGGAGCGGGACAGGGCGATGGGCATATTGGGGTTCCACTGCTGAGTAATCACAGAGTAGAAGACCCTGAGATCTGTGCGATTACGCCGCAGTGCGAAAAATAAGCGCGGTGCAGTGTGCTGCGAGGGATACCCGCCAGCCTGCAGTGGCAGTGCTGGCGGGGTTCAGCGGGGTATCAGAAGTGCGCTTTGACCAGCAGGCTGGCGGTGTTCTGATCGGTGGTGAAATTGTTGGTGTCTTCGATGCCGTATTTGTCTTTCCAGTAGTCGTACTCGATGCCGACGTACAGCTGCTTCTCACCCCAGCTCATGGCTTTGCCCAGGTCGTATTTGATCTGCGGGTTGAAGTGCAGGTTGGCATGGTAGTTCTTGTCGTTATCCACGACCCAGTCCATAAAGCCGTCGATGACGATGTCGGATTTGCCGACTGGGATGGTGTAGCTCCACACCGGGGTGATCTGCCAGACGTTATCGCCGTCGCGCTTGCCGTCCGTGGTGCGGTTGTAGAAGTTCAGCGAGAAGTAGTCGAAACCGGGGATCGCCAAATCAAAACCGGGACCAATCAGGTAGGAATCGACATCGTCTTCGCCGAATTCATAAGTGGTGGCCAGCAGCACATCCTTGATCGGACCAAACTCCAGTTTGGTGTTGAACAGCTTGCCGAACGACAGGCGTGGAGAGAACTCACCGTAGAAGGTATGACCATCGCCGGCACCATTGGTGGCGTCGGTGTTGTACTTGATGGTGTCGACGAAGAAGAACAGGTCACCGACGCTCCAGCCGCTGGCGTGCTCGAAGGTGATGGTCTGCTGGATTTCCGGGTCTACTTTGTAATTCTGGCCATATAGATAGCTCAGACTGTTGTTCTGCCACTGCAGCAGATCACCCGCTACTGCCTGGCCGCCTGCCAGCAGCCCGCCGGCCAAGGCCAGAGAAGAAAGAGTACGGTTCATCAAGTGGTGCTCCCCAAAGTGCTGAATTGTCGTTATTAAACCTGTCTGAATGGTCAGGCTAGCTGGTCCTAGAGCAAGAACAAGGCCACATTCCATATTTGCTCGTAGGTCCACCACGCTGAGCCTTCGGCAGCAGCTTGGGCGCGCACTTTAGTGAGTTTGCGAAGGATGTAAAGGTTGTGCATGCACTATTAACTGACCGGGCGGACAGTTTCAGCCTTATGTTGGTGCATCCGCGGGTGGCGCCCGTTGGGCGCGGGCTTAACCGCCCGCCAGTTAGCGTTCCGAGGCTTCCAGGCTTTGTAGCTCGACTTGCTCCAGGCTGTTGCCGGATTCGACTGGAGTGCCCGCCAGCTGGCCAATCAGTTGCCATTGCTGGTCCAGTTCGCTGCTGATCGCCAGCATGCGCTCAATCATCTTGCGGGCGCTGTCGTGTACGGCGCTGTCCTGTGCCTTCAGCAGCTCAAATGACATCGCCGTGGTGGCGGCCGTCAGGTGGGTGAGCGTCCGTGTGGACAGGCTGAGCAGTTCGGTCAATTGCGCTTCCTTGGCCGTCATAAGCATCTCCTTGTTAATGCCGTCCCGAGCTTAGCCTGAGATACGTGTCGCCGGCTATTTATGCTGTCGTTGCGGCGGTTCTGCCAGGCCCCGCGAATGGCCCAATATCCTGGTTGTCTGTGCTTTATGGGCGGTTGCACTGATCGGCGTAAGCATTCTGTCGGTTGAGCAGCGTGAGTGTTGCGACTGTGCTTTGCTCAATTCAGTGCGTATAAGTGTTGGGTGCAACCTTTTTGCGGTTTTAGGTTGTACCTGTCGTCGGAAGATTAATGCTTTTTTTAAACAGCTGTTTAACCCCGCCGCTGCGGATTTTCCCTGTAGGCAGCCTCAGGTTTCAGGCTTGCCCTCTATGTGGTTGGGTTTCAGGTGGCTGGTGAGCTTTCAGGTGTGCGCTTTAGTTGGGTTGCGCCTAGTTGCACCTTTAGCCTCGAGAGGTTTAATCTCGCGCCAGTTTTTTTGCCGTGCTCCAGCCCATAACAGGATAAACCAATGGCCACCACTACCCTTGGCGTAAAGCTCGATGATGCAACCCGTGATCGCCTCAAGCAGGCTGCGCAGTCAATTGACCGCACGCCGCACTGGTTGATCAAACAGGCAATCTTTAATTACCTGGAGCAGATTGAGGGTGGTCTGACCCCCGCTGAGCATTCGGGCCTGGCGGCCGTCGCCGGTGAGGAGTCGGTTGAGACCCTGACTGAGCAGGGTTTGCAGGTGTTCCTCGACTTTGCCGAAAGCATCCTCCCGCAATCGGTGCTGCGTGCCGCGATTACCGGGGCTTATCGCCGTCCGGAAACCGAAGCCGTGCCGATGCTGCTGGAGCAGGCGCGTCTGCCCAAGGACATGGCCGAGGCCAGCAACAAGCTGGCCATGAGCATTGCCGAGAAGCTGCGCAGCCAGAAGAATGCCGGTGGCCGTCAGGGCCTGGTGCAGGGTTTGCTGCAGGAATTTTCGCTGTCGTCGCAGGAAGGTGTGGCACTGATGTGCCTGGCCGAAGCGCTGCTGCGCATTCCGGACAAGGCCACGCGTGACGCGCTGATCCGCGACAAGATCAGCAACGGCAATTGGAGTCAGCACCTGGGCAACAGCCCGTCGATGTTCGTCAACGCCGCTTCCTGGGGCCTGTTGATCACTGGCAAGTTGGTGTCCACGCACAACGAAGCCGGCATGGTCTCCTCGCTCAATCGCATTATCGGCAAAGGCGGCGAGCCGCTGATCCGCAAGGGCGTGGACATGTCCATGCGCCTGATGGGCGAGCAATTCGTCACCGGTGAAACCATCGCCGAAGCCCTGGCAAACGCCACCAACATGGAAACTAAAGGCTTCCGTTATTCCTACGACATGCTCGGCGAAGCTGCGCTGACCGACGAAGATGCCAAGCGTTACCTGGCGTCTTACGAGCAGGCGATTCATGCCATCGGCAAGGCTTCCCACGGCCGTGGCATTTATGAAGGTCCGGGCATCTCGATCAAGCTCTCTGCGCTGCACCCGCGCTACAGCCGCGCCCAGTACGACCGCGTAATGGACGAGCTGTACCCGATCTTGCTCGGCTTGACCAAGCTGGCCAAACAGTACGACATCGGCCTGAACATCGACGCCGAAGAAGCTGATCGCCTGGAAATCTCCCTCGATCTGCTCGAGCGTCTGTGCTTCGACCCGGCCCTGACTGGCTGGAACGGCATCGGCTTTGTGATTCAGGCCTACCAGAAGCGCTGCCCGTATGTGATCGACTACGTCATCGATCTGGCCAAGCGCAGCCGTCACCGCCTGATGATCCGCCTGGTAAAAGGTGCGTACTGGGACAGCGAGATCAAGCGCGCCCAGGTCGAAGGTCTGGAAGGCTACCCGGTGTATACCCGCAAGACTTACACCGACGTTTCTTATATAGCCTGTGCGCGCAAGCTGCTGGCCGTACCGGAAGCCATCTATCCGCAGTTCGCCACCCACAACGCCCACTCGTTGTCGGCGATCTATCAATTGGCCGGGCAGAATTACTACCCGGGCCAATACGAATTCCAGTGCCTGCACGGCATGGGTGAACCTTTGTATGAGCAAGTGGTGGGCAAGGTTGCCGATGGCAAGCTGAACCGTCCGTGCCGTATTTACGCGCCGGTTGGCAGCCATGAAACCCTGCTGGCTTATCTGGTGCGTCGTCTGTTGGAAAACGGCGCGAACACCTCGTTCGTTAACCGCATCGCCGACCACAGCATCTCGATCAAGGAGCTGGTGCTCGACCCGGTGCAGCAGATTGAGCAGATGGCCGCGCAGGAAGGTGGCCTCGGCCTGCCGCACCCGCGCATTGCCTTGCCGCGTGCCTTGTACGGTGATGCGCGGCTGAACTCCGAAGGCATCGACCTGGCTAACGAGCATCGTCTGGGCTCGCTGTCCTCGGCGCTGCTGAGCAGCACCAATAACGCTTACAAGGCCATGCCGCAGCTGGGTTGCGACACGCCTGAGCTGGGCGAGGCGCAGCCGGTGCGCAATCCGGCGGATCATCGTGACATCGTCGGCCACGTGCATGAGGCCAGCGAGCAGGATGTGCAAAATGCCGTGCTCTGCGCGGTGTCCAGCGGGCAGATCTGGCAGTCGACTCTGCCGGCCGAGCGCGCCGCCGTACTCGATCGCGCCGCCGACCAGATGGAAGCGGAAATCCAGCAACTGATGGGCCTGCTGGTGCGTGAGTCGGGCAAGACCTTTGCCAATGCCATAGCCGAAGTTCGCGAGGCGGTGGACTTCCTGCGTTATTACGCGGCGCAGGCGCGTAACCACTTCAGCAATGACAGCCATCGCCCGCTGGGTCCGGTGGTGTGCATCAGCCCGTGGAACTTCCCGCTAGCGATCTTCAGTGGTCAAGTGGCTGCAGCGTTGGCCGCCGGTAACACCGTGCTGGCCAAACCGGCTGAGCAAACCCCGCTGATTGCTGCGCAAGCGGTGCGCATTCTGCTGGAAGCCGGCGTGCCTGCTGGTGCCGTGCAGCTGCTGCCGGGCCGTGGTGAAACTGTCGGTGCCGGTTTGATCGGCAACGAGCGCGTGCGTGGGGTGATGTTCACCGGTTCCACCGAAGTGGCCGGGATTATCCAGCGCAACCTCGCTGGTCGTCTGGATGCCCAGGGCCGCACCATCCCGCTGATCGCCGAAACCGGCGGCCTTAACAGCATGATCGTCGACTCCTCGGCGCTCACCGAGCAGGTGGTGGTCGACGTAGTGGCCTCGGCCTTCGACAGCGCCGGCCAGCGTTGCTCGGCCCTGCGCGTACTCTGCGTGCAGGACGATGTGGCGGACCGGGTGATCAACATGCTCAAGGGCGCGATGGCTGAATACAGCCTGGGCAACCCGGAGCGCCTGAGCACCGACATCGGCCCGGTGATTGATGCCGAAGCCAAGGACAATATCGACCAGCACATCGCAAAAATGCGCGAGAAGGGCCGCAAGATTTTCCAGGCGGCGCGCAGCAATGGTGATGACATCAAGCGCGGCACCTTTGTCACGCCGACGCTGATCGAGCTGGACAGTTTCGATGAAATGACTCGTGAGATCTTCGGCCCGGTACTGCACGTGGTGCGTTATGCCCGTGCGGACCTCGGCAAGCTGCTGCAGCAGATCAACGACAGCGGCTATGGCCTGACTCTGGGCGTGCACACACGTATCGATGAAACCATCGCCCAGGTAGTTAACAGTGCCAAAGTCGGCAACCTCTACGTCAACCGCAACATGGTCGGCGCTGTCGTCGGCGTGCAGCCGTTTGGTGGTGAAGGCCTCTCTGGTACCGGCCCGAAAGCCGGTGGCCCGCTGTACATGTACCGCCTGCTGGCAACCCGTCCGCAGGACGCAGTGGCCAAGCAGCTGCAGCAGGAAAACGGCGACATCACCCGTCCGGCTGCGCAGGCCAAGGTTATCCAGGCGCTGCAGGAATGGGCAGCAACGCATGAGCCGAGCCTGTCCGCGCTGAGTGCGCAGTATGTTGAGTTAGCGCAGAGCGGCACAGTGCAGATGCTTACCGGCCCAACCGGTGAGCGCAACAGCTACAGCCTGCTGCCGCGTGAGCACGTGTTGTGTCTGGCGGATGAGCGTAGCGATCTATTGGCGCAACTGGCTGCCGTACTGGCTGTGGGTTGCCAGGTACTGTGGCAGGAAAGCACCCTGACTCAGGAGCTGTTCGCCACGCTGCCCAAGGCGGTGCAACAGCGCATCACTTTACTCAACCAGTGGAGCAGCAGCGAAACCGTGTTCGACGCGATCCTGCACCATGGTGACTCCGACCAGCTGCGCGAAGTCTGTCAGTTGGCCGCTCAGCGTCCTGGCGCGATCATCGGTGTGCATGGCTTGCATAAAGGCGAGACTGACATCCCGCTGGAGCGCCTGCTGATCGAGCACGCCCTGAGCATCAACACTGCAGCGGCGGGCGGTAACGCCAGCCTGATGACCATCGGTTAAGCCGCTGCCACTGTGAGTAGCGGCGCGGTTGGCCGCTACTCACAGCACCGAGCATTAAACCCGGCAGGTTCGCCTGCCGGGGGTAGTACGCAGTACCGGCTTACCGCCACCCCCAGGGACTTTGCCCAAGTACCTGATGCTGCACGCGGCACCTGCCGTCACGCGGCGCCCTTCGTACACCCGGTAACGGGGGCTACCCGCCCGTACGAGGCGTTTCTTCCTCTCTGGCATTTCGATGCGATGCACCGGCCTACCCGGCTGGTGCGGGAGCGGCGCTAACCGCGCCGTTCCAATCGATCGCCTGCCGCCTAGCGAAATTAAATCCGGGCTTGATGATTTGCCCCGGGCCAACGCACGCCTGTCATGCATCGGTTGAACCGCTGTCTGCCGATTTCCACGCCCGAGCGGTTGTGATGGCTTGCAGCTGTACGCGGCTCAATGCGCTTATGCAGTCAGTTCGATGTGCCGTCTCGACAGTCTCGGCTAGAGCATCAATGGCGCTGCTAGCGCAGCGTCTCGGTCTGGCTTAGCTGATCGCGCAGTGCCCGGTCGACCTTAATTTGCAGCTTGTAAGCCGGCGCTTCGATGGCGTCGTGGTCGCGGGTGTAACGGCGGGTGAATTCGCCCACGCCCCACTGCTGGTATTGCTGCACATGCAACAGCTCGTGGGCCCAGAGCGCGACATTCTGCTGCGCGTCCTCAGCGTTGCGGAAGACGATGATGTCGATCAGCGTCACCGCCTGCACGTCGGGGTTTTGCAGCAGGGCATTGCCGGCGTTGAGTGCCTCGTCGCCGCCGACCTTAAAACGCGCCGAGTCGAGCACCGCGAGATCGAAATAGGCCTCCAGTTGTGCGCGGATATGCAGCGGCACAGGCTCGGTGCCGTCGGCTGCCGCGCGTTCACGCGCTTGCCGCAACCCCTGTTCAAGACCGGAGGCCGCGAGCTGGGTGGCGTCTTCGTAGAGGCCGTCGATGTCGGCTTGGCTGAGCGGGGCACAGAAGCACACCACGGCACACACTTGCTGCTGCCCGCTGGGGCAGGCCAGCACCGAGGCCGTGAGCCCGAGCCCGCCGACTAATAAGGCGATCCAGCGCAGGGGGTGACGCAAAAATACAGCAGGCAAGTAGGTCTCCCTGGAACAATAAGATCGCAGCCGGATAGGGGCGTCTGCGTCGGTGTTGGACAGTGGCCGTTGCGCTTGGTTGCAGCGGCGCTCAGGCCGCTCAGCGCCAGGTTATCTGTGCGCTGGCTGTGGCTACGCCCGCACCCAGCGTTGGCGGGTCCAGCTACTTAGGGCGTCGACGCCAAATACCAGCATTAACATCGCCAGGATCACCGTACTGGCTTGCGCTTCCTGGAACAGGCTGAGGCTGACGTAGAGCATTTGCCCCAGGCCGCCGGCCCCGACGAAGCCGAGCACGCTGGCCATACGGATATTGTTTTCCCAGCGGTACAGGCAGTAGGCCAACAGTTGCGGCCACAGGTTGGGCAGGGTGCCGTAGCAGAACGCTGCGACCTGGCCGCCGCCTTGCAGGCGAATCGCCTCGGCTGGTGCGGTCGGGGTGTTTTCCAGGGCTTCGGCAAATAAGCGGCCGAGTACGCCGGCGGTGTGCAGGGCCAGGGCCAGGGTGCCGGCATTCGGGCCGAGGCCAGCGGCCAGCACCATCAGCGCCGCCCAAACCAGCTCTGGAATGGCGCGCAGGGCATTGAGCAGTAAGCGGGCCGCGCTCTGCAGTGGCCAGCCGAAGCGTCCGGCCGCCGGCAAGGCCAGCAGCAGGCCGAACACCGCCGCCAGTAAGGTGCCGACGGCTGACATCGCTAGAGTTTCCAGGGCGCCGCGGCTGATGGCTGACAGGTGCTCTGCACTAAGGTCTGGGCTGAGAAAGCGCTGCACGTAGCCAACCATCAGCTTCAGGCTGTCGCCACTGATCAGCGTGCCGAGGTCGATACCCAGGTAGGCGAATGAGGCGTACACCGCTACGCCAATGACCGCTAACAGCAGCAGATTGATCAGCCGGGTCATGCCAACCTCCGGCGCAGTAAGCGGCTGAGTTGGTCGGCCAGCAGCACCAGCAATAGGAAGGTCAACAGCATGCTGGCCACCTCGCCGCCGGCGAACATACGCATCGACAGGTCGATTTGCTGGCCGAGGCCGCCCGCGCCGACAAAGCCCATCACCACCGAGGCGCGGATCGCACACTCCCAGCGGTACACCGTGTAGGAGGTCAGTTCCGCCGCGGCATTTGGCAGGATGCCATAGACAAATGCCGCCAAGCGGCCACTGCCGGACTGCAGCAGGGCGTGCATCGGGCGCTGGTCGACTGATTCGAAGATTTCCGCGTAGACCTTGCCGAGCATGCCGCTGTAGGTGATGGCGATGGCCAGCACGCCAGCGGTGGGGCCGAGACCGACGGCGCGCACAAACAAGAGTGCCCAGACGATTTCCGGCACGCTACGCAAGAAGATCAGCAGCCCGCGTACCGGCCAGCGCAGCAATTGCGCCAACGCGTTAGGTCGGCCGCCGCGGGCGGCTGCCGAGAGCGACAGGGCGCGACTGGCCAGCAGGCTCGCCGGAATCGCCAACAGCAGCGCCAGGGCCATGCCGGCGGTGGCAATGGCCAGGGTCTGCAAGGTGGCTTGCAGCAGCAGATCGAGAAATTCCGCGTCATGCGCCGGTGGCCAGAACGCGGCGACGAATCGGCCCATCTCGCTTTGGCTGTCGGCGCGCAGCAGCACGCCCAGGTCCAGCTCGCTGAGCTGGATACCTGGCCACAGCAAGGCCAGTGCCAGCAGGCTTAGCAGCAGGCGGGGCAGGGCGGCCGGGTCATGGTTTGCGCGTGTCAGCATCGGGGGATCTGCACGCTCAGGCTGACAGCGGGAACGGGAGGCGACAGCAGTTGTTCGTTGGCATACAGCGCATCGAGCTGCACCTGGTCGACTTCAGCGGCTGGGCGGTCGAACAAAATCTGCCCGTCGCGTAGGCCGATCACCCGCGGAAAATGCGCCAGGGCCAGCTCCACCGCATGCAGGCTGGCGATCAGGGTGACGCCACTGGCTTCGGCATGCCGGCACAGCACACTCAGCGTATGCGCGGCGAGCACTGGATCCATCGCGGACACCGGTTCATCGGCCAGCAGCAGCTCGGGCGCCTGGTACAACGCGCGGGCGATACCCACGCGCTGCAACTGGCCGCCAGACAGCTGCTGGCATTGGGCGAACAGTTTGTCGGCCAAATCCAGCTTGGCCAGCTCACGCTGTGCCCCGGCTATATCCAGCGGGTGCAGTAGATTGAGCAAGCTTTTGGCCAAGCTCCACTGGCCGAGTTTGCCGGCCAGCACCGCTGTTACTACGCGTTGCCGCGCCGGCAGCGGCGGGGCCTGATGCACCAGGCCGATGCGTGCACGCAGGCGCTGGCGTTGGCGACCAGAGAGTTGCCAGGGCTGGGTGCCGAGCACGTGCAGCTCGCCGCTGCTGGGTTGCAGGGCAGTGGCGAGCACATTGAGCAGGCTGGACTTGCCGGCCCCCGAGGGGCCGATGATGGCCACGCGTTCGCCTTGGGCAATGTGCAAATCGACATTGCGCAGGGCGTTGACGCCGTTAACGTGGCTGAGACTGGCGCCGCACAGGCGCAGGGTCATTTCAGCAGGTCAGCGGCGCGGGCAGCGTCCTCGATGCCTTGATAGTTCTCAGGCTTGGTTTCGATAAAGCGGCTGGCGGCCTGCAGGTCGAGGATCGCCTTGTGCGCCGGGTTAGCCGGGTTGAGGGCAAGGAACGCCGCCTTGATCTTCTCAACCAGTACGGGGTCGAGATTGCCGCGCACGGTCCAGTTGTAGTCGAAGTAGCTTGGGGTGGTGGCGAAGACCTTGACCTTGCTGGTGTCGACTTTGCCGCTGGCGACCAGTTTTTCCCACACGCTGGCATTCAGCACGCCGCCATCAACCTTGCCGGCCTGAACCCAGGCAGCGGTGGCGTCATGCGCGCCGGAGTAGCCGATACGGCTGAAATAGCTTTCCGGCTTGATGCCGTCTTGCAGCATGAAATAACGCGGCATCAGGCTACCGGAAGTCGAGGACACCGAACCAAAGGCGAATGTTTTGCCCTTGAGGTCGGCCAACGAATTCACATTGGCATCAGCGGTGATGAACTTGCTGGTGAACTGGGCATCTTGTTCGCGCTGCACCAGCGGGATCGCATTGCCGGTTTTCAGGTGAACTTGGACGAAGGTGAAACCGCCCAGCCAGGCCATATCGAGGCGGTCGGTGGCCAGCGCTTCAACCACGGCGGGGTAGTCGGCCACCGGAGTGAACTCGACTTTCATGCCCAGCTGCTGTTCCAGGTAGGCGCCCAGCGGTTTGAATTTGCGCAGCAGCTCGGTCGGTGCTTCGTCCGGGATGGCGCTGACGCGTAGGGTTTCGGCGGCGTGGGTGAGGCTAGTGGACAGACACAGGGCAGCACAGGCGGCGAATGCCAGGGTACGTTTGAACATGAAGATTCTCCGGTTCAATAGCGGAAAAGGTTCTAAGTAACAGGTCAGCTATTCGGCTGGCTGCGTGTCGTCAGGTAATCGACGTGGCGCGATTATAGGGAGCGCTGCGCTAAAGACCAGCATTGCCGGCTGGGCGTTAGAAAACTAGCGGCGTTGGCAATCCTGTGTTTCCGCCGGCCTGCTAGAATCCGCGGCTTGTTTTCTGATTTGCCGAGAGCCTGACCGATGAGCGAGCCGATCCGCCTGACCCAGTACAGCCATGGAGCCGGTTGCGGCTGCAAGATTTCCCCCAAGGTGCTGGACGTGATCCTGGCCGGGAGCGGCGCGCAAAACCTTGATCCTAAGCTGTGGGTGGGCAACGCCTCGCGCGACGATGCGGCGGTGTATGCCCTGGATGATGAGCGCGGCGTGGTTTCGACCACCGACTTCTTTATGCCGATTGTCGATGACCCCTACGACTTCGGCCGTATTGCCGCCACCAACGCGATCAGCGACATCTACGCCATGGGCGGTGACCCGTTGATGGCCATCGCCATTCTCGGCTGGCCGGTCAACCTGTTGCCGCCAGAAGTGGCCCGCGAAGTGATTCGCGGCGGTCGCGCGGTGTGTGATGAGGCCGGTATTCCCCTGGCCGGTGGTCACTCCATCGACGCCCCAGAGCCGATCTTCGGCCTGGCGGTCACTGGCGTGGTGAGCAAGCGCCACATGAAGCGCAATGACACCGCCACGCTCGGTTGCCGGCTGTACCTGAGCAAGCCGCTGGGTATCGGCATCCTCACCACCGCCGAGAAGAAGGCCAAGCTGCGCGCCGAAGACGTCGGCCTGGCGCGTGACTGGATGTGCACCCTGAACAAGCCCGGTAGCCGTTTCGGCAAACTCGCCGGCGTCACTGCGATGACCGATGTCACCGGCTTCGGCCTGCTCGGTCACCTGGTGGAAATGGCCGATGGTGCGGGCCTCACCGCGCAGCTTGATTACGCTGCCGTGCCGCGTCTGCCGGGCGTTGACTATTACCTGGGCGAGGGCTGCGTGCCCGGCGGCACCCTGCGTAACTATGAGAGTTACGGCGAGAAAATCGCGCCGATCTCCGAGGCGCAGCGCAACCTGTTGTGCGACCCACAAACCAGCGGCGGTCTGTTGGTGGCGGTCAATGCCGAGGGCGAAGCTGAGTTCCTGGCCGTGGCGGCCGAGCTGGGCTTGAGCCTGGCGCCAATCGGTCAGCTGGTGGCGCGACAGACTTACGCGGTAGAGGTGCTCTGATGCGTGACAACAGCAGCGACTACCGCGACATCTTTCTCAATGACCGGCCGCTGATGGATGCGCGGGCGCCGGTGGAGTTCCTTAAGGGGGCTTTCCCTGGCGTACTCAACCTGCCGCTGATGAATGACATCGAGCGGCAAAAGGTGGGTACCTGCTACAAGCAGCACGGCCAAGACGCGGCCATCGAGCTGGGTCATCAACTGGTTGGCGGCCAGGTCAAAGCTGAGCGGGTCGAGGCCTGGGCGGCCTTCGCTAGAGCTCACCCGAACGGCTATCTGTATTGCTTCCGGGGCGGCCTGCGCTCGCAGATCACCCAGCAGTGGCTCAAGGAAGCCGGCATCGACTACCCGCGGGTTATCGGCGGCTACAAAGCCATGCGCACGTTCTTGCTGGAGACCACCCTGCAGGCGGTAGCTGAGTGCAATTTTGTGGTGGTGGGCGGCATGACCGGCACCGGCAAGACCGAAGTCATCAGCGCGCTGACCAACAGCATCGACCTGGAAGGCCACGCCAACCATCGCGGCTCCAGTTTCGGTAAGCGTGCCACTGTCCAGCCGGGGCAGATCGATTTTGAGAACCGCCTGGCCATCGACATCCTCAAGCAGCGTGCCGCCGGTACTCAGCAATTTGTTCTGGAAGATGAGAGCCGTCTGGTGGGCACCTGCTCGCTGCCGCTGGAGCTGTACCAGGGCATGCAGGAATACCCGTTGGTGTGGCTGGAGGACAGCTTCGAGGGCCGTGTCGAGCGCATCCTCGGTGATTATGTGATCGACCTGTGCGCCGAGTTTATCCGTGTGCATGGCATCGAGGATGGCTTCCGCTTGTTCGCCGAGCGCCTGTTGCAAAGCCTGAGTAATATCCAGAAACGCCTGGGCGGCGAGCGCTATCAGCGGCTGCTGGCGATCATGCAGGCGGCCTTAGATGAGCAACAACGCAGCGGCGCGGTTGATCTGCACCGTGGCTGGATCGACGGGATGCTGGTTGAGTATTACGACCCCATGTATGCCTTCCAGCGCGAGAGCAAAGGCGCTCGCATTGAGTTTGCGGGCGATCAAGCGGCGGTCATCGCCTACCTGAAGGCGCGCCAGGCAAACGCCTAAGCCTAGGGAGACCTGAGCCTAGGCGCTAGGCTCAGGAACTGGAACGCTGAGGTGAGCGGATAACGCCAGCGACGGCTGAGGCGGTCGTTGCCGGGTCTCAGTTCTGCTCTTTGGCTAGGGCGCGTTGGTAGCTGCTGATACTTTCCAGGTTTTGGATATAGCGTTCGATGTGCGGGAAGGCCTGTGCGCCTTTTAGGTTATTCAGTGCGCCCTGCACGACGAAGCCCAGCATAAAGTCCGCGCCGGTCAGGCGCTCTTCTACCAGGAAATTCCTGCCCGCAAGGTGGTTGTTGATATGGGTAAACACCTTGTTGAATTCTGTCTCCGTGTAGCTGTTTAGAAACTTCAGGTCGGTGCCTGACTGGGTTTCATACTGATTAAATATTTTCAGTAGAAAAGGCAGCATGGCGGAGCTTTCTGCGAAGTGAATCCACGTCAGGTAGTCAATGTATGCCGCTGAGCTTTCATCCGGTGCGAGGTGAGGCGCCAAGCGCTTAATCAGCACTTCCACCATCGCGCCAGACTCGGCAATAACCTGCCCGTCTAATTCAATCACCGGCGATTTGCCGAGCGGATGAATGGCCTTTAGCGAGGCGGGGGCCAAGTGGGTTTGCTCATCGCGCGTGTACTTGATGAGCTCATACGGCTCGCCGATTTCCTCCAGTAGCCAGAGGATGCGCATTGAGCGCGAGGCATTAAGGTGGTGAAGTTTGATCATTGGTTTAGCTCCGTTGGGGCGCACCGAACAGTTCTGCGCGGTGGTGATTGCGGGGTAGCTGGCCTGGTGTGAGTTGCATGCTACTCGCCAACTAGTCAACCGGTCTACTATCCATGGCGCGCGCTAAGGCCGGCTTAGTGCCGCTAATTTGGTTGTTGGTTGGGGGCTTTCAGTGCGGCGTTTTGCGCAGGAGTTGGCCTGGCGTTATTAGCGCTGGATGGCGGTCGTCAGGCTTTTGCCGTTGCCGGCTGGGCTGGGTAGTGCGGGAGGAGTATTGGTATAGTAGAGCATTAATGTTGCAACTAGACGACTGGTCTAATTTATTGGTAACCTGCCCCGATGAAGCAAAACTACGATGATACGCGCCAGCATTTACTCGATACCGGCCACCGCATGATGGTGGTGAAGGGTTTTACGGGTGTGGGCCTTAACGAGATTTTGCAGGCCGCCAGCGTGCCGAAAGGCTCGTTCTACCATTACTTCAAATCCAAAGAGCAGTTCGGCCAGTCCTTGCTCGAGGATTACTTTCGCAATTATTTGGCGAACATGGACGAGCGCTTTGCCGTCACGGGTAACACAGCCCGCGAACGGCTCATGGGCTACTGGCAGAAGTGGCTGGACAGCTACTGTGCGCCCTGTGAAGAGCAGAAGTGCCTGGTGGTGAAGTTGAGCGCTGAGGTGGCGGATCTTTCTGAGTCCATGCGCCTCACGCTGCGCGATGGTGCAGATGAAATCATTGCGCGGATTTCAGAGTGTATTGAGCAGGGCCAGCAAGACGGTTCCCTGCCGCCAGGCGATGCTTACCGCACGGCGACGGCCCTTTATCAGCTGTGGCTCGGCGCCAGCCTGCTGAGCAAGCTGCACCGTAATAGCCGCTCGCTGGAAAACGCCATGGCCACGACCCATACCATGCTGGCCTCTGACAAGGCCTGATAAGCAGATTGCCCACCCTGCAGGTGGGCATTTTTTATCGGTTTGATAGCCGACTGGTCTAATTTTCCGCATCGAGACAACCCCTTCTTCAACACCCGCCAGGAGTTTGCACATGCCCCAGTCAAAGCTAATCAATCGGCGCGTTGTTCTGGCCTCGCGCCCTCACGGTGCGCCTGTCGAGGCGAACTTCCGCATTGAGCAAAGCCCCATTCCTGAGCCTGCAGAGGGGCAGGTGCTGCTGCGTACCGTTTACCTGTCGCTCGACCCTTACATGCGCGGCCGCATGAGTGATGCGCCGTCCTATGCGCCGCCGGTGGACGTTGGCGGGGTAATGGTGGGCGGTACGGTAGGCCGTGTGCTGGTCTCAAAAAATCCTGCGTTTAAAGAGGGGGACTGGGTGCTGTCCTTTGCTGGCTGGCAGGACTATGCGTTGTCCGATGGCAGTGACCTGACCGCGCTGGGCGACTCGCCGGCACATCCCTCTTATGCCCTGGGCATCTTTGGTATGCCGGGCTTCACCGCATATATGGGCTTGCTCGATATTGGCCGGCCGCAGGCGGGCGAAACGCTGGTGGTGGCGGCTGCTACCGGGCCAGTCGGCGCGACTGTCGGGCAGATCGGCAAGATCAAGGGCTGCCATGTGGTCGGTGTCGCCGGCGGCGCAGAAAAGTGCCGGTATGCCGTCGAGGTGCTGGGTTTTGATGCCTGCCTCGATCACCGTGCGCCGGGCTTCGCCGAGCAACTGGCCAAGGCCTGCCCGTCGGGTATCGATATTTACTTCGAGAATGTCGGCGGCAAGGTCTTTGAAGCGGTGCTGCCGCTGCTCAATACCAAGGCGCGGGTGCCGGTCTGCGGTATCGTCGCGCACTACAACGACACCGCCCCACCCAGCGGCCCAGACCGCCTGCCTGGCTTGATGGGTGCGATTCTGCGCAAACGCATCACGGTTCAAGGTTTTATTATTTTTGATGATTACGCCCACCGCTATGCCGAATTCTTCAACGAGATGTCGAATTGGTTTGCGCAGGGTCAGATTAAATACCGTGAAGAACAGGTGAGTGGTTTGGAAGACGCGCCTAAGGCGTTTATCGGGCTGCTTGAGGGGCGCAATTTTGGCAAGTTGGTGGTTCGCGTCGGTGACGACTGATTGTCAGGCGTTGGAGTAACCACGGTTCGTGCTCTGCCAGCTCAAGCTCCTTGCTGGCAGGGCTTTTTATTTAGAAAACCCAGGCCATTAGGCGCAGTGATGGCGGTAGAGATTCTTATGGGCACACGCAGTAAGCGATCGCATCAAGTAAACGCCGCCCTGTGGCGTATTTTGGTCGGCTGTCTGGGGTTATACCCTACGCTCTTACTGGTGCTGAGTTTTCTGGCGCCGCTGACCCGCGATCTGAGTTTCCCGCTAATGGTCTTGGTGGAGGTGGTGGTTTTGGTGCCTTTCACTCAGCTCATCTCCTTTCCGCTGGCCGGATGGCTGGTTGCCCGTTTAAGGCAGATTAATCAATGAGTGCGTGAGGCGGTTTCAGTGAGCGTCACGTGCCGAAAAAACATGACCCAAGCGATGACTCAGGTTGTCGGCATCAACACTATTAAGCAGAGGGAAAAACATGCAAACGTTAATCATCAACGGACAGTCGCAGCAGGTTGACGTTGCCGCAGACATGCCTCTGCTATGGGTCCTGCGCGATGTGCTAGGCCTGACCGGGACCAAGTATGGCTGTGGCATTGCCCAGTGCGGCGTGTGCACCGTGCACCTCGACGGCCAGCCGATCCGCTCGTGCGTGACGCCGATTTCCGCTGTGGCGGGGCGCTCGATCACCACCATTGAGGCCATCGGCGAGACGGCCGTGGGCCAAGCCGTGCAGCAGGCCTGGCTGGCGCACGAGGTGGTGCAGTGCGGTTACTGCCAATCAGGGCAGATCATGGCCGCCACGGCGCTGCTGCAGAGCCAGCCGAAGCCCGATGATCAGGCCATTGATGCCGCCATGGCGGGCAATCTGTGCCGCTGCGCCACCTACACCCGGATTCGCTCCGCCATTCACAGTGTTGGCCAGGTTGAGGAGGCGTGAGATGAAAAAGCCTAACGAAACGACTGTTGATATGTCTCGCCGCCGCCTCTTGCAGGGCAGCGGCATCGCCCTCGGCGGCTTGGTGTTGAGCACCTGGCTACCGCCGTTGGTGGCCAAGAGTGCCGCCGCCGATGCGGCGGCTGCAGGCCGATTGGGTGATCGTTCTGCTGAGGGCTTTGGGGCTTTTGTGCGGGTGGGCCCCGATGGCGTGGTCACGGTGATCTCGCCGAAGATTGAAATGGGTCAGGGCGCGCAAACCGGTATTGCCATGATGGTCGCCGAGGAGCTGGAAGTGCCCATGGATCAGGTGGTGATCCAGGAGGCGCCACCTAACTCGGCGCTGTATACCGACACCCTGCTGCAGTTTCAGGCCACCGGTGGCTCGACCTCTACCCGTTACACCTGGGAGCCGCTGCGTCGGGCGGGCGCTACGGCGCGCATCCTGTTGATCCAGGCGGCTGCTTTGCAGTGGCGCGTCGCGCCGAGCCTGTGCCATGCGCAGAACGGCCAGGTGTTTGGCCCCAATGGCCTACAGGCGGCCTATGGCGACCTGGTCGAGGCGGCTGCGACGCTGCCGTTGCCCGACTCGGTGCCGCTGAAAACCCCCGAGCAGTTCAAGCTGCTGGGCACCCCCGCGCAGCGCCTGGACACACCGGCGAAGGTCAACGGCAAGGCGCGCTTTACCATCGACCTGCAAATCCCCGGCATGCTGGTGGCCTCCAGCATCACCTGCCCGGTGCATGGTGGAAGGCTACTCTCGGTGGATGACAGTCAGGCGCGTCGGGTGACTGGGGTGCGCGACATTGTGCGTCTGGACAATGCCGTGGCCGTCACCGCGAGTAACTTCTGGGCCTGTCAGCAGGCCATCAAAGCGTTGAAGATTGAGTGGGACTTGGGGCCGCATGCCGCTATCGGCTCCAAGCAGTTGGACCAAGAGCTGCTCGCGGCCAGTAGCCGTGATGGCGTGGTCGCCAAGCGTACCGGCGACATTGAACAAGCCAAGCAGCAATCGGCCAGCCAGTTCGAGGCGGTTTACGAGCAGGCGCTGTTGTCGCATTCGCCGCTTGAGCCCATGAGCTGTGTGGCCCATGTGCGTAAAGATGCCTGCGAGCTGTGGGTCGGTACCCAGGTGCCGGTCTTCGCCCAGCAGACGGCCGCGCAAATCACCGGGTTGCCCGTGGAGAAAATCCAGGTACACAACCAGCTGATCGGCGGTGCATTTGGCCGGCGTCTGGAGTTCGATTTCATCACCCAGGCGGTGGCCATCGCGCGGCAGGTCGATTACCCGATCAAACTGATCTGGAGCCGTGAAGAGGACATGACCCACGACCTCTACCGGCCGCTGTACGCCGACCGTATGCAGGCCGCGCTCGACGCGCAGGGGCGGCCGCTGGGCTGGGAGCACCGCATTGCTGGCGCTTCGATTCTCGCCCGCTATGCCGGCAGCTTGCCGGCCAACGGCGTGGATGCCGATGCGGTGGAAGTCTCAGTGGACCCTATCTATAGCCTGCCGCATTTGCAGGTTCGCTATATCCGCCAGGAGCCGAACGTTGTACCCGTGTCCTGGTGGCGCGGCGTGGGCCCGCTGCGCGGCACCTATGCGTTGGAATGTTTTATTGATGAGCTGGCGCACAACGCCAAGGCTGACCCGGTGGCCTACCGCCTGGAACTGATGGCAGACCAGCCACGTGCCCAGGCGGTGCTGCGCCTGCTGGCCGAGAAGTGTGACTGGAGCCAGCCGTTGCCAGCAGGGCAGGGCCGTGGTGTTGCGGTCAGTGCGGTGTTCGGCAGCTATGTGGCGACCCTGGTTGAACTGGAGATGCAGGGCGACTTAGGCCTGCGCATCAAGCGTCTGGTCAGTGTGGTGGATTGCGGTTTTGCGACTAACCCGACCTCGGTTAAGGCGCAGATGGAGGGCGGTACGCTGTTCGGCTTGTCCGCCTCGCTGTTCAACGAAATCCTGATCGACAACGGCCAGGTGCAGCAAACCAACTTCCACACCTATCGGCAGCTGCGCATCAGCGAAGCCCCGGCGGTGGAGGTGCACCTGCTGCCTAGCCTGGAAGCACCGGGTGGCGTTGGGGAGGCCGGTACTGCATTGATCGGCCCGGCCCTGGTGAATGCCTTGTACGCGGCATCGGGTCAGCGCATCCGTCGCCTGCCGCTGAGCCGTTTCGGCTACTACCCGGTTTAAGGAGTACCTGATGAAATTAATAAGCAATCTACTGACGCTCGCCAGCGCGGCTCTGCTGGCGCAAGCGGCCTATGCGCAAGACGACTCGCTGGCTAAGGGCGAATACCTCACGCGCGCCGCCAACTGCGTGGCGTGCCATACCGTGCCCGGCGGTCAACCCTTCGCTGGTGGTGTAGAGTTCAAGCTGCCGTTCGGCTCGCTGTTCTCGTCCAACATCACCCCGGACGTGCAAACCGGTATCGGCGCGTGGACGGATGACGAGTTCGTCAGCGCGCTGCAAACCGGCGTGGGCCGTGATGGCAAACACTACTACCCGGCGTTTCCCTATACCTCCTACAGCAAGATGTCGCGCGATGACATTCTCGCCATCAAGGGCTACCTGGCCAGCCTAGAACCTATCGAACAGGCGCCGCGGGAAAACCACATCAGCTTCCCGTTCAACCAACGCTGGGGCATGGCGGTGTGGAATTTGCTGTTCCTCGATGACGAGCAGTTTCAGGCGGACAGCCAGCACTCAGACGAGTGGAATCGCGGTAAATACCTGGTAGAAGGGCCGGGCCACTGCGGCGAGTGCCATTCACCGCGCAACCTGTTTCAGGCAGCCAGCAGCGATCGTTCGTTGGCCGGTAACGTGCTTCAGGGCTGGAACGCCTACAACATCAGCGCCGACCCTGTGCACGGCATCGGTGCCTGGCCCACGGACGTGCTTGCCGGTTATTTGAAGGATGGCGCCGCGCCAGGCTTGGGCTTGTCCTCGGGACCGATGGCGCAGGTGGTGGAGAACAGCTTGCGCCATTTGACCGATGCAGACCGTCAGGCGATTGCCGTGTTCCTCAAAGACTCAGCGCCGCGCAGTGAAGGCGTCCCTCGCCCGCAGCAGGTCACGCTGGCGGAGCAGGGCAGCGGCAATGCACTAGGCAACAAGTTGTTCGCCGACGCCTGCGCCAGTTGCCACCGTTGGGACGGCACCGGGACCCAAAGCCAAACGGCCATGCTGCTGGGCCTGAAGACGGTCAACGATCCGGCCGCCAGCAACTTGCTGGGCATTCTGTTGAGTGGCCATGGTGCCGCCGACACCCCAGTGGATCGGCGTATGCCGTCGTTTGGCACCATTTACACCGATCAAGAGTTGGCCGCGCTGAGCAGCTTTATCCTGCAGCGCTTTGGCGACAGTGGCGCGCAGGTCGCGGTGTCGGCCGTGGTCAAGCGCCGGACCGAGTCCTTGCATTGAGCGGAGGTGCCGCATGTCGGGCCTGAACACATTGCTGGATGCGCTCCTGACCGAGCGTGAGGCTGGCCGTGAAGCGGTGCTGGCGACGGTGGTCAAGGTCGAAGGCTCGGCGTATCGGCGGCCCGGTGCGCGCATGCTGGTGTCGCGCTTCGGCCGACCCGAGGGCACCATCAGTGGTGGCTGCCTGGAGGCAGAAGTGGCGAAAAAGGCCTGGTGGCTGACCGAAGCCGGGCCAGCGTTGCGCAGCTACAGCACCGCCGAAGCGGATGAGGCCAGCGAGGAAGCGCTGAGCTTCGGTCTGGGCTGCAACGGCAAGGTTCATGTGCTGTTCGAACGCCTGCCGGCCAGCGGCCCCTGCGCCTTGGTCGATGCCTTGTGCGGCGTGCGTGACAGCCAGCAACCGGCGGCCATCGCTACGGTCATCGCCAGCCCGGGCGCGGCTGCGCCACGTTTGGGCGCGCGCCTGTTCTTGCTGCCCGGGCAGGACGCCGAGGGCGAGCTGCTGCGCTCGGGGCTGGCTGAGCCGATCCGTGCAGACCTGCAACAGACGTTGCTGGGCGGCAAGTCATCCCGCTGTCTCTATCCCCATGGTGCGGACGAGGTGGAGGTGCTTCTGGAATACCTGCCGCCTATGCGACGGCTGGTGATATTCGGTGCGGGCCATGATGCCCAGCCGCTGGTGCGCATGGCCAAGCTGTTGGGCTGGCACGTGGCGGTGATCGACGGCCGGGCGCACTTTGCCCGCGCCGAGCGTTTTGCCGAGGCTGATCAGGTGCTGGTCGGCGACGTCGAGCAGCCTTTCGGCTACCACGAACTGGTGCGCGGGGCCGCGGTGGCGGTGATGACCCACAGCCTGATGCAAGACGCGCATTGGCTACAGGGCGTTTTGCACAGTGCACCCTGCTATGTCGGCCAGTTAGGCCCGCGCGAACGCACCGAGCGCCTGCTGGCCGGTATTCATGAGCAGCAGGGCGACCTGCCGGGGCTGGCGAATTTGCATTATCCGATTGGCCTGGACCTGGGCGGCGACACCCCGGAAAGCGTGGCCATGGCGGTGCTGGCGGAAATTCAGGCGGTGCTCAACGGCCGCAATGGCGGCAGCCTGCGTTTGCGCGCCGCGAGCATCCATGACAGCGACCCGCTGCGCATCGCTGGCCTGGAGCAAACCGCTGTTGCCGCAGAGGCTTGTCGGCAGCTTGCCGTGCAGCGCTGACAACGTATCAACCAAGGAATAAATCTGCATGAATCAACCCATACGTGTTGTCGCGGTGCTCACCGCCAAGGCCGGCAAAGAGCATCAGGTCGAGCAGGTTCTGCGTGCCTGCGTGCAACCCTCGCGCGCCGAAGACGGTTGCCTGTCTTACGTCCTCAATCGGTGCATTGAACAGGCCGGGCGGTTTGTCTTCGTCGAGCGCTGGGCCAGCCACGAGGCTATAGCGCTTCATCGGCAGATGCCGCATTACACGGCCATGGCCGCCGCCCTTGGCGAGTTGCTGAGTGATCGTCAGGTTTATGTGCTGGAAGCGCTGGCTGAAGATGGCGAATCAGCCGTTGGCTCCGATGCGGATATGGCTGGGTGATCGTTGATCGACAGGGTCGGCGTTTCCGTAAACTTCGCCTGAGCCTCACCGCCGCCTGCAATTACGCCTGCACCTACTGTGTGGCCGATGGCCGTCGCTTGGTGGCCGCGCGTGATGAGCTGACGGCCGCATCGATGCTGCGCGCCGTCGAGCTGCTCAGGGATGTCGCCGGTATCGATGCACTGCGCATTACCGGCGGTGAGCCGCTGCTGAGTGACCGGCTGGAGCCTTTTCTGCAGGGCATCGGCGCATTAGCGTTGCCGGACATAAGCCTGACCACCAATGGCCAGTTGCTGGCCGACAAACTGCCGTTGCTGCGCAGCGCCGGCATCCAGCGTCTCAATGTGTCCCTCGACACGCTTGACCCGCAGGCCTTTCGCAAGATCGCCAAAGGGGGCGACCTGCAGACGGTGCTCAACGGCATCGAGCAGGCGCGCCAAGCTGGCATGAGCATCAAGATCAATATGGTGCCGATGCGTGGCAGCAACCTCGACCAGGTTATGCCGATGCTGGCGTTCTGCCTGGAGCAGGGCTACGAATTGCGTTTTATCGAACTGATGCGCATGGGCCATCTGGCGCAGCATGCAGAGGCTTTTCGCGCCCAGTTCGTCGGTCAGCGCGAGCTGCTGGCGCTGATCGGTGAGCGTTATGCCTTCACACAGGCCGAGGCCGCGCTAGACGCTACCGCGCTGCGTTATAGCGTGGGCGAGCGTGGGGCGTTCGGCATTATCGCCAACGAAAGCGTGCCGTTTTGCCGCAGCTGCAGCCGTCTGCGGTTGTCGTCTACGGGCTGGTTATACGGCTGCCTATCATCCAATCGCGGGCACTTTATGGGCGAGCTATTGGATTTGCCGAGTGAACAGGCACAGCCGCAGCTGGCAGGCTTGCTCAGTCGCGCGTTGGCGGATAAACAAGACGCCACCTTTACGGGCAGCGCCCTGATTATGAAATCGGTGGGGGGTTAAGATCTGCGGGCGTGTCGACGTCGCGCAGAATGCTGCTGTCAGTAAGCGTCACGGCAATCACCTGTTGCGCATGGGTGGCGATCAATCCCTTGGCCCCATTCTCGCCTTGCAGTTGCATCAGCTGCGGCCAAAAGCGCCGACCGAATAACACCGGGTGGCCGCGCTGGCCTTCGCAGTAAGCCACGATGATATGTTCCGCGTCGGCCTGCGCTCGGAGTTGCTGCAGGGTCGCTACAGAAATCCACGGCATATCCCCGAGCAGCACCGCCACCGCAGTGGCCTGCGTGTTTGCCAGGCTCTGGATACCGGCGGCCAGGCTTGAGCCCATGCCCTGTTTGGCGTGGGCCGCCCGCACCAGCTGAACGCCGGGGGGAATCGCCAAGGCCTGCGCATCATCCTCAGCCTTTAACACGACCCGAACATCGCTGAAGGCTTCTTGCGCGCGCAACACCGTCGCGCGCAGCAAGCTGTTGCCGTCTGCCAGCTGGGCGCGGCGTTTGTCGCTGCCGAAGCGTTGCCCGGCGCCGGCGGCGAGTACCAGGCCGATACACGCCGGCGTGCTGTGCAGTTCGCTCATATTGAGAAGTCCTTAATGGTCTGCCGGGTTGTTTCTCCGCGCAGCGCTTGAGTATGGACGTGTAGGCAGGGCTTGGGCAGCGCTCAGGCATGTGGCTGCGAATGAGGGATTATCCAGGCGCGACATGGCCGCGTCTGTCATTTCTTGTTAGCCGAATGCGCCAGCCCGTTAGCTGCCGCCTGTTTGGCCCGCGAGCATACGGCCGCCAGCGTTAAGCCGCGACGGCCGCTGGTGCAGATTTACTCGGCGTAGGTGGGGTAGTCGCTATAACCCTTTTCCGTGCCGCCATACATGCTGGCAGGGTCGACCGGGTTGAGCGGCCAGCCATTGGCAATGCGCTGCGGCAAGTCCGGGTTGGCAATAAACGGCCGGCCAAAGGCGATCAAGTCGCCGAGCCCCGCTTCCAAGGTCTGCGCCCCGCGCTCTGTGGTGTAACGGCCGGCGTAGATGATGCGGCCGCTGAACGCCTGGCGCACCTCGCGGCGGAAATCCTCGGGGAGCGCCGGGGCATTGTCCCAGTCGGCTTCGGCGATCGACAGGTAGGCGATGCCTGCCTCTTCGAGCACCTTGATGGCCTCGATGTAGGTGTTGTGCGGGTCTTCTTCAACCAGGCCCAGGTAAACCCGGTCCTCTGCCGTGCTTTCAAACAACGGCGCGAAGCGCACGCCCAAGCGGTCGGCACCAACAACCTCGGCTACGGCTTGGACAATCTCGCGCAGGAAGCGCAAACGGTTGTGCAGCGAACCGCCATATTCGTCGTCGCGCTGGTTGCTGTGCGCGGAGATGAACTGATTGACCAAATAGCCGTTGGCGCAGTGGATTTCCACGCCATCAAAGCCCGCACTCAGTGCGTTGCGCGCGGCTTGCGCGTAAAGCTGCACCAGTTCTTTGACTTCGGCATTGCTAAGGGCGCGTGGCACTGAGGGCTCGGCCAGGGCGCCGGCACCTGGGCCGGTTTCAATAAATACTTTGACGTTGGTTGCAGCAATCGCCGACGGCGCTACCGGCGCTGCGCCATCGGGCTGCAGCGAGGTGTGCGACACCCGACCGACATGCCAGAGCTGAGCGAAAATGATGCTGCCGGCGGCATGCACGGCGTCGGTGACGTTGCGCCAGCCGTCGATTTGCGCCTGGCTGTGAATGCCGGGCGTCCAGGCATAGCCCTGGCCGCGGGGTTCAATCTGCGTGCCTTCGGTGACCATAAAGCCCGCGCCGGCACGTTGCTGGTAATAGGTGGCCATCAGCGGGTTGGCGATGTTCCCCGGCTGGGTGCTGCGCGAGCGCGTCAGGGGCGGCAGGACGATGCGGTTATTGAGCACATAGGGGCCGAGTTGCACCGACTGAAAGAAGCGACTTGTATCCATTTTTACATTCCTGGTGATGCCCGCGGCCACCAGGCGGCCGCGGATGAAAAGTGCGCCGCTGCCAACGTTGGCAGAGGCGTGACGTCGGCCTTAGGCCAGCAGTTTGAGCAGCGCGTGGGCGGTGGCTTCGGATGAGGCCGGGTTCTGGCCGGTGATCAGCAGTCCGTCGGTGACGACATGCACCTGCCAGTCGGCGGTCTTGCTGTAATGGCCGCCTTGGGCCTTGAGCATGTCCTCGACCAGGAACGGCACCACCTGAGTCAGGCCCACAGCCTCCTCCTCGCTGTTGCTGAAGCCGGTGACCGCTTTGCCAGCGACCAATGGCTGGCCATCGCTGCCCTTGACGTGGCGCAGCACCGCAGGCGCATGGCAAACCGCGGCGACCGGCTTGCCGGCGGCGATAGCGCGCTCAATTAAGGCGATGGACGCGGCATCTTCGGCCAGGTCCCACAGCGGGCCATGGCCGCCGGGGTAGAACGCGGCATCAAACTCGGCGCTGTTCATGTCGCTGAGTTTTAGCGTGTTAGCCAACGCATGCGTGGCGACTGAATCGGCCTCGAAACGGCGGGTGGCGTCGGTCTGGAAGTCAGGCTCATTGCTCTTGGGGTCAAGCGGTGGCTGGCCGCCGTTGGGCGATGCCAGGGTCAGTTGCGCGCCAGCGTCGATAAAGGCGTAGTAAGGCGCGGCCAGCTCTTCGAGCCAGAAACCGGTCTTCTCACCCGTGTCGCCAAGTTGCTCGTGGGAAGTCAAAACGAGGAGGATTTTCATGTGGTTTACCTTGCGGTTAAAAGGGGTTGTGGCTGTTTGTGCATGTGCCGCTAGCGTGGGTGTGTAGCGCTAGCGGCGCTGCTTAGAGGCTCGCTTCAAGCACCCGGCGGCTGACGTCTAAGCTGACGTCGCTGTGTTCGCCGAGGGCGGTTAGGCGGTGGGTGGCGAGCTGGTTGATCAGCGCATCGATGGCGTCAGCACCAAGCTGGTAGGCCGATAAGCGCGTCGGCAGGCCCAGGCTCTCGAAGAACGTCCGGGTCTGTTGTAGGGCGGCATCAATCCGCTGCTCTTCGTCCCCTTGGCTGATCTGCCAAACCCGCTCGGCGTATTGCAGCAGCTTGGCGCGCTTGGTCTCACGGCGAACTTCCAGGTTTGCGGGGAGCACGATGGCCAGCGTGCGTGCGTGATCGATGCCGTGTAGTGCGGTCAGCTCATGGCCGATCATGTGGGTTGACCAGTCCTGCGGCACGCCCGCGCCGATCAGCCCATTGAGCGCCAAGGTGGCTGTCCACATCAGGTTGGCGCGGGTGCTGTAGTCCGCGGATTCCTCCAGCATCAGCGGACCGATTTCGATCAGTGTTTGCAGCAGTCCTTCGGCGAAGCGGTCTTGCACGCGGGCATCGATGGGGTAGGTCAGGTACTGCTCCATAACATGCACGAACGCATCGACCACGCCGTTTGCCAGCTGGCGAACGGGGAGGGTCTGGGTTTTGGTCGGGTCGAGAATCGAAAACTGCGGGAACACATGAACGCTGCGAAACGGCAGCTTGGCTTGTGTCGCCCGGCGCGTGACCACGCCACTGTTGTTCATTTCCGAGCCGGTGGCGGGCAGCGTCAGCACGCTGCCGAAGGGCAGTGCGTGGCGGATCTTGGCACCGCGGGTTTCGAGGATGTCCCAGGCATCGCCGGCATAGCCAACTGCGGCAGCCACAAACTTGGTGCCATCAATCACCGAGCCGCCGCCCACCGCGAGCAGGAAGTCCACGCGTTGCTCGCGAACCAGCGCCACGGCTTGCATCAATGTTTCATAGCTGGGGTTCGGCTCGATACCGCCGAACGCCAGGACGTGCCGGGCGCCAAGCGCTTCGCGTACGTGTGCCAGGGTGCCGGTTTTTTCGGCACTCTGGCCGCCGTAAAGCAGCAATACGCGCGCCTCAACCGGCACTAAATCATCCAGACGGCCGATGGTGTCGCGGCCAAAGACAATGCGGGTAGGGTTGTAAAAATCGAAGTTGAACATGTTTTTATCCTTAATAGACCAGTCGTCTATTTTCGATGCGAAGTCTCACGCGGGATTGCCGTGAGCGCTTGGCGCAATGTGTGTGGCGTTCGATGTGCAGTGCGCTGTGGCGTGCTAGGAGTTTTGCGCTATGGGCCTTTATGCCATGGTTTGCTAGGCCAGATGCTGGTCTGAGTTCACCTGTGGCCTGCAATATATTTCAAAATAGACCAGTCGTCTACATTGCTGCCAGGTTTCTTCTTTATCCTCGCTCCCAGGATTCGTCAGGCGGTTGAGCCAGTGGGGGAGTGTAAAGACGTGTCCGTCCATTGATGTATGACGGCGTCAATGGCACTGAGTGTCGGGTATAGACTGGATTTCAGGCACAAAAAAAAGACGTCCGAGGACGTCTTTTTTGTATTTGGTGGACCGGGGGGATTTGAATCCTAAACCTCTTACCCCTGCTCAAATCAACGGTTTCAGGCCAGTTGCCTGTCGCCAGTGATTTGTTGGAATTCTTACAGTCACGGCCCTGAGTATAGAAACCTTGAGCTCTTCGTCAAGTGGCATGTAGCGAATCCAAATTGTGGTTTCAAATCCTAGCGGGGGAGTTGAACCCGCGCAGTGCCTAGGTAAGTGTCTGCTGAGCACCGGATTTCTATGGGTATTAAAGTGCCCTTTTTGATTGTTTTAAAGCCTTTATAGGCATTTAATTGCCTTTTTGTTGCGGCTTAGCTAAGGTTTAGGCATTAAATTGCCGGTGATTACTATGCACAAGCTCACTCTACAAATCTATGCGGGTGGCGAATGGCAGGACGCCATGGGGATTGGTTTCGAGCAGCCTGACCTAGGGTTGGATGGTCCTTGTACGTATGGGTACGAGCAGGGCTATCTAGTGGGCTCCCTCGACTCGATTAGCACTCGTCTGAATGGCGCTGTCAGTGCCACTTTACCTCTGGGTTGGGACTCTTGGCGGAGTAAGAAGGCTCCGGCTTTTCTCTTCGATATCTTGCCTGCTGGCGCGGCTAGACGCTTTTTGCTGAAACGTTTGAGTGGTGAGCGACCGGAGGGCATGAACCTGGATTTGTTTCTGTTGGGGCGCTGTACGCCTGCGCCTATTGGAAATTTGCGAATCAAGGAGTCGGCAGGCGCAATCGAAGGTAGTCCTGTGTTGGGTTTTACGCGAGACGAAGTGGTCAGCCGCGATTCACGCTTTTTGGAGTATGCCTATGAGCAGGGAGCTGCCATTGGTGGAGCTACCGGAGCAGGCGGTGAAGCCCCTAAGCTACTGTTAACCGAAGACCGCCATGGCGCATTGCATCCTGACGCCGTATTGCCCGATGCAGATGCTGTGCAGCACTGGTTTGTGAAGTTCGCCCGCAACAAAGCCAGTCAGACCGACCAGGACATCCTACGCAGCGAGTACTGCTTCTATCGAGCGATTCAGCAGTTGGGGCTCGATACCATCGCAGCCGAAGGATTGGCTTTGGAGGAAGGAAAGAAGCCCAGCCTGTGGATGCACCGCTTTGATCGTGGGGTTGGTCCTGCAGGCGTTAATCGTGTCGCTGTTGAGTCGATGTATTCACTGTCGGGCGTAGTCGAAGCTGGCAGCTATATGTCGCATTCGGATGTACTACGAAACTTGGTCGCGTTATGGCAGAACGTTGGACAGGCCGAACAGGTTGGTGATTTGGTATTCGAGTACATGCGGCGTGATTTACTGAATCAGATTCTTGGCAACTCAGACAATCATGGTCGAAACACCTCAATCCTTCGAACTGAGCAAGGCGTGAGCCTGGCTCCACTCTATGATCTGGCTCCCATGGTCATGGATGATGAAGGCGTAACGCGTACAACAAAATGGCCAAAGCAGATTGAGATGGCAGGTCAGGTCGACTGGAAAGCTGCCTGCGATGAAGCTGCTGAGTGGATCGCGCCTGATGAGCTATTTCAGCGGCTAAGGATCGCAGCACAAAATTTCCTGGCTTTGCCTGACTTGCTGAGTGCCGACGGACTGCCCGCGGCTGCAATGAATCATCCGCGCATAGCGTTGCGAGATCTGCCTCAGCGGCTCAAAAACTGGGGGCTTATCTAATGGACATTCTTGAGCGAAATCGGATTCTTACCGAGCTACAGGAGCAGCTGGCTTCTGGCGAAATCACTATCGGCGAGGCAGTTAGGCGTTTACGCAAGGACGTGACGGGGTTGCAACAGGCTCGGTTCGCGCAGATGTGTAAGCTGTCCCTGCGGGCCTTGCGCCAACTAGAGCATGATGAAAGCAACCCGACTGTTCAGACCTTGAATAGCGTGTTTAATCCGTTCGGTATGCAGGTTGGCATCGTGCCCAGAAACTCACGCTGAACGTTGGGTAGCTGCTTAAATTAAGTCTCACCATAAAAAACCAGATAGCCAATAGGCTCACAATTTCCATTTAAGATCACAGGCAGGCTGGGCCCACTAGCTGGCAGGTTCAAATCCCTTTCTTCCCCCTAAGCTGATCGGGAAAATTGCTTGTGCGAATTATCCGCCTGAAAGAAGTCATCTACTCGACCGGCCTAGCCAGATCGACCCTCTACAAGTACATCGGTGAGGGCACTTTCCCGAAGTCAGTCTCGTTAGGCGACCGTTCCGTCGGCTGGATCGATACCGAGGTACAGGAGTGGATCCTGGCAAGGATAGAAGATCGCGATAAGTGCGACGTTACTGATGGGGATGTCACGTTTAGTTAGAGCTGCTCGCCAACACAGTCTAGTTTTCAACCTGTAGGAGGCGTTATGGAGACAGAGTATGAGCAGCTTGTTCGTGTGAAGCGTGAGCGTCAACAGGCGCGTTCAATTTATAGCGCTTCATTAATTGACGCGAAGCGCGAAGAAGATGGACGGTGCATTCTTGAGGCCTGGAAGAAGCTGCCATTAAAGATGAAAAGCCACCGTCCCTTTGATGGTGAGTTTTAAAAGCAGCAAACGAATAGTCCTGATGGAAGCTTCTAATCAAGACTAACTGTGGCCGAGCAAGGCTAGCTAAATACCTTGCTCCAGTTCCGGCGTATAAGTGCCTGGCAGGCTTCTGCAGTGCCGCCAAAGCATTTCCGGGAGACAGTTTGCATTCTGACTTCTGTGGCATACGTAATGCCGATGCCATCTTGATCGACTAGCACTCCGCCGGCACCAATTAGCAGCGCATGACCGGCAGCCACGTCGTGCGCTGATACGGGTACAAGTGATACACCTGCATCCCCATCCCCCGCTGCTACTCGTGCCAGTCGATAGGCGATGCTGGGCATCGCAACAAAACTACCGGGGGAACATAATTCTGAATTGAGCTCGGGCTTGCCTTTTGCTGCGGTACTAACCATGACTTTGCTGCTTTGATTCCATTCCTTACGGGGAAGAGTTGCTGTTACCGGTTTTCCATTTCGCAGTAAGGTTGGCGAACCTTTGGCCCACGAGATGCAGTCAGGTTGCCCATCCTGTAGAACGGGGGCATAAACCACGCCAAGCACCGGTTTTGAGTCTTCGAGTAGACCGACCGATATGGCTGAGCCTTTGTGGCCTTTTAGAAAGTCGGCAGTTCCGTCATTGGGGTCAACAACCCAGCAATACTGTGCTCCAGTGAGTCGATAACCTGTTTCTTCTCCCCAGAAATCGCAGTCGAGTAACTGGAGCAGCCCGGGCTTCAGCATGGACTCAATCTCGATATCTACTTCTGCCTTATCACCTGAGCCACGAAGTCCATTCGGGCGCTGCCACTCGGCAATTAGAAGCTCGCCCGCGTCTTCTACGAGCTGGATGACACTCGACAGTAACTTTTCGTAATTCATAACCGGCGTGCTGTTCTTCGAGCTATATCAGGGTATCTGGCTAGGAGCTCTGCCAGTGTCAATCCGTTTCCAGATGCTTGGATGCTGTTCAGTATTTCAGTGCTTGAAGGCATTGCTGAATTGGCACCGTTTAAATGCTGTTGGCGCAATATTGGCGCAGTTTCCAGAACTGTGCCATTTACGATTGCGAATGTGGCGCAGTTTTTGATGAGCTGCGCCATATCTAGGTGGGCAAGGAGCTCTAGGGAATTGCGAAAGACCGGATATTGGTGCGTCCGGTCAAGATGAACCCAGGTCCAGTCTGTACCGTCCGCTTCCGGCCCAGAGTGTGTAAAAACGCAGCGGAGAAGTGTTGACCGGTAGAGCGGCCACCGAGATACGCTAGAAAGCTGGTCACTGGCCTTCTACGCCATACGTGGGATTCTGAAGCTTCCTGGTCGCATAACTACAAGAAACGG
>JAHIWP010000072.1 GCA_018816095.1 Gammaproteobacteria bacterium
ACCCTTGCCTTCAGCTAACACTTCCCCTTGCCGGGTGTGTAGAGGACTTTCACCTCCAAGTCGCCAGGCTCACCACCACAGTGAACCCGACAGCGCCAGTCACGGCGCTACGCGCCATGCCTGGCGCACCATAAAAAAACGGCACCTACAGGTGCCGTTTTTTATTTCTGCCAGCGCTGCACTCAGTCGTGCAGATGCTCGGCGGCATGCAGGGTGTTTTCCAGCAGGCAGGCGCGGGTCATCGGGCCAACGCCGCCTGGCACTGGGGTAATCCAGCCAGCGCGGGGCAGGGCGGTTTCATACACCACGTCGCCAATCAGTTTGCCGTCTTCCTGGCGGTTAATACCGACGTCGATCACGATCGCCCCTGGCTTGATCCATTCACCATGCACCAAGCCAGGCTTGCCGGCCGCGACGACAACGATATCGGCCAGGCCAACGTGCATGGGCAGGTCTTTAGTAAAGCGGTGGGTCACGGTGACCGTGCAGCCGCCCAGCAGTAATTCCATCGCCATCGGCCGGCCGACGATATTTGACGCGCCAACTACCACTGCGTGCATGCCATACAGGTCAGCGCCGGTGCTTTGCAGCAGGGTCATGATGCCTTTGGGGGTGCAGGGGCGCAGCAAGGGCATGCGCTGTGCCAGGCGGCCAATGTTGTAGGGGTGGAAGCCGTCAACGTCTTTGTCCGGGCGGATGCGCTCCAGCAATAAAGAGGCGTCCAGATGTTCCGGCAAAGGAAGCTGCACCAAGATACCGTCGATAGTCGGTTCATCATTGAGGCGGTCGATCAATGCCATCAGCTCTGCCTGGCCTGTGGTGGCTGGCAGGTCATAGGCCTGTGAAACGAAGCCAACTTCTTCGCAATCTTTACGCTTGTGCGAGACATAGACCTGGGACGCAGGGTCGCTGCCGACGAGAATCACGGCTAGCCCAGGGGCGCGCAGGCCTTGCTGGCGTCGTTCGGCGACACGTTTGGCGATCTGCTGACGCAGGCCGGCGGCAATTGCTTTGCCATCGATCAGTTGTGCGGTCATTGCGCTTGGTTAACCATAAAGAAAGGATGGGAAAAGGACGCGCATTCTCGCATGACCGTGCAGTGGGGCAAAGGCGCACGCCGCGGTTTTCGCGTAACCCCTTTAAATATCTGATTTTTTTTAGCTTTTAGTGTTGACGAGCTTAAGTCGCCTCTATAACATTCGCCCCGCTTGTCGAGCACAGCCAGACGCTGGGTAAGACGGCAAAGGTCGAAGCTGCAAAGTTTTTTCCGAAGCCGAAAGCTTTAAGTCTGCGTTTGCAGATGGATAAGTGCCCGTAGCTCAGCTGGATAGAGCATCCGCCTTCTAAGCGGATGGTCGCAGGTTCGAGTCCTGCCGGGTGCGCCATTTGGCGGTCTTGGCTCGAGCAAAATGCAATATGGTGGGCGTAGCTCAGTTGGTAGAGCGCAGGATTGTGACTCCTGTTGTCGTGGGTTCGATCCCCATCGTCCACCCCATATTCAGAAAGAACGCCAGGTTAGCGCCTGGCGTTTTTTATAAAGCTTTGCCCGCGGACGTGGTGGAATTGGTAGACACACTGGATTTAGGTTCCAGCGCCGCAAGGTGTGAGAGTTCGAGTCTCTCCGTCCGCACCATCTTTTAGAGCTCCCTCCCGTTTGCCGCCTGCTTCTTAGGGTGACTTCTGCATATTGACCCTCTAGAATGCATGCCCTTGATTTGGGGCCGGTAAACGGCCGGCTTATGTCTGTGCAACGAGGAATATCAATGCAAGTTTCTGTTGAAAGTACTTCTGCTCTCGAGCGCCGCATGACTGTAGGCGTTTCCGTTGAGCGCATCGAGACTGAAGTCAACAAGCGTCTGCAGCAGACTGCCCGTCGCGCCAAAGTCCCTGGCTTCCGTCCTGGCAAAGTGCCGATGAGCGTGATTCGCCAGCGTTATGAAGACGCTGCGCGCCAAGAAGCGCTGGGTGACTTGATCCAATCGACTTTCTATGAGGCCGTTGTTGAGCAAAAGCTCAATCCAGCTGGCGCTCCGGCCGTTGAGCCGAAGTCGTTCGAGAAAGGCAAGGATCTGGAGTACGTGGCGACCTTCGAGGTGTTCCCGGAGTTCACCGTTGCTGGTTTCGAGTCTATCGCCATCGAACGCCTACAGGCTGACGTGACTGACGCTGACGTCGACAACATGCTGGAAATCCTGCGCAAGCAAAACACTCGCTTTGAAACTGTCGAGCGTGCTGCCGAGAATGGCGATCAGCTCAATATCGACTTCGTTGGCAAAATCGACGGCGAAGCCTTTGCCGGTGGTTCGGCGAAAGGTACGCAGTTGGTTCTTGGTTCTGGCCGCATGATCCCTGGCTTTGAAGATGCGCTGGTGGGCGCCAAAGCGGGCGAAGAGCGCGTAATCAACCCGACTTTCCCGGCTGATTACCAGAATCTGGATCTGGCGGGCAAAACCGCTGAGTTCACTGTGACCGTCAACAGCATTGCAGCGCCTCAGTTGCCTGAGCTGAATGATGAGTTCTTCGCCTTGTTCGGCGTGAAAGAAGGCGGTCTGGAAGGCTTCCGCGCTGAAGTTCGCAAGAACATGGAGCGCGAGCTGCGCCAGGCCATCAAGTCCAAGGTCAAAAATCAAGTCATGGACGGCCTGCTGGCTGCCAATGCAATCGAAGTGCCGAAGGCGTTGATTAGCAATGAAGTTGATCGTCTGCGCGTTCAGGCCGTACAGCAGTTTGGCGGCAACCTGAAGCCGGACCAGCTGCCAGCTGAGCTGTTCGAAGAACAAGCCAAACGCCGCGTTGCATTGGGCCTGGTTGTGGCTGAAGTGGTTAAGCAGTGTGAGCTGAAACCCGATGACGCTCGCGTTCGCGAAATGATTCAGGAAATGGCTTCGGCTTATCAAGAGCCTGAGCAGGTTGTGGCTTGGTACTACAAAAACGACCAGCAGATGAACGAAGTACGTTCGGTTGTACTGGAAGAGCAAGTTGTAGATACTGTTTTGCAGAAGGCCAACGTGACCGATAAAGCGGTCTCGTACGAAGAAGCTGTCAAGCCGGTAGAAGCACCACAAGCCGCCTGATTTCTTTACCTCGTTCGAATGCGTCATAAGCCAGCCATCGTGCTGGCTTATGCGTATTTGTGACATGACTATTTAGGGAGCGAGTGCACACATGTCCCGCAATCCTTTTATGCAGCAAATGCCTGATGTCCAAGCCGCTGGCGGCCTGGTTCCCATGGTTGTCGAGCAGTCGGCTCGCGGTGAGCGCGCCTACGACATTTATTCGCGCCTGCTCAAGGAGCGAGTGATCTTTCTAGTCGGCCCTGTAGAGGACTACATGGCTAACCTGATCTGTGCGCAACTGCTGTTCCTTGAAGCGGAAAATCCGGACAAGGACATCCATCTTTACATCAACTCCCCAGGCGGTTCGGTGACGGCGGGTATGTCGATCTACGACACCATGCAGTTCATCAAGCCCAATGTGTCGACCACATGTATTGGTCAGGCATGCAGCATGGGCGCATTCCTGCTGACGGCTGGCGCCGAGGGTAAGCGCTACTGCCTGCCGAACTCGCGCGTGATGATTCACCAGCCACTGGGCGGCTTCCAGGGTCAGGCGTCGGATATCGAAATTCACGCCAAGGAAATCCTCTTTATCCGTGAGCGCCTCAACACGCTGATGGCCAAACACAGCGGGCACACCTTGGAAGAGATTGAGCGCGATACCAATCGTGACAATTTCATGAGCGCTGAAGCTGCGCGTGAATACGGGTTGATCGACGCCGTGATCGAAAAGCGCCCCGCTTAATTAAGCAGCTCAAAAATAGGGCAGGTCGGCGTCTCCGGCCACCAGCGGGCTTGAAAAAGCCCGCATAAGCCTTCATCTTGTGTTGCAAGCCTATCGAATTTGGATCGAACGAATGACTGACACCCGCAACGGCGAGGACAACGGCAAGTTGCTTTATTGCTCCTTCTGCGGCAAAAGCCAGCATGAAGTGCGCAAATTAATTGCCGGCCCCTCGGTCTTCATCTGCGACGAGTGCGTCGACCTGTGCAATGACATCATCCGCGAGGAGGTGCAGGAAGCCCAGGCCGAGAGCAGCGCGCATAAATTGCCTGCACCCAAGGAAATCAGCGGCATTCTTGACCAGTATGTGATTGGTCAGGAGCGCGCGAAGAAAATCTTGGCTGTAGCGGTTTATAACCACTATAAGCGCCTCAACCAGCGCGACAAGAAAGACGACATTGAGCTAGGTAAGAGCAATATCCTGCTTATCGGTCCGACGGGCTCGGGTAAAACCCTGCTCGCTGAAACCCTGGCGCGCTTGCTCAATGTACCGTTTACCATCGCTGACGCCACCACCCTGACCGAAGCCGGTTATGTGGGTGAGGATGTCGAGAACATCATTCAGAAGCTGTTGCAGAAGTGCGACTACGATGTAGAAAAAGCCCAGATGGGTATCGTCTACATCGACGAAATCGACAAGATTTCGCGTAAGTCTGACAACCCATCGATCACCCGTGATGTATCGGGTGAGGGTGTGCAGCAAGCTCTGCTGAAACTGATTGAAGGGACTGTGGCATCTGTTCCGCCTCAAGGTGGCCGCAAGCATCCACAGCAAGAGTTCCTGCAGGTTGATACGCGCAACATCCTGTTTATATGTGGTGGTGCGTTCTCGGGCCTGGAAAAAGTTATTCAGGGTCGTTCGACCAAAGGCGGTATTGGTTTCAGTGCTGAGGTTCGCAGCAAGGAAGAAGGCAAGAAAGTGGGCGAGTCATTGCGCGCTGTTGAGCCCGATGACTTGGTCAAGTTTGGCCTGATTCCTGAGTTCGTTGGCCGCTTGCCGGTTATCGCAACCTTGGATGAGCTTGATGAAGCCGCTTTGGTGCAAATTCTGACCGAGCCGAAAAACGCTTTGACCAAGCAATATGGCAAGCTGTTTGAGATGGAAGGCGTTGAGCTGGAGTTCCGTCCCGATGCACTGAAGTCGGTTGCCCACAAGGCGCTTGAGCGTAAAACCGGTGCCCGTGGTCTGCGTTCGATTCTCGAAGGTATCCTGCTCGATACCATGTACGAGATTCCATCGCAGTCTGACGTCAGCAAGGTGGTGATCGATGAGAGTGTCATCGAAGGCACCTCCAAGCCGTTGCTCATCTATGAGAACAGCGAACTGCCAGCAAAGGCTGCGCCTGACGCGTAACAGCTTTGTAACATGTTGAAAGCAAGGGGCCTGCGGGCCCCTTTGCTTTTGCTGCTGCAATGCTTGTTTTTTGTTTGGGCTGCCCCCATCTTAGCTCCAAGGGTCATCCCATCTGTTTACGGCCGTATGGCCGCCGTAGAGCTGAAATCATGAAGACAACCATCGAATTGCCTCTCCTGCCGTTGCGCGATGTTGTGGTCTATCCGCACATGGTCATTCCGTTATTCGTCGGGCGTGAGAAATCCATTGAGGCCCTTGAGGCTGCAATGACGGGCGAGAAGCAAATTCTGCTCCTCGCACAAAAGAATCCTGCGGACGACGACCCTGATGAGGCCGGTCTTTATCGGGTCGGCACCGTAGCCACAGTCCTGCAGTTGCTGAAACTACCGGACGGCACGGTCAAGGTGCTGGTCGAGGGCGAGCAGCGCGGTGAAATTGAGCGCTTTATCGAGGTTGACGGCCATTGCCGTGCTGAAGTGCAACTAATTGACGAGGTGGATGCTGCCGAGCGTGAGTCTGAAGTTTTCACTCGCAGCCTGCTTAGCCAGTTCGAACAATACGTTCAGCTGGGCAAAAAGGTGCCAGCTGAGGTGCTAGCTTCGCTTAACGGTATTGATGACCCCGCTCGCTTGGTCGACACCATGGCTGCGCATATGGTCTTGAAGATCGAGCAGAAGCAGGAAATTCTGGAAATTACCGATCTAACTGCGCGCGTTGAGCATGTGCTTGCGTTGCTTGATGCCGAGATCGACCTGTTGCAGGTCGAGAAGCGCATCCGCGGCCGGGTCAAGAAGCAGATGGAGCGCAGTCAGCGTGAGTACTACCTGAATGAGCAGATGAAGGCCATTCAGAAGGAGCTTGGCGACAGCGAGGACGGCCATAATGAGCTCGATGAGCTGAGAAAGCGCATCGATAACGCTGGCCTGACGGCTGAAGCACTCACCAAAGCCAATGCCGAGTTGAATAAGCTCAAGCAGATGTCGCCTATGTCGGCTGAGGCCACAGTGGTGCGCTCCTACATTGATTGGCTGGTCAATGTGCCATGGAAAGCGCAGAGCAAGGTGCGCCTCGACCTGGCGCGTGCCGAGAGCATCCTTGACGCCGACCACTACGGTTTAGATGAGGTCAAGGAACGTATCCTTGAATACCTCGCCGTACAAAAGCGTGTGAAAAAAATCAAAGGCCCAGTGCTCTGTCTGGTTGGTCCGCCTGGCGTGGGCAAAACCTCGCTGGCCGAGTCGATTGCCACGGCCACTAACCGCAAGTTCGTGCGCATGGCTCTTGGTGGCGTGCGTGATGAAGCTGAAATTCGTGGTCATCGACGCACTTATATTGGCTCCATGCCGGGTCGCCTGATCCAGAAGATGACCAAGGTGGGGGTGCGCAATCCGCTGTTCCTGCTCGATGAAATCGACAAGATGGGCCAGGACATGCGCGGCGATCCGGCCTCTGCACTGCTTGAAGTGCTCGACCCTGAGCAGAACCACAATTTCAACGATCACTATCTGGAGGTCGATTACGACCTGTCCGATGTGATGTTCCTGTGTACCGCTAACTCGATGAACATCCCGGGTCCGTTGCTTGATCGTATGGAGGTGATTCGTCTACCGGGTTATACCGAAGCCGAGAAGATCAACATCGCGGTCAAGTACCTGGCGCCTAAGCAGGTGCAGGCCAATGGCCTGAAGAAGACTGAGCTGGTGTTTGAAGAAGCGGCGATCCGCGACATCATTCGCTATTACACCCGCGAAGCCGGTGTGCGTGGGTTGGAACGGCAGCTTGCCAAGGTGTGCCGCAAGGTGGTGAAGGAGCATTCCACCGAGAAGCGCTTCCAGGTTACCGCTACGGCTGATTCGTTAGAGCATTACCTTGGTGTGCGTAAGCATCGCTACGGTCTGGCTGAGCAACAGGATCAAATTGGTCAGGTGACGGGCCTTGCCTGGACTCAGGTCGGCGGTGAGTTATTGACCATTGAAGCGGTCGTGGTGCCTGGCAAAGGTCAGTTGATCAAAACCGGTTCGCTGGGTGATGTAATGCTTGAGTCGATCACCGCCGCACAAACCGTTGTGCGCAGCCGGGCCAAGAGCCTGGGCGTGCCTGAGGACTTCTACGAGAAGCAGGACATCCATATCCATATGCCTGAGGGGGCAACGCCCAAAGACGGCCCTAGCGCCGGCGTTGGCATGTGTACGGCGCTGGTCTCGGCGCTGACGCAGATCCCCGTACGGGCGGATGTGGCAATGACCGGTGAAATTACCTTGCGTGGCCAGGTATTGGCGATTGGTGGTTTGAAAGAAAAACTCCTGGCCGCTCATCGTGGTGGAATCAAAACCGTGATCATTCCGGAAGAGAATGTGCGCGATTTGAAAGAGATTCCGGAGAACATTAAGCAAGATCTGCAGATTAAACCGGTTAAATGGATTGACGAGGTCCTGCAAATTGCGCTGCAATACGCCCCGGAGCCCTTGCCTGATGCGGCTCCCATGGTTGCAAAGGATGAAAAACGCGAGACTGATTCCAAGGAGCGAATTAGCACGCATTAGCCGGAGGGGTTTCTTGACACATTTTTAGAACCCTTGTTATAAAGCGGCTCTTATCGTGTCAGCAGGCGCTTCTGCACCAGCTTCGCTTACATTTAAAAGCAAGAAATAAACTCAACAGAAATTAAGGGGACTTAAGAGTGAACAAGTCGGAACTGATCGATGCCATTGCTGCATCTGCTGATATCCCAAAAGCTGTTGCTGGCCGCGCGCTGGACGCAGTAATTGAATCCGTTACTGGCGCTCTGAAGGCTGGTGATTCTGTAGTACTGGTTGGTTTCGGTACTTTTGCTGTTAAAGAGCGTGCTGCTCGCACTGGCCGCAACCCACAAACTGGTAACCCGATCAGCATCGCTGCTGCCAAGATTCCAGGCTTCAAAGCCGGTAAAGCACTGAAAGACGCTGTCAACTAAGTCTCTTTCGGGTTTTGCCCAGCAGACCAGTTGAATGGCTGGTCTGGCGCGGGGCGGGATGTTCATTCAGTCTTATCGGTCTGAGCACAACGAATCTGTTACTTGAGTTCGATCCGCTTCGCCAGTTACGAGAAGGCGCATCCACTGATGCGCCTTTCTTCTATCCGGATTTTACCCACACTGCACGGCTGCTTTTCTTACAGTCGTTCTGGGGGACGCATGCTGCAAAATATCAGGGACAATTCACAGGGTTGGATTGCCAAGACCATCATCGGCATCATTGTCGCGCTGCTTGCGCTGACGGGTGTTGACGCTATTTTTACCAGCACCAGTAATAGCCAGAATGCTGCTGAGGTGAATGGTGAGAAAATCACTTCAGCTGAGTTAAGCCAGGCTGTGGAGATGCAGCGGCGGCAATTGCTGCAGCAGTTGGGGCGCGATTTCGATGCCTCCCTGCTGGATGAAAAGCTGCTGCGTGAGGCTGCCCTGAATGGCCTGATCGAGCGAACTTTGCTGCTCGACAGCGCCAAAGACGCCAAATTTGCCTTTTCGCAACAAGCGCTGGATCAGTTAATCCTGAAAACCCCTGAGTTTCTGGTCGACGGCCAATTCAATGCTGAGCGTTTTGATCAGGTTATCCGTCAGCTCGGTTACAGCCGTTTGCAGTTCCGCCAGATGCTGGAGCAGGAAATGCTCATTGGCCAGTTGCGTGCCGGCGTGGCCAATAGTGGTTTTGTGACGGATGCTCAAGTGCAAGCGTTTGCCGCACTGGAAAAGCAGACCCGTGACTTCGCTACCCTGACCCTTCACGCTGACCTGGATGCGGTCATTCTTAGCGATGATGACATCAAGGCCTACTACAACGCTCAAGCCAGCCAGTTCATGACCCCTGAGCAGGTGGTGCTGGAGTATGTGGAGCTGAAGAAGGATGCCTTCTTTGACCAGGTCGAGGTCAGCGATGAAGCGCTGCAAAGCGCTTATCAGAGTGAAATTGCCAACCTCGCCGAACAGCGCCGCGCCGCGCACATTCTGGTTGAGGTAAACGACACGCTGAATGACGAGCAAGCCCAGGCCAAGCTCTCTGAGGTGCAGAAGCGCCTCGAGCAAGGTGAGGATTTCGCCGTATTGGCTAAAGAGTTCTCCGATGATTCGGGTTCGGCAAGCGAAGGCGGTGACCTGGGCTTTGCTGGCCCAGGCGTGTATGACCCAGCCTTTGAAGAGGCACTGTATGCGCTGAGCGAGAATGGCGTGTCGGCTCCCGTGCGCAGTGAATTCGGCTGGCACTTGATTAAGCTCTTGGGCGTTCAGTCACCTGAACTACCGAGCTTTGCCAGCCTGGAAGAAAAACTGCAGCGTGACCTTAAGGCGCGTCAGGTTGAACAGCGTTTTGTTGAGGTTTCCAAAGACCTTGAAGATGCCGCGTTTGAAGCCTCTGATCTGGCTCAGCCGGCTCAGGAGCTGGGCCTTGAGGTCAAGACCTCTGAAGCATTCGGTCGCCAGGGTGGCGTTGAGGGGCTAACGGCTAACCCTAAAGTGATTCAGGCTGCCTTTAGCGCTGAGGTGCTGGAAGACGGCAGCAACAGCAGCGTGATCGAACTCGACCCGAACACAGTGGTGGTGGTGCGCGTTAAACAGCACAACACGCCTGAACAGTTGCCGCTTGAGCAGGTGGCCGAGAGCATTCGTGCTCAGTTGACCAAGGTTCGTGCAAGCGAAGCGGTCAAGGCTAAAGCCGAAGAGCAGCTGGCCGCTTTGCGTACAGGTCAGACGCCGGTTGCCCAGGCAGATGCCAAGCAAGGCTGGAATGTTGTTGAGGCGGCCACACGCAGCCAGGAAGGCGTTGAGCCGGTCGTGCTGCAGGCGTTGTTCCGCATGCCCAAACCTGAAGCGGCGGATAAGCCGACTTTTGCCGGTGTCAGCTTGAGCAATGGTGATTTTGTGATCATCCGCCTCAATGGCGTGAGCCAGCCGGAGCAAGCACTGTCTGATGAGGATAAGGCCATGTACAGCCGCTTCCTCGCCTCGCGCGTCGGTCAGCAGGACTTCGCCGCGTTCCGTAAGCAGTTGGAAGATAAAGCGGATATCGAGCGCTTCTGATCGATACAGCTGAGTGCAAATGGCTGGGAGCCATTTGCACGTCCAGCGACGGCCCTCAGGGTAACTGCCATGGATGGCAACGCATAAAAAAGGCCGCTTAATTAAGCGGCCTTTTTTATTGCTGCGGTTTTAACCGCTTACTCTTCCATGGCGCCCATGGCGGTGGTGTTGAAGCCGCCATCGACGTACATGATCTCGCCACTGACGCCAGAGGCCAGGTCCGAGCAGAGGAAGGCGCCAGCGTTGCCGACTTCATCGATGGTCACGTTGCGGCGCAGCGGGGTCTGCTTCTCGTTGGCAGCGAGCATCTTGCGGAAGCTCTTGATGCCGGAAGCCGCCAGGGTGCGGATCGGGCCAGCGGAGATAGCGTTAACGCGCGTGCCTTCTGGACCGAGGCTGCCAGCCAGGTAACGTACACCGGCTTCCAGGCTGGCCTTGGCCATGCCCATGACGTTGTAGTTAGGCATGGTGCGCTCAGCACCCAGGTAGGAGAGGGTGAGCAGGCTGCCGTTGCGGCCTTTCATCATCTCGCGGCCGGCTTTGGCCAAAGCGACGAAGCTGTAGGCGCTGATGTCGTGAGCGATACGGAAGCCTTCGCGGGTGGTTACGTCGGTGAAGTCGCCGTCCAGTTGGTCGCCCGGGGCGAAACCAACAGAGTGAACGATGCAATCCAGGCCATCCCACTTTTTGCTCAGGGCTTCGAATACCGAGGCGATTTCTTCATCGTTGGCCACATCGCACGGGAAGCACAGGTCAGCGTTTGAGCCCCAATCAGCAGCAAAGCCTTCAACGCGGCCTTTGAGCTTTTCGTTCTGGTAGGTGAAGGCCAGTTCGGCGCCTTCACGGTGCATGGCTGCCGCGATGCCAGAGGCGATGGACAGTTTGCTGGCGACGCCAACGATCAGTACGCGCTTGCCGCTTAGAAAACCCATGGGTGTTGTTCCTCTTCCTGTCTACAAGGATTGGCAGGTAGTTGAACACTACCTGCTTGCCATCACTGCGTTAAAAACAGACGAAAAGTGCACACGTACAGCGCGCAAACTTAACTTCTCACCTGTTTTTGCCTTGCGCTGACTGCCTCGCCAACGCGTTTAATAGTCGGTTAATCAGCTGGGGCCATAAAGGCCGCTTCCAGCAACTGCTGTGTATAGATGTTCTGTGGCGCGGCAAAGACACGTGCCGCTGGGCCTTGTTCCACCACTTTTCCCTGTTTGACCACCATCACTTGGTGACTCAGAGCCCTGACCACCGCGAGATCGTGACTAATAAACAGATAAGTCAGGTTGTATTTGGCCTGCAGTGAACGCAGTAGTTCGACTACTTGGCGCTGTACGGTGCGGTCGAGGGCCGAGGTCGGTTCATCGAGCAGAATCAGCGCAGGTTTCAGCACCAAGGCGCGGGCAATGGCAATGCGCTGGCGTTGCCCGCCGGAAAACTCATGCGGGTAGCGATGGCGGGTTTCCGGGTCGAGGCCGACCTCAAGCAACGCATCAATGATTGCCTGTTCCTGCTCGGCTGCGTTGCCCATGCCATGGATCTGTAACCCCTCGCCGACAATCTGGCTGACCGACATGCGCGGACTGAGGCTGCCGAAAGGGTCTTGGAACACCACCTGCATCTGTCGGCGTAATGGCCGTACTTCTTCTTGTGACAGGTTATCGATCGCCTGGCCCTGGAAGTGGATAGCCCCCTCACTACCAAGCAGGCGCAGAATCGCCAGGCCCAGGGTGGACTTGCCCGAGCCGCTTTCACCGACGATGCCCAGGGTGTGCCCCTGCGGCACACTGAAATTGATGCCATCCACCGCTTTGACGTGGTCAACGGTACGGCGTAGCAGGCCCTTTTTGATTGGAAACCAGACGCGCAGGTTGTCGACTTCCAGCATGGGCTTGCCGGGCGGTTGATCGACCGGCCCACCGCTGGGTTCGGCGCCCAGCAGTTCACGGGTGTAGGGGTGCTGCGGGGCGTTAAACAAGGTTTCGCAGGCGGCCTGCTCGACAATATGCCCGTGCTGCATCACGCAGACGCGGTGTGCAATGCGCCGCACCAGGTTGAGGTCGTGGCTGATCAATAGAATTGCCATACCCAGGCGGGCCTGCAGGTCCTTGAGCAATTCAAGGATCTTCAGCTGCACGGTGACGTCCAGAGCGGTGGTCGGTTCGTCGGCGATCAGCAGTTCCGGCTCGTTGGCCAGGGCCATGGCGATCACTACGCGCTGGCGTTGGCCGCCTGACAGCTCGTGCGGATAAGCTTTCAGGCGTTTATGCGGTTCCGGGATGCCGACCAGGTCGAGCAGCTCCAGGGTGCGCGCAGTGGCGGCTTTGCCGGTTAGGCCCTTATGCAGGGCAAGTACTTCGTTGATCTGCTTTTCGATACTGTGCAGCGGGTTGAGCGAGGTCATGGGCTCCTGGAAGACCATGGCGATGCGGTTGCCACGAATGCCGCGCAGTTTGTTCTCGTTCAGTTTGAGCAGGTCTTGCCCGGCGTAGTGAATGCTGCCGCTGGGGTGCTGAGCCAGCGGGTAGGGCAGTAGGCGCAGAATCGAATGCGCGGTGACCGATTTACCCGAGCCGCTTTCGCCAACCAAGGCTAGGGTTTCACCACGTTTTATGTCGAAGCTAAGGCCTTCCAGCACGCGTTGTTTACGGCTGCCAGTGACGAATTCGACGGCCAGGTCACGGACTTCGATGAGGCTAGTTGAGTCGGTCATGTTATTTCCTCGGATCGAAGGCATCGCGTGCGGCTTCACCGATAAACACCAGCAAACTGAGCATCAGGGCGAGTGCTGCAAAGGCGCTGATACCTAGCCACGGCGCTTGCAGGTTGGACTTGCCTTGCGCGACCAGTTCGCCCAGCGACGGCGCGCCAGGCGGCAGGCCGAAGCCGAGGAAATCCAGCGCAGTCAGGGTGCCGATCGCACCGGTGAGGATGAACGGCATAAAGGTCATGGTGGAAATCATCGCGTTGGGCAGGATATGGCGGAACATGATCGAGCCGTTCTGCATACCCAGGGCACGGGCCGCGCGCACATATTCCAGGTTGCGCCCACGCAGGAACTCGGCGCGCACCACATCGACCAGGCTCATCCAGGAGAACAGCAGCATGATGCCCAGCAGCCACCAGAAGTTCGGCTGCACGAAACTGGCCAGGATGATCAGCAAGTAGAGCACCGGCAGACCCGACCAGATTTCCAGAAAGCGCTGCCCGACCAAGTCGACCCAGCCGCCGTAGAAGCCTTGCAATGCGCCGGCAAATACGCCGATCACCGAGCTGGCCAGGGTCAGGATCAGGGCGAACAGCACCGAAATACGGAAGCCGTAGATCACCCGCGCCAATACATCGCGGCCCTGGTCATCGGTGCCGAGCAGGTTCTCCGTTGAGGGCGGCGCGGGGGCGGGCACCTGCAGGTCGTAGTTGATGCTGGAGTAGCTGTAACGAATCGGCGGCCAGATCATCCAGCCATCCTTTGCCTTGATCAGCTCTTGGATGTATGGGCTCTTGTAGTTGGCCTGCAGCGGAAACTCGCCGCCGAAGGTGGTTTCCGGGTAGCGCTTGAATACCGGGAAATACAATTCGCTGTCGTAGCTCACCACCAAGGGTTTGTCGTTGGCGATCAGCTCGGCGCCCAGGGTGACGAAGAACAGCACGAGGAATATCCACAGTGACCACCAGCCGCGTTTGTGCGCCTTGAACAGCTGGAAGCGGCGTTGATTGATTGGCGACAGTTTCATCTCAACCCTCCCTGCTTTCAAAGTCGATGCGTGGGTCGACGAGGGTGTAGGTAATGTCGCCGATCAATTTCACCACCAAACCGAGCAATGTGAAGATAAACAGGGTGCCGAATACCACCGGGTAATCGCGATTGATCGCGGCCTCGAAGCTCATCAAGCCGAGGCCGTCGAGGGAGAAAATCACCTCGATCAGCAAGGAGCCGGTAAAGAAAATGCCGATAAAGGCCGCTGGGAAGCCCGCGATGATGATCAGCATGGCGTTGCGGAATACATGGCCGTAGAGCACGCGGTTATTGCTCAGGCCCTTGGCGCGAGCAGTGACCACATATTGTTTGTTGATCTCATCGAGGAAGCTGTTTTTGGTCAGCAGCGTCAGGGTGGCGAAGTTACCGATTACCAGCGCGGTGACAGGCAGCGCCAGGTGCCAGAAGTAGTCGAGCAGTTTGCCGGTAAAGCTCAGCTCGTCGAAGTTGTTCGAGGTCAGCCCGCGTAGCGGGAACCAGTCCCAGTAGCTACCGCCGGCAAACAATACGATTAGCAGGATGGCGAAGAGGAAGGCGGGGATGGCGTAGCCGACGATGATTGCCGAGCTTGTCCAGACGTCGAAGGCGCTTCCGTGGCGGGTGGCTTTGGCGATACCCAGGGGGATCGACACCAGGTACATGATCAGCGTGCTCCACAGCCCCAGCGAGATCGATACCGGCATTTTCTCGATGATCAGGTCGATGACCTCGGCATCGCGAAAGAAGCTAGAGCCGAAGTCCAGTTGCGCGTAACTCTTGAGCATCAGCCAGAAGCGCTCAGGGGCGGATTTGTCGAAGCCATACATACGCTCAATTTCCGCCACCAAGTCGGGGTCAAGGCCCTGGGCACCGCGGTAGTTGGAGCCGGCTACCGCGACTTCAGCACCGCCGCCGGCAATTCGGCTGGTGGCGCCGTCAAAGCCTTCCAGCTTGGCGATCATCTGCTCGACGGGGCCACCGGGCGCGGCCTGAATGATGATGAAGTTGATCAGCAAAATGCCGAACAGCGTGGGAATGATCAGCAGCAGCCGACGAAAGATATACGCCAGCATCTTATTGCTCCACGTCTGCAGTGGCCTTGGCCTCCGCCGCTTCGGGTGATTGCGCGCGGGCCCACCAGGTATGTAAGCCAATGTCGTATTGCGGAGTGACTTTGGGGTGCTCGAAACGGTTCCAGTAAGCCACGCGCCAGGTCTTGATGTGCCAATTGGGCACCACGTAATGGCCCCACAACAGCACGCGGTCGAGGGCGCGCGTGTAGCTGATCAGGCTCTGCCGTGAGTCAGCATTGATCAGGCCTTCAACCAGGCTGTCCACGGCCGGGTCTTTGAGGCCGATAAAATTACGGCTGCCGGGGTTGTCGGCGCTGCTGGAGTGCCAGTATTCACGTTGCTCATTGCCGGGCGAGTTGGACTGGCCAAAGCCGCCCACGATCAAGTCGTAATCACGCGAGCGCAGGCGATTGATGTACTGGGATACATCAACGCGACGGATCACTAGCTCGATGCCGAGGTCGGCCAGGTTGCGTTTGAATGGCAGCAATACGCGTTCGAACTCGGTTTGCGCCAGCAGGAATTCGATGCTCACCGGTTTGCCCGTGCTGTCGAGCATCTGGTCGCCATCGACACGCCAGCCGGCTTCTTGCAAGAGCTGGTAGGCACGGCGCTGCTGCTCGCGAATGATGCCGCTGCCATCGGTAACCGAAGGCTGGTATTCGTCGGTAAACACCTGTGGCGGTACCTGTTCGCGCAAAGGTTCAAGCAGCTTCAGCTCGTCGGCCGAAGGCAGGCCGATTGACGCCAGTTCGGAGTTGTCGAAGTAGCTGCGGGTGCGGGTATAGGCGCCGTTAAACAGCTGGCGGTTGGTCCACTCATAATCAAACAGCAGGCCGAGTGCTTCGCGTACCCGACGGTCGCTGAAAAGCGGGCGGCGCGTGTTGAAGATAAACCCCTGCATGCCGGTGGGGTTGTGGTTGGCGATCTCTTCCTTGATCAGCTGGCCGTTGGCCACGGCTTCGGTGTTATAGGCGGTGGCCCAGTTTTTTGCGCTCATTTCCAGCCAGTAGTCGAATTGACCGGCTTTGAGCGCTTCCAGGGCGACGGTGTTATCGCGGTAGTAGTCGATTTGCAGGGTGTCGAAGTTGTAGAAACCGCGGTTGACCGGCAAGTCTTTCCCCCACCAGTCCTCGACCCGCTCATAGCGGATTGAGCGTCCGGCTTGTACATCCGCCACTTTGTAGGGGCCGCTGCCAAGTGGAATGTCCAGATTGCCTTTGCTGAAATCGCGCTCTGCCCACCAGTGTTTCGGTAATACCGGTAGCTGGCCGACGATCAGCGGCAGCTCACGATTGCCGGCATGCTTGAACACGAAGCGAACCCGCAGAGGGCTTTCGACCACGACCTTGTCGACATCCGCGTAATAGCCGCGGTACATCGGTGCGCCCTGGCTCATCAGGGTGTCGAAGGTGAATTTAACGTCTTCGGCGGTGACCGGCTGGCCGTCATGGAAGCGTGCTTCGGGGCGTAGGTAAAAGCGCACCCAGGCGTTGTCTGGGGCTTTCTCGATTTTTTCTGCGATCAGGCCATATTCGGTAAAAGGCTCATCCAGACTATGGCGGGTCAGGGTGTCGTAAATCAGGCCGATGTCATCGGCGGCCACGCCCTTGTTGATAAACGGATTGAGGCTGTCGAAGCCGCCAAACCCGGCCTGGCGCAAGGTGCCGCCTTTGGGCGCATCGGGGTTGACGTAGTCGAAGTGCTTGAAGTTGGCCGGGTATTTGGGCGGCTCGTCATACAGGGTTTGCGCGTGTTTGGGGCTGGCCAACGCCAGACCAGCAACGCCAAGCAGGGCAATGCCGCTGAAACGGATCAATAGGGTGCGCAATGCATGGGTCATTTAGCGTTCTCCATGGATTTCAGCCACCAAGTGCGCAGGCCCAAGGTGTAGGGCGGCGTGGTGACGAAGGCAAATCGGTTGCGGTAAGCCAGGCGGTGGTAGTCGATATACCAATTCGGAATGGTGTAGTGCTGCCATAACAGCACGCGGTCGAGGGCGCGAGTGGCCGCCACTTGCTCGGTTCGCGTTTGCGCCGTCAGCAACTTTTCAATCATGGCGTCGACCACTGGGTGATTAACCCCCGCGTAGTTGCGACCGCCTTTCGTGTTGGCCTGGGATGAATGGAAGTATTGGGATTGCTCAAGACCGGGGCTGAGGGTTTGCGGCAGGGTGAGCAGAATCATGTCGAAGTCGTATTGATCAAGGCGTTGCTTGTACTGGGCGCGGTCGACAGTACGCAGGTTGGCTTGGATGCCAATACTGGCGAGGTTCTCGGTAAAAGACTGGAGAATCCGCTCAAGGTTCGGGTTAACCAGCAGTATCTCAAGGCTCAGTGGCTGGCCTTGGCTATTGAGTAGGCGCTGGCCTGAAAGCTTCCAGCCGGCATCGGCCAGTAGACCGAGGGCGCGGCGCAAGGTTTCCCGTGGGATGCCCCGGCCATCGGTCTGCGGCATGCTAAATGGCTCGGTAAACAGGCGGGCCGGCAGCTGCTTGCGATAAGGCGACAGCAGCAGCCATTCGGCGCCTTCCGGTTTGCCGGTGGCTGAGAACTCACTGTTCGGGTAATAGCTTTTGGCGCGGGTGTAGGAGCTGTTGAATAGCGCGCGGTTGGCCCATTCAAAGTCAAACATCAGGCCCAGGGCTTCACGGACTTTGCGGTCGCTGAACATCGCGCGGCGGGTGTTCATAAACAGCGCCTGGGTCTGCGTCGGAATCTGGTGGGCAATTTCGGCACGAATGACTTCACCACGGCTTAGCGCCGGGAAGCGGTAGCCATTGGCCCAGTTCTTCGCTTGCTGCTCGATATAAATATCGAATTCGCCGGCCTTGAACGCTTCGAATGCGACATGGCTGTCGCGGTAGAACTCCACGTCGACCCGGTCGAAGTTGTACTTGCCGCGGTTAACTGGCAGATTCGCGCCCCACCAATCCTTGACCCGTTCAAAACGCAGGCTGCGCCCAGGGCTGACCTGGGTGATGCGATAAGGCCCGCTGCCCAGGGGCGGCTCATAGGTGGTGGCCTTGAAGTCGCGGCCTTTCCAGTAATGTTGCGGCAACACCGGCAACTCGCCCAGGCGCAGAATCAACAACGAACTGCCGGCGCGCTTAAGGACAAAACGGATGCTGTGGCGGTTGAGAATGTCGACCCGTTTCACTGTCTGCAGGTTGCTGCGGTACTGCGGGTGGCCTTCCTTGAGCAGCAAACGGTAGGAGAACGCTACGTCATAGGCGGTAATCGGCTTACCGTCATGAAAACGCGCTTCGGGGCGCAGGTTGAACACCACCCAGCTGCGGTCATCGCTGTATTCGACTGATTCGGCAATCAGGCCATAGCTGGATGCGGGTTCGTCACCCGAAGGGTCATAGGCACCGGTGCCGACCATCAGCGGCGCATTGAGCTCATTGACGCCGTATTGCAGAAAGTTGGCCGTGCTGATCGGGCTGCTGCCCTTGAGCGTGTAAGGGTTGAGCGTGTCGAAGGTGCCGTTGGCCATCATCCGCAGCGTGCCGCCCTTGGGCGCTTCCGGGTTGACCCAGGCAAAGTGGGTAAAGCTGGCGGGATACTTCAGCTCGCCAAACTGAGCGTAGCCATGGCTTGTATACAGGGTGGCCCAGGCAGGCGAATGAATGGCCAGGCAGAGGAACAGCGAGAGGAGGGGACGTATCAAGTGAAATATCCGATCCGTGGCGTCTTGGGGGCTGCTGGTCAGGCACATTAACAGCTTGTATCCGCTGGAAAAAGGGTAGGCTCGCAGGTAAGCAATAGTGGCAATTTAACTACACTGAAACGACTCATTACGAGGACACTGATTTGGCTACAAAATGCCATGGTTTGCAGTCATGGATTGATCGCTTTAATCAAGCCGAATTACCCGCCCTGGCCTCGGTGGTGCATGACCTGCATCGCCTGACGCTGGGCGATAAATCATCGGTTCAGCAATTAGCCGATGTGCTGTTGCGTGATGCCGCGCTGACCGCCAAGGTCCTGCGTATCGGCAACAGCGTCTATTACAACCCGTCCCAGGAAACCATTCGCACCATCTCTCGGGCCATTGTGCTGATCGGCTTCGATAACGTGCGGCAGATCGGCCTGTCCGTCAGCCTGATTGATGGGCTGTTGGCCCGCAGTTCGCGGGATCAGCTGGCCGAATTGCTGGCGCGTTCGTTCCATGCCGCCGTGCAGGCGCGCAATATTGCCGGCTACGTGCTAGCTAAAAACGATGAAGAGGTGTTTATCGCCGCGTTGCTGCATAACGTCGGTGAATTAGCATTCTGGGGCTGCGCGGCTGATGTTGCCGATGAGTTGGCCAGTGCCCTGGCGCAACCAGGGGCGGAAGAAGATGAGGTGGTGATGCAGGTGCTGGGCACCAGCTTTCGTCAGTTGAGCCAGGCCTTGGTGAAAAGCTGGAACCTGGGCGACACCGTCAGCCTGGCGCATCAGTCGACCAGCCAGCACGACCCTGCAGTCAAAGCGGTGACCTTGGGGGTGAAGATCAGCCAGGCGGCGCTGGACGGCTGGGATACGCCGGCGATGGACGCCTTGGTCGTGCAATTGGCTGGCTTTATTGGCGTGACCTCGGAGGAAGCCATGCAGCAAGTGCTGGCCAGTGCCGAGGAAACGGTGAAGATGGCTGCCACCTTCGGCGCTAGCCAACTGTGCAAGCTGATTCCTAATACCGACCCGGAACAAATTCTGCTGCAGCGCGAACAGCGCAAAGCACGGTTGCTACAGCCCAATTTGCTGGTTTTGCAGCAAGCGCTGCAGGACCTTGGGTTGATGGTGACGCGGCGTTCTGATCTGGGGCTGGTGCTCGATACCCTGTTTAAGGGGCTGCATCAGGGCGCGGGGCTGGAGCGCATCATGCTGGTGGTGCTGGCCGACGGGCAGAGCTGTTTTCGCGCCAAACGGGTGATCGGTGAGGGTACCGAGAGTTGGGCGCATGATTTCATCTTGCCCGTTTCCCAGCAGGAGCAGCCGCATATATTCAGTTATGCCCTGCGCAATAAAGAGGCGCTATGGATGGGGGTGCCGGCCAGCTACAACCTCAATGAGTTAGTCACCCAGCCGATTCGTCAGCGCCTGGGGCAGGGCATGTTCTTTGTTGCGCCGCTGTTGGCCGGTGCGCGGGAGATTGGCCTGCTGTACGCCGACGGCCGGGTGTCCGGGCGGGCGTTGAAGCATGAGCAATTTGTCGCCTTCCAACGCTTTACCCAGTTAACCGGGCGTTGCCTGGAGGCGATGAGCAAGAAGGCTTGATCAGTCGGCGCTATACAGCGTCAGGGTCTGGCCGGGCTTGATGGCTTTACCCGCCTTGGGGTTCCAGTTCTGCAGTGTCTTCATCGGCACCTTGAGGCGCTTGGCGATCAGGTAAAGCGAATCGCCCTGGCGGACCTTGTAATAGGTTGCGCTTTGCCTAGGGCTATTGGTTTTGCCCGCTTGTAGGGTCAGTACCTGGCCAACCTGCAGGCTATTGCCTGATAGCTTATTCCAGCGCCGCACATCTTTAACTGCGACCTGATGATGCTTGGCGATCTGCCAGAGGCTATCGCCACGTTTCACCCGGTAGGTGCGGTGTTGTGTGCGCTGTACTGTGGTCAGTGGGTGCAGCGTTTCGCGGGCGACTACCCTAGGCTGGCCAGGAATGCTGAGCATCTGGCCGATGCGTAAGTGACTGCCGGAGAGCTTATTGATGTCCTTCAGGGTGCTCACGGTGACTTGGTGGCGATTAGCAATGCTGTGCAGGCTGTCGCCCGAGCGCACGCGGTACTGCTGCCATTGCACCATCTCCTGGGGCTTCATTTGCGACAGGTTGGCAGTCAGTTGTTCGGCCTTATCGGTCGGCACCAGTAGATGCTGTGGGCCATCCAGGGTAATACCTTTTTTAAAGGCGGGGTTGAGCAGGTACAGCTCGTCTTCATCCAGGCCGGCTATGGCGGCTACACGGGCCAAGTCCATGTGCTGCTTGAACTCAACCTGTTCGAAGTAAGGTTCGTTTGCCACTGGGGCGAGGCTCACGCCATAGGCCTGCGGCGTCATCACGACCTGCGACAGGGCTAACAGCTTGGGCACGTAATTCTGCGTTTCAGTTGGCAGCGAAAGGTTCCAGTAATCGGTCGGCAGGCCGAGTTTCTGGTTGCGCTCAATCGCCCGGCTGACCCTGCCTTCACCAGCGTTATAGGCCGCCAGTGCGAGTAGCCAGTCACCGTTGAACATTTCTTTAAGGCGCGACAGGTAACTGATGGCGGCATCAGTCGAGGCCATCACATCGCGGCGGCCGTCGTACCAGTTGGTTTGGCGAAGGTTGAAGTAGCGCCCGGTGGACGGAATGAACTGCCAGAGCCCGGCGGCATGAGCATGGGAGTAGGCCTGGGGGTTGTAGGCACTTTCGATCATCGGCAGCAGTGCCAACTCCATCGGCATATTGCGCTCTTCCAGGCGCTCAACGATGAAGTGGATGTAGGGGTTGCTGCGTTCGCCGGCTTTTTCGATAAACGATGGATTGCTGACGAACCACAGCCGCTGTTGTTCGATGCGCGGGTTGAGGGTGATGGTCTCTTGCAACTGATAGCCGTTGCGTACCCGCTCCCAAATGTCTGTAGGCGCTTCGGGAACATCCTTGGCGCTGTCTTTCAGCCACTCCGGTTCCTGCTCAAGGCCGACTGTGCGGTCGGGGGCGAGGTGCTGCTGGTTGGTGCTCTGACAGCCCGCCACAGTTATGCATATGATCACCAGAAGCGCCTCGGCGCCGCGTGCTAATGCCTTTAAATTCAAGGTCTTGCGTGGTGATAAAGGCATTGGCGGCGATGTACTTCCCGGCGAAAAGGTCGGGCGATTCTAGAAACGAGCATCCCATTGGTCAAGTTTTAACCAGATTTTTTGTGGGGTTGTCGAGGTTTAGAAGTGATCTTTCCAGGCGCGCAGCGCGGCAAAAACCTCGACTGGCGAGCGGCTTGCGGGCCCTTCGCGCCCAGCGATGCAGGCGATGACTGAAGGTTCTGCGCTGCGTAGAAACGGATTGGTCGCACGCTCCAAACCTATGGATGACGGCAGACTGATCTGCCCGATTTCGCGCCACTGACTGACTTGTTCCACGCGCTGGCTGATTTCGGGGTTTTCAGGCTCAACAGCGGCGGCGAAGCGTAAGTTGCTCAGGGTGTACTCGTGGGTACAGAACACTTGCGTCTGCTCGGGCAGGGCGGCTAGGCGGCTGAGTGAGGCGTGCATTTGCTCGGGCGTGCCTTCGAATAACCGGCCACAACCACCGGCAAAGAGGGTGTCACCGCAAAACAGCCAATGCTGTTCAGGCTGGATATAAGCGATGTGCCCGAGGGTATGCCCTGGCACTTCGACGACGTCAAAACTGTACCCGAGGATCTCTACCAGGTCGCCGTCGCGCAGTGGTAGATCACGTGCGGGTATCTTCTCGTTGGCCGGGCCGAGCACCCGTGCGCCCGTCACGGCCTTGAGCCGTTCCACCCCACCTACATGGTCAAAGTGATGGTGAGTGATCAGGATATCGCTTAACTGCCAGCCAGGATTAGCCGCCAGCCAGGCCTCTACAGGTGCTGCGTCACCCGGGTCGACAACCGCGCAGCGGCGCTGTTCGGCGTCTTGTAGCAGCCAGATATAGTTGTCGGTGAATGCAGGCAGGGCGTCGATTTTTATCATCAGTAGGTCGCTAAGCAGGGCATAAAGGTTCATCTTAGGGCGCAACAGCGGTGCTGGCTACGTAGGTATTTGTTATGACCGATCATCCGTTTGTTCAGGCCGATAGCGAGTGGCTCGATCTCATAGGCGCGGCGCGCGGTTGGCTGGCCGGTCCGCTCGGGCAGTTATTGCTCGAGCAGGAACGGCCGTTATTAGAAGAAGAGCTGGCGCGTTTTTTTGGCGGTTATATGGTGCATTACGGCCCGGCTGCCGATACCCCGCCGGATGCCCAGCAGATTCAGCGCAGTGTGCGCGTGGGCGCGCCGTTCAAAGGCGTCGAGATTGTCTGCGAGGAACACGCCTGGCCGTTGACCGAACATGCCGCCGATGTGGTGGTATTGCAGCACGGTCTGGATTTCAGCCTGTCGCCTCACGGCCTGCTGCGTGAAGCCGCGCGCAGCGTGCGGCCCGGCGGTCATTTGCTGATTGTCGGTATTAACCCGATGAGCAGCTGGGGGATGCGCCATGTATTCACCCGCGATGCGCTGCGTCAGGCACGCTGCATTGCGCCCGGCCGGGTCAGTGACTGGTTGCACCTGCTGGGTTTCGCGCTGGAGAAACGCCGCTTCGGGTGCTATCGTCCGCCGCTTTCTTCGCTGGCCTGGCAGGCACGACTGGCACCGCTGGAGCGCGTGGGCGCCGCCTGGCAGTTGCCGGGTGGTGGTGTTTACGTGCTGGTCGCGCGCAAACTAGTGATTGGCCTGCGCCCACTGCGCCAGCCCAATCGTCAGCAGGTAGGGACGTTGCTGCCGATGCCTGTAGCCAAAGTCAGCCGTCGAGAAACACCGCAGAAATAGAGCCGGCCGATAAATTGAGCGAGAGATTGCAGATACATGAGTGAACAGGTCGAGATCTACACCGACGGCGCCTGCAAGGGTAATCCTGGCGTGGGTGGCTGGGGCGCATTGATGATTTTCAAAGGTGTGGAAAAAGAGTTGTGGGGCGGCGAGGCGGATACCACTAATAACCGCATGGAATTAACCGCCGCCATCCGCGCCCTGGCCGAGTTGAAGCGCTCGTGCGACGTACGCCTGGTGACCGATTCGCAGTATGTGATGCAGGGCATTCAAGACTGGATGCCGAACTGGAAGAAGCGTGGCTGGAAAACCGCCGCCAAGCAGCCGGTGAAAAATGCTGACCTTTGGCAGCAACTCGATGAGCAGGTCAACCGCCATACCGTGACCTGGCAGTGGGTGCGCGGCCATACAGGGCATCCCGGTAACGAGCGCGCCGACCAGTTGGCCAATCGTGGTGTTGATGACGTACGAGGTTTGAAGCATGCGTAGCGTGATTTTGGATACTGAAACCACCGGTATGCCGGTGGCTGACGGCCACCGGATCATCGAAATTGGTTGTGTTGAACTGATTGGCCGCCGGCTGACGGGGCGGCACTTCCACGTTTACCTGCAACCGGATCGTGAGAGCGATGAGGGTGCAATCGCGGTTCACGGTATTACCGATGAGTTCCTCAAGGACAAGCCGCGCTTTAAGGATGTCGCCGATGAGTTCTTTGAATTCATCAAGGGCGCGCAGCTGATCATTCATAACGCCGCGTTCGATATCGGCTTTATTGCCAACGAATTCAACCTGCTGGGGCAGACAGATCGCGCCGAGATCGGCGATTACTGCTCGGTCCTCGACACCCTGCTGATGGCCCGTGAGCGGCATCCGGGGCAACGTAACAACCTCGATGCGCTGTGTAAGCGTTACGGTGTCGATAACTCCGGCCGCGATCTGCACGGCGCCTTGCTTGACGCCGAGATTCTGGCCGACGTCTACCTGACCATGACTGGCGGGCAGACCAATCTGTCCCTGGCCGGTGATGGTTCTGAAGGTGACGGCAATGGCCGTCAGCAACCCACCGCGATTCGTCGTTTGCCTGCCGAGCGTGCCCGCACGCGGGTGATTCAGGCCACTGAAGCTGAGCTTGCTGAGCACAGGGCGCGCCTGGCGATTATCGAGAAGTCTGCCGGCGCCTTGCCGCTGTGGCTGCAAATGGAGCAGCCGCAAGCCGAGGCCTGAGCGGCGAGGGTGGTTGTCGCTTGAGTGAGTTGCAACGGCAGCCACTTCTCGCGAGTTATTCACTCGCGACCTTTTCGTACAGTGTCACGTAGAGGGGGGTTACGCCAGTCAGTGCGAGCCTCTAACCTGAAGCGATCGGCAGGCCCCGCACCTGCCATTCTTCAGGGACGCCACAATGTATAAAGACCTAAAGTTCCCCGTCCTGATTGTGCACCGTGACATCAAGGCCGATACCGTGGCCGGTGACCGGGTACGCGCCATCGCCCAAGAGCTGGAGCAGGACGGCTTCAGTATTCTTTCTACCGCCAGTTCCGCCGAAGGGCGGATTGTTGCTTCCACCCACCACGGCCTGGCCTGCATTCTGGTGGCTGCCGAGGGGGCGGGGGAGAACAACAACCTTTTGCAGGACATGCTTGAGCTGATCCGCATTGCCCGCCGCCGTGCGCCGCAACTGCCGATCTTTGCCATTGGCGAGCAAGTCACCATCGAAAACGCCCCGGCCGAGGCGATGATTGACCTCAATCAGTTGCGCGGCATTCTTTATTTGTTTGAAGACACCGTGCCATTCCTTGCGCGGCAGGTGGCACGCGCGGCGCGTAATTATCTGGATGGTCTGCTGCCGCCGTTCTTCAAGGCGCTGGTACAGCACACCGCGCAATCCAACTACTCCTGGCACACGCCCGGCCATGGTGGCGGAGTGGCGTATCGCAAGAGCCCGGTCGGGCAGGCCTTCCACCAGTTTTTTGGCGAGAATACCTTGCGTTCCGATTTATCTGTCTCGGTGCCGGAGTTGGGTTCGCTGCTTGACCACACCGGCCCGCTGGCCGAGGCGGAAGCCCGCGCGGCGCGTAACTTCGGCGCTGACCACACGTATTTCGTGATTAACGGCACCTCGACTGCGAACAAGATCGTCTGGCACAGCATGGTCGGCCGCGATGATTTGGTACTGGTGGATCGCAATTGCCATAAGTCGATCTTGCATTCGATCATCATGACCGGCGCGATCCCGCTGTACCTGTGCCCGGAGCGCAATGAGCTGGGCATTATCGGGCCGATCCCGCTGTCCGAATTCAGCCGCGAGTCGATTCAGGCGAAGATCGATGCCAGCCCGCTGGCGCGCGGTCGTGTGCCGAGCAGCAGTGGGGCGATGGTCAAGCTGGTGGTGGTGACCAACTCCACTTATGACGGCCTCTGTTACAACGCCGAACTGATCAAACAAACCCTGGGTAACAGCGTCGAGGTGCTGCACTTCGATGAGGCTTGGTACGCCTATGCGGCGTTTCACGAGTTCTATGCCGGGCGCTACGGCATGGGTACGGCGCGCACCGAAGCCGCGCCACTGGTGTTTACCACCCACTCGACGCACAAGCTGCTGGCGGCATTCAGCCAGGCCTCGATGATTCATGTGCAGGATGGCGGTGCGCGCCAACTGGATCGGGATCGCTTCAACGAAGCCTTTATGATGCACATCTCCACCTCGCCGCAGTACGGCATCATCGCCTCACTCGATGTAGCCTCGGCGATGATGGAAGGGCCGGCTGGGCGCTCGCTGATTCAGGAAACCTTCGATGAAGCCCTGAGTTTCCGCCGCGCGCTGGCCAATTTGCGGCAGAACCTCAGCGCTGATGACTGGTGGTTCAGCATCTGGCAGCCGGCCAAGGCCGAAGGCACAGATGATGTGGTGACTGCGGACTGGCTGTTGCAGCCGCAAGCCGATTGGCATGGCTTTGGTGATGTCGCCGAAGATTACGTGCTGCTCGATCCAATCAAAGTCACCTTAGTCACACCCGGGCTGACGGCCGATGGCACGTTGGATGGGCGAGGTATTCCTGCTGCGGTGGTCAGTAAATTCCTCTGGGAGCGTGGCCTGGTGGTGGAGAAAACCGGCCTGTATTCCTTCCTGGTGCTGTTCTCCATGGGCATTACCAAGGGTAAATGGAGCACGCTGCTGACCGAGCTGCTGGAGTTCAAACGCAGCTACGACGCCAACCTGCCGTTAAGCGATGTGCTGCCGTCGATTGCCCAGGCCGGTAAAACCTTCTATCAGGGCATGGGCTTGCGCGATCTGTGCGATGCCTTGCATGCCTGCTATCGAGAAAACGCCACGGCCAAGGCGCTCAAGCGTATGTACACGGTGCTGCCGGAAGTGGCGATCAAACCTGCCGATGCCTACAACCAGCTGGTGCGCGGCGAGGTTGAGGCTGTGCCGATCGAGCAACTGCAAGGGCGGATTGCTGCGGTGATGCTGGTGCCTTATCCGCCGGGTATTCCGCTGATCATGCCGGGCGAGCGCTTTACCGAGCAAACGCGCTCGATCATTGATTACCTGGCCTTTGCCCGCACCTTCGATCGCAGTTTCCCCGGCTTTGATGCCGATGTGCATGGCCTACAGCGTGAGGAGGGGATCTATACGGTCGATTGCATCAAGGCCTGAGGCGCGTCGGGTCGGGGCTTACCGCCCGGCCCGTCACAAGCAACCCCGCTCCGTTCAGGTTGCCTCGGTAGATCAAGCGCTTATCGCCGATAGGTGAATATTGAGCTTAAGGTTGATGGCGTGTTCTGCGTCACACTGGCCGGCATCGACATTTGTCGGTTGGTTGTTATAGTTGCTCGATTTTTAGCATAAGAAAAATCCATATCGTGCGCTTGCGCCCCAGCTGAGGATGACTGCCGTGTCCGACTACAAAGCCTTTAATGTCGTGTTGGCAGATAAGGTCGCCCACGTGGTGATCAATCGCCCAGAGAAAGTGAATGCGATGAACGCGGACTTCTGGCGCGAAATCATCGATATTTTCCGCTGGGTCGACGACACCGATGAGGTGCGCGCCGTGGTGATCTCGGGCGCGGGCAAGCATTTCTCCTCAGGCATCGACCTGATGATGCTGGCCTCTGTCGGCAGCCAGTTGGGCCCTGATGTCGGGCGCAACGCAGAAAAACTGCGGCGCAAAATTCTCGAACTGCAAGCCTCATTTAATGCCGTGGACAATTGCCGTAAGCCCGTACTGGCGGCCATTCAGGGCTATTGCCTGGGTGGCGCGATTGACCTGGTCTCGGCCTGCGACATGCGTTATTCGACGGTCGATGCGCAGTTCTCGATCAAGGAAATCGATATCGGCATGGCCGCGGACGTCGGCACCCTGCAGCGTCTGCCACGCATTATTGGCGACGGCATGATGCGCGAGCTGGCCTTTACCGGGCGCACCATCGACGGTGAAGAGGCCCGCAGCATTGGCTTGGTCAACCGTACTTATGCCGATGCCGATGCGTTGCTGGATGGCGTGATGGGCATTGCCCGCGAGATCGCCAGTAAGTCCCCAGTGGCGATTCGTGGCACTAAAGAGATGATTCGCTACATGCGCGATCACCGCGTTGATGACGGCCTGGAGTACATCGCCACCTGGAACGCCGCCATGCTGCAGTCGGTGGACCTGCGCGTGGCGATGACGGCGCACATGAGTAAGCAGAAGCCTGAGTTTGCTGACTGATGCAGTCCTTGCACTTGTACTTATCACTGACGCGGGAGGCGCAATAGCACATGGTTTCTGGAGCCACGTCGCTTAATCTGGTGCGCGATGAATTGTTCGCCACCATGGAAGAGGCCGAGTCGAGCCTTGAGCACTTTATTGCCGACCGCCACAACGGCAGCCTGCTGCAACAAGCCGTGGAAAACCTGCATCAGGTGCGCGGCACGCTGAACCTGATCGAGCTGACCGGCGCCGAATTGCTGGCGCAGGAAGTGCTGGATCAAGCGACCGATATCCCCGCAGGTGCCGGTGAAGAGCGCGATGTGCAGCTTTCAGCCTTGAGTAACGCCTTGCACGTACTGCGTCGTTACCTAGAGAACGTCGAAGCCAATCGCCAGGAAATGCCTGAACTATTGTTGCCAGCGATCAATGACCTGCGTCAGGCCGGCGGTCAGCCTGCCTTACCGGAAAGCTTCTTTTTTAGCGTGCGTCTTGACCACGCTCGCCCGCATACCGCGCCGCCTGCCATTGATGGCGCGGCGCGCGAAAGTGAAGGCCGACGCTTGCGGCACATGTACCAAGTGGGCTTGCTGGGCTTTATTCGTGAGCAGAACCCACAGGCCAGTCTCAAATTGATGGGGCGTGCACTGAGCCGTGTCGACGGCCTATTTGCCAATGAACCACGCGGGCGGCTGTGCTGGGTCGGTGCTGCGGCTGTCGAGGCGCAGGTTGACGGCCAGTTGCTGGCGCGTAAATCGCGCAAGCAGTTGTTCTCGCGCATTGATCGTGAACTTAAACAGACACTCGCTAATCCTCAGTACGAAGCGCCCCGTGGCCTGCTTAAAGAGCTGCTCTATCTGGTGGCTCTGGCCGGAACGCGCGGGCCACAAGTGACGGCCCTGAGTGAAGTGTTCGGTTTGGCGCCACTGCCGTTTACCGATCACTTGCTTGAAGAGGAATACCAGCGCCTGGCCGGTCCTGGTCAGGCGGTAATGCGTTCGCTGAGCTCGGCGATCCGTGAAGAACTCAATAGCCTGAAAGACATGCTCGATCTGATCGAGCGCGGCACATTGCAGAGCGACAGCCTCAATACCCTGCATGCCTTACTTGGCAAGTTGAGCAAGACCCTCGGCATGGTCGGGCTCAGCTCTGCCGGCAACTCGTTGAGTGCCCAGTTGCCCATTGTTGCCAGTTGGGGGGAGGCGAGTGCGCCGCAACTGCAGGCGCTGAACAAGCTGGCGGATGCAGTGCTCTACGTCGAAGGCATGGTCGCCAGCCTGGAGAGTGGTGAGCGCCGTGAAGTACGGTCTGCCCCGGCGCAATCTGGCAATGAGGCCGAATCGTTTGCCATGCATCAGCTCAATGAAGCACGCATTGTTGTGGTCGATGAAGCGCAGGCGGGTTTGGCGTTGGCCAAGCGCGCGATTACGGCGTACCTCGAGTCGGGCGGTGAGCGTATGCACCTGTCCAACGTACCGTTCAGCCTGCAGGCCGTGCGCGGTGGTTTGTGGTTTCTCGAGCAAAAGCGCGCCGCCGCGTTGGTCGGTGCCTGCGCCGATTACATCCAAAAGCAGATGTTTGATGCGCCGCAGATGCCTTCCGAACAGATGCTGGAAACGCTCGCTGATGCACTCAGTAGCCTTGAGTATTACCTGGAAGCCGGCGCAGTGATGCGTCCGGAAACTCAGCCAAGTGTGCTCGACCTCGCCGCTGAAAGCGTGCGGGCGTTGGGTATGCCGTTGGAGGCCTGAGTATGCAGCGCTGGCAAGCCACCTTTATCGACAGTCAGCAGCCTGGCGGCTGGGTTGTCGTGCATTTTAAGCAGCACTTTCTGGCCGATAGCAACGGCGTACTGTTCCCCCGTGAATGGTTAAAGAAGCAAGATTTACCGGTGCTCGCCGAGCATGGCTTGGGCCATTTTGATGGCGATGCGGTTTACCTGCTGGAGCTGGACCAGCCCTTCGAGATGCCAGGGTTTGTTTGGCAGAGCCTGCGCCAATTCATGCTGCAAGGCGATGCGGACACCTTCAAGTTGCTCAGCTACGCCACGCAGATCGGCACATGGGCCAGCCAGCATCGCTTCTGTGGCAGCTGTGGCGGGGCAATGCAGCATGTCCCTGGGCAGCGGGCCATGCATTGCCCGCGTTGTGAGTTGCAGCATTATCCGCGGCTTTCACCCAGCATGATTGTGCTGGTTACGCGCGGCGATGAGATCCTCCTGGCGCGTTCTCCACGCTTCGTTTCCGGTATTTACAGCACCCTGGCCGGCTTTGTCGAAGCCGGTGAGTCGGTGGAGCAGTGCGTAGCCCGTGAAGTGCGCGAAGAAGTGGGGGTCGAAATCAATAATGTGCAGTACCTGGGCAGCCAGGGCTGGCCTTTCCCGCACTCCCTGATGCTGGGCTTTCATGCCGAATACGCCTCGGGCGAGATCGTCATGCAGGTCGATGAGATTGAGGATGCGCAATGGTTCAGCGTGCACGATCTGCCGCCGTTACCGGCGGCACGCTCGATTGCGCGTTACCTGATTGATGCCTATGTCGCGCGCCGTTTAGGCCAGCCCGAACCAGTGCTGCCAGGCTAGACGCACGGTCAAGCCCAGCACCACGAGGATGAACACTGGGCGGATAAACTTTGAGCCGCCCTTGATCGCGGTGCGTGCGCCGAGAAACGCACCGACCATCAGCGCCAGACCCATGCACAGGCCGAGCAGCCAGGCCACTTGCCCGCTGAAGATAAACACGCTGAGTGCACAAATATTGCTGACAAAATTCATGCTGCGGGCTACGCCGCTGGCCTTAACCAGGTCAAGCGGGTAGAGCAGCAGGCTGCTGACCGTCCAGAACGCTCCCGTTCCCGGCCCGGCCACGCCGTCATAAAAACCCAGGCTCAGGCTCTGTGGCCACTGCCGGCCCTGGGCGATCGGTGCGTCGGCGAGCAGCGGCGCTGCTGGGGTTTTACCAAACAGCAGATACAAGCCGCAGGCAAATACCACCACAGGCAGCATCTGGTTCAACCACGCCGACGGTAACCATTGCGCCATCGCCGCGCCAAGCAGTGCACCCGCCGCTGTGCCGATCAACGCATTGCGCCATTGGCTGGGGTCAAACAATTTGCGCCGGTAGAAGGTGTAACTGGCAGCCGCCGCGCCAAAGGTCGAACTAAGCTTGTTGGTCCCCAGCGCCAGATGCGGCGGGAGGCCGGCAGTCAAAAGCGCGGGAATGGTCAGCAGGCCACCGCCGCCAGCAATGGCATCGATAAAGCCGGCAATAAACGCGACCAGAGCAAGGATGGCCAGCGTCGACAGGTCAACGCTGAGTTCAAATGGGAAGACCATGGAGATTTACCGGGAGTTTTTTAAAGGTCATGTAGCGATGGGCAGACGATAGCCACGAAAAACAACAGGCTATAAAACACGCCCTGTGTCTAATTGTGTTGCTCGCTTGCTGTTCGCCAGCCTGGCAGCTGCGCATAATGCCCGCAACTTCAACCATAAGGAATGCACAGCGATGCAATACGATGGACTCGCATGGGCAACGGCGCTGCTGGCGTTGCTGGCTGCTTTTGTAGCGGTTCGCATTCTGCTTAATCGGCAGTGGTTTCTCGGCTGGTCACGTGGCACTTGCGGCCTGGCATTTCTCGCGTTGGCAGTACTGATCGGCATATTGGCTGTCGATTTGCGCAGCTATGCACCGATTGCCGAAGACAAGCCGCTGGCGACCCTGAGCTTCAAAGCGGATGGCCCGTTGTATCGGGTCACGCTGCTGGAGGGTGGGCGTGAACGTACGCTGACGATGGAAGGTGATCTGTGGCAGTTGGATGCCCGCTTTCTACAGTGGAAGGGCCTGGCGGCATTGATCGGCTTGCAGCCGGGTTATCGTCTGGAAAAGCTCTCGGGGCGTTTTCTTTCGATCGAACAACAAAGCCAGGCCCTGCATACCCGCGTCGAACTGGCACACAGCCCATACGGCATCGACCTGTGGCGCTGGTTGCGGTTGGGTCAGCATGATTTGTTGGTCTTTGATCCTCAGGCGCGCCGAGTGACGTACCTGCCGCTTGCCGATGAAGCGGTTTACAGCATCAATCTGACGCCTGCCGGCTTGCTGGCCGAGCCGATGAACCCCGCAGCTAAACAGGCGCTCAAGGACTGGCAGTAAGGTTCAGCCAGTCAATAGGTTTAAGCACGCCAGCCATCACCTAGCGCCTCGCTAGGTCGATCAAGTGTGGTCGATCGAAAAGCAGCATACAGCCAGGTAACTCTCAGTCCCGTCTCTTTGCGTGCATGCATGTCAGGCTATTTGTCCCAGCTGCAGCGCAGTATTTGGCACAAAAGCCGCTAGCGTTTAAGCAAATTAGCTGAGCTTTCCCGCTCATGGCTGAATTGCATAAAGCGCCTCTGACTTTAGGGTCAAATATTTGTTGACCATAAAGTCAGAAAACTCTAGATTTGCCTCATGCCAAGCCGTGTGGAAACGCTGTGCTGCCCTGTGCAGTCGTTTCAGCAGTGCCTGATAAGAGAACAATAAAAGTGCCTGGAGGTCGTCCTTGATCCAGTTTTTACTCAACCGGGAGCTGCGTACTGAGCATGCCCTCGACCCAAACGTCACCGTGCTCAATTACCTGCGTGAGCATGTCGGCAAATCCGGAACCAAAGAAGGCTGCGCTTCTGGCGACTGTGGTGCCTGCACCGTTGTAGTCGGTGAGCTGGAGGGCGAGCGCGTGCGTTATCGCACCCTCAACTCCTGCCTGACCTTCGTTTCCTCGTTGCACGGCAAGCAACTGATCACGGTTGAAGACCTCAAGTACCAAGGCCAACTGCACAGCGTGCAGCAGGCCATGGTCGACTGCCACGGCTCGCAGTGCGGCTTCTGCACCCCAGGTTTTGTCATGTCGCTGTTCGCCCTGCAGAAAAATAGCAGCGGCTTCGACAAGGCCGACACCCTGGAAGCTCTGGCTGGCAACCTCTGCCGCTGCACCGGCTACCGCCCGATTATTGACGCCGCCGAACAAGCCTGCTGCCAGAAGCAGCCGGACCAGTTCGACGCTTTTGAGCCTCAGACCGTCGCCCAGCTGAAATCTATCGCGCCGCGTGAAACGGCCGAGCTCAACAGCGGCGATAAACGCTGCCTGTTGCCGCTGACCGTGGCCGACCTGGCTGACATCTACGCGGCCAACCCGGAAGCGCGTCTGCTCGCCGGTGGTACCGACCTGGCCCTGGAAGTCACCCAGTTCCACCGCGAACTGCCGGTGATGATTTACGTCGGCCATATCGAAGCGATGAAGCGCGTCGAAGTGACCGCTGACAGCATCGAAATAGGCGCCGCCACCGCGTTGTCCGATTGTTACGCCGCGCTGGCCCAGGACTACCCGGACTTTGGCGAATTGCTGCACCGCTTCGCTTCTTTGCAAATTCGCAACCAGGGCACCCTGGGCGGCAATATCGGTAACGCCTCGCCGATTGGCGACGCGCCGCCGCTGCTGATCGCGCTTGGTGCACAAATCGTCCTGCGTAGAGGCAGCGAAAGCCGCACCTTGCCGATCGAAGATTATTTCCTCGATTACAAAGTGACGGCGCGCCAGGAAGCCGAGTTTATCGAGAAGATCATCGTGCCGCGCTATCAGGGCAAACAGGCATTCCGTGCCTTCAAGGTGTCCAAGCGCCTGGACGATGACATCTCTGCCGTCTGTGCGGCCTTTAATCTGGTGGTCGAAGAGGGCGTGGTGCAAAGCGTGCGTATCGCCTTTGGCGGTATGGCGGCTATCCCGAAGCGTGCCGCTGCCTGTGAAGCGGCTTTGCTTGGCTCTGCCTGGGCCCAAGAAACTATCGAGCGGGCGTGTAATGCGCTGGCCGAGGATTTCACCCCGCTCAGCGACTTCCGCGCCAGCAAGGAATACCGCCTGCTTATTGCGCAGAACCTGCTGCGTAAATGCTTCCTTGAGCTACAAACTCCCGAAGTCGAAACACGGGTGACCGATTATGTCTAACCATCACGTAGCCAAAAGCCAGGCCGAATTGGCTGAACTGTTCCGCGCTGACATCACCACCGGCGTTGGCCGCAGCGTTAAACACGAAAGTGCTGATAAGCATGTATCCGGCGAAGCCATCTACGTCGATGACCGCCTGGAGTTCCCTAACCAGCTGCACGTCTATGCCCGTATGAGCGATCGCGCCCACGCGCGCATCATCAGCATCGACACCGCGCCCTGCTACGCGATTCCCGGTGTCGCCATTGCGATTACCAGCAAGGACGTACCCGGCCAGCTGGATATCGGCCCGGTGGTTGCGGGTGACCCGCTGCTAGCAGACGGAAAAGTTGAATACGTCGGCCAGGTGGTGATCGCCGTCGGCGCCGACAGTCTGGAAACCGCACGCAAGGCGGCTATGGCCGCAATTATCGAATACGAAGACCTTGAGCCGGTACTGGACGTGGTCGATGCGCTGCGCAAGAAACACTTCGTCCTCGATAGCCATCAGCACAAGATCGGCAACTCCGCCGCCGAATTGGCCACTGCACCGCGCCGCCTACAAGGCAGCCTGCATATCGGCGGCCAGGAACACTTCTACCTGGAAACCCAGATTTCCTCAGTAATGCCATCCGAAGACGGCGGCATGATCGTCTACACCTCGACGCAGAACGCCACCGAAGTGCAGAAGTTGGTAGCCGAAGTGCTCGGCGTACCGATGCACAAGATCGTCATTGACATGCGTCGCATGGGCGGCGGTTTCGGCGGCAAGGAAACCCAGGCCGCCGGCCCGGCGTGCCTGTGCGCAGTCATTGCGCACCTCACCGGTCGCCCGACCAAAATGCGCCTGCCGCGCGTCGAAGACATGCAGATCACCGGCAAGCGTCACCCGTTCTACGTCGAATACGACGTCGGCTTTGACGACAACGGCCTGCTGCACGGCATCGAAATCGAACTGGCCGGCAACTGCGGCTACTCGCCGGACCTGTCCGGCTCGATCGTCGACCGCGCGATGTTCCACTCGGACAACGCCTACTTCCTCGGCAACGCCACCATCAATGGTCACCGCTGCAAGACCAACACCGCCTCGAACACCGCCTACCGCGGCTTCGGCGGCCCGCAAGGCATGGTCGCCATCGAGGAGATCATGGATGCGGTCGCCCGCAGCCTGGGCAAAGACCCGCTGGAAGTGCGCAAGCTCAACTACTACGGCAAGACCGAGCGCAACGTCACCCACTATCACCAGACCGTCGAACACAACGTTATCCATGAGATGACCGCCGAACTGGAAGACAGCAGTGACTACGCCAAGCGCCGCGAAGAAATCCGCGCGTTCAACGCCAAAAGTCCGGTACTCAAGAAAGGCCTGGCGCTGACCCCGGTTAAGTTCGGCATCAGTTTTACCGCCACCTTCCTCAACCAGGCTGGCGCGCTAATCCACATCTACACAGACGGTTCAATTCACCTGAACCACGGTGGCACCGAGATGGGCCAGGGCCTCAACACCAAGGTCGCGCAGATCGTCGCTGAAGTGTTGCAGGTGGATATTTCGCGTATCCAGATCACCGCGACCAACACCGACAAGGTGCCAAATACCTCGCCGACTGCCGCCTCCAGCGGTGCTGACCTCAACGGCAAGGCTGCACAGAACGCCGCTGAAACCCTCAAGCAGCGTTTGGTTGATTTTCTGGTGCGCGAATACAAGGTCACTCCGGAAGACGTCGAGTTCCGCAACAGCCAGGTGCGCGTACGTGACCTGTTCCTGAGCTTCGAGGAAGTGATCCAGAAGGCTTATTTCGGCCAGGTATCGCTCTCCAGTACCGGTTTCTACCGCACGCCGAAGATCTTCTATGACCGTGACAAGGCCGCTGGCCGTCCTTTCTACTACTTCGCCTACGGCGCAGCCTGTTCGGAAGTGATCGTCGACACCCTGACCGGTGAGTACAAGATGCTGCGCACCGACATCCTGCATGACGTCGGCGCCTCGCTAAACCCGGCCATCGACATCGGTCAGGTCGAAGGCGCATTCGTGCAGGGCATGGGTTGGCTGACCATGGAAGAGCTGGTGTGGAACGGCAAAGGCAAGCTGATGACCAACGGCCCGGCCAGCTACAAGATCCCGGCCATCGCCGATATGCCGCTGGACCTGCGCGTCAACCTGGTGGAAAACCGCAAGAACCCGGAAGACACCGTATTCCACTCCAAGGCCGTCGGCGAGCCGCCGTTTATGCTCGGCATCGCCGTGTGGTGTGCAATCAAGGACGCCGTGGCAAGTCTGGCGGACTACCGCGTGCAGCCGAACATTGACGCCCCAGCCACGCCGGAACGCGTGCTCTGGGGGGTGGAGCAAATGAAGAAACTGCAGCAGAACGCCAAGGCAATAACCGCCGCAGCGGTTGAGCCGGCCTGAACCTTACGCCAGCATAAGACTGCTGTGGGAGGGGCTTTAGCCGCGACAATCGCCGCTGAAGCGCCTCCTACAGACAGAAGAATCACTACCGACGCCACAGGTGTCCAACAATGACAAAACACACCGAAGCGAAACCGCAAACACCGCCGCCGACGCAGGTACCGATACTGGACCCGTCGCCAAGCAACTGGCGCCTACCGCGCCCAGGACAATTGCCACCTACCTGGAGGCTGAGCAAATGAGCTGGATCAGCGCCCTCGCCGAACTGCAGCAGCAAGGTCAGCCTTGCGTGCTGGTGACCATCATCGAAGAACGCGGCTCAACCCCGCGCAATGCCGGCTCGAAAATGGTGGTCACCGCTGACCGCATCTTCGAGACCGTCGGTGGCGGTCATCTGGAATTCAAGGCGATGGAGCTGGCCCGCGAGATGCTGCAAAGCCGCAGCCAGGACACTCGCCTGGAGCGTTTCAGCCTGGGGGCCAGCCTCGGCCAATGCTGCGGCGGAGCCACTGTGCTGCTGTTCGAGCCGATGGGCCAGCCGCAGGCGCAGATCGCCGTATTCGGTGCCGGCCATGTCGGTCGCGCCCTGGTACCGCTGCTCGCCAGCCTGCCATGCAAGGTGCGCTGGATCGACTCGCGGGAAAACGAGTTTCCCGAGCAGATCCCGACCGGAGTCGACAAGGTGGTCAATGAGGAAGTGATCGACGAAATCGAACGCATGCCTGCCGGCAGCTACTTTATCGTCATGACCCACAACCACCAGCTCGACCTCGAGCTAACTGCAGAAATCCTCAAACGTAACGATTTTGCCTACTACGGCCTGATCGGCTCGCAGACCAAACGCGCCAAATTTGAACACCGCCTGCGTGATCGCGGCTTCAGTTCAGATGTGATGCAACGCATGCGCTGCCCCATGGGCCTGTCCGAAGTCAAAGGCAAGCTGCCGGTTGAGATCGCCGTGTCCATCGCCGGCGAAGTGATTGCCACCTACAACGCGACCTTTGGCCAGGACGTAAAAAAAGGTGAAACCAGCGTCGCCAAATTACTGCCGACCTCGCGCCGAAACCAGGCCTGAATATCCGCCCAGGCGCCCGCGCGTCTGAGTGATCAAATCCATAGATTGAGATAAGCGTTACATGACTAGCCCAGTGAAAGCCTACCGCGCCGCCATCCTGCACAGCATTGACGACCCGGCCGTGGTGGGCGTTGAGCAATCCTATGAGTACTTTGAAGACGGCCTGCTGGTCATCAACAACGGCCTGGTGGCCAAAGTCGGCCATGCCGCTGATCTGTTACCCACGCTCAAGGGCGTTGAGATCACCGAATACCGCGATGCGCTAATTACTCCTGGCTTTATCGACACCCACATCCACTACCCGCAAACCGGGATGATCGCCTCCTACGGCGAGCAACTGTTGGATTGGCTGAACACCTACACCTTCCCCACTGAACAGCAGTTCGCCGATAAGGCCCATGCGGCGGAGGTGGCGGGCATCTTCCTCAAGGAACTGCTGCGCAACGGCACCACCACCGCCCTGGTATTCGGGAGCGTGCACAAGCAATCGGTAGACGCCTTCTTCGAAGCTGCCGAAGCGCTGAACCTGCGCATGATCGCCGGCAAGGTGCTGATGGATCGCAACGCCCCGGACTACCTGACCGACACCCCGGAATCCGGCTACGCCGACAGCAAGGAGCTGATCGAGCGCTGGCACGGCAAGGGCCGCCTACATTACGCGGTAACCCCACGCTTCGCCCCAACCAGCACTCCAGAGCAACTGACCCTGGCCGGCAAACTGCTGGGCGAATACCCACACCTGTATATGCACACCCACCTGTCCGAGAACCGCAAGGAAATCGAATGGGTAAAAGCGCTGTTCCCCGAGCGCAAGAGCTACCTGGATGTGTACGACCATTACAAGCTGATCGGCGCCCGCTCGGTATTCGCCCACGGCGTGCACCTGTGCGACGGCGAGTGTAAGCGCCTGGCCGAAACCGGCTCGGCCGTGGCCTTTTGCCCAACCTCGAATCTGTTTCTCGGCAGCGGCTTGTTCGATCTGAATAAACTCGAAGAACACGGCGTACGCGTCGGCCTGGGCACCGACGTCGGCGCGGGCACCAGCTTCAGCCAACTACAATCGCTGAACGAGGCGTACAAGGTCATGCAACTGCAAGGCAAAAAGCTTGACCCGTTCAAGTCGCTGTACCTGGCGACTCTGGGCGGCGCTAACGCGCTGTACCTAGACGATAAACTGGGCAACTTCCTGCCTGGAAAAGACGCCGACTTCGTGGTGCTCGATTACAACGCCACGCCGCTGATCAGCTACCGTATGCAGCAAGCCAAGACGCTCGAAGAGCGGTTATTCGCCCTGACCATGCTCGGTGATGACCGCGCTATCAAGCAAACTTTCGCCGCCGGTCAGTCGGTGCATTGCCGCGATTGAGCCGTAGGCGGGGCCGCGGTTTCTATAAACACGAGCAATAAAAAACCGGAGCCAAGGCTCCGGTTTTTTATTGCTGAGTTGCTGCTTAAACCGGGAACAGCTCGCCCAGTTTCATGGCCAGCATCATGTCGCCTTCGGCGCGCAGTTTGCCGGACATAAAGGCTTGCATGCCGTCGGTTTCGCCGCTAGTGATGCCTTTCAGGGTTTCGGTGTCCATGATCAGGGTCACGCTGGCGTTAGGGTTGTCGCCTTGCTCAACGGCACAGGTGCCGTCTTTGACGATCAGGGCGTAGTTTTCGCCATCTTCGATGTTGAATTGGAACACCAGGTCCAGGCCTGCAGCGGCACCGGCGTTGAATTTGGACTGCATGGTATTGACGATGTCTGCAACGCTCATGGTTTATTCCTTTTTCTCAGGTTTTTCTAGCGCCCTTAATGGGTGCAGTGGGCCGCAGCTCAACGATAAGTGATGAGCTCCGGCGCCTTCAACAGCTGTAAATGCACATGACTGTTGAAGGAAGCCAGGGTCACTTGGCTGCCGCGAAATTTCAGGCAGCTGAGTGAGGTATTAACAATTTGCCAGTTCAGCTCAAATGCTTGAGCAGGCGGTATACCGGTGATCAAGTGCAGCAGGGCGGTGATGGTGCCGCCAGAGGTGAACACGGCGATATTCTGTTTGCTGTCTGCTTGTTCCAACAGGCGGCTAAGACCACCTTGCACCTGCTCGACGAACGCTTGCCAGCTTTGCAGCTCTGGCTTGTCGTGCTCGCCCGAAATCCAGCGTCCAATCAGCTCAGCGAACAGGCGCTGAAACTCAGCGCGGTTATTCGCGCCATTGCGCAGGATATGCAGGGCTTCTGGTTCTTCGCCGAGTATGTCCGGGAGCAGGGTGCGGATTACCGCGTCGGCATCGAACTCATTAAATGCCGGATCGGTTTCCAGCGGCGGTACATCAATCCCAACCGCCCGCAACTGCTGCAGCGCGCTGTCGGCCGTATGCTGCTGGCGACGCAGGCTGCCACTGACGCTGCGATCAAGGTGCGTGCCGAGTTGCGCGAGGTGAGCACCCAGCACTTCGGCCTGACGAATACCAATGGGCGATAGCACATCGTAATCGTCTGCACCGAAGGAGGCTTGGCCATGTCGTATCAGGTAGATGCTGCCCACGTCCGTTGGTTTCCGGTACGGTGAAAGTTTCGCGAGGGTATGGGGAAGCTCAAGGACTGTCAACGTAAAAACATACGCTTGTTTGAATTGCATCGGCGCGCTGAATGTCCCAGGCCTTGCTTGCTGGTCGCCAACCGATGGCCTCGGTATGCTTGCGGACAATCAGCGTTAACGATTTACGGGCGCTGCCATCGGGGTAAGGGGGAATTCGTGGAGTTTTTTGCAGAGTACATTGGCTTTCTGGCTAAGACAGTGACCTTGGTTGTGGCCATTCTCGTCGTGCTGGTGACGATTGCTGCACTACGCAGCAAGGGCCGTCAGCGCACGGGCGAACTGCAGGTGAACAAGCTCAATGACTTCTTCAAGCAGTTGCAGCAGCGCATGGAGCACGCGGTGCTCGATAAAGATCAGCTAAAGGCCGTCAGCAAAGCTGAAGCCAAAGCTGCAAAGCAGGAAAAAAAGGCCGCTGTGCACAAACCGCGCGTCTATGTGCTGGATTTTGATGGCGATATCAAAGCCTCGGCCACCGACAGCCTGCGTCACGAGATTACCGCCTTGCTGAGTATGGCCACGCCGCAGGATGAAGTGGTACTGCGCCTGGAAAGCGGCGGTGGCATGGTGCACAGCTATGGTTTGGCCTCTTCGCAGCTGGCGCGCATTCGCCAGGCGGGCGTGCCGCTGACCATCTGCATTGACAAGGTCGCGGCCAGTGGCGGCTACATGATGGCCTGTATCGGTGAGAAGATTATTTCTGCACCATTTGCCATCCTCGGCTCGATTGGTGTGGTGGCGCAGTTGCCTAACGTGCACCGCCTGCTGAAAAAACATGACATCGATTTTGAGGTACTGACCGCCGGCGAATATAAGCGCACCCTGACGGTATTTGGTGAGAACACAGAGAAGGGGCGGGAGAAATTTCAGGAAGACCTGGAGGCCACCCATGAGTTGTTCAAAGGCTTCGTTGCGCGCTACCGGCCGCAGCTGGATATCGATCAAATTGCCACCGGTGAAGTCTGGCTTGGCTTAACAGCGCTGGAAAAGCAGCTGGTCGATGAACTGAAGACCAGTGACGAATACCTGGCAGAGCGGGCGAAGAGCGCCGAACTGTTCCATTTGCACTATGCCGAGAAGAAATCCCTGCAGGAGCGCGTTGGGCTGGCGGGAAGCATTGCGCTAGACCGTTTCGTCCTGAGCTGGCTGAGCCGGTTGAATCAACAGCGTTTCTGGTAATCGATCCGTCATACAGAGGAAGAGTATGAGCAAGTTCAGTGCATTGCAGGCCCGTGAAAGTGCAGCGGGTGGTTTCGAACAGGTGATTGTGCAGGGTGAGATCGACGACTTGCCGGCTGGTGAGCTGCTGATTCGGGTCAAGTATTCGTCGCTCAATTACAAGGATGCCTTGTCTGCCACTGGCAACCGCGGCGTCACCAAAAGCTTCCCGCATACCCCGGGCATTGATGCTGCTGGTGTGGTGGAGGTTTCTAACGTGGCTGAGTTCAGTGCTGGCGATGAGGTGATCGTCACCGGTTATGACTTGGGCATGAACACCTCGGGTGGTTTTGCCCAATACATCCGTATTCCCGCTAGCTGGGCGCTGAAACGGCCAAAGGGCTTGTCGCTGCGTGAGGCCATGGTGCTCGGCACGGCTGGGCTGACCGCAGCGCTGTGTGTAGACAAGCTAGAACAAAGCGGGCTGACGCCTGATGCGGGCACCGTACTGGTGACCGGTGCCACCGGTGGCGTTGGCAGTGTCGCGGTAGCGTTGCTGACCACTCTGGGTTATCGGGTGGCGGCATCGACCGGTAAAACGGAGCAGGGCGATTACCTCAAGGCGCTGGGCGCGCAGCAGATTGTCCTGCGTTCCGAACTGCTGGAGGGCGCCGATAAGCCAATGCTCAAGGAACAGTGGGCCGGTGCGGTGGATTGCGTAGGCGGAGATCTTCTGTTTAACGTGGTCAAATCGCTGCGCTATGGTGCCAGCGCTGCCTGTTGCGGGCTGACGGCTGGCGTGGGCTTCAAGGGCAGTGTGCTGCCGTTTATCTTGCGTGGGGTGAATCTGCTGGGGGTCGACTCGGTCGAGCTGCCACTGGTGGTCAAGGCGTCGATGTGGGACAAGCTGTCGCTGCAGTGGAAGGTCAATCTGGATGCGCTGGTCAGCGAAGTGACGCTTGAGCAGTTACCGGCAGCTATTGCGCAGGTGCTGGCGGGTAAACAAGTGGGGCGTGTGCTGGTCAATTTGGGCTAACTAACGCAGATATGAAAAGGCCCGGATTACCGGGCCTTTTGCGTTACAGCGCTGACTTAGGCGCGGCGGCGGAACAGCGGCAGCGGCTGATCCGCGGAGGCCTGGTAGACCTCGCTGAACTCCTCGAAGGCTTTCAGCGCGTCCAGCGGGTCTTTGTCTTCACGCAGGGCGAAGGCATCGAAGCCCACGCGCAGGTAGGAGAACAGCTGATCGCGCAGCACGTCGCCGATGGCACGCACTTCACCGGTGTAACCGTAGCGATTGCGCAACAGGTAGGCGGTGGAGCAATGACGGCCATCGGTAAAGGCCGGGAAATTCAGCGCGATAACTTGGAAGTTATCCAGCTGGTCGGCGATTTCTTCGATTTCCTCACCCGCATCCAGCCATACGCCCAGGCCGCCGTCGCGGGCCTTGAGCGCCGTACTGTGCTCAACCCAAAGAGCCAGTGGCACGATCAGATCGTCGCAGTTGGAAATACCGTCCAACGTGGCGTCTTTGGGCAGCAGGTGCCAGCTTTCATCGACCAGCTGGCCGTTCTTAATGATTCGCTGCATATACGCGCTCCTTGAACGGTGCAACACCAATACGGCGGAAGGTGTCGAGGAAGCTCTCTTCGGCAGTACGACGCTCGACATAGACCTTGACGATTTTGTCGATCACGTCCGCCATGTCCGCTTCGGCGAAGGATGGACCGAGGATCTGCGCCAGGCTGGCATCACGGCCAGCGCTGCCGCCGAGCGACACCTGATAGAACTCCTGGCCTTTCTTGTCCACCCCGAGAATGCCGATATGGCCGACGTGGTGGTGACCACAGGCGTTCATGCAGCCGGAGATGTTCAGGTCGATTTCGCCGATGTCGAACAGGTAATCCAGGTCATCAAAGCGGCGCTGAATGGCTTCGGCAATCGGGATCGACTTGGCGTTGGCCAGCGAGCAGAAGTCGCCACCTGGGCAGCAGATGATGTCGGTCAGCAGGCCCACGTTTGGCGTTGCGAAACCATGTTCGCGCAGCTCGCCCCAGAGGGTAAACAGCTGGGCTTGTTCGACGTCGGCCAGAATGATGTTCTGGTTATGGCTGTTGCGCACTTCACTGAAGCTGTAGCGATCGGCCAAGTCGGCAATCGCATCAAACTGCTTGTCGGTGACATCGCCCGGTGCGACGCCAGTCGGCTTGAGCGACAGGGTGACGGCGACATAGCCGGGTTTCTTGTGGGCAAAGGTGTTGCGCTGACGCCAGCGGGCAAAGCCTGGGTGTTCGGCATCCAGGGCTACCAGCGCGGCATCCTGATCGTCGAGAGCTTTATAGCTGGGGTCGATAAAGTGCGCGGCAACGCGCGCCACTTCAGCTTCGGTCAGGGTGGTCGGGCCATCTTTCAGGTGGGCCCATTCAGCATTCACACGCTCGGCGAACACTTCAGGGGTCAACGCCTTCACCAGAATCTTGATCCGCGCCTTGTACTTGTTATCACGACGGCCATAGCGGTTGTACACACGCAGGATGGCGTCGAGGTAACTGATCAGGTGCTGCCACGGCAGGAATTCGTTGATAAAGCTGCCGACAATCGGCGTACGGCCCAGGCCGCCACCGACGGAAACCCGGAAGCCCAGCTCGCCGGCAGCGTTCTGTACCGCTTCCAGGCCGATGTCGTGCACTTCTACTGCGGCGCGATCGCTGACTGCACCGTTCACAGCAATCTTGAACTTGCGCGGCAGGTGGGTGAACTCAGGGTGGAAGGTCGACCACTGACGGATGATCTCGCACCATGGACGCGGGTCGATGAGTTCATCCTTGGCCACACCGGCAAACTGGTCGGTGGTGGTGTTGCGGATGCAGTTGCCGCTGGTCTGAATCGCGTGCATCTGCACGGTGGCCAGTTCAGCAAGAATATCGGGCACATCTTCCAGGTCCGGCCAGTTGAACTGCACGTTCTGGCGGGTACTGATGTGCGCATAGCCCTTGTCGTAGTCGCGGGCAATCTTGGCCAGCATGCGCACTTGTGCAGACGACATCAGGCCGTATGGCACGGCAACCCGCAACATGGGCGCAAAGCGTTGAATGTACAGGCCATTCTGCAGGCGCAGCGGGCGGAATTCTTCGCCGCTCAGTTCGCCAGCCAGGTAACGGCGGGTTTGATCGCGGTACTGCTTAACGCGGTCTTCGACGATTTTTTGGTCGTACTGGTCGTATACGTACATGGAGTGTCCTGTTATCAGGCTTTTTACAGCTAATCAGCGCGCACGGCCGCGCAGTCCTGGCGGAGGCCGAGGAAGATACCAGCTCGGAGTTATGCGCAAAAGTGATGTTTGAGTATATGGAAAGAACTTAATGAGATAAGCACGTCGCTGAACATCGCTGCCCGGCTTGAGCAAGCGACTGCGCTGGTCTTAACTGCAGTAGGCGATTGACCTAAAAACATAACAAGAGGGGTAGTCCATGACCGAACATAGCGAGCCGGACAGTGCTGACAGCGCAGTCGATGCCAAGGCTATTTTTGCCTTGATTGTAATCTTCGTCGTCAGCGCAGTATTTTGGGTCAGCCAGCAGTAGCGGTTGCTGCTCCGAATTTTTGCGATAAATAACAAAACGGGCCCTCGGTAACGAGGGCCCGTTTTTGTATGGGCTAGACCCGCGGGTTGTATTAGCAGCTGAGGCTGTCGGCCTGGCGATAGAGCATAAGAAGCTTGCGGGTAATAGTCTGCTGAATATCCTCACGCTCAAAGGTCGACAGCCGAGTCAGGCGACTGACTTGTAAGCGGTGCAGGTGGATGTAGGGCATTTGCTGATTAAACTCACGCAAATCGCCTTTGATCATGATCGGCAGGAAGATATCACCGGCTTTTTTCTGGTTGCTGATGATTTGCGCCAAGGCCGGTTTGAATTGCATCGTCTTTGGTGCCGGGCCGCCTTCCTTGATCATGGTCGTCAGCAGCAGCCCTGGCTTTTTCAATACCACGCCGGGCAGCACGCACAGCCCCGTCTTGCGTATCGCCTGGGCTTCAATGCCGTGCAGGGTGTCGTGGAACGCGTACGGGTTGGGCAGTACCACCATCTTGCGGCCTAGGTCGCTGGGGAAGTGCAGGTCGTAGTTGGTATACAGCTGGCGCGTCGACTCCGAGTAAACGCACAGGCGGTTCTCGAACAGCTTGATAAAACGTTCGGCCAGCTCTCGCCGGGCGATGTTGTCCAAGTCCCAGATCAAATCTGGGTTCTGTGGTTTGCTCAGGTCAACTTCCTGGTGCTCCATGCTGCTCATGTCTTCCTTATACCCGGAACTGACTCAGCAGCCGGTTTAGCTGCTCGGCCAACTGGCCCAGGTGTTGCCCTGCATCGCTGGATTGCTGCGCGGCCAATGCATTGTTATGCGCCAGGCTGGCGGCTTGGGTGACGTTCTGGTTGATGTCTTCGACCACATGCGATTGTTGCAGCGTGGCGCTGGCGATGGAAGCGTTCAAGCCGCTGAGGTTACGCAGCCCGCTGGCGATCTGTCTGAGGCTGGCACCTGCCAGGCTGGCCTGCTCGATGGTCAATTGGGAGGCTTTGCTGCTGTCATGGATGACCTTGACCGCCGCTTCCGAGTTGCCTTGCAGGCGTTCGATCATCACCTGGATTTCCGCCGTGGATTTTTGCGTGCGTTGTGCCAGTAGGCGCACCTCGTCGGCCACTACGGCAAAGCCGCGACCTTGCTCGCCGGCACGGGCCGCTTCAATTGCGGCGTTGAGTGCCAGCAGGTTGGTCTGTTCGGCAATCGAGCGAATCACCTCCAATACGCTGCCAATCTGCGTGCTTTCTTGGGCTAACGCCTGAATCACGGCTACGGCTTGGTCAATCGTGCCGGACAGCTCGTTAATTTGCCGCAGGCTGGCTTCAATATTTTGCTGGCCCTGAGTGGCCTGGTCTTCGGCGGCGTGCACTTCGCTGGAGGCGTGCTCGGCATTTTTCGCCACATCCTGCACACCATAGGTCACCTCGTTAATCGCTGTGGCAACCAGTTCCATCTGTTGCGATTGCTGTTCGCTGTGCTGTTGTGACTGGCCAGATATCTGTCCCAGTTCTTTGGCCGCGACATCAAGCTGGCTGGCGGATTCAAGAGACTGTTTGATCACCAGGCGCAGTTTGTCGGTAAAAGCATTGAAGTGACGGGACAGGGCGGTCAGTTCATCGTTACCGTGGGTGTCGAGGTTGCGCGTCAGATCGCCATCGCCACTGGCGATATTGGCCATCGCGCTGACGGCTTGCTGCAGCGGTTGGGTGATACTGCGCACAATCAGCACCACCAGTAAGATCAGCAACACAGCAATCGCCAGCCCAATCGCGATGGTATTGAGCGCCTGGGTTTTAAACTCAGTCTGCACATCATCTACATAGACGCCGGACCCGATGATCCAGCCCCAGGGCTGAAACAGCTGTACGTAGGAGATCTTGGGTACTGGCTCGCTCGCCCCGGGCTTGGGCCAGCGGTAATCAACCTGTCCCGCGCCCTGGCTCTTGCTGATAGCCACCATCTCATTGAATAGCGCTTTGCCATCTGGGTCTTTGAATCCAGAGAGGTTCTGGCCTTCCAGTTTGGGGTTGGTCGGGTGCATGACCATTACCGGTGTCTGGTCATTGATCCAGAAGTATTCCTGGCCGGCATAGCGCAGGCCGCGGATCGTTTCCATTGCCTGTTTCTGCGCGTCATCGCGGGGCAGGCTGCCTGCCGCTTCCAAACTTTGATAATGCTGTAAAATGCCTGCCGCGCTCTGCACCACGTGCTGGGTCTTTTCTGCTTTGGCGGCGTAAAGATCGGTGCGAATCTGCTTGAGCAATAAGGCGCCTTGAATAACCAGCATGGCGATAGCCACCACCAGAATTAGCCATAAACGGCGGTTTATCGGCAGGCTGCGCAGGCTATTCATAGCGTTTTTCTTCCTTTTTGAGATTCGGCATTTGCTCGCTTCTTATAGGTTAAGAGCATTGTTTTTCTACCTTAGACCTTAGGCTAATAGTCGGGTAGTTAAGGTGCAGTATTTGCTAATGCCTAAAGCTTTACGTGGCCGTAAAGCATCCGAGTGCGGTGCGTGTGTGGGTTCTCTGTTAGGATTTTCGCCGCTACTGGTTAAGTATGTGATTTGCCTGTTTTTTCTGTTCGCCCGGAACCCTATTTAAGGCGGGCAGTCCGACAGCCCTTGCGTATACATCGTCATAATTTGTTGTTCGTGCTGAATAAGGCACGCTTTTAGGAGTGGGGATGGATCTTTGGGTTGCTGTTCAGGCACTGATTCTGGGCATCGTGGAAGGCATTACCGAGTTTTTGCCAATTTCCAGTACTGGGCACCAGATCATCGTGGCCGACCTGATCGGCTTTGGCGGTGAGCGGGCGATGGCCTTCAATATCATTATTCAGCTTGGGGCGATTCTCGCGGTGGTGTGGGAGTACCGCCGCAAAATTATTGGCATTGTTGTTGGGTTGCCGAAAGAGCCTCAAGCACAACGCTTTACTGCCAACCTGCTGATCGCCTTTCTGCCGGCCGTGGCGCTGGGTGTGCTGTTTGCTGATCTTATCCATCATTACTTATTCAACCCCATCACTGTGGCCCTAGCACTGGCGGTGGGCGGGGTGATCATGCTGTGGGCTGAGCGGCGTACCCATTTGGTGCACGCCGAAAGCGTAGATGAGATGACCTGGAAAGATGCGTTGAAAATTGGCTTTGCCCAATGCCTGGCGATGATTCCAGGGACTTCACGCTCTGGCGCGACCATTATTGGCGGCCTGTTGTTCGGTCTTTCGCGCAAAGCGGCCACCGAATTCTCGTTCTTTCTGGCTATGCCGACGATGGTGGGCGCCGCTGTTTACTCCGGCTACAAGTACCGCGACATGTTTCAGGCCAGCGACTTTCCGGTATTTGCCATTGGCTTTGTCACCTCGTTTATCTTCGCCATGATTGCGGTGCGGGCGCTGCTCAAGTTTATCGGTAACCACAGCTACGCAGCCTTCGCCTGGTATCGCATTGGCTTTGGTTTGTTGATTTTGGCGACCTGGCAGTTGCAGTGGATTGACTGGAGTACTGCGCAAGGCTGATTGCTGCAGGCGTATTCGGCGGGTGAATAAGGGCGCATCTTCGGATGCGCCTTTGTCATAGTGGCCGCAGATAACGGAGACGCATATGGATCAGCTTGAGCACCACATACTTCAGGTCAACGGGATCGACCTGAGCCTTTACAGTGCCGGCCCTAAAATAGGTCGATGGGTCTGGCTGCTGCACGGTTTTCCTGAGTGCTGGCATTCTTGGCGACAGCAGATTGCGCCTTTGGCAGCGGCGGGTTATCGCGTCCTCATCCCGGAAATGCGCGGCTATGGCCAGAGCAGTGCGCCGCGCGATCCTGCCGCCTATGACGTGATGACCATTTGCGCTGACATCCAGGCCACCATGGACCAGCTCGGTCAGCAGCAGGTGTGTGTGGTGGGGCACGACTGGGGCGCGCCTATTGCCTGGCACTTGGCTTTGCTTGAGCCCGATCGGGTTAAGGCGGTGGTTGGGATGGCAGTGCCGTTTGGCGGTCGGCCGAAGCAGCCGGCCATCGACATTATGCGCCAGCTGTATGCCGAGCGCTTTCATTACATCCTGCACTTCCAAGAGCCTGGCATCGCCGAGGCGGAAATGGATGCCGACATACCGCGCACCCTGCGCATGATGATGTACAACACCTCTGCCGCCGCGCCTAAGGATCACTTCCTGCAGGAAAAGCCCGCAGGGGCAGGGCTGTTTGATGGCATGCATGATCCCGCCACCTTGCCTGCTTGGTGCGACAACGCGGCATTCGAGCACTACCTGAGTGCTTTTGAGGGGCGCGGCTTTTACGGCGCGCTCAATTGGTACCGCAACTTCGAGCGTAACTGGCAGCGTACCGAGGCCCTGGCTGATCGGCAGATCGAACAACCGGCGCTGTTTTTGCTCGGGGATAAGGATCCAGTCGGCACACTCGAAGCCTACACGCTGAAGCAGATGCCCAAGCGCATCACTCAGCTTGAACAGCATGTGCTGAAAGATTGCGGCCACTGGATCCAGAACGAGCAGGCTGAGCAGGTGAATAAGCTGCTCGTGGACTTTCTTCGTCGCCACTACGCTTAAGTCAGGCGTACGCAAAAAAGCCCCGCTCACAGGTTCTGCGAACGGGGCTTTTTCTTCGCCGTTTAGCCGGCGTCTGGCAAGGTGTTCGCCAACTCTTAGACGATCACGCCCTGGCTGCGCAGGTAGTCGTCGTAAGTGCCGCTGAAGTCCGTGATGCCATTGGCCGACAGCTCGATGATGCGCGTGGCCAGGGAACCGACGAACTCACGGTCGTGGCTGACGAAGATCAGCGTGCCGGGGTAATTTTCCAGCGCCAGGTTGAGTGCTTCGATGGATTCCATGTCCAGGTGGTTGGTTGGTTCGTCCATCACCAGCACGTTAGGCTTTTGCAGGATCAGCTTACCGAACAACATGCGACCTTGCTCACCGCCTGAGATGACTTTTACCGACTTGAGGATGTCATCGTTGCTGAACAGCATGCGCCCAAGGGTGCCGCGGATCATCTGCTCGCCGGTGGTCCACTGGCCCATCCAATCGAACAGGGTGTCGTCGCGTTCGAAGTCGTGGGCGTGATCCTGGGCGTAGTAGCCCAGCTCCGCGCTATCGGTCCATTTCACGCTACCGGCATCCGGGGTCAGTTCGCCGACTAGGGTGCGCAGCAGGGTGGTTTTACCGATACCGTTCGGGCCGATAATCGCCACGCGCTCGCCGGCTTCAACCTGGAAGCTGAAGTTCTTGAACAGCGCTTTGCCGTCAAAGCCCTTGGCCATTTTGTCGATGATCACTGCCTGGCGATGCAGCTTCTTGTTCTGCTCGAAACGAATGAACGGGCTGACGCGGCTGGACGGCTTGACCTCGGCCAGCTGGATCTTGTCGATCTGCTTGGCGCGCGACGATGCCTGCTTGGATTTCGAGGCGTTGGCCGAGAAGCGGCTAACAAAGCTTTGCAGCTCGTTGATTTGCGCCTTCTTCTTGGCGTTGTCCGACAGCAACTGCTCGCGAGACAGGGTTGCAGCGGTCATGTACTCATCGTAGTTGCCCGGGAACAGGCGCAGCTCGCCGTAATCCAGGTCAGCCATGTGGGTGCACACGCTGTTGAGGAAGTGACGGTCGTGAGAAATGATGATCATGGTGCTGTTGCGCTGGGTGAGGATGTTTTCCAGCCAGCGGATGGTGTTGATGTCCAGGTGGTTGGTTGGCTCATCGAGCAGCAACACTTCCGGATCGGAGAACAGTGCCTGCGCCAGCAATACGCGCAGTTTCCAGCCCGGCGCGACTTCGCTCATCGGGCCGAAATGCTGCTCCAGCGGAATACCCAGGCCGAGCAGCAACTCGCCAGCGCGGGACTCGGCGGTGTAGCCGTCCATTTCGGCGAACTCACCTTCGAGCTCGCCGACCTTCATGCCGTCTTCTTCGCTCATTTCCGCCAGCGAATAGATGCGATCGCGCTCGGCTTTGACCGCCCACAGCTCTTCGTGACCCATGATCACGGTATCGATCACCGTAAATTCTTCGTAGGCAAACTGGTCCTGGCGCAGCTTACCCAGGCGAACATTCGGCTCCAGCATCACCTGGCCACTGGATGGCTCCAGATCATCACCGAGAATTTTCATAAAGGTCGACTTGCCACAGCCGTTGGCCCCGATCAGGCCATAGCGATTGCCACCGCCAAATTTGACGGACACGTTCTCGAAAAGTGGCTTGGCGCCGAATTGCATGGTGATGTTAGCGGTGGAGATCAAAAGTCTTACCTATTAATGACTTGCGGCTTGCTGAATGGTGTTGATAGCGATTGGATACCAATATTCAGCTGTTCCAGTTTGCTCCAGATGGAGCTTGAGTTGATCCAGCGGGCGCACATCGACACCAACATCAGGGCGTTACGGCCCAATGGCTGAGTGATCAATGCGGGGTTCATACCGGATATTCCGCGTATTGTCGCATAGGTATGACGGCAGTTATATGGCAGCGCTTTGCGCGGGCTCGCCGAAATACCACGCGCTTACAGCGCGAGCCTAGGTCTTAGCCCCTGCCGCTCAGACGGACAAACCAACTTTCCGACAAGCTGACTTTGTTTAGGTGAGGCCCTTTGTCCTGCAGCCGAACCGTGTAGAATCCGCGCCCCCAAAAATGCAGGAGACAACACGTTGGCAATTCATTACTCCACGCTTCAGGACAATGTTGCATGCGGGCGAACAGGATTGAGCCTAAAAAGTACTCAGGATGTTACTCAGGTTTCATGCAAGCTTTGCCTGCGCACCGTTGAAAAGGGCGCTGCAGAGCCAGTACGTAAAACACCCACCCTTGCCGAACTGCGTGCGGCGGCCAAAGCCGCGAAAGCTGCCCAGTTAGCGGCTGAAACAGCGAAGCCGAAATCCACCTTGAGCCCTCGCGCTGCCTGGTTGCAACGGCTGCAACAACTGCCAGGTACAAACCGCATGCCGCGCGGCGTCGCTAAACAGGCATTTATCTAAGCGCGGCGACTCTCCATAGACGCGCTAGAACTGCCGCAGCGGGCGATTCAGGGGTAGGCGCTGACTACATCTAAAGAACAATTGTGCTGCGCTGTCAGGCAGTCGATCCTCGTTCTTTCATGTTTGCTGCGGCTTTGTCCGTTATGCCTAATCTGCCTGCTTGCACCTCTGACCAGCGCATACAACCGGTGAGCCGCCATCTGGAAAACGGCTTGCCGGTCATGCTGCTCAGTCAGCCTTGGTTAAGCCATGCAGCGTTGTGTTTGCGGGTCAATGCCGGCAGTCATGACGAGCCGCTGGCTTATCCCGGATTGGCCCACTTTCTCGAGCATTTGCTGTTTCTTGGCGGTGAAGGATTCACTGCTGAGCAGCGCTTGATGCCGTTTGTGCAAGCCTGTGGCGGGCACGTGAATGCGAGCACGCAGGCGCGTTACACCGAATATTTCTGTGAAGTACCGGCGGCGTCTCTGGACGGCGCGCTGGCACGGCTGCTGGATATGGTTGCCCAGCCGATTTTGGCGGAGGTTGACCAGGTCCGCGAGCGTGAAGTGGTGCATGCGGAATTTATGGCCCGTGGTCAGGATGCCGATACCTTGCTCAGTGCCGCGTTGGGGCAGGTGTTGGCGGATGGGCATCGAAGTGCGGTGTTTCAAGCGGGTAATCGCGACAGCCTGCCGGTGGCCGAGGTGGCCTTCCAGCAGGCGTTGCGGGCTTTTCATCGGGCGTTCTATCACGCCGGTAATTGCCAACTGAGTATCGTTGCGCCGCAGCCGATTGAGCAGCTTTACGCCTTGGCGCAACGTCATGGGCGGGTTGTGGCCGATGCGATGGCGACGCCACGTGTGTTGCCGCTGCCGATGTTGCCATGGCGTACTGAGCATTTGCGCCTGAACCTGCCTGGTGCAATGGACAGCCTGTATCTTGGCTTTGCCTTGGATTTACCTGAGGCCTCAGCAGTTGAAACCTTGGCTTGGCTGCAAAGCTGGTTATTGGATGAAAGCCCTGGGGGGCTGGTTGCGGGCTTGCGCGAGCGTGGTTTGGCTCAGGGCCTGCAAGTACAGGTGCCTTACTGCCATGGCGGTCAGGCTTTACTGCTGGTGAGTGTGTGTGGCGCGGCATCAGCGCCTGACTGCCTTGCCTTGCTGTTGGACTGGCTGGCTTTTGTTAATACACATGCTGACCCTGCGCGTTGCCTCGAAAGTTATCTGCAGATTCAGTCGCATCGCCTGCATGGCATGACGCCACTGGCCTTGGCGCGTTACTGGCAAGAGTCGTCGCACGCTGACACTGAAACGCTGAGCATACTCTTGCAGCAACTGCAGGAGCCGCTGCGCCGCTGCACAGTGACGGCGGATAACGACGTATTGCCTGGCTGGCCCGGTGCGGGTTTTCCCTTGCGTATGGCGTGTGCTCCCGCATTGTCATTACCAGCCCTGCGTGGTTACTGGCAGTTGCCTGGGCTCAACCCCTTATTGCTACCGGCGCAGCAGCTGGGTGCGGTGCTTAAGGTTTCAGCTGGTTTCGCCTGGCTCCCCGCGCCCAAGGCTGTTACTGACCAGCCTGTTCCTATGGCCGTCTGGCACGCTCGCTGCTGCTTTACCGAGCCACTTGAGACTGAGCTGTTGCTTGGGCTGGCGCAGGTTAGCTTGCGTGAGGTTCGCCAACACCTGGCTCAGCTTGGCATTAACCTGACTCTGGATGCCGAGGCCGCTAGTTTGAGTGTGTGTTTGCAGGGCAGTGCCAGCCTGTTGCCACGTGCGATAGCACTGCTCATGCCGGCACTCCTGCAAGCCGATGCTGCACACTGGCGCTCAGCGGTTGAAAGTGCCGCGCTTGAGCGCCAGGCCATGCCAATCCGTCAGCTCTTGGCGAATTGCAGCGAATTATTCCGTCGGCAGCCTATTGATAACGTCCGGCTTGATCTGGCAACGCTGCAGCAGCGCTATCGTCAGGTACACGTCGAAGCGCTTGGTGTGGGGCTGGATGCGTGCGAGCAACAGCAGGTTGAAGCGCTGTTTAGCGCAGCGCACCCATTGCCGGTGTCAGCCGGTTTGCCCTTAGTTGCCTCTGGGCAGCATTGGCGGACCTTGGCGGCAGAGGGCGAGTCGGCGCTGTTGCTGTTTTGCCCGCAGCCCGATGACTCGGCGTTGACCGAGGCTTGCTGGCGCGTGCTTGGGCATCTGCATCAGGGCGCGTTCTATCAGCGCCTGCGCAGTGAGCTGCAGCTTGGTTATGCGGTGTTTTGCAGCTACCGGCAGATCCAGGGCCGGCGTGGGTTGCTGTTTGGCGTGCAGTCACCGAGCTGCAATGGCGCGGCGATTGTTGAGCATATTCAGGCATTTTTGCAGGCGCGTAACACTTGCCTGCTTGAGCTGAATCACCCTGCATTGGCCTGCGCCACTGATGCCCTGAGTCGTCAGTGGCAAGTGCAATCGCGCAGCTGCGAAGGGCTGGCTGAGCACGCCTGGCAGGCGCATCTGGCGGGCTTGTCCGCAGAGCATGGCGACACTGTGCAATTGGCGCTGCAGCAGCTAGATCCGGACGCCGTACTGCAAGCGCAGCAGGCGCTGAGTCAGGCCGTTGGTGGCTGGTATGTGCTGAGCAACCAAGCACCATCCCGCTAAATCTGCCGCACACCCACACCCAGTAATGCCCAGGCGCCGTTGCGCGCCACTTCCTGAGCCTATGGTTTTTTATGCGCTATTTACGGCGGGCGTTGTGCTGCCGGTGAATTAGTTCCTCTACGACCTTGGGTGGTCATCCTTGTGGCTTGGCTCGACTGGCCAGTTAGTCCTACATCGTTTCGCTGCACACCCTAGGCCGCTCCAAAGCAGCAAGCAAACAGCGCTATTGCAGCGTATGGCGGCTGTCTGGGCTTTTCGATAATCGCCTCCGACCTGACTGACCATTGCCGGTCGTCCCTTCCAGCGGAGAGTGTTATGAACAACAAGAAGATCGCCAGCACCCGATTCCTGCCCCTGACCTTGGCTGCCGCCGTTGCCTTGGTCACCGCTCAACAGGCTGCCGCCGAAATTGTCCTGTATGACCAGGACGACACCACCTTTTCCACTGATGGCTACATCAATGCCTTTTATGTGACCAGCGATGTTGACCGCGAGGGCGAGCAATTCGACCGCCGTCAATCGCGGGTGAAAATGGGCTTTTTGCCAAACTGGATCGGTTTTAACTTCGGCAAGCAGATCGATGGCCTGCAGCTCGGCGGACGTTCGTCGTTCTGGGTCACCATTAACGACAGTGAAACCAACGGCACCGATACAGCCATCGATGTGCGTCAGTTCTACGGCACTGTGGCCTCGCCAGAGTGGGGTGAAGTGCTGGTCGGTAAGGACTTCGGGCTGTTCTCGCGCTCGAACATCTTCCTCGATGAGTTGCTGGCCGGCTACGGCAACGTCAGCGATACCCTGGGCCTGGTCGATGGCACGGGCGTCTCGTTCGGCAATATCGGCACCGGCTACCCGTACCCGTTCCCGACCTCGCAGATCACTTACCGCAACAACAACCTGGCTGAAGGCCTACGTGTTGCTGTGGGCATCATGGACCCGGTAGACACCAACGATGACAGCGCCGTGGGCAAGTCCTACCAGGAAGAGCCGCGCTTCGAGTCGGAGGTCAGCTACCAGTTTGATCTGGGCGGGGCGACCATCTACTCCTGGCTTAACGGCGCCTACCAAACCTCGGAAAACACCGATAGCACGGTTGATACCGTGACATCCCAAGGCCTGGGCTACGGCGTACAGGCCAAGATGGCGGGCTTTTCGGTGACCGCTTCAGGCTTCCAGGCTGAGGGCATCAACCCATTCTTTACCAACAACCTGGGTGAGCCGACGCTGCGTGAAATTGATAGCGACGGCTACTTGCTGCAAGGTTCTTACACCTTTGGCAAAAACCGTGTCGCACTGTCTTACGGCAAGACCGAGGATGACGGCAACGGTCTGGGCACTGCCGCTGATTACGAGACCCGCGGTGTCGCCTACTTCCGCACTATTAACGACAACCTCAAGCTGGTTGCTGAATACAACCAGTACGAGATTGATGCGGCGCAGGGCAGTGGCCTGGGCGAAGACACCAACACCTTCGCGGTGGGTGCCGTACTCAGCTGGTAAGCAGGCCGTTCAGGCCGGGCAGAAGTTGCCCGGCTTTAGCTGGAGGTTGCCATGTACCTGGATGTACTGCTGATTCTGCTGCCCTGCAGTGGCGTATTACTGGCGCTGCCCATTGTGTTAATGCGCTGTCTGTAATTCCCCAAAGTTACTTTCAAGGACGACCCGATGCTTGGTTTATGGAGTGCTTACGCCTCGCAGTACCTGTTGATTCTGGTGCTGGCGACCACCCTGGTGTTTGCCTTGCCGATTTTCTGTATCCCGCTGATTTGGGCCCGCTTGATGGGCTGGAAGATTCCGACCCATACCGATCTGGCCGTTTACTTCGGCCGCTGTCTGGGTGCCTTTATTCTGATTCTCGAAGCCATGATGCTGCGCGCCGCGCTGACCGGCGAGGCCATTGATATGGTCTTCGAGATGCTCGCGGCAGTCGCCGTGATGATGGTCATCGTCCATGTCTATGGCGCCCTGCGGCGTATTCAGCCGCTCAGCGAAACCCTGGAGATCGGCTTCTATAGCGCCATGCTGGTGCTGACGCTGCTGTTCTGGCCCGCTACTTAGGGATTAGTCCTGCGCTACTCAAGTGGCATGGGGCGGCGCTGGCTAGCTTCGTAGAATGTCCCCATGAATTAAAGTGTTTTGCATTAGGGGCCGCTATGCCGCATACGCTTACTGAAGGTGTGGTGACCGCCACCTCTAACGCCACGGATGTCGAGCTGGTGGCCCAGGAATTAGCCCGCCAGCTGATTCATCCGCATCTGGGCTTCGTGTTGTTTTTCTGCTCGGCTGAATATGACCTGCAAGGGCTCGGTGAGTCACTGGATCAGTACTTCGGCGGGATCAAGCTGGTGGGTTGTACCAGCGCCGGTGAGATCACCGCCGAGGGGTATGACCGTGGTTGCGTCAGTGCCATTGGTTTTGATCACCGCAGTTTCTCGATTGCCAGCGCGCTGATCGACGAAATGGAGCGCTTCAGCCTGATTGATGCGCAGCAACTGGTCGAGCGCCTGGTCAGTGATTGCCGCAACAACGAGCTGGCCAGCATCAAGGGCCACAGCTTCGCCCTGACGCTACTCGACGGTTTGTCCAGCCGTGAGGAAGTGGTGCTGGGTGCACTCAGCGCGGCGTTAGGCAGCATTCCGCACTTTGGCGGCTCAGCCGGTGACGACAACCACCTGACCCACACCCACGTTTATTACAACGGTGAGTTCCACACTGGAGCCGCCGTGGTGGTGCTGTTCAATACCTGGCTGGACTTCGAGGTGTTCAGTACCCACCACATTTTGCCGCGCACCGAGAAACTGGTGGTGACCCGCGCCGACAGCACCAGTCGCACTGTCTATGAACTCAATGCCGCCCCGGCAGCGCAGGAGTATGCGCAGTTGATTGGCGTGCCGCTGAGTGAGCTGAATCACCGCCTGTTTGCCGCTCACCCACTGGCCGTGCGCATTGGCGGGCAGTACTACGTGCGCTCGATTCAGCGGGTCAATGATGACCTCAGTTTGACCTTCTACTGCGCGGTGGAGAACGGCATCGTGCTGACTGCCATGCAGCCAGGGCCGCTGCTGCCAGACCTGCAGAGCGTGTTTGACGGGTTGCGCGAGCGCCTCGGGCCGTTACTGCTGACCATTGGCTGTGACTGTTTTTTACGTCGTATGGAAATCGAAGGGCGCGATGGTGTTGACGCTATTTCGGATTTTTTGCGCAGCCAGAAGGTGATTGGGTTCAACACCTACGGAGAGCAGTTCAATGGCATGCATATCAACCAGACCTTCACCGGAGTTGCCATTGGTCGCCCCACTTACGGCTGATGCAGCTGAGCTGCAGGCACGCTGCAGTGAGCTGGAGCGGCAGAACGATAAGCTGCGGCAGATCAACAGCGCGCTGATTGAGCGGGTCGAGTCGGCCCATTCTCGCGGTGACGACGCCTATGCGGCGTTCCAGCATTCGGTGGTACTGGCCGAGCAGGTGCGTGAGCGCACCGATGCGCTGAACCAGGCTATGGCCGAACTGAAATCCAGTAACCAGTTGCTCAGCGATGCACGCCTGCGGGCGGAAACGGCCCACCATCACCTGATTGATGCGATCGAGAGCATTTCCGATGCCTTTGTCTTGTTCGACCGTGAGCAGCGCATTGTGCTGTTCAACAGCCGCTTCAAATCATTCTGGGCCGGCAGCCGGGCACGTATCTCCGCCGGCACGCGTCTGGCGGAGATCAAACGCTTAAGCAAAAGCACGGGTCTGGTGGTCGAGGAGCAGCGCAGCAACCGCGATGACAACATGCTCTACCGGCTGCAGGACGGACGCTGGGTGCAGGTCAGCGAGCGGCCGACCCGCGAAGGCGGGCTGGTGATCCTTTACACCGATATCACTGAGGTCAAACTCAACGAAACCATGCGCCGCGAACAGGCTCTGGCGCAAAAGTCGCGGCTGTTGCAGCGGGCCATGGACAACCTGTCTCAGGGCATGGCGATGGTTAATGCCGAGGGCCAGTTGGAGTTGTGGAACCACCGCTTTCTCGACCTCTGCGGCCTGGCGCCGATCAATGCCCATCGGCCGTTTGCCGAGGTCATGGCCGACAGTGAGCTGGCGCTGCTTACGCCCGCCAGCCGCGACGCCAACGGCAAGCAGATCGAGGAAATGGAGCTGTGCCTGTTTGATGGGCGCATGCTCGAAGTGCGTACCCATCCGCTGCCCACCGGCGGCTTCGTCAATACCTTCACCGACATCACCGAGCGCCACCGCCACGCCAAGGCGCTAAGCGAGAGCGAGCGCTGGATTCGCCTGATCACCGACCACGTGCCGGCGCTGATTGCCTACCTCACGGCGGACCTGACCTATCAGTTCACCAACAAAGTGTACGAGGAATGGTACTGCTGGCCGCGTGGCGCAATGCTCGGGCAGAGCCTGCGTGTGGTGCATCCTGAGGAGCACTGCCGACGCCTGGAACCGTTTATTGAGCGTGCGCTGTCTGGCGAGAGCGTGACCTTCGAGTTTGCCGAAACTAACCACAACGGCCAGGAGCGTTACATGCTGCGCTCCTATGTGCCCAATCGGTTGGCCTGCGGCGAGGTGGTGGGGATCTTTGTGCTGATCCGCGACATCACTGAGCGTCGGCGTACCGCCGAAGCGCTGCATCAGGCCTACCAACACTTGGAGCAACGGGTGCGTGAGCGCACCGCTGAGCTGACTGACCTGAATAACCAGCTGCGCCGCGAGATTGATGAACGTACGCAGATGGAAGCGCGCCTGCGTGAAGCCAAAGGCGAGGCGGAGCAGGCCAACCTGTCGAAAACCAAGTTCCTCGCCGCCGTCAGTCATGATTTGCTGCAACCACTCAACGCGGCGCGGCTGTTCACCAGCGCGCTGATGGAGAAACGTGAGCTGGCCGAGAGTGCCAGCCTGGTGCGCAATGTCAGCAACTCGCTGGAGGATGTTGAAAGCCTGCTGGGTACCCTGGTCGACATTTCCAAACTGGATGCAGGGGTGATCAAAGCCGACATTGCGCCTTTTGCGGTCAGCGAGCTGTTGGAGAATCTGGCTGCCGAATATCACCAGATCGCCGGCAGTGAAGGCCTGCAACTGGACTTTGTGCCCAGCTCGGCTGTGGTGCACAGCGACATTCAGTTGTTGGCGCGCATTCTGCGCAACTTGCTCAGCAATGCCATCCGTTACACCAGCAGTGGGCGCATTTTGCTGGGTTGCCGGCGGCGTCGGCAAAGCGTGTCGATTGAGGTGTGGGACACCGGCATGGGCATCGCCGAAGACAAACTGGAGGAGATCTTCCAGGAGTTCAAACGCGGCGACGTGGCGCATTTGAAGCAGGACCGCGGGCTTGGCCTCGGGCTGGCCATCGTCGATAAGATTGCCCGTATCCTGGGCCACCGTGTCCGTGTGGCGTCATGCCAGGGCAAGGGTTCAGTGTTTGCCATTGAAGTGCCGCTGAGCACACGTATGCCGCGCGCGCGTGAGGTACATGACACGCCAAACCTACTGCTGGAACGTCTCAGTGGGTCGCGGATCTGGGTGCTGGATAACGATGCGGCGATCTGCGCCGGCATGCGCACCTTGCTGGAAGCCTGGGGGTGTCAGGTGGTGACCGCCTTGTCGGAAGAGGATTTGGCGCGTCAGGTGGATAATTATCATGCTGATGCCGACCTGCTGATCGCCGACTATCACCTTGATGATGACCATAACGGGGTGGATGCCGTGGCCCAAATCAATGCCCGGCGCAGCTCACCCTTGCCGGCACTGATGATCACCGCCAACTACAGCAACGAGCTCAAGCAGCAGATGCGTGAGTTGGGTCATACCCTGATGCACAAACCGGTGCGACCGATGAAGCTGAAAACCGCTATCAGCCATCTACTGGACCGCAGCGTAGCGGGTTAGCCACACCTTTAGCGCGCCGGCTTCTTTACCGGGCTGCGCTAAAGGGGGGGCCTTTACGACAGCTCGCTCAGCAGTGTTTCGGTGCTCGCCACATTGGCATAGGCAAACGCCAGTGCGGCCATGTACGCCGCATGAACCTGGCTGGCGGGCACGCTCACCCCGTTGAACTCTAGGGCCAGGGTAGCGCAAGCGTCGTGCGCCACCGCGCAGCTGTAACCGAAATCGTGAGCGGCACGGGTTACCGCGTCGATGCACATATGGCTCATGGCGCCGCAAATAAGCACTTGGCTAACCCCGGCCTGATCCAGCACCTGTTTGAGCTCGGTATCGCGAAAGCTGTTGATCTGCTGCTTGATCAACACCGCTTCGCCAGGGCGCTCAGCGACCAGCGGATGCACCTCAGCACCCGACGAACCTGGGGCGAAAAAGGGCGCGTCGGTGTTGGCGAACACGTGACGTATATGCACCACTGGCCAGCCTTTTTCACGAAACGCGCTGAGCAGGCGAGCGGCGTTGGCGGCTGCGGCTTCGGTGCCTTCGAGCTGCCACTTACCACCTTGGAAGTAGTCTTTTTGCAGGTCGACGATGATCAATGTTGTTTTAGACATGCGGTTAACCTTTTATTTGGGGAGGGTAGTGCGCGAGGAGGGTGCTAGCGGGCCCATCCGTGGGCGTACTGGCGCAATAGCTGCGGGGATTAGCGACGCAGGTAGGCCGCGAAATCAATGTCGCCAGCTGAAAGAATCGCCTGCACCCGGTTATGTACATTGAGCTTGCGCAAAATGGCCGAGACATGGGCTTTGACCGTGGTTTCGGCGATGTCCAGGCTGTAGGCGATCTGCTTGTTGGACTCGCCCTTGGTCATGCGTTCGAGTACCAGCAGTTGTTTGCGGGTCAGCGCTTGCAGCAATTCAGGCGGGAAGCTGTGGTGGTCGTGATGGCTGCGCTGCGAACCGCTTTTCTGGGCGCGGATGATGTCCGGCGGTAGATACACGTTGCCGTTAAGAATTTGCTGGATGGCATCAGTCATCTGCACCCGTGGCGATGACTTGGTAATAAAGCCGACCGCACCGTAGGTGATGGCCTGCAGGACGATCTGCTTGTCCTGCTCAGCGGAGACAATCACCACTGGAATAGTCGGCGCTTCGTTACGCAGGTTGATCAGGCCATTGAGGCCGTGCATGCCGGGCATGTTCAGATCGAGCAGGATCAGGTCGAGGTCATCGTGCTCCTGGGTCATTGCCAGGGCGCTGTCGAGGTCGGCGGTTTCCATGATGCTGCTGCCAGGGAAGCCGTCACTGATGACGTTATGGATGGCCTCGCGAAACAGCGGGTGGTCATCGGCAATTAAAATTTTGTACATGGCCTTATCACCTCGTTGTTTTGATTATGGTGGGGTTGAGCCGTAACACTGGGGTTAACGTAGCAAGGGCAAAGGTTGTGCGGGTATCAGGGGCAGGCCTGCTTGTTGCCAGGCATCAATGCCGTCACGGTACCAGTAGAGGTTGCGGTAACCCAGATGATGGGCGCGTTTAATTGCGTTCCAGCCCAGCCAACAATCAGAGCGGCAATAAAACACCAAGGGCCATGCCGTGTTGCCCTGGCTGGCTTGGCGTAGGTGTTCGCGCAAGTAGCGCTGCCACTGCGGCGTCAGCTGACCGTCGCCGGTGTTGGCCAGCCACAGGCTGTTTGGCAGGTTGGCGTGCAGCTCATCCTCGATGAACTGGCCATGCAGCCATTGCCGGCGGTAGACATCAATCAGGCGGGTTTGGGGTTGTTCACGCAGCAGCTGCTGCAGCGCCGCGGTATCCAGCGTGCGGGCATTGTCGTGGCTAATGGGTGTGGGGCTGCGGTAATGGCTTAGGCGGTAGCCTTCGGCTGAAAACAGCGGGGCTTCGGCCAGTGCAGCGCTGGTCAGCAACAAACTAGCCATCAGTATCAGGAGCTTTGGCAGCGCCAGGCAGTGTTTCATCGCCTTAGTTCTCGGTTCTTTTTATCGTTCTATTACAGGGCAATGTTGCTGCTTTGGGAATTCTACGTTGGAGATGAAAACCAGTACCAAAGTACTAGAGCGCAGGCCTGCTGGCTGTGCTGGCGCCCCTTAGGCATTGCCCTTGCGCAGCGCCGCATGCTGCGGGTTGAAGGTCAGCACGGCGAGTACGGCGAACAGTAGCGTCAGGCCCAGACACAGAGCCAGCGCCAAAGGGCTGAAGCGTTGATAGAGGGCAAAACGCACCAGCTCCACCGCATGGGTAAATGGGTTGAGGGCGCACAACCAGTAGAGCCATTCATTGGCCTCACGCATCTTCCACAGCGGGTAGAGCGCTGAGGAGAGGAAGAACAACGGGAAGATGACGAAATTCATCACCCCGGCGAAGTTCTCCAACTGGCGAATGCCGTTGGACAGCAGCAAACCAAGCGCGCTGAGCATGAGTGCCACCAGCAGTAGCGCCGGCAGTGCGCTGAGCAATCCCCAAGCGGGCGGTTGCACGCCGTAGACCCAGGCAATGGCGAGAAAGGCATACACCTGCAGCAGCGAGATCAGGGCGATGGCCAGCAGCTTGGCGGCCAGCAAAAAGGCGCGTGGCAGTGGGCTGGTCAGCAGAATACGCATGCTGCCCATTTCACGGTCATAGACCATCGACAGCGAGCCCTGCATGCCGTTGAACAGCAAGATCATGCAGGCCAGCCCCGGCACGATGTAGGTCTCGTAAGTGATGTAAGTGTCGTACGGCGCGATGATGGCGATGCCCAGCGCGGCGCGAAAACCGGCGGCGAACACCAGCAGCCACAGCAGCGGCCGCACCAGGGCGCTGAAGAAGCGGCTGCGCTGCAGGACAAAGCGCAACCACTCGCGCTGAACGATGCCCTGCAGGCAATACCAATAGGCGCTCATGGGCGAGGCTCCAAGTGAAAGAAGGCCGTTGATAGGGCTGTCATGGATGATGCTCGCTCCCTGTGAGGCGGGCGAAGGTGGCGGCCAGGTTGGCGTCAGCGCGGCTGATTTGAGCAACGCCACCCTGGGCGACCAGACGGCTGCGATTGAGGATCAGCAGCTCATCGTGGTGCTCAACTTCATCGAGCAAATGGGTGGTCCACAGCACCGCGAGCGCATGCTCAGCGCACAGCTGGCGCACATGCTGGTTCAGCGCCAGGCGGCTGGCCGGGTCGAGACCAGCGCTGGCCTCATCGAGCAACAGCAGGCGTGGGCGATGCAGCAGGGCGCGGGCAATTTCCACGCGGCGACGGTGGCCACCATTCAGTGCACGCACTTTCTCATGGCGGCGTTCATCGAGTTGCTGGCGCGCCAGTTCCTCGTCGATGCGCGCCAGTGCCTCGCGCTTGCTCAAACCATGCAGGGCTGCGTGATAGGCGAGGTTCTGTTGCACCGACAGGTCCAGATCCAGGGTGCTCTGCTGAAACACCACACCCAGTTGCCGCAGCGCCTGGCGCGGGGCGCTGCGTAGGCTGTGGCCGAAGATGTGGATATCGCCCTGTTGCAGGTCGTAGAGCCGGGTGAGCAGGGCGATCAGGGTGGATTTACCTGCGCCATTCGGGCCCAGCAGCGCGCTAAAACTCCCCGCAGCAACGCTGAAACTAACGTCCTGCAGAGCTTGGCGCTGGCCGTAGGCGAAGCTCACGCCCTCTACCTGGAGCGCGCTCATGGGGTCACGACCACGCCCCAGGGGTAGCGGCCGACCTTGATCGATTTGCTGACCTTGAGCGAGTCGACATCAATCACCGAAACATCGCCGCTGACCCCGTTGGTGGTCAGCAATTGCTTCTGGTCGGGGGTAAAGGCCAGGTGCCAGACGCGGCGGCCAACCAACAGGTAATCGAGGATCTCGTAGCTCTTGGCGTCGAGCACCGCCACGTGGTTGGCTGGGCCGAGTGCGACAAAGGCGTATTTGCCGTCGTCACTCAGCTTTACGCCCACCGGTTGCACTTTGTCCGGGTGTACGCCCTTGATCTGGAAGGTCAGGACTTTTTCGATCTGCTTACTGGCCACATCAATCACGCTGACTGTGCCGCCGATCTCGGCCGAGGCCCACAGGCGCTTGCCGTCCTTGTCGAACTCGACATGCCGGGGGCGCTGGTCGACCAGGGTGTTGTCCACCAGTTGCTGGGTACTGGTATCGATCCAATGCAGCATATTGGTGGTTTCGCTGGTGTTCACCGCCCACTTGCCATCCGGGCTGACGGCCATGCCTTCGGGCTCAACGCCGACATCAATCTGACCAAGCACCTCGTCGCTCTGGGTGTCGACCACCGTGACCAGGGCATCGTCCTCGTTGGAGATGTACAGCCAACGGTCGTTAGGATGCAGGGCGAACTGCTCGGGGTCGGCGCCGGAGGGCAGTTCCTTGATGATTTTTCGCGTGGCCAGGTCCATCACCTGCACGCGGTCCGAGTCGCTGGCGCAGATGTACAGCAGCTTGTTGTCACTGGAGAGCAGCAAACCGCGTGGCCGCTGACCAACATCTAGGGTGGCGGTGACCTGCATGCTGTCCAGGTCGATCACGCTGATGCTGTCGTCTTTTTCGTTGGACACATAAGCCGTGGCCGCCAGGGCGCTTTGGCAACTGAGGCTAACGGCGATGGCGCAGGCAAGGCGAGTAAGACGCATGGGGTTAATCCTCTTGTTATAGGTTGGCAGCCAGATCGCAGCTCACTTCCGGGCGGTCGTAACCGAGGCTGTCGAGTTCAGTGTTGGGGTGCAGAAAGCCTTCTTGTGGCGAATTGCTGACCAGGGCGCGGGGTTGCACCAGCGCAATGGGTTGGCGCAGCTGGCCGTTCCAGCTGCGAAAGCTCAGCTTGCGACCCTTGAACCCGTCGAGTGGTAGCTGATCACTCAGGGCCAGGGTGCGGATGGCCTGGGCATTGTTCTGGCGCAGTTTGCTGACAGCACTGGCGATGCTGCGCACGGCGATCCAAGCGGCGAAGTCGCGGTCATTCATCCAGCGTTGCGCATGGGCCTCAAAGCGCTTTTGCAGTTGTGCGGCACCGTAGGTTTCCACCGTTTTGTGCCATGCAGTCGGAGTCAGTCCTTGGGTGCCTGCCACGGGGCGCGGGTACCACGTCTGGTAGGGCAGGTATTCGCCGAAGTCTCCGCGCTCATCGGCCACCAGCACCACGTCGTATTCCGCCGTTTGGGTGAACAGCGGCATCTCAGCTTGGGCGCTGCGGCGCTGGTCGTTATCAAAGCTCCAGGCTTTTTCCGCGACGATGCGCAAGCCAAAGCGTTTGGCCGCGCGTTTGAGTGCTGCGGCATAGGCTTGATCGTCCGCAGTCGGGCCGCTGATTAGCAGACCACGCGTCCATTTGCGTACAACCAAAAACTGCGCCAAGGCATCGGCGAGCATGGCGCGGCTGGGCAGGGTGTGCAGCACATTACTCAGGCACTGGCTTTGCCGCAGGCTGTCGTCGGCGCTACCTGCGTTAAGCAGCAAGCTGTCGGGCAGCGCCTGGCTGAGCTGGCGCAGGGTGGCGGCAGGGGCGTTGACCACAAACAGGCGCACACCTTGTGTATGCAACTCGCGCGCGGCGACCAGCAGGCTGTCACTGTCGCTGCGCTCGGCCACGTCTAGCTGGTAGCGGTGCTTGAGAAAACGCCCGGTGCTGTTGTTGTCAATAATCGCCAGTTCGGCGCCACGGCGGCCGGCATCCTCGGGTTCAGGAATCACGTTGGACAGCAGCGGGCCGGTCTCGGGTGTGTAGCCCAGGTAGGCGATGCGGACCTCTAACTCAGCCGTACCTGGGTTAGCCAGACACGGCGTGGCCAGGCTGCACAGGGCAATGGCGCAGAGCATGAGGGATTGGCTGATCCGGCGCATGGGCAACTCCTGAATAGGTGCTGCCAGCATAGGAACAGCCGGGCGTGCGGGAAATATGCCCAAAGTACCACTACGCCTGTACCAAGGTAGTAAGTCAGTTGCTGCGCCTGGGTTTTACGATGGGGTCATTAACTAAAACAACAAAAGGTATCCGTCATGACCACGCTCAAAACCCTGACGCTGGGGCTTATTGTGTTAAGCGGCCTGATCGGCTTCGACAACATTTACGCCGCTGGCGACCTGACTCGACGTTCACAGGCGCTCCCGGATTTAGTGTTGGGTAACGAGGCCAGCGACTACAGCATGTCGCAAATGGAATACCAGCTTGAAACGGGCAAAGCCTACCAACTGAAGATCATCGCCAGCGGGCAGAAGGAATACGCTTTTCAGTCCCCCGAGTTCGCCACCTCAATCTTCCTGCGCAAGGTCGAAGCTGGCGGCGTGGAGATCAAGGCCATCACCCTGACTGAGCTTGAGTTCGAAGATGCCGGCGAGGCGGAGATCTTCTTCGTGCCAATCAAACCGGGTAAATTCCGCTTCTATGCCAAGGGCCTAGAAGGCAAGGGCATGCTGGGTCACTTCGTGGTCAAGTAAGGTGTCCGTTCTATGGCGCACTTACCTGCTGGTGACGCTGTTCTTCGTCTTGGTCACCGTGCTCGGCCTGGCGCTGTTAGTGCGTCAGGCCAGCGAGGATGTGCAGCGCGAGGTGCAGGCCGCCGAAGCGGTGGTCGAGTACCTGTACGAAGCCGCGCAGCGTGACCCTGCCAGCTTGCAAAATGGCCTGGCCGATAATTTGCGCCATGTGCGGCTGCAGTGGTTGCCGCTAGCCACTGACTCGGCGGCGCAGTCATTTGAACAGTGGTTGGGACAGCGTTTGTTTGCGTTGCAACATACACCACGGGTGGCCACGTTGGCGGACGGTCGGCAATTGCAGATCAGCGTCGACCCCAGCGATGAGATCGACGAAGTCTGGGATTCGCTGTTGCAGTTGCTGCTGCTCTGCCTGCTGGCGCTGCTGATCAGCCTGGTGGCGATTCGCTGGGCCGTACGCCGTGGCCTGCGCGTGCTGGATGAACTATTGGCGGGCCTGCAACAGGTGACCCAGGGCCAGCTGGATGCCCGTTTGCCCGCGCGCAGTTTGCCGGAGACGCGGCAGCTGGCTGGCTATTTCAATGCCATGGCCACCACCTTGCAGCAGGTCCAGGCCGATAACACCGAACTGACCCAAGCCCTGATGGCCCTGCAAGAGCGGGAGCGCGCGCGCCTGGGGCAGACCCTGCATGACGACCTCGGCCAGTACCTCAGCGGCATTCGCGCGCAAGCCTGTTTGTTGCAGGCCGTGGCTCAGCAACCCGAGCAGGTAATGAATACCGCGCAGCAGCTGGATGCCAATTGCCAGCGCCTGCAAGAGGGCTTTCGGGCGTTGATACGCGACCTCTATCCCGTGGTGCTGGAGCATTTACAACTGGATGAGGCGCTGCACTTACTCGCGAGCAACTGGCAAACGGCGCAGCGCGTGCAGTGCCACGTCAGGGTCAGCGGCATGTTGCCAAACCTGCCGTTACCGACCAAGGCGCACCTGTACCGCTTGGTGCAGGAGGCCCTGACCAATGTGGCCAAGCACGCCCAGGCCAGTGAAGTGCGCGTGCGCCTGCACTATCAGGGGCAGCGCTTACGCCTGTTTATTCGCGACAATGGCCGGGGCGCGCAGTTGCCGCAGCGCCCTGGCATTGGCCTGCGTTCGATCCACGAGCGTGCGCGCAGCTTGGGCGCCGTGCTGCGCGTGCACAGTCGTCCTCAAGCCGGGTGGGCTTTGTGCTTGACCCTGGCACTGCCGGAGCAGGAAACATGAAAATACTGCTGGTCGATGATCACGCGGTTGTCCGCCAAGGCTATGCCAGCTTGCTGCGCGCCTTACTGCCGGACGTACAGGTGCGCGAGGCCTGCGATGGTGAGCAGGCGTTGCAGATGGTCCACGAGGAGATTCCCAACCTGGTCATCATGGATATCGGCCTGCCCGGCATCAGCGGCCTGGAAGTGACCCGACGCCTGCGTCAGCGCCTGCCGCAGTTGCGCGTGTTGTTTTTCAGCATGCACGACGAGTTACCTCTGGTGCGTCAGGCATTGGATGCCGGCGCGCTGGGTTACTTGACCAAAACCTCATCGCCAGAGGTGCTGGTCGAGGCCGTCAAACGTACCCTGGCCGGGCATGCGTACATCGAGCAAGGCCTGGCCACTCATCTGGCCTGTAACCCGATGGGCGAGGGCAGCAGCGACCCACGCCTGCGCGGCATGACCCAGCGTGAATTCGAGATTTTCGTGATGCTGGCCAAAGGCATGCCCAGCCGCCAGATCGCCGAGCACTTGTGCATCAGCAGCAAAACCGTGTCCAACTACCTGACCCTGCTCAAGAGCAAACTGCAGGTCAGCTCCCAGGCAGAGTTGGTGCACCTGGCGATTGATACCGGGGTTATTCGGCTGGGGCTGGAAAGCGCTTAAAGCTATTAGTTTGGATGCCTATAGCCCATGACTTTAAGCCGCCTCTCCAGGCTACTGACCATACAGCGGCGATCGACGGTCGTAGGGTGGACAACGCGAAGCTTGTCCACCTTTGCAAGCGGAAATTCCAAGCCTAATCAGCCTACTCGCAACAGGCCGATCTAATCCCTGCCTTGTATTACCCTTCAATCCCATCCCTTGGGGCATTCCACACAACCTTGCATATTGGCGCCCTGGAAGTTGCCGTAGTGGGTGCGCGTGCCGCTTAGGTCGGCGTCGGCGAGGTTGGAGCCTGAGAGTTTGACCTCTTGCAGGTTGGCGTCCTTGAGGTTGGCGCCCTTGAGGTCAGCCTTGCTTAGCCAGGTCATTTCCAGATTGGCCGCTTGCAGGTTGGCATTGTGCAGTTTGGCGGCAGACAGGCGGGCGAATTCCAGGTTGGCAGCGCGCATATCGGCTGCGTTGAATTTTGCCGCCTGGGCATACATGGCCCAGCCGTTGATGGCTACCAGGGTGCTGTTGCTGAAGTCGGCCAGGCGCAGCTGACTTTGTTGCAGGCTGGCACGGGTCAGGTCGGCACCTTGCAGTTGTGCTTTTTCCAGGTTGGCCAGATCCAGGCGGCTATGGCGTAAATCGGCACCACGCAGGTCGGCACCTTCCAGGTTCATACGGCGCATGTCCTGGTTGCTCAGGTTGGCACCTTGCAGGTTGGCTTTGGGGCATTGGCTGTCGGCTTCGATGCGGCAGCCGTTGACGGTGAGCACCTCATCGGCGTTGACCAGTTCGGTACCCAGCACCAGCAGTACGATGGGCAGAAGCAGAGGCAGGTAATTCATGGCGAGTCCTCGGGTAGGGTGCGCCGTGCGCACCACGGGGGCAACGCAGGTGGTTGCTTGGAAGCGCGAAAGTGGATGCGCATGACGCACCCTAGGGTGCGTCATGCGAGTTGCGATCAGCGTTGTGCGGTCTTGTTATCCCAGCTTGGCAGCTTGAATACCCAGAACGAGCCGCCTTGCGCGACCGGTTTGGTCAGCTCGGCCATGTCGCCGCCCCACAGCGGTACTGCTCCGCCGTAACCGGTGGTTACGCCGATGTACTGCTCGCCATCCTGTTCCCAGGTGATGGGCGGGGAGATGATTCCGGTGCCGGTCTGGAACTTCCACAGCTCCTTGCCGTTCTTCGCGTCGAAGGCCTTGAAGTAGCCGTCGCCAGTGCCGGTGAACACCAGATTGCCCTTGGTGGCCAGTACGCCGGCCCACAGTGGCAGTTTTTCCTTGTGCTCCCAGACGACCTTGCCGGTGGTCGGGTTCATTGCCCGCAGGATGCCGACGTGGTCTTCGAACAGGCGTTTGATGCGGAAGCCCATGCCCAGGTAAGCGGAGCCCGCCTTGTAGTTGGCTTCCTCGGCCCAGTAGTCCTCTTTCCAGTGGTTGGCCGGCACGTAGAACAGGCCGGTGTCCTGGCTGTAGGCCATCGGGTTCCAGTTTTTGCCACCGAGGAAAGGCGGCGACACTTCTACCGATTTGCCTTTGGCTTCACCCGGCTCCGGTTTTGGTGGGCGTTGACCTTCGTTTTCCACCGGGCGACCGGTTTTCAGGTCGATATGGCTGGCCCAGGTGATCTTGTCGACGAAGGGGAAGGCGTTTTGCAGCTTGCCGTTGGCGCGGTCGACTACATAGAAGAAACCGTTGCGGTCGGCGTGGGCGGTAGCCTTGACGGTTTTACCGGCCTTGTCCTTGTAGTCGAACAGCACCAGTTCGTTGTTGCCGGAGAAGTCCCAGGCATCGTTCGGGGTGTGCTGGTAGAACCACTTCACTTCGCCGGTGGACGGGTCTACGCCAACCTGGCCTGAGGTGTAGAGGCTGTCGTAGTCCTTCGGATCGCCACCGTCGGCGGTACGCGCCCAGCCGTTCCAAGGGGCCGGGTTGCCGGCACCGATGATGATGGTGTTGGTTTCCGCATCGAAGCTGGCGCTCTGCCACGGTGCGCCACCGCCCTGGCTCCAGGCGGCCTTCTTGCCGGTTGGGTGGCTGGGATCATCCGGCCAGGAAGGGGCTTTGACGTCGCCGGTTGGCGTGCTGTCTTTGCCATTCAGGCGACCCATGTGGCCTTCGACAAATGGACGCATCCAGACTTCTTCACCGGTTTCCGGGTCGCGGGCGAACAGCTTGCCGACCACGCCGAACTCATCGCCAGAACTGCCGTGAATCAGCAGGGTCTTGCCCGATACCTTGTCCTTCACCAGGGTCGGCGCGCCGGTCATGGTGTAGCCCACTGCGTGGTCACCAAACTTCTTGTTCCACAGCACTTTTCCGGTGTCTTTATTCAAGGCAACGACACGGGCGTCTAGGGTGCCGAAGTAGACCTTGTCGCCATAAATTGCGACGCCGCGGTTGACCACGTCACAGCATGGACGAATGTTGTCCGGCAAGCGGTGGTTGTAGGTCCAGAGGCGCTTTCCAGTCTTCGCGTCGAGAGCAAAGACTCGTGAATAGGAACCGGTGACGTAGATCACGCCATCGTGCACCACACCTTGGGATTCCTGGCCGCGCTGCTTTTCATCACCGAAGGAGAACGACCAGGCGGGAGTCAGTTTGTACACGTTGTCGGCGTTCACTTGAGCCAGCGGACTCCAGCGCTGGGCGTTGGTGCCCATGCCGTACTGCAGCACATTATTGGTGCTCAAGTGGTCGTTGGCGATGTCGTCCCAAGTGACGTTTTTGGCCAGCGCACTGCCACTCAAGGCCAGGCCGCCGGCCAGTAATAGGCTGTGGATGGCGAGCGCCATGGGACGTGGCGAGCTGGGTAACGGTCTTGTTGTCATGGTTGTGGTTTCCCATCGTGGTGGTGAAGGTTGCAGGTCCTGTTCTGTTGGCGACCTGGCGAGCCGATAGTGGAACCACGGGGATTGCGCCGAAACGGAAAAACTCCCGCCTGCGCCGGGAAGAATGCCCAAACCGGGCATGACTTAGCCTTGCTGCCAAAGCCACCTGTCATGGGGTCGCAAGCCCTACTACCAAGGGACTAGTCGCGGGCCACCAAAGCAGCATTCGGCGGGCGCGGCGCTGTTTCTAAGATGCTCGCAAGCAAGCTCCGTACGAGCTGTGTGCGTGCATTCGATGAGGCCTTGAACATGACAATTAAAAAGAACACCGGTTTTGCTCTGCTGCTGCTGGCCTTCTCGGCCAACCTCTGGGCGCATGGTGATGTGGTGCCCCAGGCGGTGAAGACCGACGGTCTGGAGCCGCTGGGCGAAGAATGGCGTGATGAGAACCCCTACCGGGGCAACCCGCGCGCCATCGAAATTGGCTCTTCGGCCTACAACCAGAACTGCGCGGCGTGCCATGGCCTGGAAGCCAAATCCGGTGGCATTGCCCCGGACCTGCGCCTGCTCGAAGCCGGCATCAGCGGCGATGAGTGGTTCAAGGAGCGGGTGATCAATGGCGCCGTGCGTGATGGTCGGGTGTATATGCCGAAAATGGCCGACTACCTCAGCCAGGAAGCGCTGTGGGCCGTGCGCAGTTACCTGGAGAGCGTGGCCATCGAGGAGTAATCGGCATGGCTCGGCGACTGGTGTGGCTGGGGCTGTGGTGTTCTGCACTGCTGGCGGTCTGTACGCCGCTGCAGGCGCAGGTGCGCAGCTATGACTCGATTGTCGAGTCCGGTGTGCTCAAGGTGGCGCTGTATCAGGATTTCGCGCCTTACAGCTTTCAGCAGGACGGGAAATCCCGTGGCGTCGACTATGAGGTCGCCGAGGCTTTGGCCGCAGGTCTGGGGCTCAGGCTTGAAGTGATCTGGGCACCGCCGGGCGAGAAGCTCGATGATGACCTGCGTGATTACATCTGGCGCGGGCATTACCTGCGTCCGCACGAACTGGCCGATGTGATGCTGCGCGTTCCTTATGACCGCGAGTTTTCCTACAAGAGCAACGAGTTCGGCGAGCTGGTCAACGAACTGGTGGTGATGTTCGGCCCGTATCAGCGTGAGCGCTGGCAGGTGGCATTCGACCGCCGCCGGCTGGACGCGGTGCCCAGTGTGGCGGTGTTTCAGCGCCACCCCATTGGTGTCGAGGTGGAAAGCGTGCCGTCCTTTTATCTGTCATCGGTGAAAGACGGCATGCTCAGCCAGCAGACCCATCACTACAGCAATGTTCAGCAAGCGTTCGCGGCGATGAAAGCCGGTGAAGTGGATGCGGTGATGGCGCTGCGCGGCGAGGTCGACTGGCAGCTCAAACTGGCGGCTGACGAGCAACTGGCGCTGGCCGAGAACGCTTACCCGGACATGGGCAAGCAGGTCTGGGACATCGGCATGGCGGTGCATGAAAGCAATCGGCAATTGGCCTATGCCCTGGAAGAAAAGCTCGAAGAGCTGATTCTCGCCGGGGAGCTCAAGCGTATCTATGGCCACTACGGTCTGCGTTATGAGTTGCCGGGGTTGTACCAGGAGGTTGAGTAGGGCTGCAGGTCAACGGCACCGGGAGGTGTGGGATGGAACTGGATTGGCGTTCATTTCTACTGCTGGCGCTGTTTGCCGTGCCCTGGGACAGCTGGGGCAGCCAGCGCGACCCGGTCACATCGGTGATGTGGGACTACTACCACGAGCGTCTGCTGGGCGGCGAAGCCTTTGTTTTCGATGAGCGGGTCAAGCTCAGCGCGCCGCCGTTTGCCGAGGACGCGCGGCAGGTGCCGATTCAGATCGACGCCAGTGCCTTCGACGGTCAGGTGGTGCGCATGCTGGCCTGGGCCGAACTCAATCCGATTCCACAGATCTTCGATTTCCAGCCGGGTGAGCAGGTGCTGCCACGGCTGGCCATCCGCATTCGGGTCGAGCAGGCCACGCCGCTGCGGGTGGCGGTACTGACCCGTGACGGGCTCTGGCATGTCGGTTCGACGCAAATCGATGCTGCCGGTGGCGGCTGCACAGCCCCCAGTGTGGTGCGCGCCCAGGCCGGTTGGGAGGAGCATCTGGGTGAAGTGCTCGGCAAGCGCTTTGTCCTGGCTGATGCCAACCGCCTTCGCGTGCAGGTGGCGCACCCCATGGACAACGGCCTGGTCGGCGGTATTCCGGAATTTTTTCTCAACCAGGCGCAGTTGCGTGATCGCAGCGGCAACACCCTGGCCAGCCTCGAACTGTTTCCCGCCGTCAGCGAAAACCCGACCATCAGCCTGGATGTAAAGGGCAACGTCGAGACCGAGCTATGGTTGCGTGACAACAACGGCAATGAATTCAAAGCCGAACTCTGAAAGCCACAAGGACCTGCCATGATCAAAGTCAGCGTGCTGTACCCCAATACTCCCGGTGTGCGTTTCGACATGACCTATTACTGCGAGCAGCATATGGCGATCGTGCGCGAATGCCTGGGCAGCGCGTGCCAAGGCATTGCCGTGGACGCTGGCCTGGCCAGCGCCACGCCCGGTGAGGCCGCGCCCTATATCGCCATGGGGCATCTGTATTTCGACAGCGTGGCGGTGTTCGAGCAGAGCTTTGCCCCGCACGCGGCACGGATCATGGGCGATCTGCCGAACTTTACCGACAGCCAGCCGCTGGTGCAGATCAGCGAGGTCCGCCTCGCGCCCTAAATGGCGGTTCTGCCCTGGGCAGCCCAGCACGGCGCTGCCCGTCTTATCGCGAGGTGCTTATGCGCTGGATACTCATACTGGCGGCGCTGGCCAGCGCCTGCGTGCACGCCAATCCGCTCGCCTACGACCTACAGCCCCGGCAGATTGCCGATGGCGTGTGGCTGTTTGAAGGCAGCACGGACAACTTCTCCCAGGCCAATGGCGGCAATATCGTCAACACCGGGTTTATCGTCACCGATAAAGGCGTTGTGGTGATCGACAGCGGGCCGTCGCGGCGTTACGGCGAGGTGATGCGCCAAGCGATTGCCCGCGTCACTGACAAGCCGCTGCTCAAGGTCATGCTGACCCATCATCATCCCGACCATGTGCTGGGCAATCAGGCCTTCAGCGATGTGCCGATTGCCGCCTTGCCCGGCACCACCGCGTTGCTGGTAGAGCAGGGCGATACCATGGCGGAGAACATGTACCGCCTGGTGGGCGACTGGATGCGCGGCACCGAAGTGCTGCTGCCCACTGAGAGCCTTGAGCCGGGAATGCTTGAGGTAGGCGGGCGGACGCTGCAACTGCTGGCCCTGAGCGGCCACACCGGGGCTGATCTGGCGATTCTCGATGTGCAGAGCGGCGTGCTGTTTGCCGGTGATCTGGTGTTTTATCAACGTGCCCTGACCACACCCGGCACACCGAGCCTGGCCACCTGGCTGGCGGATCTCGACCAGCTGCAGCACCTGCCCTGGAAGCAGATCGTGCCCGGCCATGGCCCGCTGGCCAGCGATGCTGCGCCCTTTGCCCAGATGCGTGATTACCTCGGCTGGCTGGACGGCGTCATGCGCAGCGGTGCCGAGCAGGGCGCGGAAATGAATGAACTGATCCGCACCGCCATCCCGGAACGCTTTGCCGGCGTAAACCTCAGCCGTTATGAGCTGATCCGCAGCGTCAGTCATCTCTACCCGCGTTATGAGCAGGCCGCGATGCAGCGGGTGGATCGCTAAGAAAAACTGCGATACCCAGATGCGGTGGCTCTGTACCACGAGTGTGGTACGTCTGTATTTATCGACACAGACGTGAGGTGCTCTTGCTTCGTAGGGTGCGCCGTGCGCACAAGTCATTACTCGTCTAATTGGGGGTATGTCCGCGCAGACGTTGAATCCCGGTGCGCGCAGCGCACCCTACGGGTTGTCCCTGGCAACACATGATTGGCTTAGCGCAGCTGCAATTCCTCGCCGCGCTCCTGCTGCCACTCATCCTGGCTCGGCGCGGCCTGGTCGCCGTCCATATGGTGGATGATGTCGAAGTAGTGCTGCTTGAACGGGTCGAGCATCACGTCGTCACGCTTGCGTACCCGTACCGCATAGATGCTCTGCACGTTCTGATGGTCGAAGGCGCGCCACTGCTGCTGCCCCTTGAGCAACTGGTAACTGTGGTCTTCCAGGGTGCTGATCAGCCGTTCGCTGTCCAGGCTTTGCGTGCGCTGCACGGCATCGGCCCATTGCTTGACGATGGAGTAGGCGGAGGCGCTGGTGCTGCCGGGGTACTCCTGATAATCGCTGATATAGCGCTCAACGAATTGCTGGCCCTGGGCGATGTTGTCCTGGCTGGGCAGGTTCCAGGTCCAGGCTTCGGTGCCGATCACGCCCTCCATCACCAGCGGCCCGGCCTGCTGCACCACGCTCTTGGTCAGGTTGGGCACGATGATCTGCGTACGTTGCTTGAGGCCCATGTTGTGCACCATGCGCATGCTGCGCTGCAGGTTCTCGCCGAGCAGCACCAGCACGAGGATATCCGCCTCGCTGCGGGCCGCTTTATTGAGCGCCGCCAGGTACTGCTCACGGCGCACCAGACCACTGGGTAGCGCAGTACGGCCATGGCGTGCGCGGTCGGTGCTGTTGGTGGCCAGGCGCAGGGCGTTTTCCATGCTGCGGCCCCAGGCGTCATCGACAATGATGTAGTGGTAGCGCTGGCGTGGCATATGCCAGGACAGGTATTCGCCGAGCACCCGTGCACTCATCCAGGCGCTGTTGGACTCCCGGAACAGATAGCGATGGCCGGCCAGGCCGGTCACTTCATTGGCATAGCTCAGGGTGGCGAAGTACAGCAGGCCGCGCTCGCGGGCGCGTCGCCCGGCGGCTATCGCCTCTTCACTGGTGGCGCCGCCAAACACCATGCGTGCGTCCTGGTTGGCGAAGTAATCGACATTGCTGACGGCCTTGTCGGCCTGCGAGCTGGTGTTCTTGCTGAGCAGCTCCAGCGGTTTGCCGAGCACGCCACCTGCTTGGTTGATTTCGTCCACGGCCAGCAGTGCACCACGGCGCAGCTCGAGACCTTCATCCTTGTAATTGCCGGTACGTGGGTAGTTGAGGCCGATCTTGATGGGCTCGGCCTGGGCAAGGTTGCCCAGGTCTACCAGCAGCAGGCAGCTCAACAACAGGTGGCTGAGTGGGGTGGTGCGGCCCATATGGCTTGCTCCTTAGCGTGGGGGAGTAGCTTTCTAACGGCTGGGCCGGGGGCTGGGTATGCTCTTTTCAGGGGGCTGGGCTAGCACTTAAGTCGGCCAGGCCATGTGCCGGTACGGTGTGGGTGCACATCCGGGCGGGAAAATTGCCTGCGTGGCAGGTGCGTCAGGCAGCGATAAAACGGGCGGTATTGCTACCAAGGGAGTAGCTAAATCGGTACTGCGTTCAATTGTTGGGGGAGGCTGGGCAGCCAAGAATCTGTGGCAGATCGGGAAAAATTCCCGGTGATAACAATGAACCCGCAGAGGTAGCCGCAATGAAACACTCCGGTTTTCGCCAATCCTTCGTTCTCAGTGCCTTGTGTAGCGCAATGCTCGTGGCCGCCGCTCCAGCCTGGGCGGTGACTGATCAGGAAATCCTTAACGATGTGAACACCACCGATGAGATCGTCACCAATGGTATGGGCCTGCAGGGTCAGCGCTACAGCACGTTGACGACCCTGAACACGGATAACATCAAGGACCTGCGTCCGGTCTGGACCCTGTCCTTCGGTGGCGAAAAACAACGCGGCCAGCAAGCCCAGCCGATGATCAAGGACGGCGTGATGTACGTGACCGCCTCCTACTCGCGGGTATTTGCCGTGGACGCCCGCACCGGCAAAGAACTGTGGCAGTACGATGCGCGCCTGCCGGATGACATTCGCCCATGCTGCGACGTGATCAACCGCGGGGTGGCGCTGTATGGCGACTTGGTGATTTTCGGCACCCTCGACGCCAAGTTGGTGGCCCTGAATAAGGACACCGGTAAGGTGGTCTGGCGCAAGAACGTGGCGGATCACAAGGCCGGTTACTCAATCACTGCTGCGCCGCTGGTGGTCAATGGCAAGCTGATTACCGGGGTTTCCGGTGGTGAGTTTGGTGTGGTCGGCAAGATTGAAGCCTACGACCCGAAGAATGGCGAGTTGCTGTGGAGCCGACCAACCGTTGAAGGCCATATGGGCTATGTCTATAAAGACGGCAAGGCCATTGAGAACGGCATCAGCGGTGGCGAGGCCGGTAAAACCTGGCCGGGTGACCTGTGGAAAACCGGCGGTGCCGCACCGTGGTTGGGCGGCTACTACGACCCGGAAACCAACCTGCTGCTGTTCGGTACCGGTAACCCGGCGCCGTGGAACTCGCACCTGCGCCCTGGCGATAACCTCTATTCCTCCTCGCGTCTGGCCCTGAACCCGGATGACGGCACCATCACCTGGCACTTCCAGACCACCCCGCATGACGGCTGGGACTTTGACGGGGTCAACGAATTGATCTCCTTCAACTATGAGGAAGGCGGCAAGACCATCAAAGCCGCGGCCACCGCTGACCGTAACGGCTTCTTCTACGTACTCGACCGCACCAACGGCAAGTTCATTCGGGGCTTCCCGTTTGTCGACAAGATCACCTGGGCTAAAGGCTTGGATAAGAACGGCCGGCCGATCTACGACGACAGCAACCGTCCAGGCTCGCCGGACGCGGCGAAGAAGGGCACCAGCGTGTTCTCTGCGCCGGCCTTCCTTGGCGCGAAAAACTGGATGCCCATGGCCTACAGCCAGGACACCGGCCTGTTCTATGTGCCATCCAACGAGTGGGGCATGGACATCTGGAACGAAGACATCGCCTACAAAAAAGGCGCGGCCTACCTGGGGGCTGGTTTCACTATCAGGCCACTGAACGAGGAATACATCGGTGTGCTGCGCGCCATCGACCCGAAAACCGGCAAGGAAGTCTGGCGGCAGAAGAACTACGCGCCGCTGTGGGGTGGGGTAATGACCACTAAGGGCAACCTGGTGTTCACCGGTAACCCGGAAGGTTTCCTGCAGGCCTTTAACGCCAAGACCGGCGAGAAAGTCTGGGAATTCCAAACTGGCTCCGGCGTACTCGGCTCGCCGGTTACCTGGGAAATGGACGGCGAGCAGTATGTCTCGGTGCTCTCCGGCTGGGGTGGCGCGGTACCGTTGTGGGGCGGCGAAGTGGCCAAACGGGTGAAGAACTACAACCAGGGCGGCATGCTCTGGACCTTCAAACTGCCCAAGGAGCTGGTCGCCAAGCGTTAATTAGCCTGTAGCGTATGAGATGGCCGGTCTAGACCGGCCATCTGCGTTTTAGGCGTTAGTACTAAGGATTCTCGACTAAAGCGGCATGGCCGAATGCACGGCCATGCCTCAGCGTGGCGCTCTATCGCCTGGCTATGGGGGACGTATGCAGGAGCTTACCCGTCGTCAAATGCTCGCCGGCCTGGCCGCAATGCCTTGGTTGTTACCCAGTGGGTTAAATGCCAGCGTGAGTCGCGCGCGGGTCTTGGTAGTCGGTGGTGGTTTTGCCGGTGCCACTGCCGCGCGTTACCTCAAACGCCAGGCACCGGCGCTTGAAGTGGTGCTTATTGAGCCCAAGTCGGCGTTCTATACCTGCCCCTTCAGCAACAATGTGCTGGCGGGTATGGCTGAGCTCGATAGCCTGCGCCAGGATTACCGCGCCTTGCAGCGCCAGCAGGTGCTGCACGTGCGTGAGCGTGCGCGGGAAATTGACCTGCAGGCCCGCCAAGTGGTGCTGCAAGACGGCCAGCGTTTGCGCTACGACCGGGTGTTTCTGGCGCCCGGCATCGACATGGATTGGCAGGCCATTGAAGGCTACGACCGTAACGCCTCGATGCACCTTCCGCATGCCTGGCAGGCCGGTGCGCAGACCAGTCTGTTGCGCAGGCAGTTGCAGGCCATGAACGACGGCGGCCTGGTGATTATCAGCGTGCCGGACAACCCCTATCGTTGCCCGCCGGGCCCCTACGAGCGCGCGAGCCTGATTGCCCATTACCTGAGCCAGGCCAAGCCACGCAGCAAGCTGCTGATTCTCGACAGCAAGGACAGCTTCTCCAAGCAGGCGCTGTTTCAACAGGGCTGGCAGACGCTCTACGGTGAGCGTATCGAATGGGTCGGCCGGGCCGGCGATGGTCGTGTGGTGCGTGCCGATGCCATACGCCGCGAGTTGGTTTGCGAGTTTGGCCAGCGGCATCGCGCCGCCGTGATCAACCTGATCCCACCACAGAAGGCGGCCGAGGTGGCCCAGCGTAGTGGCCTGGTGGACGCCAGCGGCTGGGTGCCGATTCGCCCGGCGACGTTTCAGGCCCGTGAGGCCAGCGACATCTACGTGGCCGGGGACGCCTGTATCGCTGCACCGATGCCCAAGTCAGCCTACAGCGCCAATGCCCAAGCCAAGGTTGCGGTGGCGGCGTTACTCGCTGATTTGGCTGGACAGGCGCCGCCGCCAGCGGTGTGGCGTAACACCTGCTACAGCTTGCTGGCACCGGGTCAGGCGGTGTCGATTGCCGCGGATTACGGCGTGCAGGCGCAACGTCTGGTCGAGTTACCAGGCAGTCTGGCGCTCAGCCCGTTGCAGGCGCCTCTCGGTCTGCGCGCTCAGGAGGCGGCGCTGGCCGAGGCCTGGTATCAAAGCATCTGTGCCGATGCCTGGGGGCAGTTGCTATGAGCCTGCGCGCAGTGCTGTTGATGCTGATGCTGGCGGGGCCGGCTGCGGCGCAACCCTGGGGGCAGGCCCAGGAAGCGGTGGAGCAGTGGTTGCAGGGTGCTCAAGCGCAGACACAGGGACTGACTGTCGAGGTGCCAAGCTGGGTCGAGGACGGTGCGTTCGTTGCCGTCGACCTGACCCTGCACGGTGCTCAGCCGCCGTTATCCCTCAGCCTGTTGCGCAGCGGCGAGGAGGACCCTCGCATTGCTACGGTGCAGCTGCAGGCCTGGGAAGCGCCGCTGCGCCTGTCGACCCGCGTGCGCTTACCGCGCAGCCAGCAGCTGATTGTGTTGGCACGTGACGGCCGCGGACGGATTTGGCAGGCCGCGCAGTCAGTCGAGGTGCTGGCCAGCAGCTGCCTGTCACCCAGCCTGGGCAATAGCGCCGCCACGCTGGGCCAGTTGCAGGGCTGGCTGGAGGCGGGCGAGCACGGCCTGGAGTTGCGCAGCTTATTGCGTCATCCGATGGAAACCGGGCGGCGTCCCGGCGCGGACGGTCAGCTGCTGGCGCGGCACTTGCCGACACGCTTTGAAATCAATGGAACGCACGGCAACTTGCTGCGCGTCGAACCTTTTGAGGGTTTGGCGGCCAACCCTTACTGGCGGTTGTGGCTGCCGACTGGACATACGCCACTGCTGCTACGCTGGGTGGACGCCGATGGCCGCGAGTTCCGTCGGCAGTTGCCCTGACGTGTGCGAGTACGAGGCTCTGGGTCGCGGTTTGCGGCTCTACTACCAAATGACGAGAGGTTTTGTGCCATGGGCGCATACCGGTCGAGCAAGGCGCTTCCTAAGATCGAACCATGACCTGCTCCACGTCCCAGGGGGCAGGCTCCGCCAACAAGAGAGGTTAATCCCATGCTTTACGCCAAACCCGGTACGCCAGGCGCTGTCATCACCCTCAAACCGCGCTACGGCAACTACATCAATGGTGAGTTTGTCGCCCCGCTGAGTGGTCAGTACTTCACTAACACCAGCCCGGTGGATGGTTCGGTGATCGGTGAGTTCCCCCGTTCCGACGCCGCCGATATCAACAAGGCGCTGGATGCTGCTCACGCCGCTGCCGATGCCTGGGGCAAGACCTCGGTGCAGGAGCGTTCGCACATTCTGCTGAAGATTGCCGACCGCATCGAAGCCAACCTTGAACTGCTGGCTGTGGCCGAGACCTGGGATAACGGCAAGGCCGTGCGCGAAACCCTCAACGCCGACGTGCCGCTGGCTGCTGACCACTTCCGCTACTACGCCGGGTGCATCCGCGCGCAGGAAGGCAGCACCGCCGAGATCAATGAAGGCACCGTGGCCTACCACTTCCATGAACCGCTGGGCGTGGTCGGGCAGATCATCCCGTGGAACTTCCCGCTGCTGATGGGGGCCTGGAAACTCGCACCGGCTCTGGCCGCTGGCAACGCCATCGTGCTCAAACCGGCCGAGCAGACGCCGCTGTCGATCACCGTGCTGATGGAGCTGATTGGCGACCTGCTGCCGCCGGGTGTGCTCAACGTCGTCCAGGGCTTCGGCCGTGAAGCCGGTGAAGCACTGGCCACCAGTAAACGCATTGCCAAGATTGCCTTCACCGGATCGACTCCAGTGGGCTCGCATATCCTCAAGTGTGCCGCCGAAAACATCATCCCGAGCACCGTCGAACTGGGCGGCAAATCGCCGAACATTTTCTTCGCCGACATCATGAATGCCGAGCCGGCGTTTATCGAGAAGGCCGCTGAAGGCCTGGTGCTGGGCTTCTTCAACCAGGGCGAGGTGTGCACCTGTCCGGCGCGTGCGCTGGTGCAGGAATCGATCTATGAGTCGTTCATGGTCGAGGTCATGAAAAAGATCAAGCAGATCAAGCGTGGTGATCCGCTGGACACCGACACCATGGTCGGCGCCCAGGCCTCGCAGCAGCAGTTCGACAAGATCCTCAGTTACCTGGAGATCGCCCAGCAGGAAGGCGCCCAGGTGCTCACCGGTGGCGGCGTGGAGAAACTCGAAGGCAACCTGGCCAACGGTTACTACATCCAGCCGACCCTGCTCAAGGGCACCAACCAGATGCGCGTGTTCCAGGAAGAAATCTTTGGCCCGGTGATCGGCGTGACCACCTTCAAGGACGAAGCCGAAGCGCTGGCGATTGCCAACGACACCGAGTTCGGCCTGGGCGCAGGCGTGTGGAGCCGCGACATCAACGTCGCCTACCGCATGGGTCGGGCAATCAAGGCCGGTCGCGTATGGACCAACTGCTACCACCTGTACCCGGCGCACGCCGCGTTCGGTGGCTACAAGAAGTCTGGCGTTGGCCGCGAAACCCACAAGATGATGCTCGACCACTATCAGCAGACCAAGAACCTCTTGATCAGCTACGACATCAACCCGCTGGGCCTCTTCTAACTCGTGTAACCCCGGCGTATCCGCTCCAGTGCGCCGGGCTCCTTCCTGCGATTCGCCGGTCGGCGAGATCTGTTTGTGGTCTGGGCAGATAACTGCTGCAGCAGGTCACTATCGCAACGCGGCTTCGGCCGCGTTTTTTATTGGCTGCTGTCAGCGGCAGCGTGTTGCATCTGTTGCTGCATAGTCAGCGTGAGGCTGCCGGACAAAGCAGGTGGTGTCGCGCGCACCCTGCAAACACTACCAATGCCAGCAGAAATTCATCCCAAAGTACCATTTGGCTGCTGTCGGTCGGGGCGCTTAATGAAGGGGCCGGAATTCGCCGGCGTCGATAAGAAGAGGACCGCGCCATGTGGACTAAACCCGCCTACACCGACCTGCGTATTGGTTTCGAAGTGACCATGTACTTCGCCAATCGTTGAGCCGTTTTTGCCCCGGCATTGCCGGGGCATCCCAATAGGCATGCCCATTGGCATCGCAATCGGAAGCGTCCATGTATATCCAGATTCTTGGCTCCGCCGCTGGCGGTGGTTTCCCCCAGTGGAACTGCAACTGCCGTAACTGCCGTGGCATGCGCACGGGCAGCGTGCGGGCGCAGCCGCGTACACAGTCTTCGATTGCCCTGAGTGACAATGGCCAGGACTGGATCCTGTGCAACGCCTCACCGGACATTCGCGTACAGATCGAAGCCTTTCCTGCGCTCAACCCGGCACGTCGGCTGCGCGACAGCGCCATCGCCGGGATCATCCTGCTTGACAGCCAGATTGACCACACCACCGGCCTGCTGACCCTGCGCGAAGGCTGTCCGCACCAAGTCTGGTGCAGCGAGATGGTGCATCAGGACCTGACCAGCGGCTTTCCCCTGTTCAACATGCTCAGCCACTGGAATGGCGGCTTGCAGCACAACCTGATTGCCCTCGATGGTGAGCCGTTCAGCATTGCGGCCTGTGCCAACTTGTCGATCACGGCCGTGCCGTTGCGCAGCAGCGCACCGCCGTATTCACCGCACCGTGGCAACCCGCATCCGGGCGACAACATTGGTTTGTTTGTCGAGGATCGCCGCACCGGCGGCACGCTGTTCTATGCCCCCGGTCTGGGTCAGGTCGATGAACCATTGCTGGCCTGGATGCGCCGCGCCGACTGCCTGCTGGTGGACGGCACACTGTGGCGCGATGACGAAATGCGCGTGTGCGAAGTGGGCGACAAGCTCGGCAGCGAGATGGGCCACCTGTGCCAGAGCGGTCCGGGCGGCATGATCGAGGTGCTCGATGGCCTGCCATCTGCACGCAAGATCCTTATTCATATCAACAACACCAATCCGATTCTCGACCTGGATTCGCCTGAGCGCGCCGAACTTGACGCGCACGGTATCGAGGTCGCGTTCGATGGCATGAGCATCGTTTTGTAGGGAGCCCAGGCCATGCACACCTCAAAGAATACTGGTGCGCACGGCACACCCTACGGCAACGCGTATTGGAGATACTGATGAGCCAACCCGCCATGAGCCCTGCCGAGTTCGAGCAGGCCTTGCGCGCCAAGGGCGCGTACTACCACATTCACCACCCGTTTCATCAGGCGATGTATGCCGGCCACGCCAGCCGTGAGCAGATTCAAGGGTGGGTGGCCAATCGCTTCTACTATCAACTGAACATCCCGCTCAAGGATGCGGCGATCCTGGCCAACTGCGCCGATCGCGACACGCGCCGTGAATGGCTGCAACGCATTCTTGACCACGACGGTGCGCAGGGCGAGGAGGGTGGGATCGAAGCCTGGCTGCGCCTGGCCGAAGCCGTGGGCCTTGAGCGCGAGCAGGTGCTGTCGCAAGAGCTGGTGCTGCCCGGCGTACGCTTTGCTGTGGATGCCTACGTCAATTTCGCCCGCCGCGCGTCCTGGCAGGAAGCCGCCAGCAGCTCGCTGACCGAACTGTTCGCTCCGCAAATCCACCAGTCACGTCTGGACAGCTGGCCGCAGCATTACCCCTGGATCGATGCCGAGGGCTACAGTTACTTCCGCTCGCGCCTACAGCAGGCACGCCGCGATGTTGAGCACGGCCTGCGCATCACCTTGCAGCATTACGTCACGTGGGAGGCCCAGCAGCGCATGCTGGAAATCCTGCAATTCAAGCTGGATGTGCTGTGGAGCATGCTCGACGCCATGAGCATGGCCTATCAGCTGGAACGTCCGCCGTATCACAGCGTGACCTGTGAGCGCGTCTGGCACCGAGGACTTGCCCTATGAACCCGTTGACTATCGACCAGGTGCCCAAGCTGCGCCGCGGTTTCCGCCTGCAGTGGGAACCCGCTCAGGATTGCCATGTGCTGCTCTACCCGGAAGGCATGATCAAGCTCAATGACAGCGCCGGGGCCATCCTCAAACAGGTCAATGGCGACCACAGTGTGGGGCAGATTATTGCCAGCCTGAGCGCGCAGTTTCCCGATGTGCCGGGCCTCGACGAAGACATCCTCGCCTTTATGGAGGTCGCCAATGCTCAGTTCTGGATTGAGCTTCGCTAAGCCGGGGCACGAGGCTGGACCACCGTTGTGGTTATTGGCCGAGCTGACCTACCGTTGCCCACTGCAGTGCCCGTACTGCTCCAACCCGCTGGACTTCGCCCAGCAGGGGGCCGAGTTGAGCACCGCCGAGTGGATCGATGTATTTCGTCAGGCCCGCGAACTGGGCGCGGCGCAACTGGGGTTTTCCGGCGGTGAGCCACTGGTGCGCCAAGACCTGGCCGAGCTGATCAAGGCGGCGCGTGACCTGGGCTATTACACCAACCTGATCACCTCCGGCATCGGCCTGACCGAGGATCGTATCGCCAGCTTCAGCGAGGCGGGGCTGGACCATATTCAGATCAGCTTTCAAGCCGCCGATGAAGAGGTGAACAACCTGCTGGCGGGTTCGAAAAAGGCCTTCGCCCATAAACTGGCCATGGCACGCGCGGTCAAGGCGCATGGCTACCCGATGGTGCTGAACTTCGTCACCCATCGGCACAATATCGACAACATCGAGCGGATCATCGAGCTGTGTCTGGAGCTGGAAGCGGACTTCGTCGAGTTGGCCACCTGCCAGTTCTACGGCTGGGCTGAGCTGAATCGCGCCGGGTTGCTACCGACCCGTGCGCAGCTTGAACGCGCCGAACGCATCACCCAGCAGTGGCGCGACAAACTGGCGGCCGAGAATCACCCCTGCAAGCTGATTTTCGTCACCCCGGACTATTACGAAGAGCGCCCCAAGGGCTGCATGAATGGTTGGGGCAACCTGTTCCTCGACATCACCCCGGATGGCACCGCCTTGCCTTGTCACAGCGCGCGGCAACTGCCGGTGCAGTTTCCCAATGTGCGCGAGCAGAGCATTGAACAGATCTGGCGTCACTCCTTCGGCTTCAACCGTTTTCGCGGTGATGACTGGATGCCTGAACCCTGCCGCTCCTGCGACGAGAAGCACAAGGACTTTGGCGGCTGCCGCTGTCAGGCATTTATGCTCACCGGCGATGCCAGTAATGCCGACCCTGTGTGCAGCAAATCGGCCCATCACGGCATCATCCTCGCGGCGCGGGCAGAGGCCGAGCAGGCACCCGGTGCGTTGGAAAACCTGCAGTTTCGCAACGAAAAGGCCTCCAAGCTGATTTGTAAGGTGTGACGCGCTGATGACGCCACGCACCGCCCACTATGGCCACTGGTCCAGCGCCTGGGGCAGCGCCCAGGCCGCCAGTGCCAGCCGCGATTTTGCCGAACTGCGCACGGGGCTGGGTGGCGTGGTGTGGTCCGAGTTCGATCCGGCGGATGCCTGCACCCGCTTGTGGCACTGGACGCCCAGCGGCCTACGCTGTCTGACGGCCACGGGCTGGTCCGTGCGTAGCCGGGTGTACGAGTACGGCGGCGGCGCCTTCTGCCTCGGCGAAGATGGCCTGGCATGGGTTTGCGAGGCGGACCAGCAACTCTACTGGCAAGACCTGCACGGGCAGCCGCAGGCACTCACCGCACGCAGCGACTGCCGCTACGGCGACCTGTGTTATGACCCTGTACTCTTCGCCGTGCTCGCCGTGGAGGAGCAGCACACGGCATCAGGCGTGGTGCACCGCCTGGTGGCGATCGGGCGCGATGATGGCGCGTGTCAGGTGATCAGTGAAGGTTGTGATTTCTACGCGGCGCCCACCCTCAGTAACGATGGCCAGCGTTTGGCCTGGACCGAATGGGACCGCCCGCAGCAGCCTTGGCTGGCCACGCGCTTGTGCGTGAGCCAGCGCACGGCGCAGGGTTGCTGGTCGCCAAGGCAGGTGGTGGCTGGGCAGGGGGTGGATGAGTCGATCCAGCAACCGAGCTTTGATCAGCACAACCGTTTGCTGGCCTTGAGTGATCGTCAGGGTTACTGGCAACCTTGGCGTGAAGGCGAGGGCGGCATGCAGCCACTCAACTGCCGCGCGGCGGATCATGCCGCTGCGCCCTGGCAGCTGGGGGCACGCAATTACCTGACGCTGGCCGGTGAGCGTTTATTGCTCAGTGGCTTTGATCGTGGGTTTGCCTGGCTAGCTGAGCGTGACCCGGTCAGCGGCCATGAGCAGCGCCTGGCGCCCGACTACAGCCGCTTTCGTCAGTTAGCGGCGGATCAGCAGTATTTCTACGTGATCGCCGCGGCACCGCAGCGCGGCAGCGTGGTGCTGGCCATTGATCGCACAAGTCATGCCTGCCAGGTACTGGCGGGAAGCCCTTGCGCTTTGCCGGCCGAGGCGGTTTCCTTGCCGCAGCGCTTGTTGTTTCTCAGCGGTGCGGGGGAAAGCTGCCACGGTTTCTTCTACCCGCCGCACAACCCGGCGTTTCAGGCACCGGAGGGGCAGAAGCCGCCGCTGCTGGTGTTTCTGCACGGTGGGCCCACGTCGGCCTGTTATCCGGTGTTTGATCCGCGCATCCAGTTCTGGACCCAGCGTGGCTTTGCCGTGGTCGACCTCAACTACCGCGGCAGCAGTGGCTATGGCCGCGCCTATCGTTTGCGCTTGCAGGGCGGTTGGGGTGAGGTCGAAGTCGAGGACGCCGTGGCAGTCGTGCAGCACCTGGTTGAGCGAGGGCTGGTTGATGCTGACCGGGTGTTTATTCGCGGGGCCAGCGCCGGTGGTTATACCGCGCTGTGTGCGTTGGCTTTTACCCAGGTGTTTCGCGCGGGTGCGAGCCTGTATGGCGTCAGCGATCCGCTGGCGCTGCGGCCTGTCACCCACAAGTTTGAGGCCGACTACCTGGACTGGCTGATTGGTGATCCGCAACGTGATGCCGCACGTTATCAGACGCGCACGCCGCTGCTGCACGCCGAACGCATCCAGGCGCCGCTGATTTTCTTTCAGGGCGCGCTGGATAACGTCGTGGTGCCCGAGCAGACCGCGCAGATGGTCGCCGCTTTGCAGCGCAGCGGCGTTGAGGTGGAGTGTCGCGTTTATGCAAACGAGCGTCATGGTTTTCGCCAGGCGGAATATCTGGCCGATGCGCTAGACGCTGAGCTGGCTTTCTATCGTCGCCTGCTGTGAGTGGCGCCTGCTGCCATGGTGCAATTGCATAAAGCCGGGAATGCAGTAGGCTGGCGGACGATTTTTGATAACAACAAGAACAGGCCGTTGTATGAGCCACACCCTCAGTCAGTTACGTAAATTCGTTTCACCGGAAATCATTTTTGGTGCGGGCTGCCGCCACAATGTTGGCAACTACGCCAGTACCTTTGGCGCCCGCAAAGTGCTGGTAGTGTCCGACCCCGGCGTGGTTGCCGCTGGTTGGGTGGCCGATGTTGAAGCCAGCCTGCAGGCGCAGAACATCGACTACTGCCTTTACACCCAGGTTTCGCCCAACCCACGGGTGGAAGAGGTGATGCACGGCGCGGAAATCTACCGCGCCAACAACTGCAACGTAATCGTCGCCATCGGTGGCGGCAGCCCGATGGATTGCGCCAAGGGCATCGGCATCGTGGTCGCCCACGGGCGCAGCATTATCGAGTTCGAGGGCGTGGACACCATTCGCGTGCCGAGCCCGCCGCTGATCCTGATCCCGACCACCGCCGGTACTTCAGCGGATGTTTCGCAGTTCGTGATCATCTCCAACCAGACCGAGCGGATGAAGTTCTCCATCGTCAGCAAGGCTGTGGTGCCGGATGTGTCGTTGATCGACCCGGAAACGACCCTGAGCATGGATCCCTTTCTGTCGGCCTGTACCGGCATTGATGCGCTGGTACATGCCATCGAGGCTTTTGTCTCCACTGGCAGCGGCCCGCTGACGGATACCCATGCCCTTGAGGCGATGCGCCTGATCAACGGCAATCTGGTGCAGATGATTGCCACACCGCATGACATCGTCCTGCGCGAGAAAATCATGCTGGGCAGCATGCAGGCAGGGCTGGCGTTCTCCAATGCGATTCTCGGTGCGGTGCATGCCATGAGCCACAGCCTGGGCGGTTTTCTCGACTTGCCCCATGGCATGTGCAATGCGGCGCTGGTCGAGCACGTCGTGGCGTTCAACTACAACTCGGCCCCCGAGCGCTTTCGCATGGTGGCCGAGACCCTGGGCATTGATGCGCGCGGCCTCAACCATAATCAGGTGCGTCAGCGCCTGGTGGAGCATTTGGTTACCTTCAAGAAGTCGGTCGGCTTCCATGACACCCTCAAGTTGCATGGGGTGAGCGTCTCAGACATTCCCTTCCTCTCGCAGCATGCCATGGAGGATCCGTGCATTCTGACCAACCCTCGCGAGTCCAGTCAGCGTGATGTCGAGGTCGTCTATGCCGAGGCGCTCTGACCCGTCGCAGAGCCAGAGTGAAGCCCTCGCCGGGCTGCTGGGCCTGGGCAGTCACTCGGCACGCAAGAGCCACTACCCCGAGCTGTTGGCGCGGCTGGAGGAGTTGGAAACCGAGCGCAATCGCTACAAATGGTTGTTTGAGCATGCGGTACACGGGATTTTCCAAGCCAGCCTGCAAGACGGCCTGCTGGCTGCTAACCCGGCGCTGGCTCGCATGCTCGGTTATGACGACCCGGAGCAGGTGCTGTGGTCGCTGACTGGCTTGGCCAACTACCTGTTCGTGGGAGGTGCCGCTGAACTGGAGCATATCCGTGATGTGCTGGCCCGTGAGCCCGGCTTGTTTGGCTACGAAACACAATTGCGTCGACGCGATGGCAAGGTTATCGATGTGTTGATGAACCTGCTGCTCAAGCCTGATGAAAATGGCCTGTTCGAAGGATTTGTGGCCGATATCACCGAGCGCAAGCAAGCCCAGCAACGTCTGCAGCAGCTCAATGACCAACTGGAGCAGCGGGTGAGTGCGCGCACCGGCGAGCTGCAAGAAGCTAACCGCAACCTGTTGCAACAGATCGGTGAGCGCAAACGCATCGAGACGGCCCTGCGTGATGCACGCGATGCCGCCGAAGAGGCCAATCGCAGTAAGGATAAGTACCTGGCCGCTGCCAGCCATGACCTGTTGCAACCCCTGAACGCTGCGCGTTTATTGATCTCGACCTTGCGCGAGCGCCGCTTGCCGGTCAGCGAGCAGAATCTGGTGGAGCGTACCCACCAGGCCCTGGAAGGGGCGGAAGATCTGCTGACCGATTTGCTGGATATCGCGCGGCTGGATCAGGCCGCGATCAAGCCCGACCTGGATGTTTACAGCCTAGATGAGCTGCTCGCACCGCTGGCCTCGGAGTTTCAGCCGGTCGCCGCCGTTGCGGGGTTGGCGCTGCGGGTGCGCATCAGTGGCTATCAGGTAAATACCGATTTACGCCTGCTCACGCGCATTTTGCGCAATTTTCTCAGCAACGCCTGCCGCTATACCGAGCAGGGCGGAATTTTCCTGGGGGCGTGCAAGCGTGGCGCGTTTGTCGAGTTGCAGGTGTGGGACAGCGGCAGCGGGATTGCTGATGACCAGCTCGACAGCATCTTTCTTGAGTTCAATCAGTTGAATGTCGGGCGAGCGCAAGAGCGCAAAGGCGTAGGTTTGGGCCTGGCGATTGTTGAGCGGATTGCACGCATCCTCGGCTATCCGATCAAGGTACGTTCGCAGCCAGGGCGTGGTTCGGTATTCAGCATCCGCGTACCGCTGGCTAGCACCGCGCAACAACGCACGGCCGTGCTGCCGACATTGTCACGGCCGCGGCTGGGGGATCCACTGCCGGGGCGGCGTTTGCTGGTACTGGATAACGAACTGAGCATTCTGCACAGCATGTCGGCGCTGCTTGAACAGTGGGGCTGTGAAGTACTGACTGCCACTGACCAGGCTGGCGCGCTGCAGGTGCTGGGCGCGCATGCACCGGAGCTGATCTTAGCCGACTTCCACCTCGATCACGGTGTCGTAGGTAGTCAGGTGGTTCAGCACATGCGCGAGTACTTTGGCTTGAATATTCCGGCAGTGATCATCACCGCCGATCGCAGCGATCAGTGCCGCCGCGAGTTGCAGGCCATGGGCGTGCCACTGCTGAATAAGCCGGTCAAACCCGGCAAGCTGCGTGCGGTGTTAAGCCGGATTCTGCAGGACGCGCCCACTCCTATTGCTTAGGCGTTGCTGGAGAGGGGGCTGCGAAATGCAGGCTAAAGCAGAAGACCCAGCTGCAAACGCTTGGGCAATTTTGCCACCACCAGTTGATGGGAGCGTGTCAGCAACGCGTGCAGCTCACCCTCACTCAGCGGGTAGGGCGCAGCCATGCTGATCCAGTGTGCGCGGGCCAGATAGGGCGCAGGGCGAAAGCCCGGGCGGTCGCAGTAACCGAGGAACAGGTCGTCATCCACTTTGCAGGCCAGGCCAGCGTGCCCGCCTAGGTGAAACAGGGCGAACATTTTGCTCTCAGCCACCGAAAATACCCGCACGCCACCCCATTTGATGTCCTCACTGGCACCGGGCAGGCTCAGGCAAAATGCGGCGATCTGTTCGGCAGTCATGTGGCTCACTCGCGGTAGAAAACCTGCACCAGATGATAGCCAAACTGGCTTTTCACCGGGCCGTGTACTTCACGCACTGGCTTTTTGAAGATCACCTGATCGATGGCGCGCACCATCTGCCCGGGGCGCACTTCACCCAGGTCGCCGCCTTTCTTGCCGGAAGGGCAGGTTGAGTATTTGCGCGCCAGCACATCGAACGCTTCGCCAGCGGCTATGCGTTTTTTCAGTGCGGCAGCTTCTGCTTCGGTTTTCACCAGAATGTGGCGGGCCATTGCCTTTGCCATGACGGGCTCCTCATTTTTAAGTGGGCGTATTGTGCCAGTATTTCAACCGCTTAGCGCTTGGGCCGGGCAGGTGCGGATAATTCCCGGAGCGCTGCACAGTCTTGGCCTAACGTAATACCTCTCACCTTCGGAATAAGTCGCTATGGACCTCAATGCAATGCTCAAAGTCCTGTCCAGCCAGGACGGGTCCGACCTTTACCTTTCTACCGGGGCACCGCCCTGTGCCAAGTTCAACGGCGTGCTCAAGGCGCTCAGTGCCGAGCCGCTAAAGGCCGGTGAGGTGGCTGACATCGCCGCCTCGGTGATGGATAGCGCGCAGCGCGAGGAGTTCGAGCGTGAGCTGGAAATGAACCTGGCCATCTCGATTGCCAGCGTCGGGCGCTTTCGCATCAATATCTTCAAGCAGCGTAACGAAGTGTCGATTGTCGCGCGCAATATCAAGATGGATATCCCGCGCTTTGAAGACCTCAAACTGCCGGAAGTGCTGCTCAAGACCGTGATGGAAAAACGCGGGCTGGTGTTGTTTGTCGGTGGCACCGGCTCGGGCAAGTCGACCTCCCTGGCGGCGCTGATTGACTACCGCAACCGCAATAGCGGCGGCCATATCATCACCATCGAAGACCCAGTGGAGTACGTGCACAAGCACAAGAAATCGATCATCAATCAGCGTGAGGTGGGGGTGGATACCCGCAGCTTCCATGCCGCGCTGAAAAATACCCTGCGTCAGGCGCCGGACGTGATTCTGATCGGTGAGATTCGTGACCGCGAGACCATGGAGCATGCGCTGGCCTTTGCCGACACCGGCCACTTGGCGATCTCGACCTTGCACGCCAACAACGCCAACCAGGCGCTGGACCGCATCATCAACTTCTTCCCCGAAGACCGCCGGCCGCAGTTGCTCAACGACCTGGGCAATAACCTCAAGGCCTTCGTTTCCCAGCGTCTGGTGAAAACCACCGATGGCAAACGCCGCGCTGCGGTCGAGGTGCTGCTCGGCACGCCGACCATCCGCGACCTGATCAAACGCAACGAGTTTTCCGAAATCAAGGAGATCATGGAGAAGTCGAAGAACCTCGGCATGCAGACCTTCGATCAGGCGCTGATCGATTTGGTCAATGACGGCTCCATCGACGAAGAAGAAGCCGTGAAAAACGCCGATTCGGCGAACAACGTACGGCTCAAGCTCAAACTCTATCGCGACAATCCATCCACGCCGACTCCAGTACCGGCGGCACCCGCTGCCGTTGTGACCGCGCCGGCCAAGGTCGCCGCCACCGGCGATTGGGGCTTGGAACTGAAGCTCGAAGAGCTGGAGACAGACGAGCAGGCGGAAGACCCGGGCCGCCAAGGAATTTGAGCGAAGGCCAGGCCCGGATCAGCGCAAGGCAATCCGGGCTAGCGCTTGGCCACAGCCTTATATGCCCTTACAGGACGCTTTTCGCGCCCGCTGTCATCACATCAAAAGAAACCGAAGAGCTGCCTTTGAGCGCAGGTAGTCCGCGACAACGAGCTGGATTCCATTGCATACCGATGTTGCTCCGCGGGGGCAGGTCTAGCCCATCATCCACATCGCCGCAGGTGGCCGCTAGCCCCAGGCGAGCGCGGCGGTTCATTCGCCCTGGCGGCGTATGTCCAGGCGCAAGCTGTGGATCAGTGCTTTGCCTGCGACGAGCTGCAATGTGGCGTTTTCATGGATTTCCAATACCTGGGTAGCGCCGGGTGCTTGCAGGTGCTCGGTGATGGTCGAGAAGGCCATGATGCGCCCTTCGGCCGTCAACAGCTCCGGCTCCGAGCGCTGAGACTCGTAGCCTTCTACGCGGTCGAAGGTGGCCTGCCAGAGCGCCGCCAGTTGCGCTTTGCTGAGGCTGTCCCAGGCGCCGCCGGGCAGGCGCACGCGGATCTGCGCCTGGGGGCTGAGCCCGCTGACGATGCCCTGGGCATCTCGTCGTTGTGCGGCGCTGTCGGCAGCCGCCAGGGTGTCGAGTACGGCGGCGCGTTGTGCCGCGCTGGGTGTCGTGCCGCCTGGGTTGTGGCCTTCGATGCGGCTGAGAAACTGCGTGGCGGCCGGATTATCGCCTTGCCGGGCGGCGGTGCGAATCCAGCTCAGGCCGGCCAGCCGGTTGCCTTGCGCGTAGAGGTTTTTACCCAGCGCCCATTGTGCGGAGCTGTTATCCAATTCGGCCGCGCGCTGGTACCACTCGGCAGCCTTGGCCGCATCCGGCGGGACGCCCAAGCCTTCGGCATAGGCCCGGCCGACCTCGTACATGCCGATGGCATCGCCTGTATCCGCCGCGCGTCGATACCAGCGCAACGCCGTCTCATGGTTTTGTGGCACCGCCAGGCCCGCCGCGTGCATATTGCCGACATTCAGCATGCCTTGCCGGTTGCCGGCTTCGGCCAGCGTCAGGTAACGGCTGTAGGCTTCGTCGAAGTCCCCCATTTTGTATACCGCATAGGCTTCCAGCACCTGGATCATTTCGCGGGCGATTTGCTCTTGCGAGGCCCCTGCGGCGGGGTTCGAGCAGCACAGCGCGATGGCCAGGCCAGCCGCATATTGACGGTAAGAAGCGGGGGCGTGAAGCATGGTCGGTTACCTTCTGTGGTGTCTACGCGTGGTGGCGCAGGAGAGAATCCACGCTAGCAACGGCTTGTCGGCGCGTCTGTGCTGCAAAGGTGCCGAGTCAGTACGACCAAGGTTTTAGGGCGCTTTGGCGAGCGCGACCTTTATGCGCTCGCCAAGCAGGTCAGCGTGGGGGGGGGCGAAGGTCAACGCGTCGACAGTGACGTCTGCGAGGTCCGTCGGGGGCGTTGTTGAGCCGAATACGCGGTTTATTCGGCTCAGCTCAACGTGTGCTCAGTTGCTGGCTAGGCTTTGAGCTGTGGCAGGTCGCGGTACAACTCCAGCGCCAGTGGGTTGGCCAGGGCGTCGGTGTTTTTCACCGGTTTGCCGTGCACCACATTGCGCACCGCCAGCTCGACTATCTTGCCGCTGATGGTGCGCGGGATATCCGCCACGGCAATGATCTTCGCCGGTACATGACGCGCTGTGGTGTTGGCGCGGATTACCTGGCGAATCTGCGCTTGCAGGGCATCGTCAAGTTGTACGCCTTCACGCAGACGGACAAACAGCACCACGCGCACGTCGTCGTCCCACTCCTGGCCGATGGCGATGGATTCCAGCACGGCTTCGACCTTTTCCACCTGGCGGTAGATCTCGGCGGTGCCGATCCGCACGCCACCGGGATTCAGCACTGCATCGGAGCGGCCATGGATCACCAGCCCGCCGTGCTCGGTAATCTCGGCGTAGTCGCCGTGGGCCCAGATACCGGGGAAGGTGTCGAAGTAGGCCGCCTGGAACTTGCTGCCATCGGCGTCCTTCCAGAAGCCAATCGGCATGCACGGGAAGTGCTGCGCGCAAGCCAGCTCGCCTTTTTCGCCTGTCACCGGCTGGCCGGCGTCATTCCACACTTGCACGTCCATGCCTAAACCCTTGCACTGCAATTCGCCGCGCCACACCGGCAGCACCGGGTTGCCCAGGGCAAAGCAGGAGACGATATCGGTGCCGCCGGAGATCGAGGACAGGCAGATATCGGCTTTGATCTCGCGGTAGACGTACTCGAAGCTCTCATGGGACAGCGGCGAGCCGGTCGAGAGAATCGCCTTAAGCCGTTGCAGTCTGTGCGTGCTGCCCGGCTTGGCACCGGCTTTTTCCAGGGCGGCGAGGAACTTGGCGCTGGTGCCGAAGAGGCTGATGTTTTCCGCATCGATCAGGTCGATCAGACGCTCGGCTCCAGGGTGGAACGGTGAGCCGTCGAACAGCACCAGGGTCGCACCCAAGGCCAGGCCCGAGACCAGCCAGTTCCACATCATCCAGCCGCAGGTGGTGTAGTAGAACAGCGTGTCATCGGCCTGCAGATCGGTGTGCAAGCCGAGTTCCTTGACGTGCTGCAGCAGGGTGCCGCCGGCGCCATGCACGATGCACTTGGGCACGCCGGTGGTGCCGCTGGAGTAGAGGATATACAGCGGGTGATCGAACGGAACCTGGGTGAATTCGGGTTCGCCGCCGGCCTGGTAGAAGTCCTGCCACAGCGCCACCTTGGCCGCCGAGTGGAAGTCGGCGGCTTTGGCCTGGGTATTGGAGTAGGGCACTACAATCAGCTGCTCAAGCGAAGGCAGGCGTTCGAGGATTTCATTGAGCTTGGCGGTCAGATCGAGATTTTTGCCGGCGTAGCGGTATCCGGCTGCGGCGATCAGCACTTTGGGCTCGATCTGGCCGAAACGGTCGATGACACCCTGGGTGCCGAAGTCCGGCGAGCAACTCGACCAGGTGGCGCCCAGGCTGGTGCAGGCGAGCATGCCGACCAGGGTTTGCCAGGTGTTAGGCATAAAGGCGGCCACCCGGTCGCCGATCCCCACGCCAGCTTCACGCAGGCTGCGCTGCAAGCCGGCAACATGGGCGGCCAGCTCGGCATAGCTCAGTTGCTCGCGCAAGCCGTATTCGCCAATGGCGATCAGGGCTGGGTGATTATCACGGCGGCGCAGCAGGTGTTCGGCAAAATTCAGCGTTGCGCCAGGGAACCAGTGCGCACTGGGCATGGCCCGGCCTTCTTGCAGTACAGCCTGCGGCTCGGCGCTAAAACGGATATCGAAGAACTTGACCACTGCCTGCCAGAAGGCTTCACGCTGCGCCACGCTCCAGGCGTGCAGGGCGGGGTAGTCGGCCAGTTGCAGGCTGTGACGCTGATTGACGAAGCGGCGAAAGCTGTCCATTCGTGTCGCCGCAATACGTTCGGCAGAAGGCGTCCACAGGGGCTGTTGCATCGTGCTTCCTCATCATTCTTGTTATGCCGACAATGATGCTCGGCTGGTGCGGCAAGCCTACTGACTGATGGCGGGCTTGCGTCGAGCAGTTGCGGCGCCGTTTTGATCAGTCTCAGCTGTAGCTGTAGTCACTTTGCACCGCCCTCAGGCAAAAGGCCGTTAGCCTGAGGCGTGTGCTTTACAGTGCGTAAACAAAACCTTACGCACGGCCTGCCGCTAGGCATTGGCCAGCTTGGCCCGTGCCACCCGCGAGCCGTTGGGCTTGTCCAGCACTGCGCAAATACGCTGGCCGGCGGCGATCAGTCGGCCCATGTCGATGCCGGTTTCAATACCCAAGCCCTGGAGCAGGTACAGCACGTCTTCGGTCGCGACATTGCCGGTGGCGCCTTTGGCGTACGGGCAACCGCCGAGACCCGCGACCGAGCTGTCGAACACGCTGATGCCTTCCAGCAGGCTGGCGTAGATATTCGCCAGCGCCTGGCCGTAGGTGTCGTGGAAGTGCCCGGCTAATTTGTCTCTGGGAATATCGCGACCAACGACCTCGAACAGCTTGCGGGTGTCGCCAGCAGTGCCTGCCCCGATGGTGTCACCCAGGGAAACCTCATAGCAGCCCATGGCGTACAGCTCACGGGCCACGCTGGCGACCTGCTCGGGCGGTACAAAGCCGTCATACGGGCAGCCCAACACGCAGGACACATAACCGCGCACGCGGATGCCATGCTGTTTGGCGGCGTCCATTACCGGCACGAAACGCTCCAGGCTCTCGTTGACTGAGCAGTTGATATTCTTCTGCGAGAAGGCTTCCGAGGCTGCGGCAAATACTGCGACTTCGCGTACACCCGCTTGCAGCGCACCTTCAAAGCCCTTCAGATTGGGGGCAAGGGCGGCGTAGGTGATGCCCGGCAGTTGCTGAATCTGCGCAAATACCTCGGCGCTGCCGGCCATCTGTGGCACCCACTTGGGCGAAACGAAGCTGCCCACCTCGATATAGCTGAGGCCTGCGGCCGACAAGTCATCGACCAGGCGCACCTTGTCGGCCACGCTGATCGGCTGTTTTTCATTCTGCAAACCGTCGCGCGGGCCGACTTCGACCAGGCGCACCTGTTTGGGTAGGTTCATGCATCTTCTCCGTAGGGTGGATGGCGCTTTTCCATCCACCATGACCCTTCGCCGTGTATTTTCAGGTGGACATAAACAGCGATGTCCGCCCTACATGCCATGCTCTGTAGGGTGGATGGCGCTTTTTCCATTCACCCATTTGGATGAACACGCTGCGGGGGTTTCAACCCTACGCGTTGGCTTCTTCCAGTTCCACCAACACGGTGCCTTCACTCACCATCTCACCCTCGCCGCAATACAGTGCCTTGACCGTACCGGCATGCGCTGCGCGGATGCTGTGTTCCATTTTCATTGCCTCCAGCACCACCAGGGCAGTGCCGGCCTCGACCCGCTGGCCGGCCTCGACCAGCACGCGCACGATGCTGCCGTTCATCGGTGCCGTCAGGGCGCCGTGATGCTGATGGCTGGCTTCGACTTCGGCAATCGGGTCGACACGCTGGATGCTGCGCAGCTCGCCGGCATAGTGCAGGTAGAGGGTATCGCTGCGGCGAATCGCCAGATGTTGTTGGCGCAGGCCGTCGCGCTCTACCGACAACGTTTCGCCTTGCAACTGTAGGGTGGACGTCGCTGTGTGGCGCAGACGGATTACCTGGCACTCGCTCTGGCAGGCCAAGTGCACGTCAGCTTCGGCCGGTAAACCCAGGCGCAAGCCATGAGTGCGTGACCAGGGGGAGTGGTAGTCGTCGTGGCGCTGCTGCGGCGCTTCGCTCTGCACAAAGGCTTCGGCGGCTAGTTGCCAGAACTCAGCCGGTAATTCGCTTGCCGGTGGTAGGAGCTGTGCTTCATGGCGCGGAATAAAGCCGGTATCCAGCTCGGCATTGGCAAAGGCCGGATGGGCCAGCACACGTTGCAGGAACGCCAGGTTGGTTCTGACGCCGCCCACGCAGGTTTCCTTGAGCATGGCCAGCAGGCGCAGGCGCGCCTCTTCGCGGTTCTCGCCCCAGGCAATCAGCTTGCCGAGCATGGGGTCATAGAAGGGTGAGACTTCATCGCCTTCGCTGACCCCGCTATCAACACGGCGGCCTGGGCCCGCGGCGGCTTCGCGGTACAGCGCCAGGGTGCCGGTGGCAGGCAAGAAGTCGTTGTCCGGGTCTTCCGCGTACAGCCGCACTTCGATGGCGTGACCAATCAGTGGCACCTGTTCCTGAGTAATCGGCAGCGCTTCACCACGGGCCACGCGGATCTGCCAGGCCACTAGGTCCAGGCCGGTAATCAGCTCGGTGACCGGATGCTCGACCTGCAGGCGGGTGTTCATCTCCATAAAGAAGAAGTCGCCGCGCTCATCCAGCAGAAACTCCACGGTACCAGCGCCGACATAGCCGATGGCTTGGGCCGCCTTGACTGCAGCCTCACCCATGGCGCGGCGCAGTTCTGTTGACAGCCCAGGCGCAGGAGCTTCTTCGACGACCTTCTGGTGGCGACGCTGGATCGAGCAGTCGCGCTCATTCAGGTACAGGCAGTTGCCGTGTTGGTCGGCGAACACCTGGATTTCCACATGGCGTGGCTTGAGGACGTATTTCTCCACCAACATGCGCGAGTCGCCGAACGACGATTGCGCTTCGCGCTGGGCGCTGGCCAGGGCTTCGGCCAGTTCGCTCTCGCGCTCGACCACCTTCATGCCCTTGCCGCCACCACCCGCCGTGGCTTTGAGCAGTACCGGATAGCCGATCTGCTTGGCCGCGTCGCAGAAGGTTTGCGCATCTTGCGCCTCGCCGTGATAGCCCGGCACCAGGGGTACGCCGGCGGCCTCCATCAGTGCTTTAGCGGCGGATTTACTGCCCATGGCATCGATGGCCGAGGCGGGCGGGCCGAGGAAGATCAGCCCGGCTTGTTCGATAGCGCGGGCAAAACCGGCGTTTTCCGAGAGAAAGCCGTAACCGGGGTGAATCGCTTGGGCACCGCTGGCCTTGGCAGCAGCGATCAGTGCGTCAATACGCAGGTAACTGTCCGCCGGCTTGGCACCGCCCAGATTTACCGCCAGATCAGCTTCGCGCACGTGGCGCGCGTTGGCGTCGATGGTGCTGTGCACTGCCACGGTCTGGATGCCCATGGCTTTGGCTGTGCGCATTACTCGGCAGGCGATCTCGCCACGGTTTGCCACCAGCAAAGTGTCGATAGGCTTAAGGCTCATGCTTGTGGCTCCTGCCAGGCGGGCTTGCGTTTATCCAGAAAGGCACGCAAACCTTCCTGGCCTTCGGGGCTGACGCGAATACGGGCGATGGCGTTTTCGGTATAGCGGCGCAGGGCCGGAGTCAGCACGCCGCTGCCGACTTCGCGCAGCAGGTCTTTGCTGGCCTGCATGGCCTGTGGACTGTTGAACAGCAGGGTGTTGATCCAGTTTTCTACCTGAGCGTCGAGTTCGGCAACTGGATAGCTCTCGGCAAACAAGCCCAGCTCCTGCGCGCGTTCCCCACTAAAGCGCTCGGCGGTCAGTGCATAGCGCCGCGCCGCACGCTCACCAATCGCCTGCACCACGAAGGGGCTGATGACTGCGGGTGCTAGACCGATGCGAACTTCCGACAGACACAGCTGCGCGTCGCTGGCGCCGATGGTCATGTCGCAACAGCTGATCAAACCCAGCGCTCCGCCAAAAGCCGCACCTTGCACCACGGCCAGGGTCGGGATTTTCAGCTGGTAGAGGTTGTGCATCAGCTCGGCCAACTCGCGCGAGTCGGCCAGGTTGGCGGTGTAGTCCAGGGTCGCCGCGTGCTGCATCCAGGCCAGATCCGCACCGGCGCTGAAGTGCTTGCCGCGTCCGCGCAGCAGCAGAAAGCGCAGGCTTTTATCGGCCATCACCGCGTCGAGGGCGAGGATCAGCTCGCGGATCATCTCGGCGTTAAAGGCGTTGTTCTTATCGGCGCGATTGAGCCAAAGCGTGGCAAAACCACGTGGGTCGGTTTCAAGCTGGATGGTGTTGAAGTCGGTCATCAATCTACCCTCATGTAGGGTGGAAGACGCTTTTTCTTCCACCATCGCCGGTGGATGGGTGAAGCGTCATCCACCCTACGGTCACATACGGAATATGCCGAACTGAGTCGGCTCAATTGGCGCGTTAAGACTGGCGGACAGCGCCAGGCCCAGTACATCGCGGGTTTGCGCCGGGTCGATCACGCCGTCATCCCACAAGCGAGCACTCGAGTAGTAGGGGTGCCCTTGACGCTCGTACTGTTCGAGGATGGGCTGCTTAAGCGCCGCTTCATCCTCGGCGGAGAAACTCTGCCCGGCGCGGGCGGCCTGTTCGTGCTTAACCTGCACCAGCACACCGGCGGCCTGTTCGGCGCCCATCACGCCAATCCGCGCGTTCGGCCACATCCACAGGAAGCGCGGCTCAAAGGCACGGCCACACATGCCGTAGTTACCGGCGCCGAAGCTACCGCCGATGATCACGGTGAACTTCGGCACCTTGGCGCAGGCCACAGCGTTGACCAACTTGGCGCCATGTTTGGCGATGCCGCCGGCTTCGTACTTCTGCCCGACCATAAAACCCGTGATGTTCTGCAGAAACAGCAGCGGAATACCGCGCTGGCAGGCCAGTTCGATAAAGTGCGCGCCTTTTTGCGCCGACTCGGCAAACAGGATGCCGTTATTGGCGAGGATCGCTACCGGGTAGCCGTGAATATGCGCAAAGCCGCACACCAGCGTCGCGCCAAATAGCGCTTTGAATTCATCAAATACGCTGCCATCGACGGTGCGGGCAATCACTTCACGCACATCGAAGGGTTGTTTGGCGTCCGCCGGAATCACCCCGTATAACTCTTCGCTGCTGTACAGCGGATTGATTGGCGCACGGTTATTCAGCACGCCGAGCTTGCGCCAATTTAGATTGGCAATTGAGCGGCGGGCCAGGGCCAGGGCGTGCTCATCGTTATCGGCGTAATGGTCAGCCACACCACTGGTTTTGCAGTGCACATCGGCGCCGCCAAGGTCTTCAGCACTGACCACCTCACCGGTGGCGGCTTTAACCAGCGGCGGGCCGGCGAGGAAGATGGTCGCCTGGTTGCGCACCATGATCGCTTCGTCAGCCATGGCAGGCACGTAGGCACCGCCGGCGGTGCAGGAGCCCATGACCACGGCGATTTGCGGGATGCCCATGGCCGACATATTGGCCTGGTTGAAGAAGATCCGGCCGAAGTGCTCACGATCCGGGAACACCTCATCCTGACGCGGCAAGTTGGCCCCGCCGGAGTCCACCAGGTAGATGCAGGGCAGGCGGTTCTGTTGGGCGATGGTTTGCGCGCGCAGGTGCTTTTTTACGGTCAGCGGGTAGTAGCTGCCGCCTTTTACCGTGGCGTCGTTGGCCACGATCATGCACTCAACACCTTCGATCCGGCCGATGCCAGCCACCACGCCAGCCGCCGGTACATCTTCACCGTAGACCTCATAGGCAGCCAGCTGGCCGATTTCGAGGAACGGCGAGCCGATATCCAGCAAGCGGTTAATGCGTTCGCGTGGCAGCAACTTGCCGCGCGAGGTGTGACGCTCCTGCGCCTTGGCGCCGCCGCCTTCGTGAATACGGGCGAGCAGGGCGCGCAGGTCGTTTACCTGGGTAAGCATTGCCGCACTATTGGCGGCGAACTCCGGTGAACGGGTGTTGATCTGGGTGTGCAGGATGGCCATTGAGTTGGCTCCGGTGTGCTGGCTAGCGCTTGATGGGTATCGCTCTGCTCAACCCATCCTACGGTTTGGCTTATTTGGTTTCGTTGAATAGCTCGCGGCCGATCAGCATGCGGCGGATCTCGCTGGTGCCCGCGCCGATTTCATACAGCTTGGCGTCACGCAGCAAACGGCCGGTGGGGTATTCGTTGATATAGCCGTTGCCGCCGAGAATCTGGATGGCGTCGAGGGCCATCTGGGTGGCGCGCTCGGCGCTGTAAAGGATGACCCCGGCGGCGTCCTTGCGCGTGGTTTCGCCACGGTCGCAGGCCTGGGCCACGGCATACAGGTAGGCGCGGCTGGCGTTGAGCTGGGTGTACATATCGGCCACCTTGCCCTGGATCAGCTGGAATTCGCCGATGCTCTGGCCGAACTGTTTGCGGTCATGGATGTACGGCACGATCACGTCCATGCAGGCCTGCATGATCCCGGTTGGGCCGCCGGAGAGCACCACACGTTCGTAATCTAGGCCACTCATTAATACGCGCACGCCGCCGTTAAGCTGGCCGAGCACGTTCTCCTCCGGCACTTCGACGTTGTCGAAGAACAGCTCGCAGGTGTTGGAACCACGCATACCGAGCTTGTCGAATTTGCTGCCACGGTTGAAACCCTTCCAGTCGCGCTCGACGATAAAGGCGCTGATACCGTGCGCACCTTTGTCTAGGTCAGTCTTGGCGTAAATCACATAGGTATTGGCGTCGGGGCCGTTGGTGATCCAGGTTTTGCTGCCGTTGAGCACGTAGCGATCGCCTTGTTTGTCGGCGCGCAGCTTCATGCTGACTACGTCGGAGCCGGCATTTGGCTCGCTCATCGCCAGCGCGCCGATGTGCTCGCCGGACACCAGCTTGGGCAGGTACTTGGCCTTCTGCTCAGGCGTGCCGTTGCGTTTGATCTGGTTGACGCAGAGGTTGGAGTGCGCGCCGTAGGAGAGGGCGACCGAGGCCGAGCCACGGCTGATCTCTTCCATGGCGATGACGTGGGCCAGGTAGCCCAGGCCGGAGCCGCCGTATTCTTCCTCAACGGTGATTCCAAGCAGGCCCATGTCGCCGAACTTCTTCCACATGTCCGCCGGGAACTGATTGTCGCTGTCGATGGCCGCTGCGCGCGGGGCCAGTTCGGCCGCTACAAAGGCCTGGGTCTGTTCGCGCAACATGTCGATGGTGTCGCCGAGGGCGAAGTTGAGAGAGGGGTAGCTCATGGTTCCACCTATAAGATTTATTATTAGGTTTAGGAGGTAATCGATTGTTTTTTATCGGTTTCAGCCAAAGCAGCTAGGCAGCGTTCTTCGGCGGTATCCAGCTCTAGCTGCATCTGTTCAATGTCCAGCAGCTGTTGCTCGAGCTGGGTGCGGCGCTCGGCAATCTTGGCCATAAAGGTGTGCAACTGTTTGTGATTGCCATGTACGGGGTCGTACAGCTCGATCAGCTCCCTGCACTCGGCCAGGGAGAAACCGATGCGCTTGCCGCGCAGAATGAGCTTGAGGGCGACTTTGTCTTTGGCGCTGTAAATGCGCTCCTGGCCACGGCGTTCGGGGCTGAGCATCTGCTGCTCTTCATAAAAACGAATGGCGCGGGTGGTGATATCCAGCTCGCGGGCCAGTTCTGAAATGGAGTAGGTGACGACGGACATAGGCGTTGGCTCTTGCTTACCTTTACGTTAACGTAAGCCTGGCTGGCGCTGTAGTCAACTGGCGCCCAGGCAATGCCGACTAGGCCGCAACGAGCGATAACTGAGTTGGTATTTTTTATAGCTTAAAAGTCGTTGGCTGACAGTGCTTTACGGTGTTTATCTAGAAAAGTTAGGAGGTATGGATTACCGCAGCCATTGCAGCTGCGCTCATTCATAAACACGCACAACCCCGGCCAATTGGCGCAAACCAGTTTGGCTGTGGGGTTGGCTAACGGTCTTGGGCGCAAATAAACAGAGCCTGGAGTGGCAAGCGCTCTTTATCCGAAGGCGTCAGGCCTGGGCCTTCTCGTTTTTCTTTTCCAGGGCTACGGCCTGCTGGGATATCTCGATGATCTGCTCGCGCATCCAGCGGTTGGCCGGGTCTTGGTCGGTGCTTTCGTGCCAGTACAGGTGGGTTTCCACGGGCTGCATGTCTTTGACTGGTAACTCAACACAATGCAGGTCGTTACGTGTGACGAAGCGCTTGGGCACTGTCATAACCATGTCGGTGGTTTGCAACACGGTTGAGGCCATCAGGTAGTGCTGTGAGCGCAGTGCGATCTTGCGCTGGACGCCCAGGCGGCCTAGGGCCAGGTCAACATGGCCAAGGCCATTGCGCCGGGTGGAAATATGGATATGGGGCAGGCCCATGTACTCATCGAGGCTGATTTTGTCTTTGGCCATGGGATGCCCACGGCGCATGGCACAGACGTAGCGGTCTTCCATCAGCTTAACGTGGCGCACCTGAGGGTCGGTGTTGAGCGGCGCATCCACGGCGAAATCCAGGCGGCCAGCGGCCAGTTCCTTGGTGGTTTCGCGGCGTCGCGCGAGCATGCTCTCGATATTTACATTCGGCGCCATTCGCCGCAGACGCTGGAATAACGGCGGCAGGATGATCGCTTCGGTGAGGTCGGTCATGCTGATGCGGAAGGTTTTGTTGGCCTGGGCCGGATTGAAGATGCGACTTTCTTGCACAGAGATGCGCAGTTGCTGCAGGGCGTTGCGAACCGGGCCGATGATGTTCTGCGCCATGGGCGTGGGCACCATGCCCTGGGCGGTGCGCACAAACAGCGGGTCGTTGAAGGTTTCGCGCAGGCGCGCCAGGGCATTGGACACAGCGGGCTGGGTAATGCCGACAATCTGCCCGGCGCGGGTCAGGTTGGCCTCGGTGTAGATGGCATCGAAGACGACAAAGAGGTTGAGGTCGACCTTGTTGAGATTCATGACGCGCGCGCTCCGCAGGTTGTTGTTATGGGTGGATCATATATCGGTGATGAATGTTTATACACGCTGAGAATAGATTAGATAAATCTTAATCCCTGCTCTAGCATCATTTCCACCTCACCTCATTCCCTAAAAATCAGCGTCAGAAGGTAGCCATCATGGATTTCGCCTACTCCCCAAAGGTTCAGCAACTGCGTGAACGCGTCACCGCGTTTATGGAGAGCCATGTCTATCCAGCAGAAGCCGTGTTTGAGCAGCAGGTCAATCAAGGCGACCGCTGGCAGCCCACCGCGATCATGGAGGAGCTCAAGGCCAAAGCCAAAGCCGAAGGGTTGTGGAACCTGTTTCTGCCGGACTCTGAGCTGGGTGCAGGGCTGACCAATACCGAATATGCGCCCCTGGCCGAGATCATGGGCAGTTCGTTGATTGGTCCTGAGCCGTTCAACTGCGCCGCGCCGGACACCGGCAATATGGAAGTGCTGGTGCGCTACGCCAATGACGCGCAGAAGGAGCAGTGGCTCAAGCCGCTGCTGGACGGCACTATCCGTTCGGCTTTCGCCATGACCGAGCCTGGTGTGGCTTCATCCGATGCCACCAATATGCAAGCCAGTGCGGTGCGCCAGGGCGATGAGTGGGTGATCAACGGCCGCAAGTGGTGGACTTCCGGTGCGTGCGATCCGCGCTGCAAAATCATGATCTTTATGGGTCTGACCAACCCGGATGGCCCGCGCCATGCGCAGCACTCGATGATTCTGGTGCCGATGGATGCGCCGGGGGTGAAAGTACTGCGCCCGCTGCCAGTATTCGGTTACGACGATGCACCGCACGGCCACGCCGAAGTGCTGTTCGAAAACGTCCGCGTGCCTTATGAGAACGTCCTGCTCGGCGAGGGTCGTGGTTTTGAGATCGCTCAGGGTCGCCTTGGCCCAGGCCGCATTCACCACTGCATGCGCTCCATTGGCATGGCCGAGCGCGCGCTGAAACTGATGTGTGAGCGCTCGATCAGCCGTACTGCCTTCGGCAAACCGCTGGCGCGTTTGGGTGGCAATATCGATCACATCGCCGACTCGCGTATGGAAATCAATATGGCCCGCCTGTTGACCCTGAACGCGGCGTACATGATGGACACCGTGGGCAACAAGATTGCCGCCAGTGAAATCGCCCAGATCAAGGTAGTGGCGCCCAACGTCGCGCTTAAGGTGATCGACCGCGCGATCCAGATGCATGGCGGTGCCGGGGTCTCCAACGACTTCCCGCTGGCCTACTGGTACGCCATGCAGCGCACACTGCGCCTGGCCGACGGCCCGGACGAAGTGCACCGTGCGGCCATTGGCAAGTTTGAGATCGGTAAGTACGTGTCCAAGGATGTGATGAAAGCCAGCCGTTAAGGCGCTTCAACAACACAGTACAAGGCCCGCAATTGCGGGCCTTGTGCGTTGTGGGTTTAACGCTGATCTAAACCAGTCAGCTAGCTGTCAGTAGACCCAGACTTCTACCCGGCGATTCTTGATTCTGCCTTCGTCCACGCTGTTGGTGGCCACTGGCAGCTCATCACCGAGGCCGATGATGTCGCGGAACACGACTCCGCCTTTGCTTAGCTCACGGCGTACTGCCATGGCGCGTAACTTTGACAGCAACTCGGCGCGGGCCGGGTCCGCTTTGGCGTCACCGAACCCCACCAGTACCACGTTGCCCTTGAGCTTGTTTTGCGCCTGCAGGTAAGCCAGTAGCCGGTTCAGATCGCGCCGCGCCTTGTTGTCGAGGCTGGCGCTGCCTTCCTGAAAGCGAAAATTCACCGATAGGCGTTGGGCGTTTTGCGCCAGGTCCAGATAGCTGGCGGGCATGTGTGCATGCGCGGGGATGTTCACCGCCTGTACGGTCTGCGCGATAAACCCACTCTGCTCGACAATCGCCTGGCCGCGCGGGCTATGGGCAAACTGCACTAGGGCACGGGCCCAGGGGTTGTTCAGCGCGGGCTGGTTATACAGAAACAGCCGGCGCGACAGCGGGTAATCCTCGGTGGCAATCAAGGTCAGGCTGGGCAGCATGGGTTGCGAGTCGCCGGCCGCGATGGCTAGGGCCTTGGCCTGGCGGATATAAGGCAGGCCGATAAAGCCGATACCGTTACGGTCTTGGCTGACCGCATCGGAGAGTTTCTCGCTGGATTCAAAGCGCTTGGCGTTACTGGCCAGGGCTTTGCCATTGGCGCTCAGCACCAGCTCTTTAAAGGTGTCATAGGTGCCGGATTTGTCATCACGCGCATAAATATTGATTTCGCCTGCGGGTGCGCCCAGCTGCGCCCAGTTGGTGATTTCACCGGCAAAAATCTGTGCCAGCTGCAAGGTGTTTAATGCGGAGAGGGGGTTGCCCGGGTGCAGGATGATGGCCAGGCCATCGAGGGCGATGATCTGTTCAGCACTGGCGCTTTTCAGGTCGCCAAGGGCAAGCAGATTGGTGGCTTCGCTGTCCTTGATGGGCCGTGATGAGGCCGCCAGCTCAGCACTGCCATCGGCCAATGCAGTGAAACCGGTGCCCGAGCCATGGGCTGCGACCTCAATGCTGATGCTACGGCCATCGGGATGCGTGCCAGTGATGCGCTGCTCATTCTCCGCCGCGCCGGCTTCAATGCGAATGGCGCTTAACCCTTGCTCTTCAAACAGGCCTTTGACCAGCGCCGGGCCGAGCTTGGCGCCAATGGTGTTGGAACCCTGAATGCGCAACACGCTGTTGTTATCAGCGACATTGGGCAGGGCGGCGAATACTGACCAGGGCAGGGCGTAGCAGATTGAGCCGAGTAACAGAAAACTGATGGTGCGAATCCAGGTTTCACGATCAGAAGCGGAATGGGTGCGCGGCATGCGACAAACACCTTGTATGGGTGAGTGAAAGTGCCGCGACGATAAGACAAATACGTGACTGCAATATGACAGTCACTTTTCGATGTGAGCGCTCTAGCGCCGGGTTTATTCGCTCAATTCGAGCCAGATTGGGGCGTGATCCGAGGGTTTTTCCATGCCGCGCAAGTCGTAGTCGACACCGGCATCCTTGATTCGCCCCTGCAAACCCGTTGAGGCGAGAATCACGTCGATACGCAAGCCGCGCTTGGGCTCGTCCTCGAAACCGCGGCTGCGGTAATCAAACCAGCTGAAACGGTCATTCACCGCCGGGTTGAGATGACGGAAGCTATCCACCAGGCCCCAGTTCTTCAAGGTGGCTAGCCATTCACGCTCTTCCGGGAGGAAGCTGCACTTGCCGCTTTTCAGCCAGCGCAGACGGTTTGGCTCACCAATGCCGATGTCGCAGTCTTCCGGCGAGATATTGATATCGCCCATCACCACCAGGGCTTGCTGCGGGTTGAACTGGCTCACCAGCAAGTTCTGCAAATCCGCATAGAAGCGCTGCTTGGCCGGGAACTTGGTTGGGTGGTTACGGCTTTCACCCTGCGGGAAGTAGCCATTCATCACCGTGACCGGGTTGCCCTGGGCGTCGGCAAAGGTGCCATAGATAAAGCGTCGTTGGGCGTCTTCGGGGTCACCGGGAAAACCCTTGTGCAGGCTCAGCGGCGCCTGGCGCGACAGCAGGGCAACGCCGTAATGGCCTTTCTGGCCATGGTAGTGCACGTGGTAACCCAGGTTACGGATCTCGGCTTCTGGGAACTGTTCATCCGCCACCTTGGTTTCCTGCAGGCCAATGACATCCGGTTGGTGCTTGTCGATCAGCGCGGCCAGTTGATGTGGGCGGGCACGCAGGCCGTTGATATTGAAAGAGACGATCTTCACGGGCGACTGTCCTGGGTGGCATTCTGGAAAAACCGCGATGCTAGCCCATTGCGCGCGCCAGCGGCCAGCCTGTGGCGGTGGCTGATGCACGGTGCTAACGTGGCTGCAGGCCGAACACACTAAGAACAGCAGAGGTCAAGCAGATGCCCAACAGTCTCGCCGAAGTTCGCATGCTCGATAGTGGCTATGCCCGTGAAGCGCGCTCGCTGCTTTATCACGCCTACCGCCATGACCCCACTTTCGCTTACCTGTTTGAAGACGAGCGCCCAGGTTATGACCAGCGTGTGCGTGCCACGGTGCGCGAGCTGGTGCAGCAACATTTTGCCGAAGAGCTACCGGCCATTGGCCTGCTGATCGACGACCGACTGATTGGCATGGCGTTGATCGCACCGCCGCAGCGGCGCATGGACATTACCGAGAGTTGGGGCTGGCGCATGCGCATGCTGCTGACGGCCGGGTTTCGTTGCACCAAGCGCTATCTTGAATACCATGACGCGGTGATTGCCTGCCTGCCGCCCGGCCCGTATCACGTGCTGCCTTTGTTGGGGATTCACCCGGAATATCAGGGTAAGCACCTCGGTGAGCAACTGCTCGAAGCGCTGCACAACTGGTGCGCTGAAGATGCCAGTTCACAGGGGGTGGTCCTCGATACTGGCAATGGCCACTACCTGGATTTCTACAAGCGCCAGGGCTATGAAGAGGTGGGTGAAGTTGCCATTGGCCCGGTCATTGAGCACGTGTTCTTCCACCCCAGCCCACAATTGGCCGTCAAAGCCAGTGCTTGAGGGCATGCCGGCACGGCGCAAAGATGCCGTGCCGCGCCACTAAAGCGCAGCCAGATGCTCTAAATCGGCCTCTGGCTCGTGCTAGCATCGCCTCCATGGCTGTTTTTTCTAACTTCCTTACTGGTCTTTTCCTTCTCTTGCTGAGTGCTACGGCCCTGGCCGAAGCACAGCTGCGCGTGCGCGTTGAACCCGCCAATAGTGCGCTGAAAAGCAATATTGAAGGCTATATCGGTAGCCTCGGTGAGCGTGATGCCGAGGCCCTGCAGCGTTATCGTCGGGTGGCCGAGGGCCAGGCGGAAAAAGCTGCCCAGGCCTTGGGCTTCTACCAGGCGCAGATCACCACAGAGATCAGCGACGGTGCCACGCCGCGACTGACCGTGCGGGTTCAGCCTGGCGCGCCGGTGCTGCTGCGTGACGTGGTGGTGCGTGTGGAGGGCCCAGCGGCGCAGCTGCGTGCCTTCCGTACCCCCGATGACCCGCAACTGCGCAGCGGCGCGCAGCTTAATCATGGGCGTTACGATGCGGCCAAGCGGGACATCCAGAACCAGGCCTCACGCTATGGCTTTTTTGCCGGGCGTTTTACTCAGCAACGCCTGACCATCGACCCGGATGCCGGGGTTGCCGATATCGAGCTGGTCTATGACAGTGGCCCGCGCTACCAGCTCGGTGCCGTGCGTTTTCTTGGTGACGCGCCCTTCGATGAGCAACTGTTGCAACGCATGGTGCCGTTCCCGGCTAATAGCCCCTATGACTCTGCGCTGATTGCCAAGTTGTATCAGGCGCTGCGCTCCAGTGGTTATTTTGAGTCGGTGCAGGTGGATGCCAACCCGAGCAGCGCGGCGGCCGAGCAGATTCCGGTCGAGGTTCAGCTGCAGGTGCGTAAACCCCGCAGCATGGGGCTGGGCGTGGGTTTTTCCACTGATGTCGGCCCGCGCGGCAAAGGTAACTGGACCCGGCACTGGGCCAACCCGCAGGGGCACAGTTATGGCGCGGAGTTCGAGCTGTCGGCCCCGCGGCAGAATGTCGGCCTTTGGTACGACATACCGCTGGACCCGCCGCTGACCGATAAATTGCGCGTGGCCGGTGGCTATCAGGCAGAAGATCTGGCCGATACCGACAGCAGCAGCCGCCTGCTGACCTTCGGCCCGGAATGGCACAGCAAACTCGATAGCGGTTGGCAGCGGGTGGTGTCGCTTATGTGGCGGCACGAACAATACGATCTGGGTGACGACGCCGGTACCAGCACGCTGTTAATGCCCGGCATCAGCTACTCCTACCTGCAGAGTGACAATCAGATCGACCCCAATCACGGTTACCGTCTGCAGCTGGACCTGGCTGGGGCAGCTAAAGGGCTGCTGTCTGACGCCAATGTGCTGCACGGCAATGTTCAGCTCAAAGGGCTGACCACCGTATTCAAACGTCACCGCTTGCTGGGCCGGGTGCAAGTGGGCGGTACGGAGTCCAATGGCTTTGCTCGGGTGCCGCCGTCGCTGCGTTTCTTCGCCGGTGGCGACCAGAGCGTGCGCGGTTATGACTACCAGAGCCTGTCACCGGAAAATAACCAAGGGGACAAGGTGGGCGGTCGCTACCTGTTTACCAGCAGCGTGGAATACCAATACAGCCTGACCGAGCGCTGGCGTTTGGCGAGTTTTGTCGACCAGGGCAATACCTTCGATTCGTTGCAGCTCCCGTCGCTGAAAAGCGCTGTGGGCGTTGGCGTGCGTTGGGTCTCACCACTCGGCCCGTTGCGTTTCGACTTGGCGCACCCGCTGGATGATCAGGGCGGCATCCGCCTGCACTTTTCCATGGGCCCGGAACTGTGACGCGCCGGTTGCGCTATGGCCTTTACGGCTTACTCGGGGGGCTGCTTGTTGTGTGCAGCGGCCTGAGCCTGCTGTTGGGTACGCAGGGCGGCAGCCGCTGGTTACTGGCGCAGGTGCCGGGGTTACAGGTCGAGGGCTTTAACGGGCGCTTGGCCGGGCGCTGGAGCGCGGCAAACCTAAGCTGGCAGCAGGGGCAAAACAGCGTGCAGCTGATCTCGCCGAGCCTGGTCTGGTCGCCTGCCTGCCTGCTGCGCCTGACGCTGTGCATCGAACAGCTGCACAGTGGGCCGATCACCTTGGAGTTCCCAGCAGATGAGCAGGCCAGCAACGAGCCATTCAGCCTGCCAGACCTGAGCCTGCCCCTGGCGTTGCAACTGGGTGATGTGCAGATCGACAGTCTGCAGCTCAACGGCGTCGAACAGCTACGGGCCTTGCAGTTGGCTGCGCACTGGACGGCGCAAGGTATCCAGCTCGATAACCTCAGCCTGAACGCCGCTGACCTCGACCTGGCGCTGCAAGGGCAGGTGCACACCACGGGCAACTGGCCCTTGCAGCTCAGCGGGCAACTGCAATTGCCGGCGCCTGAGCAGCAAGCCTGGCCTGTAACCCTTGAACTCAGCGGCGAGTTACGTGAACGACTGCAACTAAGGGCGAGCAGCAGCGGTTACCTGCAGGGCGAATTAGCCGGTTGGCTGCAGCCTTTGGCAGAACACCTGCCTGCGCAACTGCGCTTGCAGGTCGTAGCCTTTAAGGCCAGCGCTGAACTGCCGAACAGCCTGACTCTTGAACAGCTTGAGTTGACGGCCCAGGGCGATTTGCAGGCGGGTTATCAGGTTATCGGTAGTGCCAGTTTGCCGGCCGTCGAGGGACCTGTGGCTTTGGCGCTGGCGGGTGTGGTCAAGGCTGACGGTGCGGATGTCAGTAACCTCAGCCTGACTGCTAGCCCTGAGCAGCAGGTAGAGCTCAGCGGCGAGCTGAACTGGCAGCAGGGCCTGAGCCTGGACAGCCGCTTCACGTGGCAGAATTTTCCCTGGCAGCGCCTTTACCCGCTGAGCGAGGCACCACCTGTGGCGCTGCGCACGTTGAAGGGTGAGTTGGCCTATCAGTCTGGCAATTATCTGGGGCATTTCGCCGCTGAGTTGGATGGCCCAGCCGGTGCGTTTAGCCTGCAAAGCCCGCTGAGTGGCGACCTGCAGCATCTGTATCTACCCGAACTGCGCCTGCAAGCCGGGCAGGGCCGCGCCGAAGGTCAGGTCAGCCTGGGTTTTGTCGAACAACTGAGCTGGGATGTACGTTTGCTGTTGAGCGAGCTTGACCCGGCCTATTGGCTGGCCGAGCTGCCGGGCAACCTGGCCGGCCCGGTGAACAGCGCCGGTAGCCTGCTCGATGGGCAGCCCACACTCAGCGCCGATATCGACCTCAAGGGGCGCCTACGCGGGCAGCCGGCCACGTTGCTGGCAAAATTTGCCGGCGGTTTGCAGCAGGGCGAGCTGAGTGCGTTGGACGTGCGCCTGGGTGATAACCGTATCAGCGGTAAAGCGGCCTTGCAGGAGCAGCTAAGCGGCCAATTGTTGTTGGCGATGCCGCGCCTGGGGCAACTCTGGCCTGGTTTGCAGGGCCAGCTCAGCGGCCAGCTGGACCTGGCCGGCAGCCTGCGAGCGCCACAAGGTCAATTGCAGCTGCAAGGTCAGCGTTTGGCCTATGCCGACCAGCGTCTGCAACAGCTCAGCCTCGATGCGCGCCTGAACCGTGCCCAGCGCGGCCAGTTAACCCTGCAGGCCCTGGGCATTCAGCTTGGCGAGACTGATCTGGGCCGCCTCGATGTCACAGCCAATGGCGATCAGCACCAGCAAAGCCTTGAGTTGCAACTGCAAGGCCCCTTAGTGCAAAGCCAGCTGACGTTGGCCGGCAAACTTGACAAGGGCAACTGGCGCGGCAGCCTCAGTCGCGGCCAGGTGCAAAGTGGTGGTCAGGACTGGCGCCTGCAACAGCCGGCTTCACTGGTGCGCCTGGCCAGCGGCCAGCTTAGCCTCGGCGCGCATTGCTGGCGTTCGGGCAACGCCAGCCTGTGCGGCGGTGAGCAGCGCCTGTTGCCGGAGCCTAAGTTAAGCGTTCAGCTCAGTAACTTGCCGATGGATAGCCTGGCGCCGTGGTTACCCAAGGATTTCACCTGGCAAGGGCAACTCAATGGCCAACTACAGCTTGAACTGCCAGCCAGCGGCCCGAATGGTCGCCTGCAGCTGGATGCTGGCAGCGGCATCTGGCGTGTCCGCGATCAGCAACAGTGGCTGGAGTTCGCCTATGACAGCCTGCGCCTGAATACCCAAATACGCCCGCAACGCATCGACAGTTCACTGCTGTTGCGTGGCCCAGCTGTTGGCGAGCTGGCCCTGGACGCCACGCTTGATCCGCGTCCGGTAAGCAAACCGCTGTCTGGCAGTTTCCGTCTCAACGGTCTCGACCTGGCGCTGGTTCGGCCCTTTGTGCCGATGGTTGAGCGTATCGCCGGGCAGCTCAATGGCGCCGGCACGCTGTCGGGTGGTCTGTTAGCGCCGCAGATCAACGGCAACCTGCGCGTCAGCAATGGCGAAATCGCTGGCGGCGAATTGCCCATGAACATCGAACAGCTACAACTGCAGGCTCGCATTGAGGGCGAACGATTATGGCTGGACGGTGATTGGCGCAGTGGCGAACAGGGCCAGGGCAGCCTTAACGGCGAGCTGAACTGGGCCGCTGGTTTAACCGCAGACATGCAATTGCGGGGTAGCCAGCTGCCGGTGGCGGTGGAACCTTATGCAGCGCTGGAGGTTGAGCCAGACCTGCGTTTGAGCTTGCGCGATGAGCAGTTGTCAGTGGCGGGTAAGGTGCTGATTCCCAGTGGCAAGATTGAGATCCGCGAGCTGCCGCCCTCAACCGTGCAGCTTTCCAGCGATGCGCATGTGCTGGGGCGTGACCGTGCGCAGCAGCAGGCCACGGCTATTGCTATGGATATTGATGTCGAGGTTGGTCAGGAACGCCTGACCTTCAGTGGTTTTGGCTTGAATGCCGAGCTGAAAGGCCGTGTGCACATCGGCAATGACTTGGACACGCGCGGTGAGTTGAGCCTGAATAAAGGGCGTTTCCGCGCCTATGGTCAGCGCCTGAATGTGCGCCGTGCGCGCTTGCTGTTCGCCGGCCCCATTGACCAGCCTTTTCTCGATATTGAGGCCATCCGCCAGGTTGATGATGTCACCGCCGGCTTACGCCTCAGTGGTAATGCGGCGCAACCGACCACAGTGGTATTTTCCGAGCCGGCGATGAGCCAGGAGCAGGCGCTGTCCTATTTGGTCATGGGCCGTCCGCTGGGGCAGGGCGGTGGTGACAACAATATGCTCGCCCAGGCCGCACTGGCCCTTGGCATGGCCGGCAGCGCGCCGCTGATCAACAACCTGGCGCAAGATTTGGGGATCAGCGATTTCCAGTTGGATACCGAGGGTTCCGGGGTGACCACCAGTGTGGTCGCCAGCGGTAACTTGTCTGAGCGCCTGAGCCTGCGCTATGGCGTGGGGGTGTTTGAGCCGGCTAACACCATTGCCTTGCGCTATGAACTGAGCCGCAAGCTCTATCTCGAGGCTGCCAGCGGCCTGGCTAGTTCCCTGGATTTGTTCTATCGACGGGATTTTTAGCCGCTGTTTGTGCGGACAAACGCTGGATTAAGCCAGTTAATTCGCGTTTAAATTGCGCACCGCGCTCAAAACGTCTGAGCGTTGAAATCTAAACGGTGAAAATCACTATCACAGTCTCCCTATACTGGCTGCCGCTGAGCACTGGGCAGCCGTTGCGCTGACTGGTATAGCCCGATTCGCTGTTTGCCCGCGCACCAACCCGGCTCGCGTTTGCCTAACAGCGTTGCCTACCCGGCAATCGGATAAGCGATGGGTACCCACCTCGCGTTCACTAAAACAATAAGGAAATGAGCATGGAATTCGTTAACACCCTGGTTAATCAACTCAATGGCGTGGTCTGGGGGCCACCCATGCTGGTGCTGATTCTCGGCACCGGCCTGTTCCTCATGCTGCGCCTTAAATTTATGCCGCTGAGCAAGATCGGCGCTGGCTTCAAATTGATGTGGCAAGGCCGCAAGAAAGGCGATGAGGAAAGCGGCGAAATCAGCCCCTTCCAGGCGCTGATGACCTGCCTGGCCGCCACTGTGGGTACCGGTAACATCGCCGGTGTGGCCACCGCGATCTTCCTGGGTGGCCCGGGCGCACTGTTCTGGATGTGGTGCACCGCATTAGTCGGCATGGCCACCAAGTACTGCGAAGTGGTACTGGCGGTGCACTACCGTGAGAAGGACAAGCGCGGCGAGCACGTCGGCGGGCCGATGTACGCGATCAAAAACGGCCTGGGCAAAAAGTGGCTGTGGCTGGGTACGGCGTTCGCCATCTTCGGCGGCTTTGCTGGTTTCGGTATCGGCAACATGGTGCAGGTCAACAGCATGGCTGCGGCCCTGCAAACCACCTTCAACGTACCGCTGTGGGTCACCGGTTTGGTCACCATGGTCTTTGTTGGCCTGGTGATCCTTGGCGGTATCAAGCGCATCGGTAAGGTCGCAGCGACCCTGGTGCCGTTTATGTGCGTGGCCTACATCATTGCCGCGTTCGTGGTGCTGGTGGTTAACGCCTCTGAGATTCCAGCAGCCTTCGAAATGATCTTCACCTATGCCTTTAGCCCAGCCGCTGCCACCGGTGGTTTTGCCGGTGCGGCAGTTATGGCGGCGATTCGCTTCGGTGTGGCACGCGGTATCTTTTCCAACGAAGCAGGCCTGGGTACTGCCGGTATCGCGCAAGCGGCCGGTACCACCAACAGCCCGGTGCGTTCGGGGATGATCGGCATGCTCGGGACCTTTATCGACACCATCATCATCTGCTCGATGACCGGTCTGGCGATCATCACCTCCGGTGTATGGACCAGCGGCGAAAGCGGTGCGGCACTCTCGGCGGCGGCCTTTGAGTCGGCCATGCCGGGCGTCGGTGGCTACATTCTGACCATTGCTCTGGTGGTATTTGCTTTCACCACCATCCTCGGTTGGAGCTACTTCGGCGAGAAGTGCTGGGAATACATGGTTGGCACCAAGTCGATCATGCCGTTTCGCATTCTCTGGGTGCTAGCGGTGCCGTTCGGTGCGATTGCCCAGCTGGATTTCGCCTGGTTGGTGGCTGATACCCTCAACGGCCTGATGGCGATTCCTAACCTGCTGTCGCTGATACTGCTGAGCCCGATCGTGGTCAAACTGACCAAGGATTATTTCGCTAAAAATTGATGTGCCGTATGACTGAGCAGGGTAGTCTGACTTTCTGGTCAGTTCTCCCTGCCCGTCTTCAAGAGGGCGCGGGCTTGCCATTTGGTGGGTTCGCGCCCTTACTTGTTAACCGTCTCCAATTTCGCTGAAAAAGGATTGTTCCAATGGCACAAGTCACCCTTAAAGGTTCCCCGGTTGAAGTCGCTGGTCAACTGCCACAGGTGGGCCAGCAAGCCCCCGCTTTCAGCCTGGTCGCCGGCGACCTGAGCGATGTGAGCCTGGCCAGTCTGGCCGGTAAGCGCAAAGTGCTGAATATTTTCCCAAGCGTCGATACCCCGACCTGCGCCACGTCCGTGCGTACGTTCAACGCCAATGCCAGCAAGCTGGCCAACACCGTGGTGTTGTGCATCTCCACCGACCTGCCGTTCGCCCAGGCGCGTTTCTGCGGTGCTGAAGGTCTGGAAAACGTGATCAACCTGTCGACCATGCGCGGCGCTGAGTTCCTCAAGGACTACGGCGTGGCCATTGCCAGCGGTCCACTGGTGGGCGTTGCTGCCCGTGCGGTCGTAGTGCTGGATGAAAACGACAAAGTGCTGCACAGCGAGCTGGTTGCTGAAATTGCTGACGAGCCGAACTACGAAGCTGCAATGGCTGTACTCAAGTAAGCGCACACTTCGCATCATCGACGGCCTGCTTTGCAGGCCGTTTTTATTTATGGCTTGTTATCCCGGCGGGTCGTTGCGATGCGAGGCTGAACGCCAATCCGACGATTTTCTATTCGGATCAGATATTTAGTTACGTAAGAGAAAGGTAAATAGGCGGTAAAGAACCTTTGCACGGGAGCTGATAGTCAATATCGTTCAGGCTCCCCAAGGAAGTGATCGTCGCCATGCCTGATACACAGCTCAGCAACCGTACCCGTAACCTGTCGCGCCAATGGCTGATTGGCCTGCTTGCGCTCGCCGCGCTGAGCCTGCTGCTCTGGTGGTTTTGGCCGAGTGCAGAACAAGGCCCGGAAATGGGCCGTGGCCGTTTTGGCGATATGGGCCCGGTACCGGTGCGCGTGGCCAGTGTGAGCCAGGGTGATTTCCCGGTTGAGCTCAAAGCCCTGGGCACGGTCACGGCCTATAACACGGTGAATGTGCGCGGCCGGGTAGATGGCCAATTGGTCAAACTGCTGTTTAAGGATGGTCAGCAGGTCAAGGCGGGTGAGCTGCTCGCGGTGATTGACCCGCGGCCCTATGAAATCGCCCTGCAGCAGGCGCAGGGCGCACTGCAAGAGCGCCAGGCGCAGCTGCGTAATGCCGAGCTGGACCTTAAGCGCTACCGCGGGCTATACGCCGAAGACTCAATAGCCAAGCAGGCGCTCGACACCCAGGAAGCGCTGGTTAACCAGTACCGCGGCAACCTCAAGAGCTTGCAGGCGGATGTCGCCACCGCGCGGCTTAACCTCGATTTCACTCAGGTGCGCGCACCGATCAGCGGCCGCCTGGGTATGCGTCAGGCGGATGTCGGTAACTTGGTTGGTTCCGGCGATACCCTGCCATTGGTAGTCATCACCCAGACCCTGCCCATTGCCGTGATGTTCACCCTGCCGGAAGCCGAACTGCCAGCGGTGGTGCAACAAATGCGTACCGGCAATACCTTGGCTGTCGAGGCCTGGGATCGCAGTGAAAAACTCAAACTGGCCGAAGGCGAGCTGGAAAGCCTCGACAACCTTATCGACACCGCCACCGGCACGATCAAGCTTAAGGCGCGCTTCGCCAATGCCGAAGAGCAGCTCTTCCCCAATCAATTCGTCAACGTTCGCTTGCGGGTGAAAACCCTGCAAAACGTCACGCTGATGCCCGCCGCCGCGCTGCAGTTCGGCGCCAGTGGCACCTTCGCCTATGTTGTGGACGAAGAAGACAAGGTGCAGCTGACGCCAATCAGCGTCGGCCCCAGCGATGGTCAACTCAGCGTGGTGGAGCAGGGCCTCAAACCGGGCGATCGCCTGGTGCTGGAAGGCACTGACCGCCTGCGCTCCGGCAACAAGGTCGAGGTAATCGGCGATAAACCGGTTACTGCCCAGAAGGACGTGGCTACGCCTGAGCGCATGGGAGCGCCGCGCGCCCAATGAACGCCTCTCGCCTGTTTATCCTGCGCCCGGTCGCCACCACGCTGATCATGCTGGCGATATTCCTCAGCGGCCTGATCGCTTACCGGATGCTGCCTGTCTCGGCGCTGCCGGAAGTGGATTACCCGACCATTCGGGTGCTGACGCTGTATCCCGGTGCCAGCCCGGACGTGATGACCAGTGCGGTCACAGCGCCGCTTGAGCGCCAGTTCGGCCAGATGGCCGGGCTGAAGCAGATGTCCTCGACCAGCTCCGGCGGCGCCTCGGTGATCAGCCTGCGCTTCAACCTGGAGGTGAAGCTGGATGTTGCAGAGCAGGAAGTGCAGGCCGCGATCAACGGCGCGAGTAACCTGCTGCCCAGCGATCTGCCGGCGCCGCCGGTGTACAACAAGGTCAACCCGGCTGACACCCCGGTGCTGACCCTGGCCATCAGCTCGAAAACCCTGCCGCTGCCGCAGGTGTTTGACCTGGTCGACACCCGCCTGGCGCAAAAGCTTGCGCAAACCAGCGGCGTTGGTCTGGTCACCTTGGCGGGTGGGCAGCGTCCGGCGGTGCGCCTGCGGGTCAACCCTGAAGCCTTGGCGTCCTACGGTTTGAACCTCAGCGATGTGCGCACGCTGATCACCGCCAGTAACGTCAACCAGCCCAAAGGCAACTTCGATGGTCCGACCCGGGTGTCGCAACTGGATGCCAACGACCAGCTGAAATCTGTCGACGAATACCGCGAGCTGATACTCGGCTACAAGGACGGCGCCGCACTGCGCCTGAAAGATGTCGCAGACATCATCGATGGCGCCGAGAACCAGCGCCTAGCCGCCTGGGCCAATCGCAACGAGGCCGTATTGGTTAACGTACAGCGCCAGCCCGGCGCCAACGTCATCGATGTGGTCGACCGCATCCAGACCCTGCTTCCCCATCTGACCCAGGGCTTGCCGGCCAGTGTTGAGGTCAGCGTGCTGACCGACCGCACCGAGACCATCCGCGCCGCAGTCAAGGGCGTACAGCATGAGTTGCTGCTGGCCATCGCCCTGGTGGTGCTGGTGACCTTCCTGTTTCTGCGCAAGCTCTCGGCCACGCTGATTCCGTCCATCGTCGTGCCGCTGTCGCTTATTGGCACCTTCGGGGTGATGTACCTGGCCGGTTTTACCATCAACAACCTGACGCTGATGGCCCTGACCATTGCCACCGGCTTTGTGGTGGACGATGCCATCGTCATGCTGGAGAACATCGCCCGCCATCTGGAAGAGGGTGAAACACCGCTGAATGCCGCGTTAAAAGGCGCCAAGCAAATCGGCTTTACCTTGGTGTCGCTGACCATCTCGCTGATCGCGGTGCTGATTCCACTGCTGTTTATGGCCGATGTGGTCGGGCGGCTGTTCCGTGAGTTCGCCATCACCCTGGCGGTGGCCATTCTGATATCGCTGGTGATTTCCCTGACCCTGACGCCGATGATGTGCGCGCGCTTGCTTAAGGCCGAAAAGCCTGAGGAAGAAGGGCGCTTCTACCGTGCGGCCGGCGCCGTGATTGACCGCATGATCGCGCAATATGGCGTGTGGCTAACCTGGGTGCTCAAGCATCAACCGCTGACGCTTTTAGTCGCCATTGGCACGATGGCGTTGACCGTGCTGTTGTACCTGGCAGTGCCCAAGGGCTTCTTTCCGGTGCAGGACACGGGCGTGATCCAGGGCATTTCCGAGGCGCCGCAGTCGATTTCCTTCAAGGCCATGAGCGAGCGCCAACAGCGCCTGGCCGAGGTGGTTTTGCAGGACCCGGCCGTGGCCAGCCTGTCGTCCTACATCGGTGTGGACGGTGACAATCCGACGCTGAACAGCGGCCGCCTGTTAATCAACCTGACGCCACGGGCCGAGCGCGATGTCAGCGCCAGCCAGATCATCGAACGCCTGCGCCCCGAGTTGGCGCGGATTCCCGGTATCGAGCTGTACCTGCAGCCGGTGCAGGACCTGTCCATCGAAGACCGGGTCAGCCGCACGCAGTTCCAGTTCAGCATGGAATCGCCGGATATCAGCCTGCTCGAAGAGTGGGTGCCCAAGCTGGTCAGCGCGCTGCGTGAGCAGCCGGAGCTGACCGATGTCGCCAGCGACTTGCAGAACCGCGGCCTGCAGGTGTTTCTGCAGATCGACCGCGACATGGCCGGCCGTCTCGGGGTGAGTGTGGCGGACATCGATAACGCCCTGTACGACGCTTTCGGCCAGCGGCAGATCTCGACCATCTACACCCAGGCCAGCCAATACCGCGTGGTGCTGGAAAGTGAGAACGCCGGCAGCATCGGCCCGGCGGCGCTGCGGCAGATACACGTTAAAGCCGCCGATGGCCAACAGGTCGCGTTGTCGAGCCTGGCCCAGGTCGAGGAACGTGCGGCCAGCCTGCTGATCAACCATATCGGTCAATTCCCGGCCGCCACGCTGTCATTCAACCTGGCCAGCGGCGTATCGCTGGGTGAGGCAGTGGCGGTGATTGAACGGATCAAGCAGGAGATCGGCATTCCAGCGGCGGTGCAGACGCGCTTCCAGGGAGCTGCAGAAGCCTTCCGCGCTTCGCTGTCGAGCACCTTGCTGCTGATTCTCGCGGCCATCATCACCATGTACATCGTGCTCGGCGTGCTCTACGAGAGTTACATCCACCCGATCACTATCCTCTCCACCTTGCCCTCGGCGGGGGTTGGCGCGCTGCTGGCGTTGCTGATCAGCGGTAACGAGCTTGGCCTGATTGCGATCATCGGCATCATTTTGCTGATCGGCATCGTCAAGAAGAACGCGATCATGATGATCGACTTCGCCCTCGACGCCGAACGCAATCAGGGCATGCAGCCGGAAGCGGCGATTTACCAGGCGGCGTTGCTGCGTTTCCGGCCGATTCTGATGACCACCCTAGCCGCGCTATTTGGCGCCATTCCGCTGATGCTGGCGACCGGCTCCGGGGCCGAGCTGCGCCAGCCGCTGGGCTTGGTGATGGTCGGTGGGTTAATGCTGAGCCAGGTGCTGACGTTGTTCACCACGCCGGTGATCTACCTGTATTTTGATCGCCTGTCGCGGCGTATCAGTGGTCGCAGCGCGGCCGGGCTTGTGGTCAGCCGATGAACCTTTCTGCGCCCTTTATCCGCCGACCAGTCGCCACCTTGTTGCTGAGCCTGGCAATTCTGCTGCTCGGCGGCGTCAGCTTCGGCCTGCTCTCGGTGGCGCCGTTGCCGCAGATGGATTTCCCTACCATCACCGTGCAGGCCAGCCTGCCGGGGGCTAGCCCGCAAATCATGGCCTCCAGTGTGGCCACACCGCTTGAACGCTCACTCGGCACCATCGCCGGCATCAGCCAGATGAACAGCCGCAGCAGCCAGGGCAGCACGCGGATCATGATCCAGTTCGATCTAGATCGCGATATCAACGCCGCCGCCCGTGAGGTACAGGCCGCCATCAACGCCTCGCGCGAGCTGTTGCCCAGCGGCATGCGCAGCATGCCCACCTACGCCAAGGTCAACCCGTCGCAGGCGCCGATCATGGTGCTGTCGCTGACCAGCGATGTGCTCAACAAGGGCCAGTTATACGACGTAGCCTCGACCATCCTGGCGCAGAAACTTGCCCAGGTAACCGGCGTCGGTGAAGTGCAGATTGGCGGCAGCTCCTTGCCCGCCGTGCGCGTCGCCCTGGAGCCGCGCCTGCTCGATCAGTACGGCATCGCCCTGGATGAAGTGCGCCAGAGCATCAGTGCCGCCAACGCCAAGCGGCCGAAAGGCGCGGTGGAAGATGCCGAGCGGCACTGGCAGGTGCAGGCCAGCGATCAGCTGGAAAAAGCCGCCGATTACCTGCCACTGATCATTCGCTACCAGGATGGCGCGGCGGTGCGTCTAGGCGATGTGGCGACCGTTACCGATGGCGTCGAGGACCGCTACAACAGCGGCTTCTTCAATGATGAACAGGCGGTGCTGCTGGTAATCAACCGGCAGACCGGGGCCAATATCATTGAAACCATCGCAGGCATTCGCGAACAACTGCCGGCCTTGCGTGCGGTGATTCCCGCCAGTATTGAGCTGGAAGTGGCGATGGACCGTTCGCCGGTAATTCGCGCCACCCTGCATGAGGCCGAGCAGACATTGCTGATCGCCGTGGTGCTGGTGATTCTGGTGGTATTCGCCTTTCTTGGCCGTTGGCGCGCCGCGCTGATTCCGGCCCTGGCGGTGCCGGTATCGCTGGTCGGCACCTTTGCGCTGATGTACCTGCTGGATTTCTCCCTGAACAACCTGTCGCTGATGGCGCTGATCATCGCCACTGGCCTGGTGGTGGACGATGCCATCGTCGTGCTGGAGAACATCTCGCGGCATATCGAAGCCGGTGAAACGCCTATGGCTGCAGCCTTCAAGGGCGCGCGTGAGGTGGGCTTCACCTTGCTGGCGATGAACCTCTCCTTGGTCGCGGTGTTTATCTCGATCCTGTTTATGGGCGGCATCGTTGAGCGTTTGTTCCGCGAGTTCTCCATCACCCTGGCCGTGGCCATCGTGATTTCCCTGTTAGTGTCACTGACCCTGACGCCGATGCTCTGCGCACGCTGGCTCAAGGCCGAAACCGCCACCCACCAGCCCAGCGCCATGCAGCGTTGGGGCGCGGCCGTGCAGGCGCGCGTGTTGGCGTTCTACCAACGCAGCCTGGACTGGGCGCTGCGCCACTCGCTGCTGATGCTGTTCAGCCTGCTGGCGACTATTGCGCTGAACATCTTCCTGTTTGTCAGCGTGCCAAAAACCTTTATGCCGCAGCAGGACACTGGCCAGCTGATCGGCTTTATTCGTGGCGATGACGGCCTGTCATTCCAAGTCATGCAGCCGAAAATGGAAATCTACCGCCGCGCGGTGCTGGCCGATCCGGCGGTGGACAGTGTGGCCGGCTTTATTGGCGGCAGTGGCGGAATCAATAACGCCTTTATGATCGTGCGCCTCAAACCCATCGCAGAGCGTAAGATCGGCGCCCAGGCGGTGATCAACCGTCTGCGCAAAGAGGTGCCGAAAGTGCCGGGTGGACGGTTGTTCCTGATGCCCGACCAGGACCTGCAGATCGGCGGCCGGGAAGGGCGCAGTTCGGAAAACGAGTTCATGCTGATGTCCGGTGATCTGGATGAGTTACGCAAGTGGCTGCCGCCCGTGCGCGAGGCGTTGCGTGCCTTGCCAGAGCTGACCGACATTGATGCCACGGAGGTTGAAGGTACGCAGCAGATTCGTCTGGTGGTCGAGCGCGATGTGGCCAAGCGCCTGGGCGTGGACATGAACATGATCACCGCCGTACTCAACAATGCGTTTAGCCAGCGGCAGATTTCGACCATCTATGACAGCCTCAATCAGTACAGCGTGGTCATGGAGATCAATCCGCAGTTTGCCCAGTACCCGGAAACCCTCGAGCAGATTCAGCTGATTACCGCTGACGGTGCGCGGGTGCCGTTGTCCAGTTTCGCCCGCTGGGAGCGCAGCCTGGAAGAAGACCGGGTGAGCCACCAAGGGCAGTTTGCCGTGGAAAACATTGGCTTTTCCCTGGCCGAAGGCGTCAGCCTGGATCAAGCCAGCCAGGCCATTGAACGTGCCATCGCGCGCATCGGGTTACCCACTGAAGTACAAGGCGTGCTCGGCGGCACTGGCGGTGCCTTCCAGCAGACCCAGCAAAACCAGCCGTGGATGATTCTGCTGGCCTTGGTGGTGGTGTATATCGTCCTCGGCGTGCTCTACGAGAGCTATATCCACCCGCTGACCATCCTCTCCACCTTGCCCTCGGCCGGGGTGGGCGCACTGCTGGCGTTGCAGCTGATGAGCATCGAGTTCAGCCTGATTTCGCTGCTCGGGTTATTCCTGCTGATCGGCATCGTTAAGAAGAATGCGATTCTGATGATCGACCTGGCCCTGCAGCTGGAGCGCCAGCAGCACCTGAGCCCGGCAGAGTCGATTCGCCAGGCCTGCCTGCTGCGTTTTCGGCCCATCATGATGACCACACTGGCGGCGATTCTCGGCGCACTGCCGCTGATGCTCAGCAGCGCCGAAGGCTCGGAAATGCGTCAGCCGCTGGGCATCACCATCGTTGGTGGCTTGGTGCTGAGCCAATTGCTAACGCTCTACACCACGCCGGTGATCTACCTGTATTTCGACCGCCTGCGCCACCGGGTTAACCGCTGGCGCGGTGTTCGCACCGACGCTGCTTTGGAAACCCCGTTATGAATGTGTTGACTGCCTACCGCTTACCCGCCTTGTTGGCATTGAGTTTGGCCCTGAGTGCCTGCGCCATTGGCCCGGATTACCAGCGCCCACAGCTGCAAACTCCGGTGCAATTCAAGCAAATCGAAGGCTGGAGCCAAGCCAAACCCGGCGATGTACTGGAACGCGGCAGCTGGTGGCAGTTGTATGGTGATACCGAGCTGAACGCCTTGGTTGAGCGGCTGAATATTTCCAACCAGAACCTGGCCGCCAGCGAAGCGCAGTATCGCCAAGCTCGCGCCCTGGTGCGCGGCGCGCGTGCAGCGTTCTACCCGAGCCTGTCGAGCAGCGCCGGAGCCAGCCGCAGCGGGCAGGGCACTGGCAGCCAAAATGCGTCCAGCGGCACTAGTTCGAACAGCAGCGGTGTATCCACCAACTATGACCTCAGCCTGAATGCGGCCTGGGAGCTGGACATCTGGGGCAAGCTGCGCCGCTCGCTGGAGTCCAGTCGCGCCGGTTTTGAGGCCAGCGCTGCTGATCTGGCCGCGCTGAAGCTCAGCCTGCAATCAGAACTGGTGCAGAACTACCTGCAATTGCGCGTGCTGGATGATCAACAGCGCCTGCTCGATGCCACAGTCGCGGCCTATGCGCGCTCGCTGAAGCTCACGGAAAACCAGTACAACGCCGGCATCGTGCCGAAATCCGATGTCAGTCAGGCGCTGACCCAGTTGAAAAGCACCCAAGCCCAGGCGATTGACCTGCAATGGCAGCGCGCCCAGCTGGAGCATGCGATTGCCGTTTTGATCGGTGTACCACCCAGCGAGCTGAGCATCGCCGTGCGTGAGCAATTGCCAGTACTGCCAAAAATCCCCGTGGCGCTGCCATCGCAACTGCTGGAGCGCCGCCCGGATGTGGCCGCCGCCGAACGCCGGGTAATGGCCGCCAACGCCGATATCGGCGTGGCTGAAGCGGCGTGGTACCCGGACCTGACTATTTCCGCCAGCGGCGGCTACCGGGGCAGCAGCTTTGCCGACTGGATTGATCTGCCCAACCGCTTCTGGTCGCTCGGCCCGCAGCTGGCGCTGACCCTGTTTGATGGTGGCGCCCGCAGTGCCGAGCTGGAACGTACGGAGGCCGCTTACGATCAGACCGTGGCGCAATACCGCCAGTCCGTGCTCGACAGCTTCCGCGAAGTGGAGGACTACCTGGTGCAGCTGCGCGTGCTGCAACAAGAAGCTGGGGTGCAGCAAGAAGCCTTGGACGCAGCGCGTGAATCCCTGCGCTTGATCGAAAACCAGTACCGCGCCGGCACGGTTGACTTCAACAGCGTGGTCAACGTGCAGGCCACCGCGCTGAATAACGAGCGCAGTAACCTGACGCTACTGGGCAGCCGCTTGACTGCCAGCGTGCAGCTGATTGCCGCGCTCGGCGGCGGTTGGCAGCAACAGCAGTTGCTGGATGAGCCGCCTACGGCTGCGCAGCAGACTGTTCCTGGCACAGTTGGTACAGCCGCTCCTTAAGCAGGCTGCCGGCCTGGCCCAGGTTGGGCCGGGCATACAGCACCAGGTGCATGCCCTCAATCGCCGGCAGGCAGTCGATGATCTGGTGGTCAGCCTGCAGGACGCGGCGTGGCAGCAAACTGATCCCCAGGCCTGCCGCCACCGCCGCACAAACGCTGGCCAGGCTGGTACTGGAATAGCCAATACGCCAGTTACGGGCCTGCATCTCCAGTGTTTGAATCATTTCCTGGCGATACAACCCCCCTGGGGCAAATACCGCCAGTGCTAACGGCTCACGTGGCCAGGCCGGGCGCTGACGGCTGTCGACCCAACACAACGGCTCCGGCCAGGCGGCCAGGCAATCGCTGCCGGGGTTCATCTGTTTACTCAGCAGCAGGTCAAACTGGCCTTCGCGGTATTGCCGCAGCAGCTCCGGGCTGAGCCCGCTGCTGACCTCTAAACGCACACTGGTTTGTGTGTCGGCAAAGTCGGCGAGCAGGGGCATCAGGCGTTCGGCGGCAAAATCCTCGGGAACGCCGAGGCGCAGTACGCCCTCACTTTGCTGGTTGCGCAGTACATCGTCGGCCTCATCGTGCAGCGCCAGAATGCGCCGGGCATAGCTGCACAGTTGCTCGCCTTCGGCGGTCATCAGTATCTGCCGGGCGCTGCGATCCAGCAGACGGCAGCCGAGGTTGTCCTCCAGGCGGCGTATTTGCTGGCTAACGGTCGACTGGGTGAGGTGCAGCCGTTCAGCCGCGCGGGTGAAATTACCGCAGTCGGCCACGGCAACAAAACTGCGTAAGAGCAGGTGGTCGAGCATCAAAGTATTCCTGAGCCAACTGATAGGCATGCTTATATTTAATTTCAGCATACTTTGCCGGCTCGGGATAATCCCCGTTATTGATTAGCCCCACGATGAGTGCGCCATGAGTAGTGATCGCGATTTTCTTGAACAGGCCATCCGCCTCGCCGAAGCCAACGTGGCGCAAGGCGGCCGACCCTTTGGCGCGGTGTTGGTCCGTGAAGGCCAGCAGCTGACCGCCGCTAGTAACCAGATGCACGTGAGCTTTGATCCCTCGGCGCATGCCGAGTTGTTGTGTATCCGTCAGGCCAGTCAGCTACTGTCCAGCAACCGCCTGGAGGGCTGCGTGATTTATGCCAGCGGCCAGCCGTGCCCCATGTGCCTGAGCGCCATGCACCTGTGCGGTATCAGCCGGGTGGTGTTTGCCGCCACCAATGCTGAGGGTGAGCCTTTTGGTTTGTCCACGGCGGGGGTTTATCAGCAGCTGAGCTTGCCGCTAGCACAACAGCGTCTGCGCATCGAACATGCCGCACACAGCGCGATGACGCCGCTTTATCAACGCTGGTATGCCGAGCATGCTTAAGCAGTTGTCGCGACATGCGGGCCCAGGGCTACGTACCTGCGCTTGGGTTGGGGTGTTGGTGATCTTGGCGCTTAACCTGCGACCGAGCCTGACGTCGATCAGCCCGCTGCTGAATGACATTCGCAGCAGCGTCGGCATGGGTTTTCAGATGGCCGGCCTGCTCACCACCTTGCCGGTGGTGTGCATGGGCTTGGTGGCGCTGCTCAGTGCTCAGGTCGAGGCTCGTTTGGGTGAGGGCAGGGGCATTGCCCTGGGTTTGTTGTGCATCTTGTTGGCCTGTGCGGTTCGCGGTCTCATCGATCACAGCGTGCTGCTGGTGTGCTCGGCCTTGTTGGGCGGCTTGGGTATTGCGCTGATTCAGGTGCTGGTACCGGGCTTGATCAAACGTCGGTTTGTCGGCCGCGTGGCCCTGGCGATGGGCATTTATTCGGCGGCATTGATGAGCGGCGGCGGTCTTGCCGCCTGGTTTAGCCCGCGCTTGGCGAATAGTTTTGGCCATTGGCATGCCGGGCTGGCGCTATGGGCGTTACCCGCGTTACTCGCCTTGCTGCTCTGGCTGCAAACACCTTGGCGCGCTGCGCAAAGCCTGTCTGTCGAGCAACGGCTGAGTCGGTTTGTCCGCAATAAACGCGCCTGGACCCTGGCGTTGTATTTCGGTTTTAGCAACTGCGGCTATATGGCTGTCGTGGCCTGGCTGCCGGCTTACTACCAGCACTTGGGCTGGAGCAGCCAGAACAGTGGCGCGCTATTGGCCTGGATGACGCTGTTTCAGGTGCTGGCCGCGCTTGGAATGCCAGCACTTGCCCAGCGCACGCGTGAGCGCCGTGGTTTGCTGAGCATTAGCCTGATGGCGCAATTACTCGGTTTTGCCGGGCTGCTGCTCGCGCCGGAACTGGCTGCGCTGTTGTGGGTAGCACTGATCGGTTTCGGCTTGGGCGCCTGCTTTGCCTTGAGCCTGATCCTCACCCTCGACCATTTGCAGGAGCCGAGTGCCGCCGGTCAGCTAGCGGCCTTTGTGCAGGGCTTTGGATTTTTGATCAATGCGCTTGCGCCCGCCGCCGGTGGTTTGCTGCGCGAAATAACGGGCGGTTTCTCCACGACCTGGCTGTTGATGGTGGTGTGCATCGCATTAATGTTGGCATTGACGCCGCGCTTTAGCCCGGCCAGCTACTGGCGTATTACCACCAACGCGCAGCAGCCACCCGCAGCCGCTTGCGGGTAAGCGGCTGCGGGTGGCCGCTCAGTGTGCAACCGCGATTAGCGGCGAATGGCGCGCCAGGCCGTAAACAGGCACAGCGCCAATAGCAGGGCGACGCCAGCCAAGGTCCAGTAGGTGAACGAGAGGTCGAGAATGCTGTAGTCGTTCTCGCCACACACGCCGGCGCTCATAAAGACGCTGGGCAGCCACTCATGCAGCGGCAAGTAGAAGGCATAGAAGGGGAAGGGCGAGCAGCTGGAGCTTTCCAGTACGCCGGTTTCGATCAGCAGCAGATGGGTGTTGTCATACACCGCCATACCGCTTGCAGCCAGGAGCAGCGGCCATAGCAGTAGGCTCAACCAACGCACGCCAAAAGCCTCCAACGCCAGAATCAGCAAGCTGATAACCCCACCACAGAGCAGCCATAACCGAATCTGAATGCACAGGGTGCAAGGCTCCCAACCAAGCAGGTGTTGCAGCAGCAGCGCGGCACCAAGCATGGCGAAGCAGGCGAGAGCAATCAGGGTGAGCAGAGGCGTGATTGACGTGGGGCGGGACATCGTAATCTCCGAAGGGAACGGGTGTATCGGCTAACGCAGAGACGGCGCCGACAGCTCAAATAGTGTGCGCATGACCTGGATTGTCTTTCCATGTAGAGCGCCAGCAGCGCAAGGATGATCGTCAGCGAATAGGCAAACAAGCCTAGATTGATGCCCAAGGTCATATTTCCCCTTCACCGAGTTCAGCGTTTGAGCAGTGATGAGTGCAACTGGTTAAAACACTGAACGATGCGCGTATGGCTGACATCGCTAAAGGTCTGCTGCGTGAGGCTGACCAGCACGCTGGATTTAACCCGACCAGAACCCAACTGACGGTTCATATAAGCCAGCAGTTCCTCGTCGCTGACGTTGTTGGGAGGCAACTGTTCCATAGATCTACGGCCTTTGGTGGGTGAACGCACAGGCTGCGTGGGCATCTTACATTTCATCCTATTGAGCTGACGCTCGCGACACATCCGCTTGCTGTTTGGTGAGCGCGACTATTCAGCGGGCGATGCCATACTCCCTGAATTCATAGAATAAGTGCAACGTTTGAGACGACAGGCAGAGAGCCAGCCACCGGTAGAATCCAGGCTCTCACACCGAAGGATTCAAGCGCAGATGACTACGCCTTACCGGCAGCTGACTCAGGGCCAACGTTACC
>JAHIWP010000073.1 GCA_018816095.1 Gammaproteobacteria bacterium
CTATGGGACAGACTTGGACTGGTCTCGATACTGGATACGATCAATCGGCTTAACCGCATGGCCTGAACCGCCGTGTACGGAACCGTACGCACGGTGGTGTGGGAGGACGGCGGCCGTGAGGCCGCCTCCTACCCGATCGCGGGGGACACTGCAGCCTGATAGGCATAAATCAATTATCAGTGGTGGTTAAGTCTTGAGTGGCTTCGGCTTCTGCTTTCAAACGGTCGGCTTTACTGATGTATGCGGACTTACGTTTTGGCGCCAATTTGGCACTGGCTTTTTTGGCATGTGCTTGTAAGAGCTGTTTGATTTTTTTGCGACGGTTCATGTGTTCTGCTCGGTGATAAATGTTTGAAAACTAGTCATACGTTTTTAGTAAGAGGCTGGCTATGCCAGTCCCCGGAGCAATACCGGAGCGAAACCCGGATGCAGGGGCGCATTCTCGTTGGTTACTTTCTCTTGTGCGCTGCAAGAGCAACGGGGCGACGTGCAGTAATAGCTGCAGGTTGGCCTGAAGAGTGAAGTGTAGCGAATCAAGTAACGCGCCCGATGGGGTGCAAGCAAATACACATCGACGGAATGGCCAAATGATGGGTATCGCGATGCTCAACCCATCCTACGGTGCTGCAGTCGCGGCTAAAGCCCCTCCCACCGTTTCTACATAGGCGCGGTCTCAACTCCACAATTGCCCAACCGGCGTATCCGCCGAATAGTGCGTCGCCACTTGTGCTTGCAGTAACTCAGCGGTGGCCAGGGCATCGGTCAGGGCATGGTGCGCCTGGTAGGGCGGCAGGTTGTAACGCAGGCGGCTATCGGCCAGGCGGATGGACACCGGCTGGCGTCGCAACAAGCGCTCCCACCAGCTCGGTTGACGGTGCAGGCGGGCTTCCAGCTGCATGGTGTCGATCACCGGGAATTGCAGGCCTTCGCCCAGGTGCTCACGCACCGCCTGATCGAGAAAGCTGCGCTCGATGCCGCGGTAGTGCACCACCATCACCTTGCCAGCCATCACCGTCAGCAGTTCGTCGAGAATCTGCCCCAGGCGCGGGGCGTGGCGGATGTCGGAGTGGGTGATGTGGTGGAAGGTCACCGACTCGCTGCTCAATTCACTGGCCGGTTTGATCACCCAGTAACGCGCTTCGCCGCAGCGGATGCGCTGCAGGTTGAAGGGCAGCAGGCCAAGGCTGACGATGGCGTGCTGGTTGGCGTCGAGCCCGGTGGTTTCCACATCCAGAGCCAGCAGCGGCACCTGTTCCAGTGGGGTGTCGGCGGCGACGCAGCCTGCTTGGTAGAAGGTTTGCAGGCGCGGGTCTTTGGCGCTGGTAGCCAGCTCAGCAAAGCGCGCTGCCCAGTCCAGCGGCGCAGCGAGCGTACTCATAAGCTTTTGCCCGGCTGTGCGGGATAGCGGAAGCGCAGGAATTTCTGCGCGTTGCTGAGTATCTGAAAGGCTTCCTTGAGGTTGTGGCGGTCACTGGCCGAGACTTTTTCCGGCTCGATGTAGTTGTTCGGCTCGCGGCCTTCCGCCAGCGCATTGGCCTGATGGCGGATGCGCACCAGGCTGAGAAATTCCAGGGCGTAGCGCAGTTGGCTGATCGCTTCGGGCTGTAGCAGTTTGGTTTTGGCGATGGCGTCCAGGCGTTCCAGTGAGTTCTGCGCCTTGCTGCCGCAGGCCAGCGCGTGCACGCGGATCAGGTCGGTGAGCGGCGCTGTACCACGGCCTTTGAGGTTGATGATGTGTTTCTGCTGGCCGTCGGTTTCCATCACGAAGGTGCGAAAGAAACCCAGTGGCGGCGTACGGTTCAGGGCGTTGCGCGCTAGGGCGGCGAGAAAGGCCGGGGCATTACTGGCTTTTTCGGCGAGCAGTTCCTTGAGGTTTTCCGCCAGTTCGACTTCACCATGTACGCCGTCGAGGTCAAAGAAGATGCAGCTGTTAAGCAAGGTTTGCGGGTTGGGCCGGTCGATCCACTGGCTGAAATAACCGCGCCAGACCTTGAGTGGCTGCCGCCATTGGCGATTAGTGGCCATGATCCCGCCCTTGCAGTAGCTGTAGCCACAGGCGGCCAGGCCATCGCTGACGAATTTCGCCAGCTCGGCAAAGTAGCCGTCATGCAGGTCGGGGTCGAAGCGGTCATCGAGAATCAGCGCGTTGTCCTGATCGGTGACCACCAGTTGTTCATCACGGGCCATGGAACCGGCGGCGAGGAAGCAATAGGGCACCGGCGGCGGGCCGAGTTTCTGTTCCGCTAACTCCAGCAGGCGTTGGCTAAAGGCGCGGCCAATGCCAGCCATGGCGCTGCCGATCATGTGCGCGGTGGCATTTTCGTTGGCCATGCGCACGAAGGTGCCGCGCAAGTCTGGCAGCAGCCCCTGCAAACCGGCGACATCCGGTTGATTGAAGATCGAGTTGACCAAGTACAGGCTGCTTTGCGACTCGTAGCGGATGATGTCGGAGAGGTTGATCATCCCCACCGGGCGGCGCCGTTGGACCACCGGCAGGTAGTGAATGTTATGGCGCAGCATGCTCAACATGGCTTCGAACACGCTGTCATCAGCCTGGATGGTGATGGGATCGGGCGACATCACCTGGCTGACTGGTGTGGCCGCATCCAGCCCGACGGCCAGCACGCGAGTGCGCAGGTCGCGATCCGTGAGGATGCCGACCATGGCGGCGCCGGGCGCATCTCCGTCGAGCAGTACCAGCGACGAAACGCTTTGCTCGGTCATCAACTGCGCGGCGTGTTGCACCGGGGTGTCTTGGCTGGCGCAGACGGGCTGACGCGAGATCAGCGTGCGCACTTTGATCTGCATCAGGTCACTGGCCTTGCCCTGGCTCTCCACGGCCGACTTGAGGCGTGACTGGCCTTCGGCCTCAACGAAATCGGCGAAGCTGTCGTGTTGCTCACACAACTGAGCGAACAGGGCGGCCGGAATAAAGTAAATCAGACTGTCTTCAATCGCGCGGGCCGGGAAGCGCACCTTGTTGTTACGCAGCAGGCCGGCCTGGCCGAAGATGTCGCCTTCACTCAGGCGGTTGTATAACTCGCCATTGCGCCGGTAGATTTCCACCGCGCCGCTGCGCACGTAATGCAGGTCATGGATGTCTGCGCCATACAGGAGGATGTCGGTGCCGGCCTTGAAGTAGGCCACCTCGACCTGGCGGGCGATGGCGTCGAGGCTGTCCTCGGGCAGGGCATCAAAGGGCGGGTAGCGATTGAGGTGATCGCGGATCTCCAGGAGTTCGATCTGCATGGGTGCCTCGCGCGTTGTGGCACTACAGGATACGAGCATCGCGCGGTGATGTCCGCCTTGCTGGCCTAAGCGGGTTGGCCGGCGCGTCCGTTGAGTGCCGGCTAGGGTGAATTGGCGGGCAGATGACTAATCAGGGAGGGGTGATGCAAGAGTTAGGACTTTGGTGGGTGCTGGCGCTGTTGCTGGTTGTGGCTGGCCTGGGGATTTATTACTACAACCGCCTGGTATTCAACCGCGCGCGGGTGGCCGAGGCCTGGAGCGGCATTGATGTGCAGCTCAAGCGCCGCGCCAGCCTGATTCCGGCGCTGGTCGAGTGCGTGCGCCAGTACATGAGCTACGAGCAGGGCACGCTGCAGGCGCTGGTGCAGGAGCGCTTGCGCGCGCTGCAGTTGGCCGACTCGCCTCTGGCTGAGCGGGCGCCGGTGGAGGCGCATTTGAGCACGCAGCTGCGCCAGCTGTTTGCCCTAGTTGAGGACTACCCGGCGCTCAAGGCCGATGGCCAGTTTCTCGACCTGCAGCGCACTATCACCGACGTCGAGAACCAGATCCAGATGGCGCGGCGTTACTACAACGGCGCGGTGCGCGAGCTGAATGTGCTGGTCGAGTCGGTGCCGAGCAACCTGGTGGCGCGGCCCTTTGCCTTTACCCCAGCGGAGTACTTCAGCCTGGATGACCCGCGTGACGCCCAGTCGCCAAACATGGAGTTTTGACATGCTGCGAGTGCTGCGTTTGGCCCTATTGAGTCTGTGCCTGCTGCCGCTGTGGGCCACGGCTGCTGAGGTGATTGAGGACTTTGCCGTCACCCTGCAGGTGCAGCCGGACGGCAACCTGCTGGTGACCGAGCGGATTACCGTGCAGGCCGAGGGTGAGCAGATCAAGCGCGGTATCTACCGTGATCTGCCGGTCAGTTACAGCTTGCCGCTGGGCTTGTTGCAGAGCAGCCCGATCACCCTGCTTGGGGTGAGCCGCGATGGTCAGGCGGAGCGGGCGCGGGTCGAGCAGAACGGCAGCTGGGTGCGCTACTACATCGGTTCTGCTGAACATGTGCTGCAACCGGGGCGCTATCAATATGAGCTGCGTTATCGGGTTGAGCGCCAGCTGTTGCACCACCTCAATACCGACGAGCTGTATTGGAACGTCACCGGCAATGGCTGGAGCTTCCCGATTCAGCACGCTTCTGTGGAAGTGCTGTTGCCGAGGGGCGCGCGGATCGGCCAGCGTGCCGCCTACACCGGTGGCTGGGGCAGCCAGGACAAGGCCTATGAAGTGGTCGAGCAGCGCGATGATTACCTGCGCCTGATCACCATGCAGGGCTTACCGGCCTACCAGGGCCTGACAGTCGCTGTGGAGTGGCAAGCCGGGCTGGTTGTTCGGCCGAGCTTGGTTGAGCGGGGCGGCGCCTTGTTGCGCGATAACCTCGGCCTGTGTCTGGGCGCGCTGCTGTTGGTCGGCCTGCTGCTGTTCTACCTGCGCGCCTGGGACCGGGTCGGCCGCGACCCTGAGAAAGGCTTGATCATTCCGCTGTTCGAGCCCCCGCAGGGCTTGAGTGCGGTGCAGGCCGGCTACCTCTGGCATCGCGGCTTCAAAGGGGCTTATCAGGATGCGCGGGCGTTCAGTGTGTGGCTCACCGACATGGCCATCCGCAAGCACCTGCATCTCGAAGACAAGCCGCGCGGCGGTGGTTTTACCCTGGCCCGTGGTACCGGAGAGCGTGCCGATTTCAGCGAGGCAGATCGTGAGCTGCGCAAACGCCTGTTCCCGGCCAACAAGGAAGGCATCGCCCTGGAAATTGGCAGTGACTACGAGCCGCGCCTGGCTGACGCCGTAGCCGGGCTGAAAACCCAGCTGCAAAAACAGGGCAAGGCCTGGTTCAGCAATAACCGCGGCCTCTGGACCTGGGGCTTGGTGTGGGCGATTGTCGGCTGCCTGATCATGGTGTTAACCGGCGCGCGCAGCGAAGACGATATGGCCGCTGGCTTGGCGGGTGTGGTGTTCTCCGTAGGTTTTGGCGTGCCGTCGCTGTTTGTGCTGTATACGGCCTGGCATCAGCCCAGCGTGGGTAAACAGATCGGCCTGGGCCTGGTGGGTTTGATGTTTTTTTGGCCGGTGCTGGTTGGCCTGTGGATGCTCAGCGATGCGGCGTCGGTGCCGGCCTTGCTGCTGCTCTGCCTGTATGTGCTGGTGGTCGTGTTGTTTTATTACCTGCTGCCGGCACCATCGGTCGAAGGGCGGCGTTTGCTGGATCAGCTGGAAGGCTATCGCGACTACCTGCAACTGGCGGAGAGCGATGTGCTGGCATTGGCCGGCAATGCCCCGGCGATGAGCATCGCGCTGTACGAGAAACACCTGCCCTATGCCATGGCCCTGGGCGTGGAAGACAAATGGAGCGCGCGCTTTAGCGCAGCGCTGGCCAATGGCCTGATCGACCCGGCGCAGCGTGACTATCAGCCCGACTGGTACCACAGCCGCAGCTCATTCAGCACCCCGCTGGCGATGAGTGCCGCCTTGGCTGCTGGCCTGAGCAGCACCACGGCACTGGCCTCATCACCCCCGTCGAGCAGTTCTTCAGGCGGTGGCGGTTCATCCGGCGGCGGCTCGTCCGGTGGTGGCGGCGGTGGCGGGGGAGGCGGCGGTTGGTAGAGCGCTTTTGTGGGAGGGGCTTTAGCCGCGATCAAGGTTAGTCGCGGCTACGACTGCATGGATGCAGGAGGTAGAGCGAAGCAGGATTCTCGAGCCGAAAGCCCCTCCACACATCATGACTTCAGCAACGCTAAGGCTTACGGGTTTCCTGCAGCTTGGCCAGCAAGGCTTCGCTTTTCGCCAGCTGCTCGGCTTCGCTGAGTTGTGGGTTTTCCAGCACGCTGTCGAGCTGCTCGATCAGCTCGCTTTGTCGGTTGATCCGCTCATCGAGCTTTTCCAGCTTGATCTGGTTGTGCCAGCTCCACAGCGCCAGGGCGCAGGCGGCCAGCACCACAGCGGCCAGCACGATCATCGTCAGGATGTTCATCGCAGCTCCAGATTTTTGCGCATCAGCATGCGCGGCAAGTTAACAGCGCCACGCGTCACCGTCTGTGCCTGCTGCACAGAAAATCCCTGACGGGCAAAAAACGCCTGCGCCACCAGGCTGGCCTCGGTAAACAGCTCACGGGCGCCGGCCGCTCGCAGCTGTTGCTCGGCTGCCGCATACAAGGCGCTGGCGACACCCTGACGGGCAAAACCGGGTGCGGTGAATAGTAGATCGATATGGCCATCAAGGCTGAAGCCGATAAATCCGGCGATAGCTAAGCTATTTTCGGCGATAAGCAGTTCAAGTGACGACAAACGTGTTTGCCAGGCAGGCATATCTGCAATCGCCGGAGCCCAGGCCTGGCGCTGCGCTGCGTCGTAGTGCGGAGCAGTCAGCTGGCTAACCGAGGCCTGAAACAGCGCAACGATGGCTGGCAGATCCTGGGCTTGGTAGGCGCGCAGGGTAAGGTTTGGCGTTGGCATGGCTTGCATCGAAAAGGCAGTGAGCTGTAGCAGCAAGCTTGTCAGATTCGTCAGGCCGTTGCGACTCAGCCACAGCTAGCGGTGCAGACAGAAAGCCCAGACGTATTTAATCGTTCCACGTGAAACCCCTATGGATGCTGGCTCTCAGCCTGTTTTCGTACGTTTATTACGGAAACAGGCTAGGTCATTCAGCGGCAATCTAGCTTCGGCTAAACACATTAAGTGTTATGTTATAACTAATTGCTTGCTATGTCTGATCAATGCTGGATCCTCCTGTTATGCCCAACCGCCTTCCTGTCACCGTGCTGTCCGGCTTTCTCGGTGCCGGCAAAAGCACCCTGCTCAATGCCATTCTGAAAAACCGCCAGGGCCTAAAAGTGGCGGTGATCGTTAACGATATGAGCGAGATCAATATTGATGGCAGCGAAGTCCAGCGTGATGTCAGCCTGAACCGCGCCGAAGAAAAGCTGGTGGAGATGAGCAACGGCTGCATCTGCTGCACCCTGCGCGAAGACCTGCTGGAAGAAGTCGGCCGCCTGGCCCGCGATGGCCGTTTCGACTATCTGCTGATCGAGTCCACCGGGATTTCCGAACCGCTGCCCGTAGCCGAAACCTTTACCTTCCGTGGCGAAGATGGCCAGAGCCTGGCCGATTTGGCGCGCCTGGACTGCATGGTGACGGTGGTCGACGGGGTGAACTTCCTGCGTGATTTCCACGAGGCCGAAAGCCTGGCCAGCCGTGGCGAAACCCTCGGCGAAGACGATGAGCGCTCGATCACCGACCTGCTGATCGAACAGGTTGAATTCGCCGATGTGCTGCTGATCAGCAAGATCGACCTGATCAGCAGCCACGAGCGCGAAGAGCTGATGGCCATCCTCAAGGGCCTGAATACCCACGCCGAAATCGTGCCGATGGCCATGGGCGCAGTGCCGCTGGAAAAGATCCTTAACACCGGCCGTTTCGACTTCGAGCGCGCCGCTCAGGCACCGGGCTGGCTCAAAGAGTTGCGCGGTGAGCATGTGCCGGAAACCGAAGAATACGGCATTGCTTCCACGGCTTACCGGGCGCGTAAACCGCTGCATCCCGAGCGCTTCTTCAACTTTATTAATCGCGAATGGAGCAACGGCCGCCTGCTGCGCAGCAAGGGTTTCTTCTGGCTGGCCAGCAAGTATCAGGAGGCCGGCAGCTGGTCCCAGGCGGGCGGTTTGATGCGCCACGGTTTTGCTGGGCGCTGGTGGCGTTTCGTACCCAAGGTGCAATGGCCGCAGGATGAGGAAGGCCTGCAGACGATCATGAAAAACTGGCAAGCCGAGACTGGCGACTGCCGCCAGGAACTGGTGTTTATCGGCCAGAACATCGACTTCGCCCAATTGACCGCAGAGCTGGATGCCTGCCTGCTGACCGAAGCGGAAATGGCCCTTGGTGTGGATGCCTGGCAGGCGCTGCCCGACCCGTTCGGCCCCTGGCATGAGCAGGCCGCCTGATGCTTGCACCTGTTCTGAGGCAGCCGTTGCAGCAGGTCAGCAGCGAGCAGATTGAGGTGCTCGGCGAGGTGCTGCGTGATGAGGTCAACCTGGCTGTCTGGCAGCGTCAGTTGCCGGCGCAGATCAGCGATTTCGCCAGCGTCTTGCTGGCTCAGGGCGAGCCGCTGGGGCACTCCATGGTGCTGGAATTGGCCAGCCCGGAGAGTGAGCCGAACCTCAGCGGCCTGGTCGATGGTTACAGCGATCTGCCGGGTCAGGCGGCATTCTTGCAGGACGTCAGTTGGTTGGTCAGCGCCTTTGCCTGCCTGTTCGACGCCAAACGCATTGGCCTGCGCCTGCGCATTCTCGACCAAGCCATGTGCCCGCGCTTTCACGTTGATCACGTGCCGGTACGGCTGATCACCAGCTACGCCGGGGTGGGCAGTGAGTGGCTGGCGGAAGGTGTGATAGCGCGCCGTCGTCTCGGTGATCCGACGGCTGAGCCGAGCAATGTCGCATTGATTGAGCGTGCTGAGACTGGCCATGTACTGCTGGCCAAGGGCGAAAAATGGATTGGTAACGAGGGCGGCGGCTTGATCCACCGTTCACCGCAGCCGCCGGCGGGTGAGCGGCGCTTGTTGCTGACGCTGGACTGGCTGGCCTGAATTCAGGCAAAAAAATAGGCTGCGGATAAAGCAGCCTTAAGTACCAGAAAGGCACACCGGCGCGTGACCCGGTATGCAGGGGAGGGGTACTCAAGGCCACTAGAACATAGACAGGGTGACGCTTTGATGACGGCTAGCGCGCCATCCACACGCCCTTGCTCTGCTTTTCGCAGAAGGGCTTGAGGTAATTGGCATCGCTGGCCACGCCGTAATAATGCACATCCTGCTTGTACGGCGTGCCGCCCACCGTGGAATTTCGGCACACGCCGAAGGCCCCCATCGGGCACTGTTCGACAAACTCCACGGCCACCTTCTGGCCCTTTAGCTGAGGCTGGCAGAAGCCGGTGCGGAACAGGTTGGGCGGAATACTGCGGTTCTGCTGGCAGACCTTCACATCCAGGCGCTCGGCCTGGCTATGCACCACACAGGCTTCGCCCCAGGCCAGGCCGGACAGTGAAAACAGGCTCAGCAGCCAAAAAGCGCGCATCAATTGACCCTCGAAAAATATGCTGGCGACTCTAGCACGCTGTTTTTAATCAGTCTGCGTAGGGCCGCATCCTCCGGTGCTGTAGGCCGTTAGAATGGCCACAACCGAAATCTACTTCCTGATGGACAGTGGCACGCGCCGATCATGCTGAAAAATATCCCCACCCATCTGATTGCCGGGCCGCTCGGTGCCGGTAAGACCAGCTTGATCCGTAACTTGTTAGACCAGCGGCCGACTCATGAACGCTGGGCGGTGTTGATCAATGAGTTCGGTCTGATTGGTCTGGACGCTGCACTGTTGACCACTGATGACGACGGTATTGCCTTGGGCGAAGTGGCGGGCGGTTGCCTGTGCTGCGTTAACGGCGTGCCGTTTCAGGTTGGCCTGAGCCGCCTATTGCGTCAGGCTAAACCGCATCGCTTGCTGATTGAGCCGTCCGGCCTTGGCCATCCGCTGCAATTACTCGCACAGCTGCGCGAAGCGCCCTGGGCCGGGGTGCTGACGGTGCAGAAGCCACTGTTGGTGCTGGACGCTCAGGCGTTGGCCGCAGGTGTTGCGCTGCCGGAGAGCCAGCAGGCAACCCTGAGCAGCGCCGGCTTGTTGCTGCTGAACAAGGCCGAAGGGCTGGATGATGCAACCAAGGCGCGCATCCAGGCGCAGCTGTCAGCACGCCCGATTTACTGGACCCGTCAGGGCGCACTGCCACTTGCAGCGCTGCCTGGCTTTAGCACCCAGGCCGAGAGCGGCGGCGCGCTGGATAATCTTCCTACGGCAGCGGCGCCATTGCCGCAGCTGTGGCGCAGCCCGAGTGAGCCAATCTGCCAGATTCAACAACAGGCCGAAGGCTGGAGCATCGGCTGGCGCTGGCACCCCAGCCAGCAGTTTGAGCTGCTGCGCGTCCAGCAGTGGCTAAGCAGCCTGCCCTGGCGTCGCGCCAAGCTGGTGCTGCACAGCAACGCCGGCTGGCTATCCGCCAACGCCCTGAACGGTCAGGCCCTGCACTGGCAAACCAGCGAATGGCGCAAGGACTCGCGGCTGGAGCTGATCTTTAGCGAGGCGCAGGATGTGCCGGCGCTGCAGGCTGCGTTTGCGCAATGCGTGCTGCCCTGAGGCGAAAGGCCAGCGGGTGTTGATAAACTGCGGCCACTTTTTTCTGGATAGCGCCCATGCAATTGCTTCCCTGGTCCCATGACTGCTCGGCGGGCTTCACCCTGCGCGGTTGGCATACGCCGCCTTCGGGCAAGCCGCTGCTGCATTTTTTGCACGGCAATGGTTATTGCGGGCGGGTTTATACGCCCTTGTTGCAGTTGCTCAGCGAAGACTTCGACCTGTGGTTGTGCGATGTGCAGGGCCATGGCGAGAGTGATCATGGTGGGCGCTTTCATGGTTGGAACCGCAGTGCCGAGTTGGCGCTGGAGGCGTTTGCGCTGGGGCGTGAGCGCTATGGCGATGTGCCGGTGTTTGCCGTGGGCCATAGCTTTGGCGGGGTGCTGAGCAGCCTGATGTTGGCCCAGCAGCCGCAGTTGTTCCAGCGCGCGGTATTGCTCGACCCGGTGTTATTCAGCCCGGCGATGATCGGGGTGATGGCGTTGTCCGATGTGGTCGGTTTGAGCCGGCGCACCACCCTGGCGAGCAAGGCGTTGAAGCGGCGCAGCAGTTGGCCAGACCGCGCGGCTGCACACGCTGCGTTGCACGGCCGGGGGATGTTTCGTGGCTGGACCGAAGAAGCCTTTGCCGCCTATATCCAGCACGCCTTGAAAGACGGCGATAACGGCGCCGAGTTGAAATGCCAGCCGAGCCGCGAGGCGGATATTTTCAGCTCATACCCCAAGCGCTTGTGGCCCTCGCTGGGCAGCGTGACAACGCCGACTCAGGTGCTGTACGGGCAGCACAGTTACCCCTTTGTGGCTAAGTCGGTGGCACGCTGGTGTGCCAGCAATGGTCATGTCAGTGCCCATGTGGTGCCGGGCGGGCATTGTTTTATGCAAGAGCAACCGGCCGACAGCGCCGCTCGCGTGGTGCACTTTTTATTGCAGCGTGATTAGCCATCAGCCGCGGCGAGGATAAGCGCTCTTAGTGGCGCGGCGTGTTGTCATCGGCGTCGTGCCGCTGGCTGCGCCATTGCTGCATTTCGATCACTTGGGCGCTGGGCGCCGGCGGTTCGCGAAACGGATGCGGGGCCAGTTCGATCCGGCCCAATTGCTTGCCGAACAAGGTGATGCTGCCGATATGCCGTTGCTCGCCGGTCACCGTGAACTCGAAGCCATACACCCGTGCCAGGCGTTTGCGGCCCCGGGCATCGGGCAATAGCGCGAGCCGGCGCAGCGCGACATTTTCATCAAGCAACTCGATGTCGGCCTTGGCGCAGTGCTGCTTTACCAGCGCCAGTGCGTGTTCACGCAGACCATGGGCGTGCCACAGCCAGGCGCAGGCAGTGGCGAACAGCATCACGAGAAACACATCGAAGAGGTCGATCATGCAGGCTCCGGCAGCAGCAGGCTAATGGCTTAGCCTTCTGCTTGGTTAAGCGCCTGATAGCGCTGTTGCAGTTCGTGGCGAATCTGCCGGCGTTGCAGGCCTTGGCGCTGGCGGCGCAGGCCGTCCGGGGTGTCGGGGGTTAAGGCCGGAATGACCACAGGCTTACCCTGTTCATCCATCGCAACCATGGTGAAAAAGCAGCTGTTGGTATGGCGTACCGACCGCTCGCGGATATTTTCCGTGATCACTTTGATGCCAATTTCCATCGAGGTGCGGCCGGTGTAGTTGACCGAGGCGAGGAAGGTCACCAGTTCACCGACATGGATCGGCTCGCGGAAAATCACTTGATCCACCGACAGGGTCACCACGTAGCAACCGGCATAGCGGCTGGCGCAGGCGTAAGCGACTTCATCGAGGTATTTGAGCAGGGTGCCGCCGTGAACATTGCCAGAGAAATTGGCCATGTCCGGGGTCATCAGGACGGTCATCGACAGCTGGGCGGTTCCGGCTTGCATAGGGCACTCTGTGGCGGGCTGATGGAGCGTGTAGGCGCTGTGACGCGCTGCACGCCCGTCACGGTACTGGTTGCGACAAACCATAAGCAAGCGCCTTGCCGCGCAACGGCTGCTTGGCACCGCTGTGGCTTAGGGCATTGTGGTTTCCAGCGCCTGCGCGGGTGGCAGGTAAGCGGTGCGCTCGGTATAGCCACGCGGCTTGCCAATCTGGCGGCTATTCAGGCCTGCAGTTGCAGGCTGTGCTCCAGCTCGCCGGGCCTGTAGGCGAGACCTGGCGAAAGCCCAAACCGTGCGCCTGCACCCGCTGTTTCCAGCGGGTGGGCGCAGTGTGTTGGCGATATGTAAATTCAGCCGGCACCTGGGGCAGGCGGCTGCCGGTTTACTGCTGATCAGGCGTGGGTCAGGTACCAGCGCCAGTCCTGCTCGCCGACTTCGCCCATAAACTGGCGGAACTCATTCCATTTGATCGCCAGAAACACCTTGAGGAACTCCTCACCCAGCGCCTGTTTAGCCCAGGCCGAATTTTCCAGGGCGCGCAGGGCGGTCAACCAGTCGGTGGGCAGTGTTTCGCGGGCTTGCTCGTAGCCGTTGCCGACGATCTCTTCGCCCGGGTCGATCTGGTTTTTGATCCCGTGGTGAATGCCGGAAAGGATCGCCGCCGCTGCCAGGTAAGGGTTGGCGTCTGCGCCGCAGATACGGTGTTCGACATGCCGGCTTTTAGCCGGGCCGCCTGGCACGCGGAATGACACGGTACGGTTATTCACGCCCCAGCTTTTGGCCAGCGGCGCGTAGCTGTTGGCCTGGAAGCGGCGGTAGGAGTTGGCGTTGGGGCAGAAAATCGCGAGGGCATCATTCAGCGTGGCCATCATGCCGCCGATGGCGTGCTTGAGCAGCGGCGTGCCATGTGGGTGTTCCGAGGCCATCAGATTGTTGCCGTCGGCGTCGGCCAGGCTGACGTGCATGTGCATCCCGCTACCGGCCTGATCGCCGAACGGCTTGGCCATAAAACAGGCCTGCAGGCCGTGCTTATTGGCTACGCCTTTGACCAGGCGTTTGTAGCGCACGCCTTCATCGATCGCCTGCAGCGCGTCGAAGCGGTGTTCCAGGGTCAGCTCGACCTGGCCCGGGGCGTATTCGGAAATCGCCGTGCGCACCGGCAGCCCCTGCACTTCGCAGGCGCTGTAGAGGTCATCGAGGAACGGCTGCAACTGCTCCAGCTCGTACACGCCGTAGACCTGAGGCGCTTGCGGGCGCACGCCGTTGGCTTGTAGCGCCGGTTGTGGGCGACCGTTGGCGTCGCGCTGTTTATCCAGCAGGTAGAACTCCAGCTCCACCGCCATTACCGGGTGGTAGCCGTCGCCCTTCAGCCGGTCGATGGCGCGGATCAGCACATGCCGTGGATCGGCCGGTGCGGCCGGCAGGCCCTGTGTCGGGTGCATGCTCACCTGCAGCTGGCCGGTCGGCGTGGTGCGCCAGGGTTGCAGGGTCAGGCTACCGGGCAGCGGGTAGGTCCAGCAGTCGGCGTCGGCGACTTCCCAGACTAGGCCGCTTTCCTCCACGTCCTCGCCCTGGATGGTCAGCGCGAGGATCGAGCTGGGCAGTGGCCGGCCGTTCTCGTAGATGGCCAGCAGCTCGTCGCGGTGCAGCAGCTTGCCGCGCGGGATGCCGTTGGCGTCGATCAGCATCAGCTCAATCAGACGCACTTCGGGGTGGGCGGCGAGGAAGTCGTGGGCTTCCTGAATATCGGCGTATTGCATGGTGGTTGTCTCTGTAGGGTGGATCGGGGCGCGTAGCTGGCGCTTTATCCATCCACCGGGTGTCTCGATTGTCGGTGTGGCCTGTTGGTGGATGAAAAAGCGTCATCCACCCTACGGTCTATTCGCGGGCGCCGGGGATGGCCAGCAGCTCGGTCAGGGCCTGGTCGAGCATGCTGATCAACTGGTCCACATCCGCCGCCGTGGTGCTTGGGCAACACAGGGTCATGTTGTGGAACGGGGTGATCAGGATGCCGCGGTTGATCAGGTACAGGTGCAGTGCCATCTGCAGTTCGTCGTGGAACGCTGCTTCAGCCTCGGCGCCAGTCTTCGGCGACAAAGGGCAGAACTGAAATTCACTGCGTGCGCCCAGTTCGGTCACCGACCACTTGAGGTCGTGCTTGCCGATCAGCGAGCGGAAGCCATCGGCCAGGCGTTTGGCCAGCGGTAGCATGTGTGCGTATGCTGCCTCGGTCATCACCTGTTCCAGGTTGGCGCGCATGCAGTGCATGGCCAGGGCGTTGGCGGAAAGTGTAGTGCCCATGCCGCTGTGACCGTGGCCGTGGCTGCCTTCGCTGGCCTTTTTACGCGCGGCGGTCATGGCGTCGGCCATCGCCGCGCTGCAACCGAAGATGCCGCACGGCACGCCGCCGGCAATCGGCTTGCCGACCACGAAGAAGTCCGGATCGAGGTTCCACAATTTTGTGCAGCCACCCATATCGGTGGAGATGGTGTGGGTCTCGTCGATGATCAGCAGCGCGCCGTACTTGCGGGTCAGCTCGCGGCACTGCTGCATAAAGCCCGGCTCGGGCAGGACCATGCCGATATTGGTCATCGCCGGCTCGCAGAGCAGGGCGCAGACATCGCCCTGTGCCAGCGCGGCTTCCAGCGCCGCCACATCGTTGAACGGGATCGAGCGGCTGTACTGGGTCAGGTCATAGGCTTGGCCGAGCAGGCCAGAACGCGGCACGGTTTCGCCGTCGATGCAGCGCACCATCACGTCGTCCACGGTGCCGTGGTAGCAGCCGTCGAACACCAGCAGGGTTTTGCGCTGGGTAATCGCCCGCGCCCAGCGCAGCACATAGCGGTTGGAGTCGGTCGCGGTGGCGGTAACCTGCCAGAACGGCAGGCCGAAGCGCGCGGCCAGCAGCTCGCCGCAGACCACCGCGTCTTCACCCGGCAGCATGGTGGTCAGGCCGTTGTTGCCTTGCTCGGCGATGGCCTTGGCAATCGGGTCCGGCGAGTGGCCGAACATGGTGCCGGTGTCGCCTAGGCAGAAGTCGATGTATTCGTGGTCGTCGACGTCATAGAAGCGTGCGCCCTTGGCCCGCTCGACGAACAGCGGCACCGGTGTCGACCAATCGGCCATCCAGTGCATCGGCACGCCGCCGTACAGTGAGTTGCGCGCCCGTTCGGCCAGGGCCACGGATTTCGGATTGCGCGCGATAAAACGCTCACGCTCGCGCTGGGCGAAAGCTTCTACGACGGATGGGCTGATACCACTGGCAGTCATGTTGAACACCTCGTTCGAATATCTGCACATGCTATTTTGTGATCACAGAAAACTCAAGCATTGGTTTAATCAGGCTTTATTGCTAGATTAAATCCATATTTGTGATCACAGGATGTTGAGGAATGGTCTTTGAACAGCAAGTCGCGCTGATCAGCGGTGCGGGCAGTGAGTCGGGCATCGGCCTGGCGATTGCTCGCCGCCTAGGCCTTGCCGGGGCGCGAGTACTACTGACTGCTAGCAGTGCGCGGGTCGAGCAACGCGCTGCTGAACTCTTTGCAGAAGGTATAGACGCACGGGCCAAGGCCGCTGATCTGACCGATGAACAGCAGGTCGCCGAATTGCTCGACTGGGCGCAGGCGCAGTGGGGGCAGATCGACATTCTGGTGAACAACGCCGGCATGGCCATGCAAGGCAGCCCCGAGCCGTTCGCCGAGCTGGCGGATATGGACCTGGCGACCTGGAACTTGTCCATCGCACGCAACCTCGGCACTGCTTTCCTGCTCACCCGTGCGGTGCTGCCAGGCATGCGTGCACGCGGCTACGGGCGCATCGTCAATATCAGTTCGACCACCGGCACCCGCGGCAGCAACCCTGGTGAGGCGGCCTACAGCGCAGCCAAGGCCGGCATGCTCGGCCTGAGCATGGGCCTGGCGCTGGAAGTGGCCAAGCAGGGCATCACGGTCAACAGCGTCGCACCGGGCTGGATTGCTACGGGGTCGAGCACCGAGGAGGAGCGCCATGCGGCGCAGTACACACCGATGCGCCGCGCCGGACGACCTGAGGAAGTAGCGGCGGTGGTGGCCTTTTTGGCATCGCGCGAGGCCAGCTACATCACCGGCGAAGTGATCGTGGTCGACGGCGGTAACTGCCTAATCGAAAACAAAGCCCCCTGAGCGCTTCTGCGTCGGTCAGGCGTTGTTGCAGGGATACTCGAAAATGCTCATTGACTACAGTCAACTGCGCTTTTCCAGCACCCCTGCGCCTAGCCTGCCTCTAGCTGAACCACTCAGATTAATTTTCTGAATTCCGGAGAACCCCATGCATAACTGCTCGCTGACCCTCGCCCAACTTCCCGCACCGCCGCTAAAAGGACGTTGCTGAACCATGGCCGACAACCTGCAAGATCAACTCTACCAACGTATTCGTGAAGGCCTGCTGGCGGGGCGTTTTCAGCCCAGCGAGCGCTTGAAAATCCGCGACTTGGCCGCCGAATGGGGCACCAGCCCGATGCCGGTACGCGCCGCTTTGCAGCGCTTGGTTGCCGAAGGCGCATTGGAAGGCGAGCCGCAGCGCTCGGTGCGCGTACCGCCGATGACCCGCGAGCGTTATCAGCAGATCTTTCAGGTGCGCCTAGCCCTCGAAGGCCTGGCCGTTGAACTGGCCACGCCACGGCTGACCCCTGCTGACCTGACCGAGCTGCGCGGTTGTGTGGCGCACATGGATCAGGCCATCGAGCAGCGCCAGGTGCAGGCCTATCTGGATGCCAACAGCCAGTTCCACCTGCACCTCTACAGCGCCTGCGGTAATCCGGTGTTGCTGCGCAACATCGAGTCACTGTGGTTGCAGGTCGGGCCGTTTTTCAATCGACTGTTCACCGAAGCTGACCTGTCGCTGCGCCTCAACGACTTCCATGAAGACGCCTTCAGTGCCATCGAAGCGGGCGACGGCAAAGCGGCGCGTGAGGCCATGGAGCAGGACCTGAACTACTTCGCGCGCTTTCTGCTTAACCTGCTGGATTTGGAGCAGGCCCAGCGTTGAGGTGAGGCCAACTAAACAGTTGTTCACAGCGCAGATGTTCGATGACGTTTGAGTCAATTACACAAGCATATCTAGGGATATCGCTTATCTTTTAGTTCGCCGGCAGTGTTGCAATCGAGTGGCCTGGATCGCCACAGTGCCCATGTGCGCTCCCAGCCACTACTGTGGCTGACCCCCGGTAACACAAGGCTATCTAGGCACTTGGCTGGCCCAAGGGTCTTAAGATAGTGCTGTAAAAGTACAGGCGGCATGATGCGGTCTTCTGCACCCAATAAATGTCGCTGCGGTACAGCGGCTAATTGTTTGCGTTGATCCAGAGGTTCCAGTGAGCCGGTCAGCGGGCTGAGCTTTTGCAGGTCAACCCAGGCTCGAGGGCTGAGGTTGCCGGCAAGCGTTTGTACTTGAGCGATATCGTTACGCTTTGCGGCCAGTAACAACGCTAAGGCGCCGCCACCCGAATAACCAATCAGTTCAAATGCCTGATTGCCATAACGTGATTTGATCAACGTAAGGGCATGGTCGAGGCTATTCAGAACTTCAGGAGCAAAGCGCCGATTGGTCCATATCGCGGTTGAGCAGCCGGTTGGTTTTAAAAACTGACAGGGGCGTGCGAGATAAATACTGGGTGTTGGGTCACTGAACGCCAGTCGTGCGGTCAGCAGGTTGCGTGGACTAGGGTCTAGGCTGGGTTGGCTGGGCGTGGCCCAGGCGTAACCATCACCTTCTAAATAGACGCGAATACGCGATACAGCAGGACGCTGTATTTGGGTACCCAGAACTAGTGGGAAGGGTTGCGTGGGCATTATTTCTATTTGCCCTGCATGCTGTTCAGAGAGGTGTTGCAGTGTTTGATAAGGCGACTGACAACCACTCAGCGTGGCACTGATCAGCAGCGCCACGCCTTGTAGCCAAACATCGACCCGCGTTAGCGGGCCGAGGTTTTTACGCTTCATCAGAAGTCGTAACGTACTTTTGCGGTGAAGGTGTCAGCGTTGAAGTCAGACTTACCGAGGTAGTCATAGCTGGCACCGACAGTCATCGCGCCTAAGCGGTAGTCCACACCTACACCAGCCTCATAGCTGTTGCGCGCTGGCTTAGCACCAGAGGTGGCAAAAGGCGTACCGCCCAGCACGAAAGTCGAGGTGCTCGAGGCCTGATCGGCTGCGAAGTCGTGGTAAGCCATCAGCTTGGCTTGCGGCTCAATGGTGCCTTGACCCAGCGGATAGTTGGCAGCAACACGCACACCAGCACCAAGGTCTAAGACTTCATAGCGCTGGTCTTTAACCTTGAGCGCCGCAGACGAGCCCTTCTCAGTGAAGCCGTCGATATCCACCAGGCTGTAGCGGGCGGCCAAGCGCGGCTCAATCAGCAGTTCATTGCTGATGTGATAGCTGTAGCCGCCGACCAGATTCACACCCAGCAGATTGCTGTCGTAATCACCCTTGGCGGTCGTACCGGCGATGTGTCGCTGGCTTGCGTTATCGTTGATGCCATAAGTCAGGCTGCCGTCGATAAAGTAGTTACCCTGCTCAAAGCCGCCGTACAGGGTGAAGGCGTGGCTATCGACTTCGGTGGTGTTGCCGTTGTCGCTGTTGACGTCGGTGTTGAGGAAGCTGTAAGCCAGACCCAGAGTCACCTGCTCGTTCAACTTGCCATCAGCGCCAACTGCGATGCCACGGCTGTAAGCGTTGTAGCCGGTAACGCCGTCGCGAAGGTCTTGGTTGGCATCGCTGTACAGTGCTTGTACCCAGACTCCGGTCTCGGTGAACGCATCGCCCGAAGACAAGCCCTGACGTGCGCTGCTGGTGCGGCTGCCGGTCACGTTGCTGATCAGTGTTTGGCCGGAAGTGGCTGCTTGGGTGGCGCCACCGTTGGACTCCGGAGCAAGTTGCTCAGCCAATTTAGCCAGCGCCGCCGGGCTTTCCGATGCAGCAATGTAGGCTAAGCGGACTGGGTCATTCGGATTGCTTTGTGCCAATTGGTTGATTACCACTTGGCTGAACGCACCACCTGCAGCCTGCGCGTTGCTTGAACCACCCGTGTTGCCGATGACTTGGCCAACTTCGTCGGAGCCCTTGGCAGTGACCTTGGCAACAACCTGATTACCTTCAACTGCAAAGGTGTCGACATTTAACAAAGACGAGCTGCTGACAACATTCAGGCCACTATTTTCGATAGTGCCAGCTTCGATCAGCTTATAACTGCTGCCCTCAGCAGAGAAATCGCTATTTTTAGCTGCCAGTTTGATTTGTGCGCCGTTACCGAACTCAGCTATGCCAGACACATTGAGGATGGCTTTGCTTGGATCGGTTGCGTTGCTGAGGCTCATGCCCAGCGATGAGTTACCGGCGATGTAGATATTACCGTCGATGCTTGTGTGGGTTTGTCCCAGCTCGAGGTGGCCTACGACCTGATCGGAGACGCTTCCTACGTCTATCCAGCCATTATTCTTCATGCGGATATTCGCACCATCGGCTGTCGCGTCAGTGCCGTTGAAGGTCACGTTACCGAGAACCTCGATATTGCTCAGGTCGATCAGGTTACCAGTGATGGTGCCGGCTTCCCAGTCCAAGTAGACCGGGCCTGTGGCTTCTGACGCGTCGATAGCTTCATCTTGAGAAGTGATGGTACCGCTGTTGCGGATTCTCAACGGGAATGGATCGTTCTGGCCGTCAATATCGAAGCCGCCAATCTCAATTGCAGCATCGGTAGCCTCGATCAACCCGGTGTTGATTACTTGAGCAGCTGAACTGGCGAAGCTGACGCCGTCGAGCATCAGGCCCACAGCATCATCGCCTTGGGCGATGATGCTGCCGTTGTTTTCGATACCGCCGAGGTCTACTCGATCACTCGAATAGCCGTTTTCATTGGAGGTCGCATCAATGGCCGTAGCTCCAGCTCCGGTGACCTGAATCAGCCCATTGTTGATCAGCTTGCCTTCAATACGGCCGCCTTCTAGGTTGATCCCTATTGCGTCCCTGCCTTCCGCGATGATTCGGCCAGTGGAGGCGTTGATAAGGTTGCCCAAGATCACAGCGCTGTCGCCAAAATCGAGGGGATTGGCGGTGTCTATCTCGTCGCTATCACCGTTCCCTTCGGCCGGTTCCAGGTAGGGCTCGGACTTGACGCTGAGGGTGCCCTCGTTACGTAGATCCCCTTCGATAGTGGTAAAAGTGTCGATTAGAAGTGCACTGCCAGCTTGTCCGGTCAGGGAGATGTTGCCCTTGTTGATCAGGTTGCCCTGGATGCGGTTCTCCGAGTTTAGCGGGCCGTCGATCAGGAAGTCGACGCCGGATATGTCAGTGCCGTTGGCTTCAATATTGGCATTTAGAACAAGGTCCTGCTCGAAGGCCGCCGTGTTGATATAGATGGCATCGGAATCCTCGGGCAAGTTGTTACCGGTGAACGATCCGGTAATTTCAACGGTCTCGCTGTAAGCGGCATTAGTGATTTCAATGCCCTCATTGGTCAGCACCAGGGTTTGTGCGTAGGCGGGCATAGCGGCCGTTACAGCCAGGGCAAGGAGGGTCTTGCGGAACGATGCAGTGCTCATTGTTTCTTCCTGAAAATAATATGAGAAATCATCCGCATCCATGCAGGCAATGGGTTGACGCTAAAGGTATTGTTTGATGGCTTTTAGCCATGCATGAATGCCGCGGCACTCTAACAAAAGGCATAGCCCATGGGTATTAGATTTTTGGCGTCATAAATATACGCTGCATATCCACAGCCCAAAGCGATCTCAACTCTCCAACCACACGTCGCGCACCCAGTGCCAGACTGACTCCCAGGTTTCATCTTCGTTAATTTCGGTGGTGTCGGCTTCCCACAGCAGCACGGTGCCGTCTTCTTCGACCACGTAGTAGTTGCCGTGGTCTTCGCACAGCGGCACGAACTCGCGCGGTACGCCGAGGGACCAGGCGGTGGCGGCGACTTCCGGTAGGTAGGTGTGCGATTGCGGGTCGGCGGCTGTCACCGGCTCCAGGCGGCCGTAGACCACGTCGCTGACTTGCAGCAGGTATTCGCGCAGGGCATAGGGCAGGTGGATAAGGATCTGTTCCTGGATCTCCACCAGTACTTCTTCTTCCGGAAGTTCCAGCGGCACTGGCACGGGTTCGTTGAGTTCGCGCAGTTGTTCGATGACTTCTTCCACGGGCGTTGTCTCTTTTGCAGGTAATACGGGAGCGTCTTATACCCTAGACGGGTCTAAGCAAAAAGCTGGCAAAGTGCTATCGTCCAGCTCAGGTGGTCGTCAATTTTTAACGTCACTCAATGGTCTTGCCATGAAAAGCCCAACGCAAGCGTCTGAAGACGGCGTCATCAGTGAGGAACAGCGACTGCAGTTGCTGACTGCGGCAGGTAAACGTAACCGCCTGTTCATTATCGGCGTGGCCGGTTTGCTCGGCACCCTTATGCTTATTTCGGCGGGGCTGAATGTCTACAGCCTGTTCCGCGCCGATGATGCACCGCGTATCGAGGCACTGGAGCAGCAGGTTCTAACACTTGAGCAACGCTTGTCGGTGCAGCAAACCGCCCTGAGTAATCAGGAAGCGTTGCTGGCCAGTCAGCAAGCCTCGCAGCTGACCGGTTTGTTTGAGCGCGCGGAAAACCCTGACAGCATCGTTCAAGTGAGCAAGGTGTTGCAGGCTCAAGAGCGTGACTATCAGCAGGTGATGCAAGGTTTGAAGGTGGGCATGCGCGACCTGGCCAATATGCTGCCCGGCTCACGCAGCTGGCTGGCGGACTATCAGGAAGTGATTGATCGGGCCCAGCTCAACAGCCGTAAGCGCAGTGAAGAGATTCAGGCCTGGAGCGATAAGGCTTTGCAACCGGTCCCGGCGGCCAAGCCGCCGGGCACACCTGTCGATCCGGGCTAAGCGTTAGCCCATATGGAAGAAGGCGAGCTTGTTGCCATCGTGGTCGCGGAAATAAGCGCCATAGAAGCCAGGCATGCGCTCACCGGGTTCGCCTTCGCTGGTTGCGCCGAGCTCGATGGCCTTGGCATATAGCGTGTCGACACCTTCGCGGGAGCCGCCGGGCAAGGCGATCATGTTGCCGTTACCCGGGTTAGGTGCTTGCTTGTCATAGGGCACGCATACGGCAAACATCGGTTGACCCTGGGCGACGCCATAGAAGGCGGCGCGGCCGATATCCATGACGATTTTGGCACCCATTTCGGCCAGCAGCGGGGTGTAGAAGGCTTTGGCTTTTTCCATATCGGCAGTGCCGACCATTGCGTATCCGATCATTGCTCAATCCTCGTGGTGGTGGTGCTCAGGCAGTGCTCAGCTTGCGCTCAGAGTGAATCCGGCGCTAGCCCATCTGTTTGCTGAATGAGCGGGCAAAGAAAACCCGGGCATGCCCGGGTTTTCGGTGTTGCAGTCGGTATTAGCCGTTCTGGCGGATACCCGCGACCAGCCACGGCTGGTTATCACCGGCCGCACGCTCCAGGCGCCAGCTTTCGCTGAACGCTTCGCCCTGGTCGAAGCGCGACGTTTTGGCCACGCCGGTGAAGGTCAGAGTGGCGACGGTTTTGTCGCTGAGGTCATCGACGCCATCCAGCTGCACGTCGAGATCGTCGACATAGGTGGACTGGAAGCCATCACCCAAGTCAGCACGTTCGCGGCTGAGGAACTCCAGCAGCTGCGGAGTGACGAATTCGGCGATCTTGTCCATTTCGTTAGCATCCCAGTGCTGCTGCAAGCTGAGGAAGTGCTCACGACCGGCGCTGACAAAGCTCTGCTCGTTAAACCAGGCTGGCGCATTGATCACCGGCTTGATCGCCGCAGCGGCGCTGCTACCACCAAAGATCGAGGCAGGGGCTGCAGGCATTTCACGCTGCATCGGCGCACCGTTGGCGGTCACAGGACCGGCCTGACGACGACGGGCGGCGAGGAAGCGGAACAGCAGGAAGGCGATCAAACCGAAGATCAGCATGTCCATGATCTGCAGGCCTTCAAAGCCGTCACCCATAAACATCGACGCCAGCAAACCACCCGCTGCGATACCGGCCAATGGGCCTAACCAGCGCGATGCGCCGCTGGCTGCAGCCGGTTGACGACCTGCAGCTGCCGGAGCAGCCGATTGCTGGGCTGGCGCTTGACGTGCTTGATGGCTTGGCGCGGAGCCGAAGGATTTGCTGCCGCCAAAGCGCTTGGCTTCGGCGTCGAAGCTCATGGTCAGGCCGACGCTGAGGCACATGGCCAGGGCAATGCTAAGGAAACGCTGCATGATTGGCTGTCTCTTGGTTATTGGATCTACGCGCGGCATCTTGCCCGGCGTGGTTAGCGCTGGCTAGCCATAGAATGTTTCCGGCTTTTGCCTTGCTGCGCTGAAGTGACGAATGAGCTGTGGCGAAACCGCAAGCGCAACCCAGGGGCTGCGCTTGTAAGGCTGGAGATACTGGGCGTTAGCGCCAGTTGTACAACTCTTTCTCCGACAGCTGATGCATCAGGCTGGCTTGGGCCTGGAAGGCTTGCATCGAGGCCCAGATACGCCCGTTCAGTTCGTTTTGCCCGGCCAGCTCACCCAGCACCACGGTGCTTTCATGTTGCATGGCGGCGAGCACCTCATCAGGGAAGCGCTTGAGCAGGGTGCCTTGCTGTTTCAACTGATCCAGCGCCAGGGCGTTGTTGTAGACGTAATCGTCGAGCATGTCCTGGTTCGCCGCGCGGGTGGCTTCCGTGAGGATCGCTTGCAGATCGGCCGGCAGGCTATCGAAGGCTTTTTGGTTGATCAGCAGTTCCAGCACCGCCTGCGGCTCCTGCCAGCCTGGGTAGTAGTAGAACTTGGCCGCCTTGTGCAGGCCAAAGGCCAGGTCGTTATAGGGGCTGACCCAGTCGGTGGCGTCGATCGCGTTGGTTTGCAGGGCGGTGAACACTTCGCCACCGGGTAGGTTGACGGTGGTGGCGCCGAGCTTGCTCAGCACTTCGCCGCCGAGGCCAGGCATGCGGATCTTCAGGCCTTTGAGGTCATCCAGCGAGTTGATTTCCTTGTTGTACCAGCCACCCATCTGCATGCCGGTGTTGCCCACGGCCAGCGGCTTTACGCCGTGCGGGGCATAGGCTTCCTCCCACAATGCCTGACCGCCACCTTTGCTTAACCAGGCGTTCATTTCTGGTGTCGACAGGCCGAATGGCACCGCTGTAAAGAACTGTGCAGCCGGTACTTTGCCTTTCCAGTAATACGCCGCACCATGGCCCAGCTCGGCGGTGCCGCGCGACACCGCGTCAAACACCTCCAGCGGCGGCACCAGCTCGCCACCGGCATACACCTTGATGGTCAGGCGGCCATTGCTCATGGTCTTGACCCGCTCGGCCAAGCGCTCGGCTGACGTGCCCAGGCCGGGGTAGTTCTTCGGCCAGGCGGTGACCATCTTCCACTGGAAGTTTTCTGCGGCAGGCGACCCTGCGGCAGCTGTGGTTGCTGCTGCCTGCGAGGTGGCGGCTTCTTCCTTGCAACCGCTCAGGCCAAGGGCGGCTAGCAGGGCGCTGGCGAGCAGCAGAGGGCGGCGGATCATTGGGGTTCCTTATGAATTGAATGGACGGTTGGTCACAGCGCTTCCAGCTTGGCGTAGCTGAGCATCAGCCACTTACTGCCTTCGCTCTCGAAATTCACCTGCACCCGCGCCTGCGCGCCGGAGCCTTCGAAATTGAGGATGGTGCCTTCGCCAAACAGCGAATGCTGCACGCGCTGGCCGAGGTTGAAGCCGGTGTCCGGCACGGCGCTGCCAGCGAACATATTGTCGCCGCCCATATTGCGGCTCACCGCGCCAAACGGCCGGCTGACGCTGTTGCTCAGGCGCACTTCCTGAATCAGCTGCGGCGGAATCTCACGGACAAAGCGCGACACCTTGTTATAGGTTTCGCTGCCGTACAGGCGGCGCGTCTCGGCGTAGGTGATCACCAACTTGCTCATGGCGCGGGTGATGCCGACGTATGCCAGGCGGCGCTCTTCCTCAAGGCGGCCGGGTTCTTCCAGGCTCATCTTGTGCGGGAACAAGCCTTCTTCCATGCCCACCAGGAACACCTGGGGGAACTCCAGGCCTTTGGCGCTGTGCAGGGTCATCAGCTGCACGCTGTCTTCGTTTTCTGCGGCCTGGGTGTCGCCGGCTTCAAGCGACGCGTGGCTGAGGAAAGCCTGCAGCGGGCTCAGCTCGTCGTCTTCGTTGTTCTCGAAGGTGCGCGCGGCGCTGACCAGCTCCTCAAGGTTTTCGATGCGCGCCTGGGCTTTTTCGCCTTTCTCGGCCTGGTGATAAGCAATCAACCCACTCTGCTCGATCACCGTCTGGGTTATCAGGTGCAGGGACATGTCCAGCGCTTTGGCAGACAGGTTGTTGATCAACTCGATAAACCCGGCTAAGGCACCCGAGGCACGGGCTGGCAGGGCTTTGGCCGCGACCATCAGGTTGATGGCGCCCCACATCGACACATCATGGGCGCGGGCGTATTCGCGGATCGCCTCGACGCTTTTCTCGCCGATGCCGCGCGCCGGCACGTTGATCACCCGTTCCAGCGCCGCATCGTTGCCACGGCCATCGAGCAAGCGCAGGTAGGCCATGGCGTTTTTGATTTCGGCGCGCTCGAAGAAGCGCTGGCCGCCGTAGATGCGATACGGGATTTTCTCACGCAGCAGGGCTTCTTCGAGCACCCGCGACTGGGCGTTGGAGCGGTAGAGAATTGCGATTTCGCTGCGCTTGAGGCCGTCCTTGCGCAACGCGTCCTCGATGGTTTCCACCACGTAACGCGCTTCGTCGTGTTCGTTGAACGCGGCGTACAGATTGATCGGCTCGCCGTCGCCGACATCAGTGCGCAGTTCTTTACCCAGGCGGCCCTGGTTATTGGCGATCAGGGCGTTGGCGGCGTTGAGGATGTTGGCGGTGGAGCGGTAGTTCTGCTCCAGACGGATGATTTCCGCCCCGGCGAAATCGCTGTCGAACTGCTGAATGTTCTCGATTTTCGCCCCGCGCCAGCCGTAGATCGACTGATCGTCGTCGCCGACCACCATCAGGCTTTCGCCGCCTTTGGCGAGAAAGCGCAGCCAGGCGTACTGCACAGCGTTGGTGTCCTGGAACTCGTCGACCAGGATATGCCGGAAGCGCCGCTGGTAATGCTCCAGCAGGCCCGGCTTGTCGCGCCACAGGTCGAGGGCGCGCAGCAGCAGTTCAGAGAAGTCGATCACCCCGGCGCGCGCGCAAGCCGCCTCGTAGCCTTCATAGATCTTCAGCATGGTGGCGAGAAACAGGTCGCCGCCGGGCTGGATATTCTTCGGCCGCAGGCCTTCATCCTTCTGTCCGTTGATAAACCACTGCGCCTGCTTGGGCGGCCAGCGTTGCTCGTCGAGGCCGAGGTCGCGGATCACTCGCTTAACGATGCGCTGTTGGTCGTCGGAATCGAGGATCTGGAAGTTTTCCACCAGGCCGGCTTCCTGCCAGTGCGCACGCAGCAGGCGATGGGCCAGGCCGTGGAAAGTACCGACCCACATGCCGGCCGGGTTCTGCCCGAGCACATCTTCGATGCGATGGCGCATCTCTGCGGCGGCCTTATTGGTAAAGGTCACCGACAGAATGCTGTGTGGCGAGACGTCCAGCCGCTGAATCAGGAAGGCAATACGGTGCACCAGCACGCGGGTTTTGCCGGAGCCGGCACCGGCCAGCACCAATTGATGACCAGGCGGCGTGGTAACCGCATGGTGTTGGGCTGGGTTGAGGGAGGTGAGTCGCTGATCAAGGTCATTTTGCATCGCGGCATTCTAGGGGGCGCAGCTGGGCAGGGCAAACCAGGCTGTCGCGTCGATTATTTTGGACGACTGGTGAGTCAGTTCAGCGGGCGCAGTCGGGCTATGGTCGGACGCGGCAATAGTCAGCTATTTCCGCTGTGAGTGAACGCACATCTGGCTTGGGCGATGCGTCTAGCTCGGGTATGCTGCGCCGATATTTAGGCAACCATTATAAGAAAATCGCCTATGACTTCGGCTATTCCATTAACTGATTTAAATGGCTTAACAGCGAATTCCGGCCCGGAAGTGACTCAGCTGTTTGCCACTGATATTGCTGCCGAGCGCACCCGCATGCTCTACCAGGGCTCGCGGGTGCCGACTCTGTTTATGCTGCTTAGCGGCATGGCGTGCACGTTTCTGTTGTGGGGTTTGCTGCCGCCGTTGTTGCTCGTGGGCTGGTCGGTCTGGCTGGTGATTCTGGCCATGCTGCGCCTGGTGCAGGTGCGTGCGTTCAACCATGCCTTGCCCAGCCGCCAGGCCGAGCGCTATTGGCGGCGCCTGTTCCTGCTTGGGGCCGGGGCGTCCGGGTTGACCCTGGCGTTTGCTGCCATTGCCCTGGTGCCTGCCGATGTGTTTTACCTGCAGGCCTTGGTCTACGGCCTGATTGCGGCGGCAATTCTCTCTGCCAGCGTGGCTTACGCCATCAGTTTTTCGGCTTTTCTGACCTTTGCGTTGCCCTGCCTGCTGCCCTCGATGGGCTATCTGCTGTTTAGCAACAATGCGCTGCAACAGGGCTGGGGCCTGCTCGCCAGTATCCTGTTGCTGACCTTGCTGGTGCTGGCTTGGCAGGTCAACCGCCTGGTACAGCGCAGCTTGCTGCAGCGCTTCCACAATCAGGCGTTGATCAGCAACCTGGAGCACGCCAAGCGCCAGGCCGAGGGGCTCAACAGCGAGCTGGTGCATGAAGTGGAACAGCGCCGCCGCGCCGAGCGTGAATTGCGCCATGCCCATGATGACCTGGAAATGCGCGTGGCTGAGCGCACGCTTGAGTTGGATGAAACCACCTACGCGCTGAGCAAGAGCCGCGCACGCCTGACCCTGGCCATTGAGGCCAGCGAGCTAGGCCTGTGGGACTGGGACCTGCAGAGCGATAAGGTGCACCACTCACGGCTTAAGGAAATCTTCGGCCTGGAGCCGCAGGACGTGCAGGTGATGCTGCGCGACCTCAAGCCGCGTCTGCACCCGGACGACCTGCCGGTGCTGCGCCGCGCGCTGGTCGAGCACATGAAGGGGCGCAGTGACGATTACCAGGTCGAATACCGCATCAAACATGCACAAGGCCATTGGGTGTGGATCGCTGACCGTGGCCGCGCTGTTGAACGCGACGCCAAGGGGCGCGTGCTGCGTATGCTGGGTACGCGCAGCGACATCACCGCACGCAAACTGCACGAACAGCAGCAGCAACTGGCCGCCACGGTTTTTGAAGCCGCCAGTGAAGGCATCGTGATTCTTGATCCCGACTACCGCCTGCTGTCGGTCAACCAGGCCTTCAGCGAAGTCACCGGGTATCGTCAGGACGAGGTGGTCGGCAAAAGCGCGATCAGCCTGACAAACAGTGGCGATAGCCGCCGGCAGTACCAAATGATTCGTCTGGAGTTAGAGAGCCGTGGTAGCTGGCGCGGTGAGCTGATTGAAACGCGCAAGAACGGCGAGTTGTATCCGCAGTGGCTGCAACTCAATGTGGTGCGCGATGCGCGCGGCAGTGTCAGTCATATCGTCGGTTTCTTCGCCGACTTGTCCTCGCGGCGCGAGGCCGAGGAGCGCCTGCGCTACCTGTCGCACTATGACGAGTTGACGGGCCTGGCCAATCGCAGCCTGTTCAAGCAGCGGTTGCATGAGGCCAGCCAGCGTGCGCGGCAGAATGGGCGCAGCATCGCCTTGCTGCACGTCGACCTGGACCGCTTCAAACTGCTCAACGACAGCCTCGGTCATGAAGTGGCGGACCAGCTGCTCCGGCAGGTCAGCCGCCGCCTGACTCAGGCGGTGCCGGAGGCCGACACCCTGGCGCGCCTGTCGGGTGATGAGTTTGCCATTCTCATCGATGCCTACGGCAGCCTCTCCAGCCTGGCGCGCCTGGCCAGTCGTCTGCTCAGTAAACTGCGTGTGCCCATGACGGTGGGCGGCCATGAGCTGGTGGTCAGTGCCTCGCTGGGGATCAGTTTGCTGCCAGACAACGCGCGGGAAATTTCCGCGTTGATCAGTCAGGCCAATATGGCCACGCAGCATGCCAAGCACCTGGGGGGTAATACCTTCCAGTTCTTCACCGACAACCTGCAAGCCTGCACCTTGGAGCGCCTGCAGTTGGAAAATCAGTTGCGCAAAGGCATCCAAGAAGGCCAGTTGGAGGTGTTCTACCAGCCAAAACTGGGTCTGGCGGATGACAGCCTGCATGCCGCCGAAGCCTTGGTGCGTTGGCGTCATCCGCAGCTGGGGCTGGTGCCGCCGAGCGACTTTATCGGCCTGGCCGAAGAAACCGGGTTAATTGGTGCGATTGGCGAGTTCGTCCTGCGTCAGGCCTGTAAACAAGCCTGTGCATGGCGCGATGAAGGTCTGGCGCAGATTCGCGTGTCGGTGAACCTTTCGGTGCACCAGGTGCGCCAAGGCAACCTGCTCAGCCTGGTGCGTCAGGTGCTAAAGGAAACCGGGTTGGACCCGCAGTTTCTCGAGCTGGAACTGACCGAAAGCCAGCTGCTGGATAACGTCGAAAGCGTGATCAGCACCTTCCAGCAGCTGCGCGATTTGGGGGTCAAACTGGCGATTGACGACTTCGGCACCGGCTACTCCTCGCTGAGCTACCTGAAGCGCTTCCCGGTGGATTACGTGAAGATCGATCAAACCTTTATCCGCGACCTCACCCCCGGCAGCGAAGACGCCGCGATCACCCGCGCGATCATCGCCATGGTCCATAGCCTGGAGCTCAAGGTGGTCGCCGAAGGTGTGGAAACCCAGGCGCAGCTGGACTTTCTTAAAAGCCACCAGTGCGATGAGGTTCAGGGCTACCTGATCAGCAAGCCCGTGCCAGCCGAGCAGTTTGCGCAGTTGCTGCGTGAGCAGGACAGTGAGCGCTAGGAAGGTCTTTAGTGCGCCTGCTAGCAGGCGCACTAAAGACTTTTAGAGCCCGTTGGGTAGAAACCGGGTGGCGCCGCTGACGTCGTCGATTTTCTTGATACGAAAGGCTTTCAGGCAGGTCTCATTGCGGGTGTTGCTGTCCGCGCAGTACTGCTTGATAAAGTCGGCAAACGCCATGTCCTGGCCATTCACGGTCAGCACGCGTTTGAAGTATTCACCTTGGATGCCCTGGGCTTGCCGGCTGTTGGTCATGTCCTGATCGACTACCAGGCGGCCGTGTAGGTCTACAGTCGGAAACTCGGGGGTTTTATCTTCTTTGCAGGCAGCCAGCAGCAGGCTGGCGGCTACCAGCGTCACTAAACGCAGCATGATGAGTTCTCTCGAAGATCTGGCCCCCGGCGGTGAGCCGAGAGGCCAGTGTTGAAGGCTATTCGCCGAACAGGCGGTTGGAGCGGTTGACCTCGGCTTTGCCGGTGTCTTCCAGCAATGCTTTGGTGCCCGAGGTGATATTGCGTGAGGCGTCGGCATCGGACTGGATCACATCGGTACGGGCCGCGCTCTCACGCAGTTCGGCATCGATATAGTCATTGGCCCGTGCCGCGCGAGCGCGCTTGGCTTGTAACTCCAGCTTGCGTTCTTCGAGTTCGAGTGCGCGTAACTCGTCCTCAAAGTTCTCTTCGCGGGAGCGCACGCGTTTGTTTTCGGCTTCCTGAACCTGGCGCTGTGCGGCGGCCTTTTGTGCGGCGGCTTGTTGCGCGGCGGCACGCTGGCGGCGATTCGCTGCATCACGCGCTTCAGCGCGCGCTTGTTCGGCGGTAGCTTGGCGAATGCGCTCAGCTTCGGCATTGGCTTGCGCTTGCTTGGTTTCTTGTTCGATTTGGTACAGCTGATCGAACTGATTAGCCAGGGCAGGCAGGCTCAGCAGCGCCAGGGCAGAGCCCAGAACAATATGTTTCATCGGCACGACCCTCAGCCTTTGGTTGGTTCTGGGCAGGTGGCGTTAGGCTGGATGCGGGTCTCATTGGACAGCATCATGACCATCAGGGAGATTTCGCCGATTTTGAATTCGCAAGGCCGGCCAACCTGTGCAGAGGTGAAGATTTTGCCGTTTTCGGAGTAACCGATCAGTACGCCAGGCACGAGGCTGGTGTCGTTAACCAGGGACCCGGCCATGGCACCTGCGGCGCCGCCGGCGACACCGCCAACAATGGCTGTATCGGTATTGTTCTGGTTGCCAAGAGCTGCGCCGCCGATAGCACCAAGAACGCCACCTATCATCATGGCGGCCTTCTTGTTTTTCTCGTTGCTGACTTTGATCTTGGTGGGTGAGACCGTGATGATCTTGATGGTTTTGGCTTCTTGCTGAGTATTAACCTGACTCGCATCGAAGACATCAGCTTGGTACTGTTCGCCAGTGGCTTGGCAGCCTGCCAGTACGGCGGCGATAGAAAGTGCCAGACAACGTTTGATCATCATTCCTTTATTCCTTGATGATTATAAAAAATCCATTAACCAGCTAATTTGGACTAAGCGTGGCAATCCGCCAGCATTCTAATCAAAGGAGTTGCTGGGGGTAAAGGTCGATTCCATCACACCCATCAAGTACTCCAGCTTGACTATCGGGGCGTTCTGCAATGGCCATGAGCCAAATTTTTTCACGCTATCCCCCGCGTAATACCTTGATCCTATTGGCCTCGCTCTACTGCGCTCAGGGATTACCCTCGGGGCTGCTGGCGCATTCGTTACCCGTGCTATTGCGTCAGCACGGTGTTGATCTGGCGTTGATCGGTCTGCTCAAGTTGCTGGCGTTGCCTTGGCTGCTCAAAGTGCTCTGGGCGCCGTGGGTGGATCGCTTGGCGTCGCCGCGGCTAGGCCATCGCCGGGGGTGGATTCTGCCGTTGCAGATGGCTGTTATTGCCATCGTCACGGGCTTGGCGCTGATCAATCCCGAGCGGCTGTTCGACAGCTACTTTTTGCCGCTGATTGGCCTGTTACTGCTGGTCAATCTGGTCGCCTCGACCCAGGACATTGCTACCGATGGCCTGGCTGTGAGGCTGTTGCCGGAGCGCTGGCGCGGGCTGGGTAACAGCTTGCAGGTCGGTGGTTATAAGGTCGGCATGCTGGTCAGCGGCAGTGGCCTGTTACTGGCGATGGATACCTTGGGTTGGCACCTCAGTCTGGGGCTGGTAGCGGCGCTGCTGGTGCTGATGACTGTGCCGATCTGGCGCTTTAACGAGCGGCGCGAACTGCCGTTTCAGCCCGCGCAGGCAGAGCCGGCCGGGCCAGGCCTGTTACTGCGGCATTATCGCGGCTTGTTGCTGCAGCCCGGCATGCTCTTTTGGCTGGCGGTACTGCTGAGCTTCAAGCTGGGTGATGCGCTGGGTTCACCAATGATCAAGCCGATGCTGGTGGATCAGGGCTGGAGCAATGCCGAACTGGGCCAGTTGACCTTGATCAGTAGCCTGGTCGGCATCGCTGGGGCGTTTATCGGGGGGCTGCTGTATGCACGGATCGGCGCGCTGCGTGCGCTGCTCGGGTTCGGTCTGTTGCAGGCTGTCGGGATTGCGGCCATGGCCCTGTTGGTAAATGCCGGTGGCAACAGTGCGCTGGTGTACTCCGTGGCGTTGTTCGAGCAAGCGGCCGATGGCATGTCTACGGTTGCCTTGTTCGCGGTCATGATGCACCAGTGCCGGCCCGAGCATGAGGGCGCCGACTTTACCTTGCAGGCCAGTGTGCAGCTGTTGCTGGCCGGACTGGTGGGCGCAACCAGTGGTTTGCTGGCCACGTTATTGGGTTATCAGGCGTTGTTTGTATGTGCCGGGAGCTTGGGGCTGTTGGCATTGCCGCTGGTGCTGCTGTATTTCCGCCGGGCGCGGCCAGCGGTTGCAGCTGAGGTTCAGTAAGCCATCACGGCAATCACCGTGATGGCGGGTGATGGGTATCGCTGCGCTCAACCATCTTAAGGGCTACAACCGTTGGGCTATTCCATCCATTGCCGTTCATGGCGTTCGAGCAGGTTGCTGGCTTGTTCCGGGCCGTCGCTGCCGGCGGGGTAAGGGCGGGGGCTCTGGTAGTGCTGGTGCCAGCCTTTGATGATCGGGTCGACCCAGCTCCAGGCGGCTTCCACTTCATCGCGGCGCATAAACAGCGTTGAGTCGCCTTCGATCACGTCGAGCAGCAGGCGTTCGTAGGCGTCCCAGCGGCGCTGCTTGTGGAAGGCGTCGGCCAGGTTGAGGTCGAGTTCAACCGGTTGCAGGTGCATGCCTTTACCGGGGCTTTTGCCCATCAGTTGCAGGCTGATGCGTTCTTCCGGTTGCAGGCGTATCAGTAGACGATTGGCTTCGCCTTCGCCGAACAGTTGATGCGGCACCGGCTTGAATTGGATCAGGATCTCCGACGTTTTGTGCCCCAGGCGCTTGCCGGTGCGCAGGTAGAACGGCACGCCGGCCCAGCGCCAGTTGTCGATCTCGGCCTGTACGGCGACAAAGGTTTCGGTGTCGCTGTCGTTATCGACGTTCTTTTCGAAGTAGTAGGCCGGCACTTCCTGGCCGCCGATCTTGCCGGCGGTGTACTGGCCGCGCACGGTCTTGTCCTGCACGTCCAGGCCGGTGATGGGTTTCAGCGCTTCGAGGATTTTTACCTTTTCGTTGCGTACTGCTTCGGCGTCGAAGCGCACGGGCGCCTCCATGGCCACCAGGCAGAGCAATTGCAGCAGGTGGTTCTGCACCATATCGCGCATGGCCCCGGCTTTTTCGTAGTAGGCGCCGCGGTTTTCTACGCCGAGGGTTTCACACACGCTGATCTGCACATGGTCGATATGCCCGGTGCGCCAGATCGGCTCGAACAGCGCGTTGGCAAAGCGCAGCGCCATGAGGTTTTGCACGGTCTCCTTGCCCAGGTAGTGATCAATGCGGAACACCCGCGACTCATCGAACACCGCGCCGATGGCCGCGTTGATTGCCTGGGCTGACTGCAGTGAGTGGCCGATGGGCTTTTCCAGCACGATGCGCGCCTTGGGCCCGGCCAGACGGGCGACCTTCAGGTGCGAGGCGATGTCTTCGAACAGGTCGGGCGCGGTGGCCAGGTAGTAAATGCGCACGCGCTCAGGGTCTTCACCCAGGCGTTTGCCCAGGCGGCCGAAGTCGGCGCTCTGGCTGGCGTCCATCGCAAAGTAGTCGAGGCGTGCAGCAAAGCTGGCCCAGGTCTCGTTGTCGAAGTCGTTACGCGCCACTTGAGCGCGGCAATGGCGCTCAGCCAGGGCTTGATAAGCGCTACGGCTGTGGGCGCTGCGGGCCAGGGCAAGAATACGTGTATCGACGTGCAGACGACCGGCGCGGTGCAGGTGGTAGAGCGCTGGCAGCAGTTTATGCAGGGCCAGATCGCCGGTGCCGCCAAACACCAGCATGTCGCAGGGAATGCTCAAGGTGGGAACTCCGACTTGGTTTAGCAGTGCGGGAGAGGCGGTCATGTAGTATAACTACAAGACCACTACAACCGTCGTACGCCGATCATAACCGAGTCAATACTCAGATGCGGCGTGCTTGATGGATTCGTTAGCCAAATGTCGAGCCTAAACCTGTGAACCTGTTGCAACACATTGCCCAGTCGCGCGATCTACTTCGCAAATCAGAACTCAAAGTCGCTGAACATGTTCTGCTCGACCCTGCGTCAGTCATGCACAGCTCCATGGCCGAATTGGCGCACAGTGTTGGCATCAGCGAGCCGACTATCGTGCGCTTCTGCCGGGCGATTGGCTGCACCGGCTTTCAGGACCTGAAACTCAAGCTGGCGCAGAGCCTGGCGGCCGGTGCCAGTTTTGGTCAGTTTGCGATTCATGAAGATGACTCGGTCGCCGACTTCAGCCTGAAGATTTTTGACACCACCCTGCACACCCTGATCGAGGTGCGCGAGAAGCTCGACACCCAGGCGCTGCAAAAGGCCATTGCGGCTATCGCTAACGCCCAGCGCGTGGAGTTTTACGGTTTTGGTGCGTCCGGCGCGGTGGCGGCGGATGCGCAGCACAAGTTCTTCCGTCTGCTGCTGACGGCCGCGGCTTATTCCGACCCGCATATGCAGGCGATGAGTGCGGTGACCTTGAAGCCGACTGACGTGGCGATTTGCATCTCGCAGTCCGGGCGCTCCAAGGATTTGCTTATCACCGCCAACCTGGTGCGTGAGACCGGCGCGACGCTGATCACCCTGTGCCCAAGCCAAACCCCGCTGGCCGATTTGGCCACGGTCAACCTGGCCATCGACGTGCAGGAAGACACCGAGATCTATACCCCGCTGACCTCGCGTATCGCCCACCTGGTGGTGATCGACGTACTCGCCATGGGCGTCGCCATGGCCCGCGGCCCAGGCTTGGTTAACCACCTCAAGAGCGTCAAACGCAGCTTGCGCAGCCTGCGCCTGTCGCCGAAGTCGCATAAAAGCAGCGAAGACTGAGGCGGCCGCAGGCCGTCTGAATACATCTAGGCGCGATCCGCGAGGCCGCTCGCCGGGTTGCGCAGCGCTGAGCCCGGTTTCGTTGCGCCGGGGCTGATGTCATCGCCGCGTTATCGCATGGCCATCAAACCGTCATATTCAGAGTCGATGCTGGTACTCCCTTATTCAGCTTGGGAGTTGCCCCTATGTCTGGCTATTTGGATAAACCGCAGGCTCATGAAACTAGCGACGCCAAAGCACGGCGCAAGATCCTCGATCAACGCCGCATGGAATACCGGCGCGCCATCGAGGCGCATGCCGAGCAGCGCCGCTTACAGCAGCAGTGGGTGGATTACCCCGAGCTGATTGCCGCTAACTACCTGGCTGGGAAGCAGGCGACGGCTCAGCGAAACGCTCCGCCAGGGCGTTGATCAGGCTGCGTTGATCGCGCACGAAGGCGAAAAACGCCTGGGCCACCGGTGACAGGTACTTGCCGCGCGGGTGCACCAGGCACCAGCTGCGCAGCAGCGGCAGCTCGGCCACTGGCAGCTCACGCAGGGCGCCGCACTCCAACTCGCGGCGCACCGCGTGGCGCGGCAGCAGCGCCAGGCCGAGGCCGGCGATCACCCCTTCACACTGTCCTTCTATAGAGCCGACTTCCAGGGTGTGGGCGAAGTGCGCACGCTTCTGGTGGCAATACTCTTCGCAGGCCTGGCGGGTGCCGGAGCCGGCCTCGCGGATCAGCAGCGGGAAGGGTGTGAGGTCTGGCAGGCTTAAGGCGCCCTGGTTGCACAGGGGGTGATCGGGCGGCGCCACGGCGATGATCGGGTTGTTCAGGAACGGCAGAAACTCCAGATTCATATCTGTGGGCACCCGCGACATGATGAGCAAATCATCGCGATTGGCGTTCAGGCGCTTGATCGCCTGGCTGTGATTGGTGACCACTAGCTGTAAGTTGACTTCTGGGTATTGCCGGCGAAAAGCAGCGAACAGGTGGGGAATGAAGTACTTGGCGCTGGATTCTACGGCCAGGCTCAATTGCCCTTGCAGTGAGCCCTGCAGGTCAGAAAGCTGCATGTCGAAACTTTCCAGGCGGCCAAAAATATCCGCGCTGGCGCGTTGCAGGGCTTCGGCCGCTTCGGTCAGGTAGAGCTTCTTGCCAACGTAATCAAACAGTGGCTGGCCGATCAGCTCCTCCAGTTGGCGAATCTGCAGGCTGACGGCGGGCTGAGTCAGGGCCATCTCCTCGGCTGCGCGGCTGTAAGACAGGTGGCTGCACACTGAGCGAAATACCCGAAGCTGACGAAATGTCATACGCAGCAAAGACTTACGCACGCTTATTACCTATATGGCTGGCGATTCTGCGGTCAACTATAAGTCTTAGCTAATACTAAACCCAATAAATATTGATTTTGGTTATTCACCTGCTCGGCGTAGTTTGAGCGCCTGACCGCCGTTGCTGTTGCGGTCGCACGTAGACCGCTTTGTCGGTTGCCTGTTCACGTGATCGAGGATGCTGGCTCGTGATCAAGAAAATCCTGATAGCCAACCGCGGTGAGATTGCCGTACGCATTGTGCGAGCCTGTGCCGAAATGAATATTCGTTCGGTCGCGGTGTATTCCGATGCCGACCGCCATGCCCTGCATGTCAAACGTGCAGACGAGGCGCATGGCATTGGTGAGGACCCGCTGGCGGGTTATCTGAACCCGCGCAAGTTGGTCAACCTGGCCGTGGAAACCGGCTGCGACGCCCTGCATCCGGGTTATGGCTTTCTCTCGGAGAACGCCGAACTGGCGGAAATCTGCGCCGAGCGCGGGATCAAGTTTATCGGCCCGAGCGCCGAAGTGATCCGCCGCATGGGTGACAAGACTGAAGCGCGGCGCAGCATGATCAAGGCCGGTGTGCCGGTGACGCCGGGCACCGAAGGCAACGTGGCGGATATCGCCGAAGCCCTGCGTGAGGGCGACCGCATCGGCTATCCGGTGATGCTCAAGGCCACTTCCGGCGGCGGCGGTCGCGGCATTCGTCGGTGCAACAGCCGCGAAGAGCTCGAACAAGCCTTCCCGCGGGTGATTTCCGAAGCCACCAAGGCCTTTGGTTCGGCGGAAGTGTTCCTGGAAAAATGCATCGTTAATCCCAAGCACATCGAGGCGCAGATCCTCGGTGACAGTTTCGGCAATGTGGTGCACCTGTTCGAGCGTGATTGCTCGATCCAGCGGCGTAACCAGAAACTCATTGAAATTGCCCCCAGCCCGCAGCTGACCCCCGAGCAGCGCGCCTATATCGGCGACCTGTCGGTGCGTGCGGCCAAGGCGGTGGGTTACGAGAACGCCGGCACCGTGGAGTTCCTGCTCGCCGAGGGCGAGGTGTACTTCATGGAGATGAACACGCGGGTGCAGGTGGAGCACACCATCACCGAGGAAATCACCGGCATCGACATCGTCCGCGAGCAGATCCGCATCGCCTCGGGCCTGGAACTGTCGATCAAGCAGGAAGACATCATCCACCGCGGCTTCGCTCTGCAGTTCCGCATCAATGCCGAAGACCCGAAAAACAACTTTCTACCTTCGTTCGGCAAGATCACCCGCTACTACGCGCCCGGCGGTCCCGGCGTGCGTACCGACACGGCGATCTACACCGGTTACACCATTCCGCCGTATTACGACTCCATGTGCCTGAAGCTGGTGGTCTGGGCGCTGACCTGGGAAGAAGCCCTGGCTCGCGGCCTGCGCGCCCTGGATGACATGCGCGTGCAAGGGGTGAAAACCACCGCCGCCTATTACCAGGAAATTCTGCGTAACCCGGAGTTTCGCAGCGGTCAGTTCAACACCAGTTTCGTCGAGGCGCACCCTGAGCTGACCGAGTACTCGATCAAGCGCAACCCGTCGCACCTGGCCATCGCCATCGCCACCGCCATTGCTGCCCACGCCGGCCTGTAAGGGAAGGATCAGAACATGAGCAAGCCCGTTACTCACAAAAAAATCACCGTCACCGACACCGTCCTGCGCGATGCCCACCAGTCGTTACTCGCCACGCGCATGCGCACCGAGGACATGCTGCCGATCTGCGACAAGCTCGATCAGGTTGGCTACTGGTCGCTGGAAGTCTGGGGCGGTGCGACCTTCGACGCCTGCATTCGCTTCCTTAAGGAAGACCCCTGGGAGCGCCTGCGCAAACTCAAGGCGGCGCTGCCCAACACCCGGCTGCAGATGCTCCTGCGCGGGCAGAACCTGCTCGGCTACCGCCACTACAGCGACGACGTGGTCAAAGCCTTCGTGGCCAAGGCGGCAGTCAACGGCATCGACGTGTTCCGCATCTTCGACGCGATGAACGACGTGCGTAATCTGCGCGTCTCGATCGAGGCGGTGAAAGCCGCCGGCAAGCATGCCCAGGGCACTCTGAGTTACACCGTCAGCCCGGTGCATACGGTTGAGGCCTACGTGAAGCAGGCCAAGGCCATGCAAGCCATGGGCATCGACTCGGTGGCGATCAAGGACATGGCCGGCCTGCTCACGCCCTATGCGGCCTTTGAGCTGGTCAAGGCGCTGAAGGCCGAGGTCGATCTGCCGGTGTTTATCCACAGCCACGACACCGCTGGCATGGGCGCGATGTGCCAGATGAAGGCGATTGAAGCCGGTGCCGATCATATCGACACCGCCATCTCCAGCATGGCCTGGGGCACCAGCCATCCGGGCACCGAGTCGATGGTCGCGGCGCTCAAGGGCAGCCCGTACGACACCGGTTTGGACCTGGCGCTGCTGCAGGACATCGGCCTGTACTTCCATGCGGTGCGCAAGAAGTACCACCAGTTTGAAAGCGAGTTCACCACCGTCGACACCCGCGTGCAGGTCAATCAGGTGCCGGGCGGGATGATGTCCAACCTGGCCAACCAGCTCAAAGAGCAGGGCGCGCTGAACCGCATCAACGAAGTGTTCGCGGAAATCCCGCGGGTGCGTGAAGACCTCGGCTTCCCGCCGCTGGTCACGCCGACTTCACAAATTGTCGGCACTCAGGCGGTGTTCAACGTGCTGGCTGGCGAGCGCTACAAGACCATCACCAACGAGGTGAAACTCTACCTGCAGGGCCGTTATGGCCTGGCGCCGGGCAAGATCAACGAGCAGCTGCGCAAGCAGGCGATCGGTAGTGAAGACGTGATCGACGTGCGCCCGGCGGACCTGCTCAAGCCGGAAATGGCCAAGCTGCGTGAGGAAGTCGGCAGCCTGGCGCACTCCGAAGAAGACGTGCTGACCTATGCCATGTTCCCGGACATTGGGCGCAAATTCCTCGAAGAGCGCGCTGCCGGCACCTTGAGCCCGGAAGTGCTGCTGCCGATCCCGGAAGCAGGCGGTGTGGCCCCGGCCAGTGGCGAAGGCGTACCGACCGAGTTTGTAGTGGATGTGCACGGCGAAAGCTACCGCGTCGATATCACCGGTGTCGGGGTGAAGAGCGACGGCAAGCGCCACTTCTACCTGTCCATCGACGGCATGCCGGAAGAAGTGGTGTTCGAGCCGCTCAACGATTTTGTTGCCGGCAGCGGTAACAAGCGTAAGCAGGCCAGCGCACCGGGCGATGTCAGCACCAGCATGCCGGGCAATATCGTCGAGGTGCTGGTTAAGGTCGGCGACACGGTCAAGGCCGGCCAGGCGGTGCTGATCAGCGAAGCGATGAAGATGGAAACCGAAGTGCAGGCGCCGATTGCCGGTACCGTGAAAGCGGTGCATGTGGCCAAAGGCGACCGGGTCAATCCGGGTGATGTGCTGGTGGAAATCGACGGTTAACCTCAGAAGCCCCGGCTGTTTGAACAGGCATTTGAATGGCTTTTTTGGGGCTTCTTTTTACATCGCTGGCGCTGCTGTTGAGCAGCGTTGGTAAGGGTTTTAGGCCGCGTGCCTGAGTCCCGAGGGAGCCTTAGGGCTCCCTTTTTTTCGGTTATGCCCCGCTACGCTCAGCAAGGCTCTGTAGCCTGGTTGGGCGCAAACTGCGAGTATCAGCACGCTTGCGGAGGGGCATGACCTTTTATGCAGGAGATAGGACGCGTTCGGCGTCTATCTGCAGGTAAATCGGCAGAGGTATGCACTGTGAGTCTGGATCCGGTTGTGCTGTTTTTTGTCTTCGGGCTGGTGGCTGGCCTGCTGAAAAGTGAGCTGAAACTACCGCCAGCCTTGTATGAAACCCTGTCGATCCTGTTGTTGCTGGCGATTGGTCTGCACGGTGGCGTAGAGTTGGCCGAGCAAGCCAGCTGGCAACTGCTCGGCCAGGCGGGGTTGGTGCTGGGGCTGGGCGTGGTGTTACCGCTGCTGGCGTTTGCCGTATTGCGCGGCCTGGGCTTTGACCGGGTCAATGCGGCGGCCGTGGCGGCGCACTATGGTTCGGTCAGTGCCGGTACCTTTGCCGTGGTGGTGGCCTACATGCTGGCCAAGGGCATCGAGTTCGAAAGCTACATGCCGCTGTTTGTGGCGATTCTGGAGATCCCGGCGATTCTGGTCGGTATCCTCCTGGCCAAGGGGTTGGCGCGCGATACCGACTGGGGCGAACTCGGTCGGGAGATCTTCCTGGGCAAGAGCATCATGTTGCTGCTCGGCGGCCTGATCATTGGCGCAATCGCCGGCAAAGAGGGCATCAAGCCGCTGGAGCCGCTCTACACCAGCATGTTCAAGCCCGTGCTGGCGTTCTTTTTGTTGGAAATGGGTCTGATTGCCTCCGGGCAACTCGGTGCGTTGAAACAGTTTGGCCTGCGCCTGCTCGGCTTTGCCTTGCTGATGCCGCTGCTGGGCGCGCTGATCGGCGCGTTGCTCGGGCGCTTTATGGGGCTGTCGCTGGGCGGTACGGCCGTGTTGGCGACCTTGGCTGCGTCGGCCTCGTATATTGCGGTGCCGGCGGCGCTGCGTCTGGCCTTGCCACAAGCCAACCCGTCACTGTCGCTGACCGCTTCACTGGGCATCACCTTTCCCTTCAACATTCTGCTGGGCATCCCGCTGTACCTGATGCTGGCCGAACAGCTTATTGCCTGGGGGTTCTGATATGAACGCACATGTGCGCACCCTGCTGACCGTGATTTGTGAAGCGGCGCTGGAGAAAAAACTGGAGGCTGACCTGCCTGCTCTTGGGGCGCCCGGCTGGACCATTTCCGATGCGCGTGGCCGCGGTGGCCGTGGCGTGCGCAGTGCGGGCTGGGAAGCCGAGGGCAATATCCGCCTGGAAGTCATCTGTGCGCGGGATGTGGCTGAGCGTATTGCCGACCATCTGCAGGCTCGCTACTACGAGAATTTCGCCATGGTCTGCTACCTCACTCAGGTTGAAGTGCTGCGCCCGGAAAAGTTCTAGCGGTGTGATCAGCCGCCTCAGGCAAGCGTCTACCTGCCATCGTCCGAGGTGCGCTCGGGCCTTGTGGTGAGCCTGAGCATGCAAGCGCTGTTGAATGAAATTCTTGAGCAAGTCCGCCCGCTGATTGGCCAGGGCAAAGTAGCCGACTACATTCCGGCGCTGGCCGATGTGCCGGCACAGCAACTCGGTATCGCGGTGTACAGCAACGACGGCGAGCTGTATTGCGCTGGCGATGCGGATACGGCGTTCTCTGTGCAAAGCATCTCCAAAGTCTTCAGCCTGGTGCAGGCCATCCAGCATTCCGGCGAGGCTATTTGGCAGCGCCTGGGGCATGAGCCCTCGGGTCAGCCGTTTAACTCTTTGGTGCAGCTGGAGCTTGAACGCGGCCACCCGCGCAATCCGTTTATCAATGCCGGCGCGTTGGTGATTTGCGATATCAACCAGTCGCGTTTTGCCGCGCCCGTGCTGTCGATGCGTGATTTTGTTCGGCGTCTGGCCGGCAACCCCGAGGTACTGGTCGACGGCAAGGTCGCCGACTCGGAATACCAGCACCGTGCGCGCAACGCCGCGGCGGCATACCTGATGCAATCCTTCGGCAACTTCCATAACGACGTGGAGGCAGTGCTGCGCAGCTATTTCAGTTACTGCGCGCTGCGCATGAGTTGTGCTGATTTGGCGCGCGCCTTCTGTTTTCTGGCCAACGACGGCTTCTGCAAGCACAGCGGCGCGCAGATTCTTACGGCGCGGCAGAGCAAACAGGTCAACGCGATCATGGCTACCAGTGGCCTGTATGACGAGGCGGGCAACTTTGCCTACCGCGTCGGCTTGCCGGGCAAAAGTGGCGTCGGTGGTGGCATCGTCGCGTTGGTGCCGGGGCGTTTTAGCGTGTGCGTGTGGTCCCCGGAGCTAAATGCCGCCGGTAACTCGCTTGCAGGCATTAAAGCGCTGGAGTTGCTCAGCGAGCGGATTGGTTGGTCGGTGTTCTAGGACGCTGACTCGGGTTTGCTGCGAGTGCGCAAATCGTAGGGTGGGTTAACGGCGCTAGCGACTACCTAGCAGACGGCTCGGTGGCAGTGCGGCGTGTAACCCACCAGGCGGTATCAGCCTCTCTGGTGGGTTACGGCGCTGTCAAAGTTGAGTTAACCGACAGTGATGCACCAGCGTCTAACCCACCCTACGTTTCTCTGAGTGCTAGCCGGCGATCAGTTCCTTGGCCGCCTGACGGTGGTCGGCGATCAGCTGCGCCACATCCAGACCTTCGATCTGTCCGTCGATCACCCGCCACTGGCCGCCGATCATCATCCGGTCGGCCTTGTCGGCGCCGCACAGCAGCAATGCCGAGATTGGGTCGTGGCTGCCGGAGAAGCGCAGCTCATCCAGCTTGAAGAAGGCCAGGTCAGCCTGCTTGCCCACCGCCAATTCACCGATATCGGTACGCCCCAGCAGCTTGGCTGAACCCTTGCTGGCCCAGCCCAGGACCAGTTCCGGGGTGATCTTCTCGGCCCCGTAACGCAGGCGCTGGATATACAGAGCCTGGCGCGCTTCGAGAATCATATTCGAGGCATCGTTGGACGCCGAACCGTCGACGCCGAGGCCGATGGGCGCGCCGGCCGCTTGCAGGTCGAGGGTCGGGCAGATGCCGGAGGCCAGGCGCATGTTCGAGCTGGGGCAATGGCAGATGCCGGTGCCGGCCGCGCCGAGGCGCTCGATTTCATCCGGGTTGAAGTGGATGCCGTGGGCCAGCCAGGTGCGCGAACTGAGCCAGCCGACGCTGTCCAGGTAATCCACGGTGCGCAGGCCGAAGCGCTGCAGGCAGAAGTCTTCTTCGTCCAAGGTTTCGGCCAGGTGGGTGTGCAGGCGCACGTCCAGCTCTTCGGCCAGTTCAGCGCTCTGGCGCATGATGTCCTGGGTCACCGAGAACGGTGAGCAGGGCGCCAGGGCGATCTGGATTTGCGCGCCGTCGCCGCGCTGGTGGTACTGATGAATCAGCCGTTGGCTGTCGGCCAAGATCACCTCGCCCTGCTGCACGGTTTGCTGCGGCGGTAGGCCGCCATCGGCTTCGCCCAAACTCATCGAGCCGCGGGTGAGCATGGCGCGCATGCCCAGTTCGCGCACGGCTTCGACTTGCACGTCGATGGCGTTTTCCAGGCCGCCGGGGAACAGGTAATGGTGATCCGCCGCCGTGCTGCAACCGGACAGCAGCAGTTCGGCCAGCGCGACCTTACTGGCCAGTGCGAGCTTCTCGGGAGTCAAGCGCGCCCACACCGGATACAGGGTTTTCAGCCAGGGGAACAACGGCTGGTTGACCACCGGGCCCCAGGCGCGGGTCAGGGTTTGGTAGAAGTGATGGTGGGTGTTGATCAACCCCGGCAGGACCACATGCTCACGGGCATCGAAGGTCTGATCGCAGGGCTTGCTCGGCTGTTGGCCTGCTTTAAGCAGTTCACTGATGACGCCGTTTTCAATCACCAGGCCGCCGGCGGCGTCGAGGGTGTTGGCGGTGAAAATCGCGAGGGGGTTTTTGATCCAGATACGGGTAGCAGCCATTGAGTTGGCTCCTCTGAAATTGGGTTCAGGTTAGCCAGCTCAGTGTTTACCCTGTCTGCTGATCCAGGTGCGCGAGCGGCTTAGTTACCGGGCGTGGCGCAGAAGATAGCGCCGTAATTTACCTGCGGCAAGACCACGGCCAGAATTTCTGACCAGAAGGTCAGGGGGCGAAGAGCCTGTTTACGATCTCGCGAGCTAGAGCCACGCAAGGCGCTACGTTAGTAACAGCCTTCGGCTGGTCAAAGCGGCGAGGAAGCGGAGTGTACGAGCTTGTACATGGCATTACTCGTTTCACTCGCCCTACGGGCCGCGCTAAAGCGCGTTAGCCGCAAGCGGCTTCCGACCGGGCTGGCGCACCAGCCGGTTTTTAACGCAGCAGGGCCGACGCGCAGCAGACCGTAAGCAGGTTCTCAGAACAGTTTGCGGTACTGGATAAACCCCGAGCGCTCGGCGATGCGCTCATACAGCAGCATGGCGCGGCTATTGCTCTCATGGGTCAGCCAGTAGGTGCGCGAGCAGCCTTCAGCTTTGGCCTGCTGGTAGACGTGCTCGATCAGCTTGCGACCGGCGCCGCTGCTGCGCACATCCTTGGCGATAAACAGATCCTGCAGGTAGCAATAGTCGCCAACCGTCCAGGTCGAGCGATGGTAGATCCAGTGCACCAAACCAATGGCTTTGCCCTCGTGCCAGGCCAGCGCGGCATGCATCGGCTCGGCCGGGTCGAGAAAGCGTTGCCAGGTGATGTCGCTGGTCGCAGCGTTAATTTCGGTCATGTAGAAACGTTGATAGCCCTGCCACAGCGGCAGCCAGGCGGCCTGATCAGCGGCGCTGATCGGGCGGATTTCGACGGGAATGCGAATCGGCATGGCATTGGCTCCTCGATGGGGTAAAGCCCTTAGAACCTATTTACGATCTGCTGCGCGTCGGCCCTGCTGCGTTAAAAACCGGCTGGTGCGCCAGCCCGGTCGGAAGCCGCTTGCGGCTAACGCGCTTTAGCGCGGCCCGTAGGGCGAGTGAAACGAGTAATGCTCATGTACAGCTCGTACACTCCGCTTCCTCGCCAGTTTTTGTCTTGTATGGCTCTAGCTCGCGAGATCATAAACAGGTTCTTGCAGCCTAGCTGCAAGGGCCCAAGCTTCAATCGGCGCGTTCACCACAGACATCCAGGGCAAACCAGTGTTCCACTTTGGCTTGACTCAGGCCCGCGCCGAGCAGGGCGAATAGTTTACCCAGTGCGGCTTCGCGGGTCATACCGCCCGCAGAGATCAGCCCCGCACTGGCCAGTTGACTGCCGGCCGCATACACGCCGAATTCGACATGCCCGTGCGGGCATTGGCTGATGGCCGCGAGTACCACGCCGCGCGCATGTGCAGCCTTGAGCACGCTGAGCAGCTCGGCATCATCCGCCGGCCCGGTGCCGCTGCCGTAGCATTCCAGCAGCAGCCCTTGTACGCCGCTGTCGAGCAGGGCGCGTACATGGCTGGCCTGGATGCCGGGATAAAACGGCAGTACGGCCAGGTTGACCGGCTGGCGCGGCTGGCGATAGTCGATGCGGGCCGGGATGCTTTCGGCGCGTGCGCTCTGGCGTTGGCGCGGCAGTACATGGAAGGCGTCGAAGGCGTCGCTGCGCAGCTTGCTGACCCGCGCGCCATGCAGCAGCGCGCCATTGAAGTACAGGTGTACGCCCGGTGTGACGCCGGCTTGCAGTGCGCGCATGGCGCCGAACAGGTTGCCCCAGGCATCGCTGCCTTCGGCGCCGGCCGGCAGCATCGAGCCGCTGAGTATCACCGGCAGCGGCAGGCCGAGCAGGAGAAAGCTCAGGGCGGCGGCGCTGTAGGCCAGGGTATCGGTGCCGTGCAGCAGCAATACGCCGTCGCAACCGTCGCGCTCGATGCCGGTGCGAATCGCCGCGACCATCGCCAGCCAGTTGTGCTGGTTCATATTGGCGCTGTCGATGGGCGGCAGCAGCTCGGCAAACGACCATTGCGGCAGCGGTTGGGCTTCCAGCGCTTGCTGGCTGCGCAAGCGCGCTTCGAAGCCGGACGCGGGGGCCAGGCCATCGGCGCTCATCTGCATGCCGATGGTGCCGCCGGTGTACAGCACCAGGAGTTTTCTACAGCCCATCAGGGGGTCTCCGTTTTCTTTATTTTTATAAAAAAACAGGGGGCCTAGCCCCCTGTTTTTCACAGCCTGCGCAGCGTGTTAGCGCTGGTGCACGCTGTTGCCGATTTCGGCGTGTTTGGCCGGCGCTGTCGCGGTGTGCGCGTTAGCCGCCCAAACGGCTGGGTCGAGGTCCAGGTCGGCGAAGTTTTTCGCGTCCAGTACCGGCGACTCCACGCCTGCCTTGATCTGGCTGTCGTAATCGCGCATCAGGCGCAGGCCGACCTTGAACAGCAGCGCCAGGGCCACTAGGTTGCAAATGGCCAACAAGCCCATGGTGACATCCGCAAAGGCGAATACGGTGCCCAAATCCTGTACCGAGCCCCACAGTACCAGAGCGATGACCAGTACGCGGTAGACCAGCACCGGCGTGCGCTTCTTGCTGAAGAAACCCAGGGCGTTTTCACCGAGGTAGTAGTTGTAGATCAGGGTGGTGAAGACGAACAGCAGCAGGGCGACGGTGACGAAAATCCGGCCCCACTCGCCGACCACGCTGGCCACGGCCGTCTGGGTCAACACTACGCCGGCGATGTCCATGCCGGGTTGATAGACGCCCGACAGCAGGATGATCAGCGCGGTGCAGCTGCACAGGATGATGGTGTCGATAAACACGCTGAGCGACTGCACGATGCCCTGTGCAACCGGGTGCTTGACCTCGGCCACGGCGGCGACGTTCGGCGCGCTGCCCAAGCCGGCTTCGTTGGAGAACAGGCCGCGCTTCACGCCCATGATGATCGCCGCGCCAATACCACCGGCAAACGCCGGCTCCAGGCCGAAGGCGCTGTTGAAGATCAGAGTCAGCGTGGCGGGGATCGCCTCAACGTTGCTGCCAATCACGAATACCGCCATGGCGATGTATGAGAAGGCCATCACAGGCACCAGCACGTCGGCGAACTTAGCGATGCGCTTGATGCCGCCGAAGATGATCAGGCCGATCACCACGGTGAGGATCAGGCCGCTGACATAAGTCGGCATGCCAAAGGTGTCATGCATCGAGCTGGCGACGGTGTAGGACTGCACCGCGTTGAAGCCGAAGCCGAAGGTCACCAGCAGCAGGATCGACACCACAATGCCCAACCAGCGCTGGCCGAGGCCGTGCTGGATGTAGAAGGCCGGGCCACCGCGGTAGGTGCCGTCGTCTTCGCGGCGCTTGTACAGCTGCGCGATGGAGCATTCGAAGTAGCTGGTGGCCATGCCGACCAGGGCTACGACCCACATCCAGAAGATTGCGCCCGGGCCGCCGAGCATGATCGCCACCGAGACCCCGGCGATGTTGCCGGCACCCACGCGGCCAGCGACTGAAAGCATCAGGGCCTGGAACGAGCTGAGCTGGCCGGGCTGACGCTGGAAGGCTTCGGCGAAGATGCGGAACATGCTGCCAAAGTAACGAAACTGGACGAAACGCGAGGCGATGGTGAAGTACAGACCCAGGCCGATCAGCATTACGATCAGGAGCTTGCTCCAGATCAGGTCGTTGAGAATATCGAGCATGGCAGGGCAGTCTCTCTTGTTGTTGTGTGAGGGGAAATTGCTAGGGACGGAATAGTTCAGCAGGCGCGTTCGTCATGCAATTTCGCAGGTGGCGGCGAGATGACGCGAGTTGATGCTAGAATCGCGTCGCTCGCATCACCGGAAAATCCACCATGTCCGACCACCTAGGGCTCAATCTCAAGCTGTTGTGCAGCCATTACCGGTCGATTGCCGAGGTGTGCCGCAAGCTGGCGATTAACCGTGCCCAGTTCAACAAATACCTCAGCGGGCAGAGTCGCCCAACGGCCTACAACCTCAAGCGCATTTGTGATTTTTTCGGGGTCGAGGGCTACGAGCTGAGCCTGCCGAGTGAGCAGTTTGCCGACCTGATCGGCGCGCGCAGCGGCAGTCAGGAAGCGCGGGTGGTCACCGATCCCTTGCTGGAGTTGTTCCAGCCCCTCGGCGCGCATTCCAGCAGCCTGTCGCGTTACTGCGGCTACTACTTCGAGTACGCCAACTGCATGTCGGTGCCGGGGCAGATTCTGCTGTCGCTGGTGCACCTGCGCGAGGAGCGCGGCAGCTACCTGTTTGAGCGTCAGGAGCGCCAGGAACCGTCGCGCGCCGATAATGGCAAGGCCGAGGATTGGGTGCGCTGCCGCTACCTGGGCGCGGCCTTCTATCTGCAGGATCGGCTGTTTCTGATCGACTATGAGTCGCTGACCGGCAACGAGATGAGCCAAACCATCCTGATTCCCAGTTTCAAGAGCCGCATCAGCCGCCTCAACGGCCTGAAAACCGGGGTCTCCAGCGGCGACTTACGCACCCCGGCCTGCACGCGGGTGGTCTGGGAGTTTCTCGGCAATGACATCAACCGGGTCAACGCCTACCGCCAGGTGATGCTCTACAGCCCGGATGACCCGCGCATCGACGCTGATATTCGGCAGCGTTTGAGTGGCGCGCAGATCCGCAATGGCCTGTTTGAGATCGAGTAAGGCGCAGCCGCTCAGCTCAAGCGTGCCGCGAGCGCCTGGTCTGCGGCGACAGGGCTGGCACTGAGGCCTTTATGCACGCCGTCGCGATCAGCGGCCGTGCGGTTCTGGCTGAGTTTCCATTGGCCCTCAAGGCGTTGGATCGGTAGGGCGAAGCCGACAATGGCGCGCAGCATCGTGTCGATATAGTCCGTGGGCGCCTCACTGACCGCCCAGGGCTGCTCGCGTCCGGCCTCGTGCTGGGCACTTAGACGGCTGACCAGCTGCAGCAGCCCCTCGCGGTCTTCAATCAGCTGCGCCTGACCGCGTGCGTGCACGGCGATGTAGTTCCAGGTGGGTACGGCTTTGCCGTGTTCGGCCTTGCTCGGATACCACGCGGGGCTGATGTAGGCTTGTGGCCCCTGGAAGATGGCCAGGGTTTCGCCCTGCAGCAGCTCACTCCAGTGTGGGTTGGCGCGGGCAAAGTGGCCGTAGAGGGTGCCGAATTCGCCTTCGTCGGCGGCCAGCAGGAGCGGCAGGTGGCTGGCCTGTAGGCCGTTTGCGCCTTGGGTTACCAGCGTTGCCAGGGGGCAGGCGTTGATCTGCTGATGCAGCAGGGAGAGGTCGTTTTGGCGGAACGCGGGTGGCGTGTACATGGCGGGACTCCGGCGGCGAGGCCCCATCCTAGCGCGCAGTGCCGGGCCGGATAAGCGTCAGTTGCGGCGACTTTGACCGGCACAGTCTGTGTCGCGCCTTGGCTTGGCCGCCGGCGGCTCTAAGGCAGGTCTCTAGCCATGGGCGCTTTTATTCATGCGGCACGTCTTTGTCGAGCAGGTCATTGCCTGGGTCGGATTTGATTTCCGCGTCCACTTTCTGCTCCAGGTGTTTATCCGGGGTGACATCCAGCACGCCATCCGCTGGCTCAGCGCGGCTGGCCGAGCGCTCTTCTTTGGCTGAACGATTTGCAACCGGCGGGCTGCCGACAGGCTTGCTATCCAGCGCGCTGAACAGCGCTGTATTGACCTCGGGGTCGAAGCGCAACCGATAAATCGGCTCCGGCAAGGTGAAGCCCTGTGCTTGCAGCGCCCGCATGGCGGCGCGAATGGCCAGGCTGCGGGCTTTGCCAAAGTTGGTTTGGCGTTGATCGATCCAGGCGTAGAAGGTCAGCACGATATTGGAGTCGCCCACCGTGTTGATCAGCGCGTCGGGCTCGGGCTCTTGCAGGATAAAGTCGAGGCTGCTGACGGCGTCCAGGCCCGCCTGCATCGCGGCCACCGGGTCATCGTCGGCATCCACGCCGAGTTCGAACTCAAAGCGTCGTTCCGGGTTGGTCGAGTAATTGAGGATGATGCCTTTGAATACCGCCGCATTGGGGATGCGCATATGGTTGCCGTCGAGGGTCATTAAAATCGTGGCGCGCGAGGTCAGGCGCACGACGATGCCCTCGATGTCATTGATGATCACGTGATCCTTGGCGCGGAACGGCTGGCGCAGGCTGAGCATCACGCTGGAGATGTAATTCTCCACCGTATCGCGCACGGCAAAACCGATGGCCAGGCCAATGACCCCGGCGCCGCCGAGGATCGTGGTGATAACTGCTGCAGCGCCCAATAAATTCAGCGCCAGGATAATCCCCAGCAACAGGATGACCACGCGCGTGGCCTGAGCCATCAGGTCGGCGAGAAAGGGATTGGGCGCTATTTTCCGCCATAAAAACTGCCGGCCAGCGATGAAATTGCCCAGCAGAACAAAGGCAGTGAGCACCAGCAGCGCCAGGCCAATCAGCGGCAATGCTTTTATAAAATTTACGCTTTGCGTGCGCAGGCGCTCAAGCACCGGCCGCACGTTGTCGGCCACGGCCAGGGTTCTGTTCATCTCGTCGGTTACCGTGACCACCCCGGCGAGCCGGCCTGCCAAGCGCTGGGCTTGCTGCGCCGCCATTTCATTGGCCACCTCGCCCCGCAGAATGACCACGCCGCCACCGACATACACCGTCACGCCGCGCAGCGGCTCCAGTTCAGCAAAAATATTCTCGATGCGCGCCTGAATCGTCTCATCGCTTTGCGTCGCCTCTGCTTCGATAGCCGCCGCAGCGACGGGCTCGGAAAGGCTCGCGTCTTCGCTTTGCGCCCAGGCAACGTGGCCCGGCAATAAAACAGTCAGCAGTGCTAATGCCAGCAGCGTATTGCGCGAGGGCTGGGTTGAGAACGTCATCGCAGGCGGCTCCGAAATAAGGCGACAGTAAAAACACTAGCCTACACGGATGCGCCAAACGCGGACTGACCCCGTGCACGGCGGGTCGGCAAGCCAATAGCACAACGCCCCGTGAACACGAGGCTCACGGGGCGTTGTGGAGGGCAGCGTTGGTCGCTTTACTGCGGGTTGTCGCTGTTATAGATGGTTTGATCCAGCTCGTTCTCGCTGTGCCCGACCAGGGTGGTGGTCATCAGGTCGCCGGCGACGTTGACCGTGGTGCGCGCCATGTCGAGGATGCGATCAATGCCAGCGATCAGCGCTACGCCTTCCAGCGGCAGGCCGACCGAAGTCAGCACCAAACCGAGCATGATCAGCCCGGCGCCCGGTACACCGGCAGTGCCCACCGACGCCAGGGTGGCGGTGAGGATAATCATCAGGTACTGCGCGCCATTCAGCTCAACCCCGAAGGCCTGGGCAATAAACAGGGCCAACACACCTTGGTAGATGGCGGTGCCATCCATGTTGATGGTGGCGCCTACCGGCAGTACGAAGCCCGCCACACCTTGCGATACACCGAGGTTTTTACGCGCGCATTCAATCGATACCGGCAGGGTGCCGGCGCTGCTGGAGGTGCTGAAGGCCACGGCCAGCGCGGGCGCCACGCCCTTGAAAAAGCGCAGCGGGCTGAGGCGCGCGAGCAATGCCAGCAGGCCGCCATACACCAGCAGCATGTGGGCGATGCTGGCCAAGTAAATGACCCCGATTACCTCGGCCAACGGCAGCAACACTTCGATGCCATGGGAGGCCACTACGCCGGCGATCAGCGCGAACACGCCAATGGGCGCACAACGCATCACCAGGTCGGTGAGCTTGTAGAACACCTCGGCCAGGCTGTTGAACAGCTTGACGGTCGGCGCCGCCTTTTCGCCAATCAGGTTCATGCTCACGCCCAGGGCAATGGCGAACACAATGATCTGCAGGATATTGCCTTCGGCAAAGGCGGCGACCGGATTGGTGGGTACCAGGCCGACCAGAATCTGTACCAGCGAGGGGGCCTGCTTGGCTTCCTGAATGCCGCTGGCGACCATGTTCATGCCTTCGCCGGGGCTGAACAGGGCGCCGAAGAGCAGGCCGATGCTCACCGCAAAGGCGGTGGTGAGCAGGTAGATGGCGATGGTTTTAACGCTGATGCGGCCGAGCTTGGCGCTGTCGCTCATGGCGGTGATGCCGGCCACCAGGGAGACGAATACCAGCGGCACAATGAGCATCTTGATTGCGTTGAGGAACAGCGTACCAATCGGCGCGAGCAGCAGGGCGTTGCTCTTGAACAGCACGCCGGTGAGCACGCCAAGGCCGAGGCCGATAAGGATTTGTTGCCACAGCGGCATGCGCCCTAGAAAGCCTAGGGAGAAGGTGGTGCTCTGACTCATGGTGGTTACCCGGATTGTCGTTGTTGTGGGGCCGTCTGCTACGGCCTTGAGCGATGCCGTCCGGCTGGCTGGGGCGTAAAGGCCTGATCTATGGCCAAAAAAACGCGCCGCATCCTTACGGATGCGGCGCGTTGTGGTGCTCTGTGTGTCAGGTGGTTAGCGATACCTGTGGTGCAATGGTCACAGGTTTTGCTGGCTGTGGCGACAGTTGCGTTGTGCCGGGCAGGTTCTGGCTATAGAACACCGGCACGCTAGGCCACAGGCGGCGCGGCGGATGAATAGCGAGAAAGCCGATGGGCGCAGGTTGCTGGTGCATGACGACGCTCCTGGCTCAAGGCTTTAGCGGGACGAGACGTGGAGCAATCATGTTTTCTGGGCGCAGGATGTCGGCCAGTTCGGCGTCGCCCAGCAGCTTCTCTTCACGCACCAGTTCCAGCACGCTGCGACCACTCTCCAGCGCCACCTTGGCGATGCGCGTGGCGTTTTCGTAGCCGATGTAGGGGTTGAGTGCGGTGATCAGGCCGATGGAATTTTCCATCAGTTCACGGCAGCGCGCTTCGTTGGCCGTGATGCCGTCGATGCACAGCTCGCGCAGCATATCCATGGCGCGGGTCAGCAGGCGGATCGAGTCGAAGATCTTGTAGGCGATCAGCGGCTCCATCACGTTGAGCTGCAGTTGGCCCCCTTCGGCCGCCATGGTCAGCGCCAGGTCGTTGCCGATTACTTCAAACGCGACTTGGTTGACCGCTTCCGGGATAACCGGGTTGACCTTGCCGGGCATGATCGAGCTGCCTGGCTGGCGCGCCGGCAAGTTGATCTCGTTGATCCCGGTGCGTGGGCCGCTGGAGAGCAGGCGCAGGTCGTTGCACATCTTCGACATTTTTACCGCGGTGCGCTTGAGCATGCCGGAGAACAGCACGAACGCGCCCATGTCCGAGGTGGCTTCAATCAGGTCAGCGGCCGGGGTCAGCGGCTGGCCGCTGATGATCGCCAGGCGTTTAACGGCCATCAGCTGGTACTGCGGGTCGGCATTGATGCCGGTGCCGATGGCGGTGCCGCCCAAGTTGACTTCGGTGAGCAGAGTCGGGGCGAGCAGTTTGAGGTGCTGCAGGTCTTCGCCGAGGGTGGTGGCGAAGGCGCGGAATTCCTGGCCGAGGGTCATCGGCACGGCGTCTTGCAGCTGGGTGCGACCCATCTTCAACACGTGGTTGAACTCCAGGTGCTTTTTCGACAGCGACTGGATCAGCTTATCCAGTGCGGTCAGCAGGCTTTCGTGGCCGAGCAACAGGCCGAGGCGAATGGCGGTGGGGTAGGCGTCGTTGGTCGACTGCGCCATGTTCACGTCGTTGTTCGGGTGCAGCTGCTTGTAGTCACCTTTCTCGAAACCCATGGCTTCCAGGGCGATGTTGGCGATCACCTCGTTGGCATTCATGTTGGTCGAGGTGCCGGCGCCGCCTTGAATCATGTCGACCACGAACTGATCGTGGAACTCACCCTGAATGATGCGTGCGCAAGCGGTGCTGATCGCCGTGTGCTTGGCGGCAGACAGGTGACCCAGCTCGCGGTTGGCATCGGCTGCCGCCTGCTTGACCATGGCCAGCGCAATCACCAGTTTCGGGTAGTGCGACAGCGTCACGCCGGACAGGCGGAAGTTCTGCACGGCGCGGAGGGTCTGAATGCCGTAATAGGCCTCAGCGGGAACGTCGAGGGTGCCGAGCAGGTCTTTTTCAAGGCGGGTTGATGCAGCAGCGGACATGATGGTTACTATCTCTGGATGTGCGGTATAGGCCGCGATGCCCCGTAGGTTAGGGGCTGTGGCCTGATGCTGGCCAATGCTGTTAATCGCTGGGTCATGCATAATCGGCATAATGTAGGTGTGACTCTTAGGCGTGCTCGGCGCATGAGCAGCCTAAAACTAGATACCTGAGGCCGCGCAGCGGTTATCGAGAAAATCCCCTGAATTGCCGAGCGTTTACGCGATTAAATCCGGATGGCGGAATGAGCGATGAATCTAGAAAGTAAATGGCTGGAAGATTTTGTCACCCTGGCGGCCACCCGCAGCTTTTCCCAGGCGGCGCAAAAGCGCTTCGTCACCCAGCCGGCCTTTAGTCGGCGGATTCGCAGCCTGGAGAGCATGCTCGGGTTGACCCTGGTGGACCGCAGTTGCACGCCGATCGAGTTGACTGAGTCCGGTCAGCTGTTTCTGGTGACGGCGCGCAGCATCGTCGAGCAGCTGGGTGAGGTGGTGCGCCATCTGCACAACCTCGAAGGCCAGCAGGGTGAGGTGATGCAGATTGCCGCCGCGCACTCGCTGACCCTGGGATTTTTCCCCCAGTGGATCGCCCGCCTGCGGCGCGAAGGGCTGCCGCTGAACACCCGCTTGGTCGCCACCAACGTTGGCGAAGCGGTGCATGCGCTGCGTGACGGCGCCTGCGATCTGATCCTGGCCTTTTATGACCCGGACGCCGCCCTGCAAATGGACCCGGAGATTTTCCCCTCGCTGCACCTGGGCCGCACGGAAATGCTGCCGGTGTGTGCGGTGAGCGAAGATGGTACGCCGCTGTTCGACCTCGACAATGGTCAGAGCGTGCCGCTGTTGGCCTACAGTGCCGGCGCGTTTCTCGGTCGTTCGGTGAATCTGTTGCTGCGCCAGCGCGCGCTGCGTTCCACCACGGTGTATGAAACGGCAATGGCCGACAGCCTGAAAAGCATGGCCTTGCAGGGCATGGGCGTGGCGTGGGTGCCGCGCTTGTCGGTCAGTGGCGAGCTGGCCCGCGGTGAGCTGGTGGTGTGCGGTAATGAGCAGTGGCAGGTGCCGCTGGAAATCCGCCTGTACCGCTGCGCCTTGGTGCGCAAGGCGTCGGTACGCCTGCTCTGGCGCAAGCTGGAAACCGGCGAGGTCGGTGGTTAGCCGACCTCGCGCAGTGGGCTGCTGGGTTTAACGTGGGACGACCTGGCCGGTCCCGCGACCACGTGGGTCGGAGGCGGTTTCCAGGCTGCTGCCGGTGACTTTGATTGCTTGGATATCGCCCATGTTCCAACCCTGATCTTCTAGGGTGTAGCCCATGCTGGTCAGCTCCTCAGCGACCTTGCCGGTAAGCGGTGCATAAGCGTCATAGTAAATGGTGTCTTTCGGAAGGAGCTGGTGGTGCACGCGCTGTGCGGCGATGGCTTTTTGCAGCGGTAAGCCAAAGTCATACACGTTGTTCAGCACCTGAAAGATCGAGGTGAAAATACGCGAGCCACCGGGTGTGCCGAGAATCAGGCTGACCTTACCGTCACGGGTGACGATGCTCGGGCTCATCGAGGAGAGCATGCGCTTCCCTGGCTCGATGGCATTGGCGTCGCTGCCGACTACACCAAAGGCATTGGCGATGCCGGGCTTGGCGCTGAAGTCATCCATTTCGTCGTTGAGTAGAAAGCCTGCGCCCTTAACCACCACGCCGCTGCCGTAATCCCAGTTAAGGGTGTAGGTGTTGCTTACCGCGTTACCGTCGGCATCGATGATCGAGAAATGCGTGGTCTGGTGTGTTTCCAGGCCGGGGCGGACTTTCTCAGTGGCGGAAATGGCCACCGGGTTAACTTCTGCTGCGCGCTTGGCGATGTAGTCGGCATCAACCAATTGCTTGACTGGCACGTCCGAGAACTTGGGGTCGCCGAGGTAGTCGGCGCGGTCGGCGAATACGCGTTTTTCGATTTCTGCCAGCAGATGAATATAGCGGGCGGAGTTGAGCTCAGCCCCTTTGAAATCGGCGGCGCGCTGTTCTTTGATACCGATCAGCTGGGCCAAGGCGATGCCTCCCGAGCTCGGCAGTGGTGCGGTATACAGGGTGTTGCCTTGCCAGTCGACACGCATCGGCTCACGCCATTCGGCGCGGTAAGTCTGCAGGTCTTCGGCGCTGATTAAGCCACCGTCGTGCTGCATCTGCGCGACCAGTAGTTCGGCCGTTTTGCCCTGATAAAACTCTGCGGCGCCTTTGTCAGCAATGCGTTCCAGGGTTTGCGCGAGCTCCGGCTGTTTGAAGGTTTGCCCAGGGCGCATGCTGCCGAAATAATCGGCAAAGTTGGTTTGATCGTTGAACAGTGCCAGCGCATCTTCACGGTATTGGTACTGCTGTTCGGCTACGGTGAAACCCTCGCGGGCATAGCCAATTGCAGGTGTCAGCAGTTCGCTCCAAGGCTTTGTGCCAAAGCGTTGGTGTGCTTCCCATAAACCCATCACGGTGCCCGGTACGCCGGCGGCCTTAGCACCGACCATGGTGATGTTCTCGATCACTTCACCTTTGTCGTCCAGGTACATGGTCTTGTTGGCGGCCAGTGGAGCGACTTCGCGGTAATCGATAAAGAACGGTTTGCCGTCCATAAACAGCGTCATAAAACCACCGCCGCCGATGTTGCCAGCTTCGGGGTAGGTCACCGCCAGAGTAAAGGCCGTTGCTACGGCGGCATCCACCGCATTACCGCCAGACTTCAATACTTGTGCCGCGACTTTGGCGCCGTATTGGTCTGGTGCGGCGACGGCGCCACCGTCCAGTGGAGCGGCCCATACGTAGGTGCTGGTTGCAGCCAGAATGGCGCTTGCCAGCAGGGTGGAGCGGGCAGTTAACTGCATAACGTAGTCCTTATTTTTTTTGATGATGCTTCAGCCCGATTAACGTACTCGGTGGGGCGCATTAATCAGGCTTAAGGCCAATTAGCTTAACCAGCTATTGGCGATTTCAGGTGCCGGACTTAATGGTGTTCCAGGCGCGGGTGCGTACGCGTTCAACCTTTTGCGGCAGCGGCTGCAGCACGTAGAGGGTCTTTTGTGCGGCGGCGGTTGGCGTCAGGCCAGGGTTGTCGCGGATTTCTGCGCCCACCAATGGCATGGCGGCTTTGTTCGGGTTGGGGTAGCCGAGGAAATCGCTGATCGGCGCGACGACTTTGGGGTCAAGCAGGTTGTTGAGGAACTCGTGGGCCTCGGCAACGTTCTGCGCGCTTTTCGGAATGGCGAAGGAGTCGTACCACAACGGTGCGCCTTCTTTCGGCAAGCGCCAGTCGACCACCACGCCGTTGCCAGCCTCTTTGGCGCGGTTAGCGAACTGGTAGAAGCTGCCCGAGTAGCCGATGGCCACGCAGATGTTGCCATTGGCGATATCGGTCATGTACTTGGCGGAGTGGAAGTAGGCGATGTTGGGGCGAATTTTCAGCATCAGCTCGGTGGCTTTTTTGTAGTCATCCGGGTTTGTGCTATTCGGGTCCAGGCCCAGGTAGTGCAGGGCAATCGGCAGGATGTCGCCGGGCGAGTCGAGCATGGCCACGCCGCACTGCTTGAGCTTGCTGATGTTCTCTTCCTTGAAGATCAGGTCCCAGCTGTTCACCGGTGCATCGGCGCCCAGCGCTTCTTTGACTTTGTCTACGTTGAAGCCGATCAGCACGGTGCCGTACATGTAGGGTACGGCGTACTGGTTACCGGGGTCGTTGGCGGTCATCAGTTCGAGCAGGCCGGGGTCGAGGTTTTGCCAATTGGGCAGCTTGCTCTTATCCAGCTTCTGGAACACCCCGGCTTTGATTTCGTTCTCAAGGAAGGTGTTGGTCGGCACCACCAGGTCGTACCCCGAGTTGCCGGTCAGCAGTTTGGCTTCCAGGCCTTCGTTGGTGTCGAAGATGTCCCAGGTCAGCTTGATGCCGGTGTTGGCGGCAAAGTCCTTGGGCACCGAGGGCAGCATGTAGTCAGCCCAGTTGTACACGCGCAGTTCGCGTTGCGGCGTTGCGGTTTCGGCCTGCGCTGCGCTGGCCAATAGCGTTGCACCGCAGATAGCGGTGGCGAGTAGGTGTTTGATTGTTTTCATCGTTCTTCACCCTGAGAAATTTAAAAGAGGGCTTATGCGCCCTCGAAACCTTCCAGCACGTTGACGGCGTTGACGCCGATGGCCTCGACCGCATAACCCCCTTCCATCACAAACAACGTCGGCTTGCCCAAGGCGGCGATGCGCTTACCGATGGCCAGGTAATCCGGGCTGTCGAGTTTGAATTGGGAGATGGGGTCATCCTTGAAGGTGTCTACCCCGAGGGATACCACAATCACCTCGGCATCAAATTCGGCGATGCGTTGGCAGGCCTCATCCAGCGCCGTGCTCCACACCTCCCAAGGGCTGCCCATGGCCAGCGGGTAGTTGAAGTTACAGCCTTCGCCGGCACCTTCGCCATGCTCGTCGGCATAGCCGAGGAAGAACGGGAATTCCTCGGCCGGGTCGCCGTGGATCGAGGCGAACAGCACGTCATTGCGGGTATAGAAAATGTCCTGGGTACCGTTGCCGTGGTGGTAGTCGACATCGAGGATGGCCACGCGTTGTTTGCCCTGGTCGATAAAGGCCTGGGCGGCGATGGCGGCATTGTTCAGGTAGCAGTAACCGCCCATTAGCTCGCCGGCGGCGTGGTGGCCCGGCGGCCGGCACAGGGCGAAGGCGCTGTGTGCACCGTTTGCGATGGCTTGTTGGGCACTGAGTGCTACTTGTGCGGCGCTGTAGGCGGCCTGCCAGGTACCGGCGGTAATCGGCGCGCCACCGTCGAAGCTGTAATAACCCAGCTGGCCGTGCAGATCCTTGGGGATGACCGCGCGCAGGGTGCGGGCTGGCCAGGTGAAGGGCAGCAGGTCGCCCGTGCCGTTCTGTGCCTGCCAGCGACTCCAGGCACCTTGAAAGAAGTCCAGATAAGCGGCGCTGTGGATGCGTTCAATTGGCGCACGGCCGAAATCCTGCGGTGGGTGCACCTCGCCAAGCTGGCGAGCCTTAACCCGCTGCAGGATATGGTCGGCGCGTTGTGGCTTCTCGAAACAGGGCATCAGCTGGCCATCAATCAGCTCGCAGCTGCCGTGGTGCAGGTGATGGTCGTCGCTGTAAAAGGTCAGCATGCAGGTGGCTCCCAGGCTTTTTATTCTAGTCACCATTGTTCGCCGCTCGTGGGTTGTGAAAAAACGCTGACAACGGCCAAAAGGGGATCGAAGTGGCCAAGTTACGCGGCCGCCTTGGCATTTCGTGGGAGGCGCTTTAGCGGCGAGCTGTTTGATCGTGGTTGTCGCGGCTAAAGCCCCTCCCACAAATCCCTATCACTGCGCGGCTCAGAGTCAGGCGCGGAAACGGCTTGGTGGCACACCGCTCCAGCGCTGGAAGGCATGGCGGAAGCTGGCGGTTTCGCTGAAACCAAGGTGCTCGGCGATTCGGCAGATCGGCCAGTCTTCCTCGCTTAACAAGGTTTTTGCCCGCTCGAAGCGCAGCTCATCAAGCAGTTCCTGATAGTGCGTGCCTTGCGCCTGCAGGTGCCGGCGCAGGGTGCGCGGCGAGCAGTGCATCTGCTGCGCCAGCTGTTCTAAACCGGGCGGGGCGGTAACTTGCTCAGCCAGTAATTGGCGGATGCGCCCGAGCCAGGCCTGGCGGTTGGTGAACTCGGTATTCTGCTTGCGGCAACGGCTGAGCATTTCCCGGTGAGTGACCGCGTCGGCCAATGGCAAGGGCTGCTGCAACAGATGCGCGGGGAAGGCGAACGCGTTGCGCGCGGCATTGAACTGCAGGGGGCAGGCGAAACTGTGTGGGTAACGGTCGCTGTAATGCGGCTCGCTGTAGCAAAACTGCGCGGCACTCAGCTGCAGCGGCTGGCCGAGTAGGTCATCACTGATCAGTTTGAGCGAGGCCAGGCACATCTCCAGGTTGAACATCTCCAGTTCAGGGCTGTGCTGGTAATCGCTGGCGCAGACCCAGGCCAGTTCGCCTTCGATGCACAGGTCCAGCTTAAAGTAGGTACCGAGCAGTGCAGGGTAGTGCAGCATCAGCCGCCAGGCGTCACCAAAAGTGGCACTCGACAGGGCGGCGTAACCGACCATGCCGTAGGCCGATACATGCATGCGTCGGCCAAGCTCCAGGCCCAGGTCACTGCGCAGGTGCAGGGCATTGGCGCAGACTTGCAACTCCTGGGTGCGGGTGATGCGTGTATCGGCGCACGCCAGATCACTGGCCGCAATGGCGCTGCTAGCCAGCAGTTGCTCGGTTAGCTCGGGTTGCTCGGCAAAGATCTCGAGAATTTGTGAGACCACATGCAGGGTGGTCAGGTGGGCATGCAACATCAGTACGACCGTAACTGTTCAGAGTGCTCAGAGCGACGCAAGAATTATGCCGTGGACTGGCAGTGGCCCGTGGGGCAGGCCACTGCCGGGGAAGGCCTAGCGGTTGCGCAGGAACGCGTTGATAAAATCGCCCTGGTTGGGGGCTTTTTCATGGGTGGTAAACACCAGGTTTGCATTCTTCTCGCGCAATTTTAACGCGTCAGCAAAGCTGCACTGCACGCTGCTCAGCTGTTTGGCTTGGGTCTTGTAGTCAGCATTGTCTTCGCACAGATCGGCCATCTGCCGCACGACTTCACCGCAGAAGCTCGGCACGCTGAGGCGTTTGAGTTTTTCGTCATCAAGCGCCTGCCAGTCAACTTGGGTGTGCAGCGTCGTGCCGCAGGTTTTCGAGGCGTCCTGATCGATCTGTTGCAATTGCGTGCTGAAGTCGGCCACGCGTTGTTCACGGTCAAAGCGGCTCAGCTGTTCCTGAATGCCTTGTTTTTTCTGCTGCTCATAGAGCGCCAATAGGCTGGCCGGCTTGGCTGTCTTGCTCTTGTCTGCGTCGAAGCCCAGCTCGAAACCGTCGGTATTCGGCAGGTAGAGTTTGACGCGCTCGCCGCCCCAGTCTTGGCGTTTGACCAGCATGTTGTAAGCGCTGCCATTGAGGGTGGTGCTGTAGTCGCGGTCATCGTTGCCGCGGTCCTTGAGGGTGGTGAGGATGACCACTTCATCGAGGGGGTGATTGATGCCGCTGACCTGAACCAGAGCCTGCGTATTGTCGCTGCTGGGCGCCACGATAACGCTGATACCGTTGCTGGCATTGAAAGCCTGCGGGTACTTGGCCAGTTCCAGCGCGCTGGCGTTGAGGGTGAGCAGTGATGCGCTGAGTAGCAGTGACAGCCTTGTCATGGTGGCGTCCTTGTTGGGTGAGAAGGGCATTTAGTATAGCCAGAGTCATGCTGTCGATTTGTGCGCGGGGTCTGCTCGTGGTGCCTGCAAGCGGGTGGTTGGGTGCCCTGTGATGGGGCTCGGCGTGTGCTTCGACAAACGGTTGGCAGGGGTGCGCGCCTGCTGGGGCTTTACGGTATACTGCGCGGCCTTTGGCCGGTCGCACCGGCCGGAATTCGCACACAAGCCACGCCGGTTTTCCCGCGTGGCTTGTTGGTTTTTGCCGCGCCTGCGGGCGCATTTGAGAAGAGGCACGACGATGAGCGCACTGGTTGGCGTGATCATGGGCTCCAAGTCCGATTGGTCCACCCTTAGCCACACCGCCGAGATGCTGGATAAGCTAGGCATTCCGTACGAAGTGAAGGTGGTTTCCGCCCACCGCACCCCGGACCTGCTGTTCCAGTATGCCGAGCAAGCAGATGAGCGTGGCATTCAGGTGATCATCGCCGGTGCCGGCGGCGCGGCGCACCTGCCGGGCATGTGTGCGGCCAAGACCCACCTGCCGGTACTCGGTGTGCCAGTGCAATCGGCCGTGCTCTCGGGTGTCGACTCGCTGCTGTCGATCGTGCAAATGCCAGCCGGTATTCCGGTTGCCACTCTCGCTATCGGCAAGGCCGGCGCGGTGAACGCGGCGCTGCTCGCGGCGAGCATTCTCGGTCACCAGCACCCGCAGTTCCACGCGGCGCTCAAGCAGTTCCGCCAGGAACAGACCGAAACCGTATTGGACAACCCGGACCCGCGTGAGGCCTAACCCATGAAGATCGGCATAATCGGTGGCGGCCAACTGGGCCGCATGATGGCGCTGGCAGGTACCCCGCTGGGGATGAACTTCGCCTTCCTCGACCCCGCGCCGGACGCCTGCGCGCAAGCGTTGGGTGAGCATATCCGCGCCGATTATGGCGATCAGGATCACCTGCGCCAGCTGGCTGACGAAGTCGACCTGGTGACCTTTGAGTTCGAGAGCGTACCGGCCGAAACCGTGGCCTTCCTCTCCCAGTTCGTCCCGGTCTACCCGAGCGCCGAAGCCCTGCGCATCGCCCGCGATCGCTGGTTTGAGAAATCCATGTTCAAGGACCTGGGTATCCCTACGCCGGACTTCGCTGATATCCAGTCGCAAGCCGACTTGGATGCAGCCGTCGCGGCTATCGGTTTACCGGCGGTGATGAAAACTCGCACCCTGGGTTACGACGGCAAGGGCCAGAAGGTTCTGCGCAAGCCTGAGGACGTCACCGGCGCCTTTGCCGAACTGGGCAGCGTGCCGTGCATTCTTGAAGGTTTCGTCCCCTTCACCGGTGAAGTGTCGCTGGTCGCCGTGCGTGCCCGCGATGGCGAAACGCGCTTCTACCCGTTGGTGCACAACCGCCACGACAGCGGCGTGCTAGCCTTGTCGATCGCCAGCACCGATCACCCGCTGCAGGCGCTGGCCGAAGATTACGTCGGCCGTGTGCTGACCAAGCTCGACTACGTAGGCGTGCTGGCCTTCGAGTTCTTTGAAGTCGATGGCGGCCTGAAAGCCAACGAAATCGCCCCGCGCGTACACAACTCCGGGCACTGGACCATCGAAGGCGCCGAGTGCAGCCAGTTCGAAAACCACCTGCGCGCTGTCGCCGGCCTGCCGCTGGGCTCGACCGCCAAGGTTGGCGAGAGTGCGATGCTCAACTTCCTCGGCAGCGTACCGCCGGTTGAGCAGGTTATCGCCATCGATGGCTGCCGCTTGCACCACTACGGCAAGGCCTTCAAGGCCGGGCGCAAGGTTGGCCACGCCACCCTGCGCTGCGCGGATCGCGCCACCCTCGACAAGCAAATTGCTGCCGTCGAGGCGTTGATCACCAAGGGCTGAGTCCGCCTGACGCCGCCAGCGCGGCGGCGTCAGATGGAACCTTGGCGCATGATTTTCGTCTGATTGCCTAACGCCATTATTGGCATCCCTGTAACAGACGTGGAGTACAGCGCCATGAGCATTCTCGGCATTATCTTTATCGGCCTGATCGTCGGCTTGATCGCGCGCTTTATCAAACCTGGCAACGACAGCATTGGCTGGATCATGACCATCCTGCTGGGTGTTTGTGGCTCGATTGCCGCCACCTATGGCGGCCAGGCGCTGGGCATCTACAAGGTGGGCGAGTCTGCCGGCTTTATCGGCGCAGTGATCGGCGCAGTGGTGTTGCTGGTAATCTACGGTGCAGTCAAAAAGGGCTGATGCCCTTTCACTCCGCCGCCCTGTGAGCCTATCGATGCGTTATCTGTTGTTACCCTTGCTGTTTGTCAGCACCTTGGCCTGTGCCGAGCTGCCGGAAACCGATTGGCTGGAGCTGATGCCGGCGCAAGACCGGGCGGCATTGGAAGCCATGCCGGAGATCGACCATCAGGGCGCCGAGCAAGACAGCGCGTTCTACAACCCCGGCGGTCTCAAACAGCAAGATAACAACCTACCGGCGGTCATGTACTCGACGAGTACCGTCGCCGCCCTGAATGGCAAAACGCTGCGCCTTGGCGGCTACCCCGTGCCGCTGGAAACTGACCGAGAAGGCCGCAGTACGCTGTTCTTTCTGGTGCCCTATCCTGGCGCTTGTATCCATGTCCCGCCACCGCCACCGAATCAGCTGGTACTCGTTCGCTACCCCCAAGGCATTGAGCTGGAAGACATCTACGCACCGCTGTGGGTCAGCGGCACGCTGCAGGTCGAACAGGTCAACAATGAACTGGCGGACGCCGCGTATGCCATGCAGGCGGATGCAGTCAGAGTGGTAACCGATGATGACCTATAAGCCTGGAGTTCCACCCATGAAAGCTGCTCTTGTTCTGCTGCTGTGCCTGATCTCTGCCAGCGCCATGGCCCTGGAAACTGGCGAGCGTCTAGCGCCCTGGACCCTGTTGGACCAGCACGACCAGGCCTACACCCTCGACAACCAACTGCAGGTGCTGCTGGTAGCCCAAAGCATGAACGCCGCCAAACTGGTCGACGCCGCGCTGCAAGGCAAGCCCAAAGGCTACCTGGAACAGCGCCACGCGGTCTTTCTCGCTGATATCAGCCGTATGCCCAAGGTGATCGCCACCCTGTTCGCCCTCCCCAAAATGCGCGACTACAACTACCGCATCCTCCTCGACCGCGACGCCCGCATCACCCCGCGCTACCCAGTAGACACCGCCAGCGTGCTGTGGCTCGACCTGCGAGACGGCAAGTTGCAGGGGCAGCGCAGCTTTACCGATGCTAGTGAGTTGGCGCAGGCGCTTGAAGCTGTAGCGCCGCAGTAAGCGTGGGCGGTCTTTGGCGTGTCATGTAGCTGACTACTTCAGCCCTCCAGCGGTTCAGCCCAGATGCTCACATTGAGCTGATGCTGTGCGCCTGCGGCCAGTAGGCGGATATCGTCCATGACATTGGCGTGTTCGATACACAGCATGCCTTGCCAGGCATCGGCGGCAAATTGTGAGAGGCGTTGTGCCTTGTCGATCCAGGGGTTCCACAGCACCGCCGATTGCGAGCCGCGGCTATGCAGCTGAATGCGCCGTTGCCAGGCGGGGTCGAGGATGCTCAGTGATGCGGGCGTGTCCAGGTAGATGCGGTCCGTTTCGCCGTTAAACTGCAGCGGCCCCTCTTGCTGGCGGGTCTGCCAGTCTTCCAGGGTTTCGATATAGCGACAGCCGTGCAGGCCTTCGACGCTGACCTGACGAACATCGCTGACGGCAAAATAGCTGTGCAACGCTTGGCTGATGGCCAGTGGTGTGTCGCCTAGGTTGCGGCTAGTGAGTTCGAGGTGCAGGCGGCCATCCAGGCGAATACGCAGGTGCAGTTCGGCTGCGTGGGGCCAGTCGGCCAGTGGCTGATCTGCAGTGTTGAAGACGAAATCGAGACAGATGCCGTTATCGTTGCTATCAATCCCCTGTAGTTGCCAGTCGAGGCCTCGTACCAGGCCGTGGGCGGGTGCTTGTGCAGGTTGGTGGTGCATGGCCTGTACGGCCTGTGGATTGCGTTGCAGGCTGCCAAACCATGGCCAGCACACCGGTACGCCGCCGCGTACGCCCTGGCCGCGCTTATAAGCGGCTTGCTCACTGAGCCAGATCAGCGGCGGTTGATTATCTTCCTGGTAGCTGAGGATTTGCGCGCCTTGCTGGCTTATCAGCAACGCGGTACCCGCGTAGCGCACGCGCCAGCCGGTCAGCTCATCCAGTTCGAGGCGTTCAACGTGAGACCTGGCCATTGGCATACTCGCATTAGAAGGAATAAAGACGGCTATTGGAGCCCAGCTTGCGCGCAGAAAGCAAAACGCCCGTCAGGGACGGGCGTTTCTCATTGGAGCCTACCTTACTTACCGTAGATCTGCTCTGGTAGCCAGGTGATCAGCCCTGGGAACTGATAAGCGAGCACGAGCAGAAAGATCTGGATCAGGATAAAAGGCAGCACACCCTTATAGATGGTGCTGGTAGGTACGGAGGCCGGGGTGACGCCACGCAGGTAGAACAGCGCGAAGCCGAACGGCGGGGTGAGGAAGGAGGTCTGCAGGTTCAGCGCGATCATCACGCCCAGCCAGACCGGATCCAGGCCCATGGCCAGCAATACCGGGCCGACAATTGGTACCACCACAAAGGTGATCTCGATAAAGTCGAGGATAAAGCCGAGCAGGAAGATCACCACCATCACCAGGAAGAACGCGCCGAGCACGCCGCCGGGTAATTGGGCGAATACATCTTCGATCATCGCCTCGCCGCCGAAGCCGCGGAACACCAGGGAAAACAGTGACGCGCCGATCAGGATCATAAAGACCATGGCGCTGATTTCCGTGGTGCCAGAGGCCACTTCACGCAGTTGGCCGAAGTTCAGCTTGCCCTTGCAGAACGCCAGCACCATTGCGCCCAATGCGCCCAGCGCGGCGGCTTCGGTCGGGGTGGCATAACCGGCGAGGATCGAGCCGAGTACCGCGCCGATCAGCAGCAGTGGTGGTACCAGCGCGTTGATCAGCTTGCCCCACTCAATTGGCCCGAGTTCCTCCTGTGGCAAGGCGGGCAGCTTCTTCGGCTGGAAGATCGCGACACCGATGATGTACACGATATACAGCCCCACCAGCAGCAAGCCGGGCAGCAGCGCGCCGACAAACAGGTCGCCCACCGAAACAGTCTTCGGCGAGAAAATACCCATCTTCAGCTGGGCTTGGGAGTAGGCGCTGGACATCACGTCGCCCAGCAGTACCAGCACGATAGACGGTGGAATGATCTGCCCTAATGTGCCGGTAGCCGCCAGGGTGCCGGTGGCAATCGCCGGGTCATAACCGCGCCGCAGCATGGTTGGCAGGGCCAGCAGGCCCATGGTTACTACGGTGGCGCCGACAATGCCGGTACTGGCGGCGAGCAGGGCGCCTACCACGCAGACGGAAATGGCCAGGCCGCCGCGCAAGGTGCCGAATAGCCGCGACATGGACTCCAGCAGGTCTTCGGCGACCCTGGACTTCTCCAGCATCACGCCCATAAACACGAACAGCGGCACCGCCAGCATCGTCTGGTTGTTCATGATGCCGAACAGCCGGTTAGGCAGCGCGCTCAGGTAGCTGCCATCGAAGGCGCCGATGAGGATGCCGATGCCAGCAAACAGCAGCGAGACGCCGCCGAGGGTGAAGGCCACCGGGTAGCCCGCCATCAAAGCTGCGCAGATACTGATAAACAGCAGAATTGCCATTAATTCAGCCATGGGTCACCTCCTCGGTAGGTAGGCGGCCGAGGAGGATATTGGCGAATTTGATCAAATCTGAAATGCCTTGCAAGACCAGGCTGATGATGAGGACCAAGATGATGCTCTTCTGCAAATAGACGAATTTCAGGCCGCCAGATTCGCTGGAGCCTTCTAGGGTCGCCCACGAATTGCTGACGTAACCCCAACTGGCCCAGCCCAGAAACAGGCAGACCGGCAGCAGAAATAACAGCGTGCCGAGGCTGTCGACCAGGGCTTTACGGCGTGGGCTGAAGTTCTGATAGAAGATATCGACACGCACATGGCCGTTGCGCTGCAACACCCAGGCGGCGGCGCCCATAAAGACCAGGGCGTGTGCATAGAGCACGGCTTCTTGCAGTGCGGTTGCACCGATGCCAAAACCGTAACGCAACACCACCACGATGGCGGTGCCGAGTACCAAAAACAGGGTCAGCCAGGCACAGGCTTTACCTAAATTGGCATTGAGTGAATCGATCAGACGAGCAAGGCCGAGCAGCAGAGGCGGTTTGTCGGACATCATAAGTCCTTATGGTTATGAGCTGTTTAAGCAGGCGGGGCGGCGATTTTAGGCAGGCCCGGGTATGTGCGGCAATGGCCCTGCAACTTTAGTCGTATCCGCTAGGCTTGAGAGGTTCTTAGGCCTATTTTAGTCAAGCGTGGTGGGTCCGCAGTGATCCTGTGGTCAAACCAATACAACAATAAAGGAGCATTGCATGAAACGTCGTCAAATTCTCGCAGCAGCAGGCGTAGGCCTCGCAGCCACCGCCCTGGCTGGCTGCAAGCAAGAAGCTGAAACTGCTGGTAAGCCCCAGGCAGGTGCTGACACTGAAACGTTTAACTGGAAAATGGTCACGTCCTGGCCGAAGAATTTCCCTGGCGTGGGTGTGGGTGCCGAGCGTTTCGCCACGCTGGTCAATGAAATGAGTAATGGCCGCTTGAAGGTCAAGGTGTATGCCGCGGGTGAGCTGGTGCCGGCGCTGGAAGTGTTTGATGCGGTCAGTCGCGGTACGGCCGAGATGGGCCACGGTGCACCTTATTACTGGAAGGGCAAAGTCCCGGCCGCACAGTTCTTCTGTGCCCTGCCATTTGGCCCGAATGCCCAGGAAATGAACGCCTGGCTGCACAAGGGCGGTGGTATGCAGCTGTGGGAAGAAACCTACAAGCCCTTCGGTGTGCTGCCGATTGCCTGTGGTGCGACAGGCGTGCAGACCGCTGGTTGGTTCAATAAGGAAATCAACGGCGTTGACGACTTCAATGGCCTGAAGATGCGCACCCCAGGGCTGGGCGGCGAAGTGTTGACCAAAATGGGCGGTACGGTGGTTAACATGCCCGCGGGTGAAATCTTCACTGCGCTACAAACCGGTGCGATCGATGCCACCGAGTGGATTGGCCCCTACAACGACCAGGCGCTGGGCCTGCACAAAGCCGCCAAGTACTACTACACCCCGGGCTGGCAAGAACCGAACGTGACCTTCGAGCTGGATATCAACATCAAGGCCTGGGAAACCCTGCCGGCTGACTTGCAGGCCATCGTCCGTGCTGCTGCGCGCGATGTGAACGGTGACATGCTCGATGATTACAACGCCAAGAACATGGAAGCCATGGAGCAGCTCAAGAGTGAGGGCGTAGAGGTGCGCCGCCTGCCGGATGAAGTGTTGGCCAAACTTAAAGTGGTCGCCGCCGAAGTGGTCGACGCCAGCGCCGCAGCCGATCCAGTGGCGAGCAAGGTGTGGGCGCAGCAGAAGGCTTATCTGCAGCGTCTTTACGATTACGCCGAGTCGAACGAGAAGGATATCTACAACATTCGTGGCTGATTCTTAGCGCACAGCAAAACGCCGGCTTATAGCCGGCGTTTTTGTTTGCCATCTGCGCTCAGCGCCGCGCCGGAACCGGACGGGTACGGCCACTGCCATCGATGGCGACAAACACGAACACCGCTTCGGTGACCTTGCGCCATTCGCTGGACAGCGGGTCATCGCTCCACACTTCAACGAGCATCTGGATTGAGCTGCGGCCTACTTCCACGGTTTGCGTATAGAAGGACAATTGCGCACCCACCGCAACCGGCACCAGGAAGGCCATGCGGTCAATGGCCACGGTGGCCACGCGTCCGCCGGCCACTTTGCAGGCCATGGCGGTGCCGGCCAGGTCCATTTGCGAGACCAGCCAGCCGCCATAGATATCGCCAAAACCGTTGGTTTCGCGCGGCAGAGCGGTGATTTGCAAAGCCAGGTCGCCTTGCGGGATAGGATCTTCCTGTTCGAAATCGTGCATCAGATAGGCTCACGGCGCGGTTGTTGTTATTGGCGCGGTGCGGGGCTTGGCGGTGGCAGCGAGTCAGGCTCTGCGGCTATCGCGGGGTCGCCCGCAGGCCCGCGGGACTGCGGGCGCAGCGAGTATAACGACTCAGCAGTCGCAGGGCGACCATCGCGCTTTGCTATTGGGTATCCGGGCTTTTCATATGCGCGGGTAAAACATCGTGTTGTTCATCTAACTGTCATATTGATTACATACAGTCGTCATGCGGCCTACAGATACTTGGCCCCGTTCAATCCAACACTAGTTTTTCAGGAGTAAGGCATGAAACTTAAGCGTTTGATGGCGGCCATGACTTTTGTCGCCGCTGGCGTGGCTACTGCCACTGCGGTTGCTGCTGTCGACCCGGCTCTGCCGAGCTACACCAAGACTTCCGGCGTATCTGGCAACTTGTCCAGCGTCGGTTCCGACTCCTTGGCCAACCTGATGACGCTGTGGGCTGAAGAGTTCAAAAAGGAATACCCAAACGTCAACATCCAGATTCAGGCTGCCGGCTCCTCTACCGCGCCACCTGCGTTGACTGAAGGCACCGCCAGCATGGGCCCGATGAGCCGTGCGATGAAGGATGCCGAGATCCAGGCGTTTGAAGAAAAGTATGGTTACAAGCCGACTGCCGTACCGGTGGCCATCGATGCCCTGGCGGTCTTCGTGCACAAAGATAACCCGATCAAGTCTCTGGACATGGCTCAGGTTGACGCCATCTTCTCCAGCACCCGTCTGTGCGGTGGCGCTACCGATATCAAAACCTGGGGCGATGTGGGCATGACTGGCGAGTGGGCGTCCAAGCCGATCCAGCTGTTCGGTCGTAACTCGGTATCCGGTACCTACGGTTACTTCAAAGAAGAAGCCCTGTGCAAAGGCGACTTCAAGGCCAACGTCAACGAGCAGCCAGGTTCGGCTTCCGTGGTGCAGTCGATCTCCAGCACCATCAACGCCATCGGTTACTCGGGCATCGGCTACAAGACTTCCAGCGTGAAGACTGTGCCACTGTCGAAGAAAGGCGGCGAAGCTTTTGACGCCAACGAAGAAAACGCCCTGGCTGGCAAGTTCCCGCTGGCTCGCTTCTTCTATGTTTACGTTAACAAGGCTCCGAACAAGCCGCTGAGCCCGCTGGACGCTGAGTTCATCAAGCTGGTGCTGTCCAAGCAAGGCCAGGAAGTTGTCGTAAAAGACGGCTACATCCCGCTGCCGAGCAAAGTGGCGGCGAAAACCATGAAGGAGCTGGGTCTGTAAGGACCGCTTAACTGGCAAGGACGCCAAAAAATGGCCGGGATCCCCTTTTAACGTCGCGCAGCGACGGCCCGAATGGTGATCGCCAGGGACGGCAGACCATTAAGTAATTCGCACGCCCACCTTCGTTTACGACAGGTGGGCGTTGCTTTGTCAAAGCGCTGTAACTTTTCTGTCATACAGTGGCGTTAGAGTTGGCGCCTCGTATAGCGACAGAACTCACTATGGCGCGCTCATGGCTGCGCAGAGACGCTCTTACCTATGAATGACTTGGCTAGTGAAACCATGACCGCCACCTCCAAATCCCTCGGGCTGGACTTCAATACTCCGGCCTTGCAACGTAAGCGCCGTATCCGCGCGCTGAAAGATCGTTTCGCCCGCTGGGCGGTTTCCATCGGTGGTATGGCCGTGCTCGGCGCCATCACCCTGATCTTCTTCTACCTGGCCTATGTGGTGCTGCCAATGTTCCAGGGCGCCAGCCTGGACACTCGCAAGCCCGTGCAGATTGCCTGGCTGAATGAAGCCGCCGCGCCGCTGCTGTTGACCCTGGAAGAGCAGAACCAGATGGCCATGCGCCTGGACCAGAGCGGCAAGGTGCAGTTCTTCGACGCGAAGAAGATGCAGCCGCTGAGCAGCGTGCAGCTGCCAATCCCTGCGGATGTGCGGATTGCTTCAGTCGGCCAGGACCAGCCCGGCAGCAACCGCGTCGCTCTGGGCCTATCCAACGGCCAGGTGCTGGTGTTCCAGCATGTTTACAAGCTCAGCTACCCGAATGATGTGCAAACCATCACACCGAGCATCGAGTATCCGTTCGGCGAAGCGCCAATTGAACTCGACCCGCAGGGCCGCGAACTGGATCACGTGGGCGTCAGTCTGAACAGCGGTACCTTGATGCTCACTGGTTCCACCGGCACCGAGCTGCATGTGCTGAAGCTCGGTCGTGAAGAAAACATGATGACCGGCGAGGTAACCCTCAGCGAAGAGCGCGTCACCCTGCCGCAGATCGCCGAGCCAATCAAGGCGCTGATCATCGACCCTCGCCACCTGTGGCTTTATGTCGTCAATGGCCGCGCCACGGCCGATGTCTTCGACATGCGCAGCAACAGTCTCAACGGCCGCTACAAGCTGCTCGCTGATGCCAAGCTGGAAGTCAGTAACGCCACCTCGCTGCTCGGTGGTATCTCGCTGATGATCGGTGATAGCAGCGGCGGCATCGCCCAGTGGTTTATGGTGCGTCAGGAAGATGGCAAGGCCTCACTGACCTCTATTCGCAGCTTCCAGCTGGCCGACAGCCCGATCGTGCAGATTCTCCCGGAAGAGCGCCGCAAGGGCTTCTTCGCCCTGGACGCCAAAGGCAACCTGGGTATCTTCCACAGCACCGCGCACCGCACCCTGCTGGTTGAGCCAGTAGCCGAAGGTCAGGCTCTGGCGGCCCTGTCGCCGCGCGCCAACCGCTTGCTGGTGGAGAGCGATGGCCAGCTGCAGCGTTTGATCATCGACAACCCGCACCCGGAAATTTCCTGGAGCTCGTTGTGGGGCAAGGTTTGGTACGAGAACTATGACGCGCCTGGCCACGTCTGGCAGTCGACCTCTGCCAGCACCGACAACGAACCCAAGCTAAGCCTCGCGCCGCTGGCCTTCGGCACCCTGAAAGCGGCGTTCTACGCCATGCTTCTGGCTGCTCCTCTGGCCATCGCTGCTGCCCTCTACACCGCTTACTTCATGGCTCCGTCGCTTCGGCGCAAGGTCAAGCCGGTGATTGAACTGATGGAAGCGCTGCCGACGGTGATTCTCGGTTTCTTCGCCGGCCTGTTCCTCGCGCCTTATGTCGAAGGGCACCTACCAGGCATTTTCAGCCTGCTGATCTTTACCCCGATTGGCATCATGTTGGCCGGCTACCTGTGGAGCCGCCTGCCAGAGTCGATCCGCCTGAGCGTGCCGGATGGCTGGGAGTCGGCGCTGCTGGTGCCGGTGATCCTGCTGGTGGGCTATGTCTCGCTGGCCATGAGTGGGCATCTGGAAAACTGGTTGTTCGACGGCAACATGCGCATGTGGCTGAGCAATGATCTGGGCATTCCGTTCGACCAGCGCAACGCTTTGGTGGTCGGCCTGGCCATGGGTTTTGCGGTGATCCCGACTATTTACTCGATTGCTGAAGACGCCGTGTTCAGCGTGCCGAAGAGCCTGACCTTTGGCTCCCTGGCCCTTGGTGCGACGCCCTGGCAGACCCTGACCCGCGTGGTGATTCTGACTGCGAGCCCGGGCATCTTCTCGGCGGTGATGATCGGCATGGGGCGCGCCGTTGGTGAAACCATGATCGTGCTGATGGCCACCGGTAACACCGCCATCATGGACATGAACATCTTTGAAGGTCTGCGCACCCTGGCCGCCAACGTGGCGGTGGAAATGCCCGAGTCGGAAGTCGGTGGTACCCACTACCGCGTGTTGTTCCTCTCGGCGCTGGTGCTGCTCGGCTTCACCTTTGTCATGAACACCCTGGCAGAACTGGTGCGCCAGCGTCTGCGCGTCAAGTACGCCTCGCTCTAAGGCTTGGGAAGGTATATGTCCGTGAAACAGAACAACCTGAAAACCTGGTTCAAGAGCGGTACGCCGTGGATCTGGATGAACGCCGGCGCGGTGTCGATCGCCGTGATCATGACCCTGGGTCTGATGATGGTGATCGCCGTGCGCGGCCTTGGCCACTTTTGGCCGGCGGATATCGTTGAGGCCGACTATCAGATCCCTGGTCAGCAAGCCAAGGTGATGGCCGGCGAGGTCACCCAGATCGAAGAAGTGCCGCGTGCGCGTCTGGCGGCTTCCGGCTTGCCGGTGGAGGCTGAAGGCGGCGAGTTTATGACCCGCGAGCTGTTCAAGGTGGGTAACCGTGACGTATATGGCGCGGACTTCACCTGGGTGGTCGGCGAATGGCTGAGCAACCTGCGCACCCCGGAAAACCTTACGGCGCTGGAGCGCCGCGAGTGGGGCAACTTCTACGGCTACCTGGTCAACGTCAAGGAAGCCGGCGAACTGGTCGCCGAAGGCGATGCCAGCTGGCCTGCACTGCAGGAGCGCCTTGAGCGCGTCGAGCAGCTGCACAAGAACCTGGTGCGCCTGGAGAAGAAAGACATCGGCCGGATCAACGCCGGTCTGGAACGCATCCGTCTGCAAACCCGCAAGCTGGAGCTGCAGGGCAAGCTAGACGATGTTGCCCAGGCTGAGCTGGACGCCGAGCGCGCGCAGTGGGATGCCGAGTACAAGGTGCTGGAAACCGAGCTGATTGCCCTTAATCAGGCATTCAACCGCGACAGCGTAACGCTGAAAACCGTCGACGGTCGCGAGGTGACTATCAGCCTCGGCAAGGTGGTGCGGGCCTTCCAGCCCAATGCCATGGGCACGGGCGACAAGCTCGGCTTCTACTTCGCCAAGCTGTGGGAATTTGTCAGCGACGACCCGCGCGAAGCCAACACCGAAGGCGGCATCTTCCCGGCTATCTTCGGCACCGTGATGATGACCCTGATCATGGCCGTGATCGTCACCCCGTTCGGCGTGGTCGCAGCTATCTATCTGCGTGAATACGCCAAGCAGGGTCCGTTGACCCGGGTGATCCGTATTGCGGTGAACAACCTGGCGGGTGTTCCGGCCATTGTTTACGGGGTGTTCGGTCTGGGCTTCTTTGTCTATGTGCTGGGCGGCTCGCTGGATCGCATGTTCTTCCCGGAATCGGCCCCGGCGCCGACCTTCGGTACGCCGGGCCTGCTGTGGGCCTCGCTGACCCTGGCGATTCTCACGTTGCCGGTGGTGATTGTCGCCACCGAAGAAGGCCTGGCACGGATTCCGCGTGCGGTGCGTGAAGGCTCGCTCGCCCTCGGTGCCACCAAGGTGGAAACCCTCTGGCGTGTGGTGCTGCCCATGGCCAGCCCGGCGATGATGACCGGTCTAATTCTTGCCGTGGCCCGCGCCGCTGGTGAAGTGGCGCCGCTGATGCTGGTGGGCGTGGTCAAGCTGGCGCCGAGCCTGCCGCTGGATGGAAACTACCCGTACCTGCACCTGGATCAGAAGATCATGCACCTGGGCTTCCATATCTACGACGTCGGCTTCCAGAGCCCCAACGTCGAGGCTGCGCGACCGCTGGTGTATGCCACCGCGCTGCTGCTGGTGCTGGTCATCGTGGTGCTGAACTTCGCTGCGGTTTATATCCGCAACCACCTGCGCGAGAAGTACAAAGCGCTGGATCATTAATCACTTGTGCCCGCCCGGTTATTGCCGGGCGGGCAGGTACGAATTGTTAGCGTAGGGAGCATCCCATGCAGCACGAAGCACATACACACGGTATCGACATGGCGGCCCTGGGCCGCGAGCGCCAGGGCCTGAGCATGGCCAATGAGCAGGTGGCCATCGATGTGCCCGGTTTGAACCTGTTTTACGGCGACAAGCAGGCGTTGTTCGACGTCAAAATGAGCATTCCCAACCAGCGCGTAACGGCGTTTATTGGCCCGTCCGGGTGCGGTAAGTCGACCCTGCTGCGCACCTTCAACCGTATGAATGACCTGGTCGATGGCTGCCGCGTAGAAGGCGAAATCAACCTCGATGGCAAGAACATCTACCGCAAGGGCGAAGACGTCGCCGAGCTGCGTCGTCGCGTCGGCATGGTGTTCCAGAAGCCCAACCCGTTTCCCAAGAGCATCTACGAGAACGTGGTGTATGGCCTGCGCATTCAGGGCATCAACCAGAAGCGTGTGCTCGATGAAGCCGTAGAATGGGCGCTGAAAAGCGCGGCGTTGTGGGACGAAGTCAAAGACCGCCTGCACGACTCAGCCCTCGGTCTGTCCGGTGGTCAGCAGCAGCGCCTGGTGATCGCCCGTACCGTGGCGGTTCAGCCGGAAGTGTTGCTGCTTGATGAGCCGTGCTCGGCCCTCGACCCGATTTCCACGCTGAAAGTCGAAGAGCTGATCTACGAGCTGAAATCCAAGTACACCATCGTCATCGTGACCCACAACATGCAGCAGGCGGCGCGGGTTTCCGATTACACGGCGTTTATGTACATGGGCAAGCTGATCGAGTTCGGTGACACCGATACGTTGTTCACCAACCCAGCGAAGAAGCAGACTGAGGACTACATCACCGGTCGTTACGGCTGATGGCCATGTCGGAGTGCGTTGGCCTGTGTCGGCGGAACTTGCCGTACTGATATGTACTGTCTGCGTTCCGCCTCCTTGGCCAGCACCTTCCGCCAAAGTCCATTCACCTGAAAATTAGTAGGGTGCGCTGTGCGCACCATGGCCACCTAAGCCGGCAGCTTTCGCGGAGCGAATCATGATCAACAAAGAAAACCTCACCCAGCATATCTCCCAACAGTTCAATGCCGAGCTGGAGGAGGTGCGCAGCCATCTGCTGGCCATGGGCGGCCTGGTCGAGAAGCAGGTGAACGATGCGGTGACCGCGCTGATCGATGCCGACTCAGGTCTGGCTCAGCAGGTGCGTGAGATCGATGATCAGATCAATCAAATGGAGCGCAATATCGACGAAGAGTGCGTGCGCATTCTGGCTCGTCGTCAGCCGGCCGCGTCCGACCTGCGCTTGATCATCAGCATTTCCAAGTCGGTCATCGACCTTGAGCGCATCGGCGACGAAGCGACCAAGATCGCCAAGCGCGCGATCCTGCTGTGCGAAGAAGGCGAGGCCCCGCGCGGTTATGTGGAAGTGCGGCATATCGGTGATCAGGTGCGCCGCATGGTGCGCGAGGCGCTGGATGCCTTCGCACGCTTTGACGCCGACCTGGCGCTGTCCGTGGCGCAGTACGACAAGACCGTCGACCGTGAATACAAGACCGCGCTGCGTGAGCTGGTGACCTTTATGATGGAAGACCCGCGCTCGATCTCGCGCGTGCTCAACATCATCTGGGCCCTGCGCTCGCTGGAGCGCATCGGCGACCACGCGCGCAATATCGCTGAACTGGTGATCTACCTGGTACGTGGCACCGACGTGAAGCACATCGGCCTGACGCGGATGAAGGAAGAAGTACAGGGCACTAAAAAAGACGACTGAGTGCAGCGTCGCTGGGCAGCGTGGGTGCGCCCGCGCTGAACAGTCCAGGTGATCGCGACATTAGTTGTATTTGGGTTGGCCTTTGGCCAGTTGCCATGACTATGCTTAAAGGCATCAGAATGGGAGTGGCCGATGAGCAAAGTCAGTGTGCTGGTAGTGGACGACGCAACTTTTATCCGTGATCTGGTGAAAAAGGGGTTGCGCGACCACTTCCCTGGCATCCAGATCGAGGAAGCCATTAACGGGCGCAAAGCCCTGCAAATGCTGACACGCAAGCCGGTAGACCTGATTCTCTGCGACTGGGAAATGCCGGAAATGTCCGGCCTGGAACTGCTCAGTTGGTGCCGCGAACAAGACAGCCTGAAAATCGTCCCGTTTATCATGGTCACCAGCCGTGGCGACAAGGAAAATGTCGTGCAGGCGATTCAGGCCGGCGTCTCTGACTTTATCGGCAAGCCATTTTCCAACGAACAGCTGATCACTAAGGTAAAAAAGGCCCTGAGCCGCGCCGGTAAACTGCAAGCACTTGCCGCCAGCGCACCGCCGAAAATGCTCAGTACTGGCGCTTACGCCAACGATTCTCTATCGGCTCTGACCGGGGGCAAGGCCGATGCGTCCAAGCCTGCGTCAGCCCCCGCCGCCCAAACTGTCCCTACGCCGGCAGCCAGTAAAACCGCAGCGCCAAGCGCGAGCAGTGGCCGTGGTCAGGGCCAGCTGCGTTTGCCGAGCGGCACCATGAGTTGCGTGATCAAGGCGCTTAGTCTTAAAGAGGCCCTGCTGGTGGTGAAGCGCTCCGAGGTACTGCCGCAGGTATTGGAAAGCGCGGTGCTCGATTTGGAGCAGGGCGAAGCGGCGGAAACTGCCCGGCTCAACGGTTATTTGCATGCGGTCGCTGCATTTGAGCCAAAGCCCGACAGTGATTGGCTGCAGCTGACTTTCAAGTTTGTCGACCGCGACCCGCAGAAGCTCGATTACCTCTCGCGGCTGATTGCTCATGGCACCGTACAGAAGCACTTCGTCCCGGGGGCTTGAGCGCTTCGCCATAACGACAACGGCGCCTTAGGGCGCCGTTGTGCATTCCGGGGTGCTGCTCAGCTCGCCAGCATGCGCCCGCACTCTTCCAAGTTGATATGCCACTGCATGGCTTCGCGCAGGATATGCGGGGTATGGCCGCCCTTGGCACAGGCGCGCTCGAAGTAGTCATTCAGTTCGACGCGGAAGTCCGGGTGGACGCAGTTGTCGATCACCGCCCGAGCGCGTTCGCGCGGTGCCAGACCGCGCAGGTCGGCGAGGCCGATTTCGGTGACCAGGATGTCAACGTCATGCTCGGTATGGTCGACGTGGCTGACCATCGGCACCACGCTGGAAATCGCCCCGCCCTTGGCGATCGACTTGGTGACGAAGATCGCCAGGTGCGCGTTGCGGGCAAAGTCACCGGAACCACCGATGCCGTTCATCATTTTGCTGCCGCCGACGTGCGTCGAGTTGACGTTGCCGTAGATATCGAACTCCAGCGCCGTGTTGACGCCTATGATGCCCAGGCGGCGAACGATTTCCGGGTGGTTGGAAATTTCCTGCGGGCGTAGGACCAGCTTGTCTTTGTACTGCTCCAGGTTGCCGAACACCCGTTCGTTGCAGCGCTCCGAAAGGGTGATGGAGCAGCCCGAGGCGAAGCGCATCTTGCCCGCGTCGATCAGATCAAAGGTCGAGTCCTGCAGCACTTCGGAGTACATCACCAGGTCTTCGAACGGCGAGTTGAGCAGGCCGCACATCACCGCGTTAGCAATCGAACCGATACCTGCTTGCAGCGGACCAAGGTTCTTCGGCAGGCGACCCAGCAGCACTTCGTTCTCGAAGAAGGCGATCAGATGGTCGGCAATCCCCTGGGTCTCACTGTCCGGCGGGGTGACCGTGGAGTAGGAGTCCGGCTGGTTGGTGATGACGATGGCAGCAATCTTCTCCGGTGGGATCGGAATGGCGCCGCTGCCAATGCGCTGATCGGTCTGAACCAACGGGATAGGCGTGCGGGTCGGCCGATAGGTCGGGATATAGATGTCGTGCAGCCCTTCCAGATTAGGGTTGTGTGCCAGGTTGATCTCGACGATCACGCGGTCGGCGAAGATCGCGAAACTGGCTGAGTTGCCCACCGAGGTGGTCGGCACGATGTGGCCTTCTTCGGTGATGGCCACGGCTTCAATCACCGCGATGTCCGGCTTTTTCAGCTGCAGATTGCGGATCTGCTCGACAGTATCGGACAGGTGCTGGTCGATAAACATCACGTCGCCGGCGTTGATCGCCTTGCGCAGGGTGCTATCAACCTGGAATGGCATGCGCCGCGCCAGTACACCGGCTTCGGTCAGCTGCTTGTCGAGGTCGTTGCCCAGGCTGGCGCCAGTCATCAGGCTGATCTGCAGCGGTTGGGTCTTGGCACGCTCGGCCAAGGCGCGGGGTACAGCTTTGGCTTCGCCGGCGCGGGTGAAACCGCTCATGCCGACGGTCATGCCGTCTTCGATCAGGGCCGCAGCGTCGGCAGCACTCATGACTTTGCCCAGTAAAGCAGGCAGGCGAATGCGATCACGGTACATGGGGGAACCTCGGGAAGGGGGTGTAGAGCGGCGCAAGAGTTTAGGCGCTGAACCGCGTGAGGCCAGTTCGACTAAGGTCGTATAGCGCTTGATTGAGCACTTCAGCGGGGCCTCGGCTTAGACCGCAGGCCGCTTCTGCGGCCTAGGCCACAGACCATTTCAGCGACGCTCGCGGAGAACAGGCTGGGCTGCTAGTCTCGTTAGGTCTGCCATTGTACAAAAATTAAAATCGAGTCGTTATGTTGGGGCGTTTATTGATCCTTTGGGCGTTGCTGTTTGCCAGTCAGGCCAGCGCGTTAACTATTTATAAGTACACCGATGCCAACGGTGTGGTCACTTATAGCGACCAGGCCGCGCCCGGTGCGCAAGTGTTTGTGTTTCGCGACCGTATGGTTGAGCGGCTGGATAACGAGGTAAAGCTGGAGACCAAGAAACACGAAGCCGGTGAAACGCTGCTGGTGCGCAACGACTTGTTCGCCCCCGTGCAGATCGAGTTACGCCTGCAAGCCACTGACAACATCACCGGTATAGCGGATGAGCCGATCAGCTGGGTGCTGCCGCCACGCAGTAAGATTCGTTTGGTTACTCTGGCCCCGCGTGATGCCCGCAAACCCATGCGTTACACCCCCAAGCTGCGTTACGCCATGGGCGACCCCCGCGTGTTGCCGACCCAGCAGAATTACCCGCTACCGTGGCGCGGCGGACCGTTCCGTCTGACCCAGGGCGCTAACGGTAAATACAGCCACTTCACCCCCAAAGGCCGCTACGCCATGGATATCGCCATGCCCGAAGGCACGCCGATTGTTGCGGCGCGGGGCGGTATGGTGGTGAAAACCGAGAATAGGCAGAGCGGTCGCGGCAATAATCCGTCCGGCAACTATGTGCGCATCCTGCACGACGACGGCACCATGGGCGTCTACCTACACTTGATGCAAGGTTCGGTCGTCGTGCGCGAGGGCAGCCGAGTCAATGTTGGCAGCCTGCTCGCGCGCTCCGGCAACACCGGCAACAGCACCGGCCCGCACCTGCACTTCGTGGTGCAGCGCAACGTCGGATTAGCACTGGAATCGATCCCCTTCGACTTCGTCAAACCGGTTAACAGCCTGCCCAACTTTGCGGTAGGCGGCGAATAAACAACCTGTTGCCGATTCGCTTATAGTCGAGCGGGCAGCGGATTTTTTATTGCCGGTGGCTCTGCGCGCTAACGGAAGGCCAGGTCGCGCAGCGTCGGTTAAATGCCGCGCGACCCATGATCTGCGCCTCAATCCAGCTTGAGCACCTTGGCCAGCACGACCTTCGGGCCTTTCATCTTTTTCACGATGATGCGCAGGCCGTCGACTTCCAGCACTTCCTCTTCTTCAGGCATGCGCTTGAGGGTTTCGTAGATCAAGCCTGCCAGGGTTTCTGCCTCGACATGGTCGAGGTCGACCCCGAGTAGGCGCTCGACCTTGGCCAGCGGCGTGTCGCCGCGCACCAGCAGCTTGCCCGGTTGGTAGGCGAGGATGCCGCGTTCGGCCTTGCGGTGTTCGTCCTGAATATCGCCGACCAGGGCTTCCAGCACGTCCTCCATGGTCAGGTAGCCGATTACTTTGCCGTCGGCTTCTTCAACCAGGGCGAAGTGCGAGCCGCCCTGACGAAACTGCTCCAGCAGGTTGGACAGCGGCATGTGCCGGCCGACACGTTCGATTGGGTGCATGAGGTCGGCCAGCTTCAGTGCCGAGGGCAGCATTTCCAGCAGGGACAGGTGCAGCAGCAGGTCCTTGATGTGCAGCACGCCGACAAATTCGCCGCTGGTGTCGTCATAGATCGGGTAGCGGCTGTACTTGTGCCGGCGGAACACGCTGAACACCTCATCCAGTGCGGCGCTCAGCGGCAGGGACACCAGGTCCTCGCGGGAGTTGGCCCAGTCCACCACTTCCAGTTCGCCCAGTTCGACGGCCGAGGCTAGTACGCGCATGTCTTGATCGTTGGGGTCGCTGGCGCGTCGGGAATGCAGAATCAGTTTGAGTTCATCGCGGCTGTAGTGGTGCTCATGGTGCGGCCCTGGCTCGCCCTGGCCGGCTACGCGCAGGATGGCGTTGGCGCTGGCGTTAAGCAGGAAGATCGCCGGGTACATTGCCCAGTAAAACAGGTACAGCGGCGCGGCCGTCCACAGCGACAGCAGCTCGGGTTTGCGGATGGCCCACGACTTGGGCGCGAGTTCACCGATCACGATATGCAGGTAGGAGATGATAAAAAACGCAGTAAAGAAGGCGATGCCATGCACCAGCTTCGGTGACTCGATGCCGATAGCAGTCAGCAGCGGTTCGAGCAGATGAGCGAAGGCCGGTTCGCCCACCCAGCCAAGGCCGAGGGAGGCCAAGGTAATACCCAGCTGGCAGGCGGAGAGGTAGGCGTCGAGCTGGTTGTGCACGGTGCGTAGGATATGCCCGCGCCAGCCATTCTTGGCGGCCAGGGCTTCAACCTTGGTGGCTCGCAGCTTGACGATGGCGAACTCGGCGGCGACGAAGAAACCGTTGAGCAAGACCAGAAACAGGGCAAATAAAACCAGGCCGAAATCGGCGAAGTAAGTGGCAGCGGTGTAACTCGGGGAGGGGTCCATACAGGGTTCGGGTAGTGGATGAGCGCTACAAGGTGGGGGTTGATTGCCGGCTTTGCAAGTAGGGCGCGGCTACTGACCGCGGCGCACCATCTGCAAAGGCGGGAAGTGGCAGGTAAAGGTGCTGCCCTTGCCCAGCTGGCTGGCAATTTCCAAGCGGGCGCGGTGGCGCAGCAGCACATGCTTGACGATGGCCAGGCCCAGGCCGGTGCCGCCGGTGTTGCTGGCGCGGCTGGAGTCGACGCGGTAGAAGCGCTCGGTCAGGCGCGGCAGGTGTTTGGCTTCAATGCCCAGGCCGGTGTCCTGCACGCTGAGGTGCGCGCCCTGTTCATCACTCCACCAGCGCACATGGATTTCACCTTCGTCCGGGGTGTATTTCACCGCGTTGAACACCAGGTTGGAGAACGCGCTGCGCAACTCGGCCTCGCTGCCTTTGAGTTTGAGGTGCGGGTCTGCCTCCAGGCTGATGCGGTGGTGGCGCTCGCCGGACAGCGCCTGGGCATCGTTCTTGATGCTCAGCAGCAGCAGGTCAACCGCTACCGGTTGGTTATCCGAGGGGTAATCGGTGGCTTCCAGCTTGGCCAGTAACAGCAGGTCGTTGAGCAGGTTCTGCATGCGCCCGCCTTGCTGCTGCATCTGTTGCAGGGCGCGTAGCCAGCGTGGATTAACGTTCTCGACGTTATCCAGCAGGGTTTCCAGATAGCCGCTGATCACCGTGAGCGGGGTGCGCAGTTCGTGGGAGACGTTGGCCACGAAGTCTTTGCGCATTTGCTCCAGCTGATGCAGCCGGGTGATATCACGCACCAGCATCAGGTGCTCGCGGTTGCCGTAGCGGGTGATGTGAAATTGCAGGCGCAGGTGGTTATTCACCGGCGACGGCAGCTCCAGCGGCTCGTTGTAATTGTGGTTGTCGAAATAGTCGATAAAGCGCGGGTCGCGCAGCAGATTGGTGATTTGCTGGCCGCTGTCCTGGGGCGTTTGCAGGCCCAGGAGTTTCTCGGCGGCGATGTTCCACCACTCCAGGTTGCCGTCGCGGTCGAGCATGACCACCGCGTCTTTTAGCGCGGCCGTGGACTCCTGCACGCGGTCGATCACCGCCTGCAAGCGTGCGCGGACTTTCTGGTCGCGGCGCTGCAGGTGATAAATGCTGTCGAGTACCTCGCCCCACAGGCCGTAGCCTTCCGGCGGTGCCTCATCCCCCTCGCGGGTGCGCAGCCATTTGTGCAGACGCAGCAGTTGCTGCAGATGCCAGCCGAGGTAGCCGGCCAGGCCGATTACCAGGGGCCAAGCGTATTCGCCGGTGATCAAGCCCAGCAGCAGGCAAACACCGCCGAGCACTAACAATTGACGTATCAGGGAGCCGCGCCAGTCTTGATTCAATTCAAACTCATCCGCCAATCAATCCATGGTTGCCAGGTGCGAGTAGCAAAAGCGGCCTAGCTTTTGGTGGAAAAACGGTAACCCGTGCCACGTACAGTCTGCACCAAATTCTCGTAGACCTCGCCGAGGGCTTTGCGCAGGCGCCGAATGTGCACATCGACCGTGCGTTCTTCAACATAGACGTTGCCGCCCCACACCTGATCAAGCAATTGGCCGCGGGTGTAGGCGCGCTCTTGGTGGGTCATAAAAAATTGCAGCAAGCGGTATTCGGTGGGGCCCATTTCCGCCGGTTTGCCGTCGATGGTCACGCGATGGCTGATTGGGTCGAGCAGCAGGCCGCCAACTTCGATCGGCCCTTCACTGTCAACGGGGCCGGCGCGGCGCAGCACGGCTTTCAGGCGCGCGACCAGTTCGCGCGGGGAAAACGGCTTGGTGATGTAGTCATCTGCACCGACTTCCAGGCCCTGGATCTTGTTGTCCTCTTCGCCCTTGGCGGTGAGCATGATGATCGGAATATCGTTGGTCAGCTCATCGCGCTTGAGCCGCCGCGCCAGCTCGATGCCGCTGGTGCCGGGCAACATCCAGTCGAGCAGAATCAGGTCGGGCTTGCGGTCGACAATGATGGCGTGGGCCTGCTGGGTGTTCTCCGCTTCCAGGCACTCGTAGCCGGCCATCTCCAGGGCCACGGCGATCATTTCACGGATCGGTGCTTCGTCATCGACGATCAGGATGTTCTTGCCAACCATGGATCAAACCTCAAGTCATCTCGCTGTAATGGCCTGCATTAGATAACGGAATTATTGCAGCCATATGACAGTCGCGCGGCACTGCCTTGTAACACGCCTCCTAGCCGCGCAAGGCGTAGTCGAGCACTAGGCCAAGAAAGATCGCCAGTCCGGCCCAGTGGTTATGCAAAAAAGCATTGAAACAGACCATGGGTTGGCGGTTGCGGGTCACGTGGAATTGCCAGGCAAAGCAGCCCGCCGCCACCACTAAACCGATATGGAAGTACAGCCCCAGCTCAAAGCGCGCCGCCGCCAAGAGCAGGCAAAGCAGCGCCAGGCCTTGCAGGGTGAGGATGATCAAACGGTCGGCATCGCCGAACAGAATGGCGGTGGATTTCACCCCAATTTTCAGGTCGTCTTCGCGGTCGGCCATGGCGTAGTAGGTGTCATAGGCCACCGTCCACAGCAGGTTGGCGATGTACAACAGCCAGGCCTCGGGCGGCGGCATCTCCCCAGTCACCGCGCTGAACGCCATCGGCATGCCCCAGGAAAACGCCGCCCCCAATACCACCTGTGGATAGAAGGTGTAGCGCTTCATAAAGGGGTAGCAGGCCGCCAGTGCCAGGCCGCCAAACGACAGCCAGATGGTGGTGGCATTGGTAAACAGCACCAAAACAAAGCTGGCCGCCACCAGGACGACGAAGAGGATCAGCGCCTCGCGCGGTTTGATCTTGCCACTGGCCAGGGGCCGCGCTTGGGTACGGCTGACATGACCGTCGAAGTTGCGGTCGGCGTAGTCGTTGATCACGCAGCCGGCGGCGCGCATGAGGAATACACCGACGACGAAAATAACCAGGTTTTTTGCGCTCGGCACGCCTTCAGCCGCTACCCAGAGTGCCCACAGCGTTGGCCACAGCAGCAGGTACATGCCGATGGGTTTTTCCAGGCGCATTAGCTGAATAAAGTCCCAGGCGCGTGGGTGCAGGCGGTTGAGTGAGTGCAGCAACTGGGTATACATCGAGCGCGTCTCCGTGCGGGTTGCGGCGGATTATACGGAGTCGGCGCGCGGGATGGGGCCAGGGTTGAGCTGTAGAAGGGGTGACGCTGTTTATTGATGGTTTACGCCTGCGGCCCCACCGATCCTAAGGCTCGATGGCTGCTGCCGCCCAGAAGGCCGGCAAGAACACCTCGGCCACCAGCACATTCAGTGCGCCACGGCTAAAGCACGAGCGGCGCGCCCATAGGTTTTCCTCGCGCACCTGTTGCGGCAACCAGGCGGCCGGGTAGTGGCAGGCTTGCAGCGGCCCGCGGGCGAAGGCGCGGTCGCTGAACAGCAACTCGCCGAGGGAGCGGCTACCAAGCTGGTCGAGGCCCATCCCGGAATCTTCCAGCGCGCTGCGCGCGGCCACGCTGCGGGCAAACACCCACGGCTGTTGATGGCCGCGCAGAAACACCTCGCGCACCCAGCCTTGGCTGCCTTCGGCAACATTCAAGGCGGCGCATTCATCACTGCGCAGGGTCTGCCAGCCTTCGTTCAGTGGCAAGACGCTGAAGTGCTTGGCCGACAGTTCGACCAGGCGCTGGGTGAGCGAGTCCTGGTTGACGAACAACCAGCCGTAAACGCCCGCCGCCGGGGTCGGTTGCAATTGGCTGGCGCTGAGCCAGTGCGGTGGATAAGCGAGAGAGGCATTGGGCACGGTCGGGAAGTCACCACAAATCAAAGCGCGCGAGTGTAGCAAATGCCAGTGGCCATCCAGAGAGCCGCCATCAGCGCCTTGGCTCGATGGCGCTGACGGGTCAGTTGAGGCCGGCTCCTACGCCCAGCCCTCAAGGCGCATGGTCGCCCGAACCAGGCGTTGTTCTTCCTCTTCGATCTCCTTGAGGTTGTCGCGAATGCTGTGAATGTGCTCGCGTGCCGCGCGCTGCGCTTGTTCGGGCAGGCGTTCGATCACCGCCTGGTAGAGCCGCGTGTGCTGGCGATCGATTTGGCGTTTCTGCATGGGGCGGTGATAGAGGTTGTTAACCGAGGCAAACACCGTGCTGAGCATCAGGTCGGTCAACGATTGCAGCGTGTGCAGCAAAACCGGGTTGTGTGACGCCTCGCAAACCGCCAGGTGGAAGGCGTGGTCGAGGCGCGCATGCTCGCGCGGATCGACCGGCACGGCCTGGCTGTGGGCGGCGAGCATTTCTTCATAGCGCCGGGTGAGCAGGACGAAATCCGCCTCGGTGCCGCGCAAGGCGGCCAGGCGCGCCGACTCGGCTTCGAGCAGGGCGCGCACCTCAAGCAGGTCAAAGAGGGTGCGCGGCTGTGAGTTGAACAGGTGCATCAGCGGGCTGGCGTCGCGGGGGCCGTTTAGCGTGGCCACCCGCGAGTCGCGGCCCTGGGCGGTCTCGATGATGCCGCGACCGCGCAGCACCTTGAGCCCTTCGCGCAGGGCGGAACGGGAGATCCCCAGTTTCTCGCACAGGCGGCGCTCCGAAGGCAGAGCTTGGCCGACCTTGAGCACGCCATCGACGATCAACCGCTCGATGCGTTCAGCGACCACGTCACTGACCTGGCGGCGAATATCAGGTGTCTTTTCGAGCATGCTAAGCGCCTCTAGTAACTGGTAGTACCAGTTGGTTCGGGTCAACCCTGTGCGTCTCAATATAGGTGTAAAGCGCCCTGTATGTAAGCATCTTAGGCAATTTTAGCTCGGCTGTGAACTTAAGAAACTGGTCATACCAGCGTGTTGAACAATAGACGTTGGGCGTGCAGGCCTCTACAACTAGTGCATAACAAGCAGACCGGGTCGCTACCGGGGCTGCGCATAAACAAAAGACAACGTCACGCGAGAACGCCTGCCATGAGTATTCTGTACGACGAGCGCGTCGATGGGCCGCTGCCCAACGTCGATAAGCCAGCTTTGCTGGCTGCATTGCGTGAGCAGCTCCCCGATATGGAGGTTCTGCACACCGTAGAAGACCTCAAACCCTACGAATGCGATGGCCTTTCGGCCTACACCACCACGCCGATGCTGGTGGTCTTGCCTGAGCGCATTGAGCAAGTCGAACAGCTGCTCAAACTCTGCTACCAACGCAATGTACCCGTGGTCGCACGCGGTGCGGGCACAGGTCTGTCGGGCGGTGCGTTGCCGCTGGCGCAGGGCATTCTGCTGGTGATGGCGCGCTTCAAGCACATCCTTGAAGTGAATCCCGAGGGGCGTTTTGCGCGCGTCCAGCCGGGTGTGCGCAACCTGGCCATCTCCCAGGCCGTCGCCCCGTATGACCTTTACTACGCACCGGACCCGTCCTCGCAAATCGCCTGCTCGATCGGCGGCAACGTCGCCGAGAACGCCGGGGGGGTGCACTGCCTTAAATACGGTCTGACTGTGCACAACCTGCTCAAGGTGGAGATTCTCACCGTCGAGGGTGAGCGCATGACCCTTGGCAGCGATGCCCTTGATTCACCGGGTTTCGACCTGCTCGCGCTGTTCACCGGCTCCGAAGGCATGCTCGGCATCATCACCGAGGTGACGGTCAAGCTGCTGCCCAAGCCGCAGGTGGCCAAAGTGTTGCTCGCCAGCTTCGACTCGGTGGAGAAAGCCGGGCGCGCAGTAGGTGAAATCATTGCGGCCGGGATCATCCCCGGTGGCCTGGAAATGATGGACAACCTGGCGATTCGCGCCGCTGAAGACTTTATCCACGCCGGCTACCCGGTAGAGGCCGAGGCCATTTTGCTGTGTGAGCTGGATGGCGTGGAAGCCGATGTGCATGACGAGTGCGTGCGCGTTGAAGCTGTGCTGACCCAGGCCGGCGCCACCGAAGTGCGCCTGGCCCGTGACGAGGCCGAGCGCATCCGATTCTGGGCCGGGCGCAAGAACGCCTTCCCCGCGGTGGGGCGCTTGTCGCCGGACTACTACTGCATGGATGGCACCATCCCGCGCCGCGAGCTGCCGGGCGTGCTCAAGGGCATCAGCGACCTCTCTGAAGAATTCGGTCTGCGGGTGGCCAACGTGTTCCATGCCGGTGACGGCAACATGCACCCACTGATTCTGTTTGATGCCAACCAGCCCGGCGAGCTGGAGCGCGCCGAGACCTTGGGCGGCAAGATTCTCGAACTCTGCGTCAAGGTTGGCGGCAGCATCACCGGCGAGCATGGCGTAGGCCGCGAGAAGATCAACCAGATGTGCTCCCAGTTCAACAGTGACGAGCTGACGTTGTTCCACGCGGTGAAAGCGGCCTTTGATCCACGCGGCCTGCTCAACCCCGGCAAGAACATTCCGACCCTGCACCGCTGTGCCGAATTCGGTTCCATGCACGTGCACCACGGCAAGTTGCCTTTCCCTGAACTGGAGCGTTTTTAATGGTTATGCGGCATGACGCAGATGCCACTACGGCGCTGCTGGAACAAGTTAATCACGGCCTCAACAGCTCGACTGCATTGCGCATTCAGGGCGGCAACAGCAAGGCGTTTCTCGGCCGCAAGGTCGACGGCGAAGTGCTCGATACCCGCGCCCACCGTGGCATCGTCAGCTACGACCCGACCGAGCTGGTGATCACTGCCCGCGCCGGCACCCCGCTGGTTGAGTTGGAAGCGGCGCTCGATGAGGCCGGGCAGATGCTCACCTGTGAGCCTGCGCAATTCGGCGGTGCGGCGACCCTGGGCGGCATGGTTGCCGCCGGCCTGTCGGGGCCGCGTCGGCCCTGGTCCGGCGCGGTACGCGACCTGGTGCTGGGTGCGCGTCTGATCACCGGTATGGGCAAACACCTGCGTTTTGGTGGCGAGGTGATGAAGAACGTCGCCGGCTACGACCTGTCGCGCCTGCTCGCCGGCAGCTTCGGCTGCCTGGGGGTGATCACCGAAGTGTCGCTCAAGGTGCTGCCCAAGCCGCGCCAGTGCCTCAGCCTGCGTCTGGAAATGGACGCCGCCTTGGCCCTGCAAAAACTCGCTGAGTGGGGCCAGCAGCCGATTCCGCTGAGCGCCGCCAGCCACGACGGCCGGGCCCTGCATCTGCGCCTGGAAGGGGGCGAAGGCTCGGTCGCCGCCGCCCGTGAGCGCCTGGGTGGTGAGCTGCTCGACAGCGCTTACTGGGCCGGCCTGCGTGAGCAGCGGTTGAGCTTCTTCGCCGATCCACGGCCGCTGTGGCGGTTGTCGGTGCCGAGCAGCACTGGCGTGCTGACGTTGCCTGGCGAGCAGTTGATCGACTGGGGCGGCGCACAGCGCTGGCTGAAATCCGATGCCGATGCGGCGCTGATCCGCCAGACCGTCGCCGCCGTCGGTGGCCATGCCACCTGCTTTACCGCAGGCCACTGCGACAGCCCCTTCCAGCCGCTGGCCGCGCCGCTGCTGCGTTACCACCGCCAGCTGAAAACCCAGCTCGACCCCCAGGGTATTTTCAATCCTGGCCGCATGTATGCCGAGGTATAGCCGTGCAGACTAATCTGAGTGAACAGGCCAAAAGTCTGCCGCGCGCCGAGGAAGCCGAACGCATCCTGCGCAGCTGCGTGCACTGTGGCTTCTGCAACGCCACCTGCCCGACTTACCAATTGCTGGGCGATGAGTTGGACGGCCCACGCGGGCGCATCTACCTGATCAAGCAAGTGCTGGAAGGCAATGAAGTTACCGCCAAGACCCAGCTGCACCTGGACCGCTGCCTGACCTGCCGTAACTGTGAAACCACCTGCCCGTCGGGTGTGCAGTACCACAACCTGCTGGACATCGGCCGTGCCGTGGTGGATGCCGCCGTACCGCGCCCGCTGGCCCAGCGCGCGCTGCGTGAAAGCTTGCGTGCCGTGGTGCCGAACGCGGCGCTGTTCAAGGGCTTGGTTCAGGTCGGCCAGGTGTTCCGTCCGATCTTGCCAGCGAGCCTCAAGAGCAAGTTGCCGCGCAGCGTAAATACCGCGAAGCCACGCCCTGCACAGCGCCACGCGCGCCGTGTGCTGATGCTCGAAGGCTGCGTACAGCCGGGCCTGGCGCCCAACACTAATGCCGCCACGGCGCGGGTGCTGGATCGCCTGGGCATTAGCGTTACGCCGATCAATGAAGCCGGTTGCTGCGGCGCGGTGGACTACCACTTGAATGCCCAAGAGCAGGGGCTGCAACGCGCCCGGCAGAACATCGATGCCTGGTGGCCTGCCATCGAGCAGGGCGCCGAGGCCATCGTGCAAACGGCCAGCGGTTGCGGCGCCTTCGTCAAGGATTATGGGCACCTGCTGGCGCAGGATCCGGCCTATGCCGAGAAGGCCCAGCGCGTCAGTGAACTGGCCAAGGACCTGATTGAGGTGTTCAGCGCCGAGCCCCTGGAACAGCTCAATGTGCAGGCCGACAAGCGGTTGGCCTTCCACTGCCCCTGCACGCTGCAGCATGCGCAGAAGCTCGGCGGCGCGGTCGAGGGCGTGCTCACGCGCCTCGGCTTCAACTTGACCGCAGTGCCCGACAGCCACCTGTGCTGCGGTTCCGCTGGCAGCTACTCGCTGACCCAGCCGGAGCTGTCCAAGCAGCTGCGCGACAACAAATTAAATGCCCTGGAAAGCGGCAAGCCGGAGGTGATCGTCACCGCCAACATCGGCTGCCAAACCCACCTCGACGGCGCCGGTCGCACCCCTGTGCGGCACTGGATCGAACTCGTCGAAGAAGCCCTGAATTAATTGGAGAACAGCATGCTTAGCAAAGCCATATTGAGCCAAATCGAAGTCAGCCGCATGCTCGCTGCTGCGCGCAGCGAGGCCGAGAAGAACCAGTGGGCCGTGACCATCAGCGTGGTCGATGACGGCGGTCACCCGCTGGCTCTGGAGCGCCTCGATGGGTGCGCGCCGATTGGCGCCTACATTGCCAGCGAAAAAGCCCGCAGCGCTGCCCTCGGCCGTCGTGAAACCAAGGGCTTTGAGGAAATGGTCAATGGTGGGCGCACAGCCTTTTTGTCCGCACCACTGGTGACCTCGCTGGAAGGCGGCGTGCCGGTGATTGTTGACGGCCAAGTGGTTGGCGCAATCGGTGTGTCTGGGGTCAAGGCTGACCAGGATGCACAAGTGGCCAAAGCCGGCGTTGCCGCACTGAGCTGATTCGCCTCGTGAGGCGGTTCCTCAGTGAGCCGCCAGGCGCCTAGCGCCGCACCTGTACTGATTTTTGGAGAGTGGGAAAATGACCGATCGCGTGAACTGCCAGCGCCTGCAAGTGGCCGCCAATTTGCAACGTTTTGTCGACGAGGAAGTGCTGCCGGGCAGCGGTATTGAGCGCGAGGCGTTCTGGGCGGGTTTCGACGCCCTGGTGCATGACCTGGCACCGCAGAACCGTGCGCTGCTGGCCGAACGTGATGCCCTGCAAGTCCAGCTGGACACTTGGCATCGCGAGCATCCAGGGCCGATTAGCGACATGCCGGCGTATCGCACCTTCCTCGAATCCATCGGCTACCTGTTGCCGCAACCCGACAGCGTGCAAGCCAGCACTGCCAACGTCGACAGCGAGATCAGCAGCCAGGCCGGCCCGCAGCTAGTGGTGCCGGTGATGAATGCCCGCTACGCGCTGAACGCCGCCAACGCGCGCTGGGGTTCACTGTATGACGCCCTCTACGGCACCGATGCGATCAGCGAAGACGGCGGCGCGCAGAAGGGCCCAGGCTACAACCAGGTGCGTGGTGACAAGGTGATTGCCTTTGCCCGTGCCTTCCTCGATCAGGCTGCGCCGTTGGCCAAGGGCTCGCACGTCGATTCGACCGGCTATCAAGTGGTTGACGGTCAGCTGCACGTCAGCCTGAAAGACGGCAGCCAAACGGGCCTGGCCCAGGCGGAAAAGTTTGTCGGTTATCAGGGCGAGGCCAGCGCGCCGACCGCCGTGCTGTTGAAGAACAACGGCCTGCATGTGGAAATCCAGATCGATGCCAGCAGCCAGATTGGTGCCACCGACGCCGCTGGGGTCAAAGACCTGCTGATCGAGTCGGCGCTGTCGACCATTCTCGACTGTGAAGACTCTGTGGCAGCAGTCGACGCCGACGATAAGGTGGTGATTTACCGCAACTGGCTTGGCCTGATGAAGGGCGATCTCAGCGAAGAATTGGAGAAGGGCGGCAAGCGCATCGTCCGTCGCCTCAACCCGGACCGCACCTACACCGCCGCCGATGGTGGCGAGTTGACGCTGCACGGCCGTTCGCTGCTGTTCGTGCGTAACGTCGGCCACCTGATGAGCAACCCGGCGATCCTCGACGGCGAGGGTAACGAGATCCCCGAGGGCATTCTCGACGGTGTGATGACCAGTCTGTGCGCCCTGCATGACCTGCAGCGTAAGGGCAACTCGCGCACTGGCAGCGTCTACATCGTTAAGCCGAAGATGCACGGCCCGGCCGAAGTGGCCTTTGCCGATCAGCTGTTCGGGCGTATTGAAGACCTGCTGCAGCTGCCGCGTCATACCCTGAAAATGGGCATCATGGACGAAGAGCGGCGCACCAGTATCAACCTCAAAGCCTGCATCGGCGCTGCCAGCGCGCGGGTGGCGTTTATCAACACCGGTTTCCTCGACCGTACCGGTGACGAGATGCACACCGCGATGGAAGCGGGCGCCATGTTGCGTAAGGGCGACATGAAAAGCAGCGCCTGGATTCAGGCCTATGAGCGCAACAACGTGCTGGTGGGTTTGAGCTGCGGCCTGCGTGGTCGGGCGCAAATCGGTAAGGGCATGTGGGCCATGCCGGACCTGATGGCCGCCATGCTGGAACAGAAGATCGGCCACCCCAAAGCCGGTGCCAACACCGCCTGGGTACCGTCGCCGACGGCCGCCACCCTGCATGCCATGCACTACCACCAGGTGGATGTACAAGCGGTGCAGCGTGAACTGGAAGCCATCGACCTCAACAGCCAGCGTGACAGCCTGCTGAATGATCTACTCAGCGTGCCGGTGGCCGCCGAGCGTAACTGGAGCGCTAGCGAGATTCAGGAAGAGCTGGACAACAACTGCCAGGGCATCCTCGGTTATGTGGTGCGTTGGGTGGAGCAGGGCGTGGGTTGCTCCAAGGTGCCGGATATTCACAACGTGGGCCTGATGGAAGACCGTGCGACGCTGCGTATCTCCAGCCAGCACATTGCCAACTGGTTGCACCATGGGGTTATCGACGAGGCTCAGGTGCGCGAGAGTCTGGCGCGGATGGCCAAGGTGGTCGATCAGCAGAATAGCGGCGATGCGGCTTACCGGCCGATGGCAACCAACTATGCTCAGTCTGCAGCCTTCCAGGCCGCCAGTGATTTGGTATTCAAAGGGCGTGAGCAGCCGAGTGGCTATACCGAACCACTGCTGCATGCTTGGCGTCTGCGTTTCAAGCAATAAGAGGGCTGGCTAGACTCGATTAATAAACCGCCCCGTCAGGCTCGACCTGCCGGGGCGATTGAGCATTGATGCAGGTACGAGTTACTGCGTACCGGCATCAGGGGGGCTGCTTAGGGTTGGCTGAGCGTTGCTCGACCAACTCGGCAGGTCTACGTGCGTGGCGCCGGGTCTTCCCGGGATATTCTGGTTCACAATAAAAAATAGGAACCAACACATGAGTCAAACACTGCTGTCGATACTGGCCTTTGTGCCGTTGGTGCTGGCGGGTGTGCTGCTGATCGGCTTTCGCTGGCCAGCCAAGTACGCCATGCCGGTGGTCTTTCTGCTCACCGCAATCATTGGCCTGACGGCCTGGGATATGTCCTTCAATCGGGTGCTGGCGTCCAGCCTGCAAGGCCTGATTCTCACCGCCGCGATCCTCTGGATCATCTTCGGCGCGATCCTGTTGCTCAACACCCTTAAACATTCCGGTGGCATTGCCGCCATCCGTCGTGGCTTCGCTACCATCACCCCGGACCGTCGCGTCCAAGCACTGATCGTGGCCTGGCTGTTCGGCTGCTTTATCGAGGGCGCCTCGGGCTTTGGTACGCCGGCTGCTGTTGCGGCGCCGCTGTTGGTGGCCTTGGGGTTCCCTGCGCTGGCGGCAGTGGTGTTGGGCATGATGGTGCAATCCACGCCGGTGTCTTTCGGCGCGGTGGGTACACCGATTTTGGTGGGGGTTGCAGGCGGTCTGGATCAGGCCGGTATGAGTGCGCAACTGGCCACAATGGGCAGTAGCTGGGAGGTGTTCTTCCATCTGATCTTCTCGCGCGTGGCGATCACCCACGGCTTGATTGGCATCTTTATGCCACTGATCATGCTGTCGATCATGACGCGCTTCTTCGGCAAGAATCAGTCGTGGAAAGAAGGCTTGGAAATGGCCCCGTTTGCCATTTTCACCGGCTTGGCCTTCGTCATCCCTTACATCGCCGCCGGCGTGTTCCTCGGCCCGGAATTCCCGTCGATGATCGGTGCGATGGTTGGCCTGGCGATTGTGATTCCTGCAGCCAAGGCAGGCTTCCTGCTGCCTAAGACTGCCTGGGACTTTGCGCCGGCCAGCGAGTGGCCAGCCGAGTGGATGGGCAAGATCGAGATGAAACTCGAAGACATCGCCGGTAAAACGCCGATCTCCGTGCGCATGGCCTGGGCACCTTACGTGCTGCTGGCGATCTTCCTGGTGGCATCGCGGGTCTTCCCTGAGCTGAAAGCGGCCCTGTTGTCGGTCAGCTTCGGCTGGATCGACATCCTCGGTGAAACGGGTATCTCCGGCAAACTTGAGCCGTTGTACCTGCCGGGCGGCATCCTGTGCATGGTGGTGCTGGTCACCGCACTGCTGCACCGCATGCGTTTGTCCGAGCTGGGTGCGGCGGTCAATGAGTCGAGCCGTACCTTACTGGGCGCGGGCTTCGTGCTGATCTTCACCATTCCGATGGTGCGGATTCTGATCAACTCCGGCGTCAACGGTGCGGACCTGGTGTCCATGCCAGTGGCCATGGCGCAGTTGGTGGCAGACAGCGTGGGCGGGGTTTATCCGTTCTTCGCCCCGGCCGTGGGTGCTCTGGGGGCCTTTATCGCCGGTTCCAACACCGTGTCTAACCTGATGCTGTCGCAGTTCCAGTTCAACGCGGCAGGCCTGCTTGGGGTTTCGGGCGCGATGATGGTGGCCGCACAGTCAGTGGGTGCAGCGGCAGGTAACATGATTGCCATTCACAACGTGGTAGCGGCTTCGGCCACTGTGGGTCTGCTGGGTCGCGAAGGGATCACCCTGCGCAAAACCATTCTGCCGACCCTCTACTACCTCATCGCGGCTGGCAGCATCACCATGATTGCCATGTACGGCATGGGGATTGGTGATCCGCTGATGCACGCGGCGGGTTAATACCCCATGTTCTGCCCGTCATGTGGCGGGCAGACGCTTATTTTGATTGGCCGCCCGCGAGGCGGCCTTTCTCGTCCTGCGGCTTGGCGCACCTGCGTATATACGGTAGTTTCCGCAGCGCGATAGCCGTGTGATCTCCTGAGGTAGTTATGAAGAAGTGGCAATGTGTGGTCTGTGGACTGATTTACGACGAGAGCCAGGGCTGGCCGGATGAAGGCATCGCCGCCGGTACGCTGTGGCAGGACGTCCCCGAAGACTGGCTGTGCCCTGACTGCGGCGTGGGTAAGCTGGATTTTGAAATGATCGAAATCGGCTAAGAGCTAGCCAAAGGCTGCGGCGCGTCGGCCCTGCGGCGTTAAAAACAGGCTCGGCAAGCCGCTTGCGGCTAACGCGCTTCAGCGCGGCCCGAAGGGCGAGTGAAACGAGTAATGCTCATGTACAAAAGTACACTCGAGTGCGAGCTCAGTCCGTTGTTCGCCTGTTTTGACCAGCCGGAGGCTGTTACTAACGTAGCGCCTTGTAGGACTCTAGCTCGCGAGCCTTTGAGTTCATTCTGAAAACTCTCTACGGCGATCACTGGGGTCGCCGTTTTGTTTAGCGAGTGCGCATACTAAACACCCCGAACGAGCTGAATACGCGGCGAGGTGGCTATGCGCAAATGGCAGTGTGTGGTGTGCGGCTTTATCTATGACGAAGCCCTCGGTTTACCCGATGAAGGCATCGCCCCCGGCACGGCCTGGGACGCTATTCCCGCCGATTGGCTATGCCCCGACTGTGGCGTCGGCAAGCAGGATTTCGAGATGATCGAAATCGCTTGAGGCGCGTCAGCCCTGAAATCTATTACGGCGCGCCGCAATGCGCGGCCTGTGTGAGGAATGCAGCATGAGTGCACCTGTCGTCATCGTCGGTACCGGCCTGGCCGGCTACAACCTGGCCCGTGAATTTCGCAAGCTGGACAGCGAAACCCCGCTGTTGCTGATCACCGCCGACGACGGTCGCTCGTATTCCAAACCGATGCTGTCCACCGGCTTTGCCAAAAACAAGGATGCCGATGGCCTGAGCATGGCCGAGCCGGGTGCGATGGCCGAGCAGCTCAAGGCGGAAGTGCGCACCCACACCCGCATCAGCGAGATCGACCCCGGCCACCAGCAGCTGTGGATCGGTGAAGAGGCTGTGCCCTACCGCGACCTGGTGCTGGCCATGGGCGCCGAGGTGATCCGCGTGCCGGTACCGGGAGATGCGGATGATGCGATCTTCTCGATCAATGATTTGGAAGATTACGCGCGCTTTCGCACGGCTGCGGCCGGCAAGCAACGGGTGTTGCTGCTGGGTGCCGGGCTGATCGGCTGTGAGTTTGCCAATGATCTGACCCTGGGCGGCTATCAGGTTGAGCTGGTGGCGCCCTGTGAGCAGGTCATGCCTGGCTTGCTGCATCCGGCTGCTGCCGCCGCCGTGCAAGCCGGTCTAGAGGGGTTGGGCGCGCGCTTTCACCTTGACCCCGTGCTGGCCAGCCTGAATCACCAGGGTGATGGGCTGGCAGCGCAGCTGTCCGATGGCACGCTGATCAACTGTGATCTGGTGCTGTCGGCGGTGGGCTTACGGCCACGCATCAACTTGGCGGCGGCTGCCGGGCTGGCAACCAATCGCGGTGTGGTGGTCGATCGCCAACTGCGCACTTCCCACGCCAATATCTACGCCTTGGGTGACTGCGCCGAGGTCGATGGCATCAACCTGCTCTATGTCATGCCTCTGATGGCCTGTGCCCGCGCCCTGGCGCAAACCCTGGCCGGCAACCCTTGCGCAGTAAGTTATGGCCCTATGCCGGTGACGGTTAAAACCCCGGTTTGCCCGCTGGTGGTGTCGCCGCCACCGCATGGCTTGCAAGGCGAATGGAGCGTTGAAGGCAGTGGCGCCGACATCAAAGCGCTGTGCCATGACAGCAGCGGCGCGCTGCTGGGTTACGCGCTCACCGGGGCGGCCGTTCAGGAAAAATTGGCCTTGAATAAGCGCCTGCCAGTGCTATTGGCTTAAACGGCGGCTGTTCTGTCGGATATGCCATAAAGTTGCGCCGCTTAACGGTCTGACAAGACTGGCGCAGGGCCCAATGCCATGCCATTCTCCCTCAGTCTGCCGCAGCCTAGAGCTGTTGCGGCGCCTTGGTATCTGCTCGCGCAGAGCAGCCCGGACACAACAACAAAAAACCGTAAAGAGGCATTTATGCGTAAACCGGAACTCGCCGCCGCCATCGCCGATAAGGCGGATCTGACTAAAGATCAGGCAAACCGTGTACTTAACGCGGTACTCGAAGAAATCACCAACGCCTTGAACCGTAAGGACAGCGTTACTCTGGTGGGCTTCGGTACATTCGTGCAACGCCACCGCGGTGCTCGCACCGGTAAAAACCCACAAACGGGCGAACCGGTACAAATCAAGGCCAGCAACACCGTCGCTTTCAAACCGGGTAAGTCCCTGAAAGATGCTGTAAATTAAACAGAGAGTGTTTCATTTTCTGTGGATAAGTTCTGCAAAGCCCCGAGAATCGGGGCTTTGCACTATCTGGGGTAAGTGAAAATATCGAAACAGGGCGGTTGCAGGGGCTGAGTGCAACACGGTTATTGAATTGAAGCAGGCGCAGCATGATGCATTCCTACCACCTCTGTCATGACTTCAATCGGGCACTTCCAGTTGAAGCGTTTGCGCGGGCGAATGTTCATCAGGTAAG
>JAHIWP010000074.1 GCA_018816095.1 Gammaproteobacteria bacterium
AGGCAATCCTGCGCAGGCTGAAGCCTTGGGTACGACCGATTTGAATGGTGGCGCGCTCTTCAACGCTGAGTTCGGTATAAGACATAGGGGCAGCACCGTACCGGAAAGGTCAGGTGTTGCACTCAGTTTTTGCCGCCGCCCTGTCTTGCGACCGTCCAAGGGCTTCTCAGACTGAACAATGTTGTTGTGTAGTTCTATGTAGTTTTGAACGCTTTGGAGTTTCTGCGCCTTCCTACTGACCTCAAAACGGTCAAAGTCAGATTGGACGATGGTGCTATCTATGAACTCTTTTTGTTCAAGTAGATTTTCAAGGTAAGTGGCAATAGGGTTGCCAGTTTCATCCTTGATAATTTTCTTTATTTTATACTTATACTTGCCTTTGCTTTCGATATCTTCTTGGCGCTGCTCTTTGCTCTTATTTACTTGTTGGAGTGGTTTTATTTGTGCATTTAGGAACTCTAGGGCTGCTTGTTGCGTCATAGCAACACGCTTGCCATTGATTATGTATATATTTTTATGGGCTAAATCTTCATCCCACTGAACAACCTTGATCTCTTTGCTACGGATTCGCAACGAGTGCTTTAATGATTTCACCAGTTGCTTAGTTTTTGAAACTGAATAATTTAACCTCTTATATAGCATAGTTGTGTTGTGGATTTTGGTGCTCACATTGTCCTCAATAGTTGTTATTTTGCTCCTTTAATTATCAGCGAGTTGGGTCTGCTTTTTGCTCTGTTTTTGATCTTGGGAATCCAAAGGGGAACCCTTGGCCCGGTTAGCACTTCGCACCTTTTACGAAGTAAAAGTGTGAAGTTCTAACCAAAGGGTTGATAAAGGTCTAAAATCGTTCCGCTTTTATCTCCCATATATATAATTTACCATTGATTTTTTATTATTCAAATTTCAAGCCGGATTATTTGATGGGTGAGGTTGTGCTGTGTAGGCGTGTGCGTTTGGATTACAAAAGTATGTTTTCTTTATCTAGTAATCTTTATATATAGATATCTTAATCGTGCGCGCACATGTGTGAGGCTGGGAGTGTTTTAAAACGGAAGGGAGGACGATGGGGCGTTATTTAATGAGTAACGCCCTGAAAACTCTTACTTGATAATGTGGGAGAGGTCTTCAATCCCAAAATTTGATAGCGGGTATTTACCTAAGCAATTATGGTTTATTTCTAGACTGAAACTAGGATCGTCCTTGATTTTTACGGTCAAGAAAATGTATGTAGTCTCTTCGGGCTTATTTATTTCAAATATAATTCCACGATTTATAAAAAATGTATTAAGTTTCAATCGCCCATCTTCGGTTTCATATAAGTCAAGAATATCTTTGTAGGTCGTAATTTCTAGGGTTTCTGCTTGAATGGTCAAATCACCTTCAAGTTTCTGGATTTCACTTTCAAGCGCTGTAATTCTTGCCTCACACTCTGCAATACGCTTGATAAATGTGTGGGGGATTATTCCATCAAACTGAGCAAGGGAGGCGTCAAGCATCTCTAATGCTCTTTTGTCGGTGTTTAATAGTGCTTTTTTAGCCCTTATTTCTTCTTTTGGAATGGAAGTATCACGCGCCGAAAAGAAACGGCTAAATGCACCGTTTACGGCGTCCATCTGTTTATATTCTTCTTGGCTGAACCAAGTAAACCTTTCTCGCTTCTTGTCTGTCCGTTCGTCAATGTAGCGATTTTCTGAAATTTGTTTGATAAAAGAAAGAAACACTGCAAAAACGTATTCAAACCTAATTCGGTTTGTGCAATCGCACACTCGTTCCGCTCTGTTTGAACATACAAGGTAGGCGTATCTCTTCTTTTCAAGCCCTAAACCTTGAAGGTTGAACAACATACCGACTTTGTGCTCTTCGCACTGGATACAGTGCCGAAAAATGTTGTAGTTGTTGGCTGCTCGTCTGCCGCTTTTACGTTCATTGAATCGGCTTTTTATCGCGGATACTGCGGCGTCAAAATCAATTTCTTGAACAATTTTTGGATAATATCCGGGGATATATCTATCCAAAATCCTACCGCTTCCATCGTCTTTTCGACGGTTAAGACATAAAACCCCTATGGGGCTTTTGGTCTTAATTAGTTCATCAATGTGTTTTCTAGTCCAACGGCGTTTTGAGTATTGATTTACTCGTTTTATGCTTTCGAGTATTCCCATATGTTTGAGTAAATCAAAAATGTGGCGAATCTCTTGGGCTTCGTCCTCAACTATGACAAAAGCGTTGGCCTGTTCGTCGTAGCGAAAGCCGTAGGGGCATTGTTTGCGGATGATGGTGGTTTCGGCGGCGTCTCGTTTTTTGAGCCAAGACGATTTGAGGCGTTTGCTCTTGGTGTCGCTTTCTTCGTGCGCTCGTTTGGCGATTACGCCGACCATTAGCAGGGTTTCCAAGTCTCGGCTTGGATCGTCATGTGAGTAGGTTTTTTGGTCTATTACGGTGTGGAGACGCACGCCTTTCTTGAGGATGGATTGAATGAGTTCAACCGAGTCGTTGAGTTTCTGCCGGGTTAGACGGTCGATTGATTCAACGATGACGTAATCGCCTCGCTCGATCTCGCCACTTTCTATCCTGTCCAACAAGCCTTTTAACTGGCCAATACGGGCGTTGGCACCCTTGAAGGCACTAACCCCCTTATCGATTATGGTTTCGACGACTGGAATGCCTGTGGCCTCTGTGAAGGCTTTTAGGGGCGTGGTCTGGCGGTCGTGGCTGTCCCTTCCTTCCTCGCCTTGTTCGGCGGTTGACCATCTGACGTAGGCGTATGCTTTGGGCATTGCGGCGACTCCAATAAGCTCTTGATACGAGTTTATTAGAAAATACCCCACCGCTGAACAGCGCCTCAAACGCTAGCACGCGGTGCTTGGCATCGAGAAACAGGCAGCCGAACACCTCGTGGGGCTCATGGCGTAACAGCGCTTTTAGGTAATCACGCACGGCCTGCGGGCTTTCCAGCGCCGAATCGCGGCGCAACTGTTCGGCCAGATGTCGGCGCGCCATCTCTAGCACCGCCTGCAACTGGGCAAACTTGGCCGGCCCCAATCCCAGACGCCGGCTGAACGAGGGCAAATCCGCCTGCAACAACGCGCGCAGGCTGCCAAAGTCGCCGAGCAGATGGCGCGCCAAGTCGACCGCACTTTGGCCGGCCACCCCCGTGCGCAGGAAAATCGCCAACAATTCCGCATCGGTCAGGGCGCCAGCACCCTGAGCCAAGAGTTTCTCCCGAGGGCGCTCTGCCGCCGGCCAGTCACGAATACTCATCACACCTCCTTGTGTTATCAGACGCGGCAAACCGCCTCACCTATGCACCGCAAAGCCAAGCCTGGCAAGCGTTTGGCAGTACTACTCGAGTGCAGGCTCTGTGCTATCGTAGCCCAACTTTTGCGCTGCGCTTGGCCTGGGGAGGTGCCGGCGCGGCGGTGAATCCATTTTTATAAAAGGCAGGCCTATGCAGCGGCTGTATCGGAAACGCATCATTGTTGGCGTAGGCGGCGGTATTGCCGCATATAAAAGTGCAGAGCTGATTCGCCGACTCAAAGACCAAGACGCCGATGTGCGCGTGGTCATGACCAAAGGCGGTCGTGAGTTCATTACACCGCTCACCCTGCAAGCGCTCTCCGGACACCCGGTTCACCTTGACCTGCTCGACCCCGAGGCCGAAGCGGCTATGGGCCATATCGAACTGGCACGCTGGGCTGATCTGGTTCTGATTGCTCCCGCCACCGCCGACCTGATGGCGCGCCTGGCTCAAGGCGTGGCCGATGACCTGCTGACGACCCTGGTGCTGGCCACCGATGCACCGGTGGCCCTGGCCCCAGCGATGAACCAGGCGATGTGGCGCGACCCGGCCACCCAAGCCAACGCCGCACTGCTCACCACCCGCGGCCTGCACCTATTCGGGCCGGCGGCTGGCAGCCAGGCCTGCGGCGATGTCGGCCTGGGCCGCATGCTTGAAGCCGAGCAGTTGGTGCAATGCGCAGCGGATTGTTTCCAGCATCAAGCGCTGACCGGCAAGCACGTACTAATTACCGCAGGCCCCACCCAAGAAAACATCGACCCGGTGCGCTACATCACCAATCACAGCTCCGGCAAGATGGGCTTTGCCCTCGCTGAAGCCGCCGCCGAAGCCGGCGCCAAGGTCACCCTGATCAGCGGCCCGGTGCACTTGCCCACGCCCGAGCGGGTTACCCGCATCAACGTGATCAGCGCGCGCGACATGCTCGCCGCTTGCGAGGCTGAGATGCCGTGCGACCTGCTGATTGCCGCCGCTGCGGTGGCCGATTACCGCCCGGAAGTGGTCGCCCAGCACAAATTGAAAAAAGATCCCGCCAGCGGTGACGGTCTACTCCTGCAAATGGTGCGCAACCCGGATATCCTCGCCACCTTGGCAAGCCGCAGCGACCGCCCGTTCAGCGTCGGCTTTGCCGCCGAAACCGAGAACCTGCTGGAATATGCCTCGCGCAAGCTGCGCGACAAGAACCTCGACCTGATCGTCGCCAATGACGTGGCTAACCCCAGCATCGGCTTCAACAGCGAAGAAAATGCCATCACCATTATCGACCGTGAGCTCCAGCAGAGCAGCTTCGTGCAGACCAGCAAAAGCAAGATTGCTCGCCAACTGGTGAGTTTTATTGCCGAACGCATGGCGCACAACTGACGCCATACTCACCGACTACAGAGCCTGATATGCACGCCTTACAAGCCAAGATCCTCGACCCACGCCTGGGCAACGAATTCCCTCTACCGCACTATGCCACCCCAGGCTCTGCCGGCCTCGATCTACGAGCCATGCTTGAACAAGAGCTGGTTCTCGAGCCTGGGCAAACCGTGCTGATCCCCACCGGCCTGTCGATTTACATTGGCGACCCCGGTCTCGCAGCGATGATCCTGCCGCGCTCGGGCCTGGGCCACAAACATGGCATTGTTCTCGGTAACCTCGTCGGCCTGATCGATTCGGACTACCAGGGCGAACTGATGGTGTCCTGCTGGAACCGAGGACAAAACGCCTTCACCATTGCCATCGGTGAGCGTATCGCCCAACTGGTCCTCGTACCGGTGGTGCAGGCACACTTCGAGCTGGTCGAGCAATTTGACGAGAGCCAGCGCGGCGCAGGCGGCTTCGGCCACTCCGGCAGCCACTAATCGCTCAAAACCTAGTTCCAGGATGAATGTCGAGGAGACGCGGTATGAAACTCTTCACCCGCACGGCTAAGGACGCTGACGTACTAACCCCTAGCGCCCAATTGAGCAGTGCTTGCGCCGAACCGAAAACGGCCAAAAGCAACCTCAATACCCTGCTACCTGGGGTACTGGCGGCTGTTGCGGGCATCATCCTGGCCGGCGCACTGCTTTGGTTTGGCCCGCTCGACAGCGCCTATCAGCAGCAACTGCGGCAACTCAGCCAAGCCTGGGGCGGCGGCCAGGCGACCGTATTGCAGAAGGCCCTGCAACAGCTCAGCGCTGACACTCAAGCAGCCGCGCGCAACCCACAACTTCTGCAAGCCCTGCAAAGCCAGGACATCAACCAGATTCGCGCGGCTGAACGTAACCTCACCTACTGGCACGGCGTGGTTGATGCCCACTTAAATGCGCGCAGCCAGGCAGTACAAGACTCGAGCCGCAGTGCGCCTATGAACTTTGCCGCACTGGACATGCTGCGCCGCACCGAAAACGGCCAAACGCCGGCGCCTGAAGCCTACAAGGTCGGCCAGCGTTGGCTGGTCTACAGCGCTGCGCCGCTGCGCCTCAGCGACGGTGAGCCGCTGCATGGCACCCTGCTGCTGGCCGTGGACCTTGAGCGCCTACTCGCCAGCCTGCCCGTGATGCCCGCCGAAATCGGTCAGATTCAGCTGATCCAGCAGTTCAACAACACCGCCCCACAGGTGCTCGCCCAACGCGGCCAGGCCGAGGGTGCAGCGCAATCATTCGACACCGGCAACCCCAACTGGACGGTCAGCTTTACCCCCGGGCCGTCGCTGACCAGCCCCGTATTTTCTCCGCTGATGCTCGCCCTTGCCGGGCTGCTCGCACTGGCGGGTGCGATTATCGGCCTCTACCTGTTACAGAGCCGCCTGCAACGCCACCTGCTGAGCGACGTAACGCAGCTGGGCCAGATGCTCAAGGAGCTGTCCGCTGGCAAGGCCGTCAAAGCCTTTAGCCTGAGCTTGCCCACCCTGGACATCCTCGCGCAGAGCCTGGCACGCCTGCCGCGCCGCGCCAGCGCGTCGACTGCAACAGCAGATGCCAACCCAGAGCGCGGCGCTGCCATGCAAGCACCTGCTGAGTCGATGCTCGACCCGTTGTTTCAGGACACCGATATCCTCGACATCGATATTCTCGACGAAGACCAGGATTTGCTCGGCCTCGATGAGCCGGCCCCTGTCCCAGTGCAAACAAAAGCGCCAACGCTACCGGCCGACATCTTCCGCGCCTACGACATTCGTGGTGTGGTCGGCCGCACCCTGAACGCCGAAACCGCTTATTGGATTGGCCGCGCCATTGGCTCGCAGAGCATTGCCCAGGGCGAACCGAACATCGCCGTCGGCCGTGATGGTCGACTGTCCGGCCCAGAGCTGGCGCAGCAACTAATCCAAGGCCTACTCGATTGCGGCTGTCACGTCAGCGATGTCGGCATGGTGCCAACGCCTGTGGTGTATTACGCCGGGCATATCCTCACCGGCAAATCGGCGGTGATGCTGACCGGTAGCCATAATCCGCGCGACTACAACGGTTTCAAGATCGTGATCGCCGGCGACACCCTGGCCAACGAGCAGATTCAGGCCCTAAAAGCACGTATCGACAACAACGACCTGGCCAGCGGCGTTGGTACGGTCGAGCAGGTTGACGTGCTGGATCGCTACCTCAAGCAAATTCGCGACGACATCGCCATGGCCAAGCCCATGCGCGTGGTCGTTGACTGCGGCAATGGTGTGGCCGGCGTGATCGCCCCACAACTGCTTGAGTCGCTGGGTTGCTCGGTGATTCCGCTTTACTGCGAAGTCGACGGCAACTTCCCCAATCACCACCCGGACCCCGGCAAGCCGGAAAACCTGGCGGACCTGATCGCCAAGGTGAAAAGCGAGAACGCCGATATCGGCCTGGCCTTCGATGGTGATGGCGATCGCGTCGGCGTGGTGACCAATACCGGCGCCATCGTCTATCCAGACCGCCTGCTGATGCTGTTCGCCAAGGATGTGGTGTCGCGCAACCCTGGGGCCGACATCATTTTCGACGTCAAATGCACGCGCCGCCTGACCCCATTGATCAGCGGCTATGGCGGTCGCCCGGTGATGTGGAAAACCGGCCATTCGTTGATCAAGAAGAAAATGAAGGAAACCGGCGCGCTGCTGGCGGGCGAAATGAGCGGGCATATTTTCTTCAAGGAACGTTGGTTCGGTTTCGACGACGGCATCTACGCCGCAGCCCGCCTGCTGGAGATTCTCAGCCAGGATCGCCGCGACGCCGATCACGTGTTCAGCGCCTTCCCCAATGATATTTCCACCCCGGAAATCAATATCGAGGTGACCGAGCAGAGCAAGTTCAGCATCATCGAACGCCTGCAGCGCGATGGCATATGGGGTGAAGGCAATATCACCAGCCTCGACGGTATACGCGTCGACTACCCCAAAGGCTGGGGCCTGGTGCGCGCGTCCAACACCACACCAGTACTGGTGTTGCGCTTCGAGGCGGAAACCGAACAGGAACTCGAACGGATTAAAGAAGTATTCCGCGCCCAGCTTTACAGCGCTGTGCCCGACCTCGACCTGCCGTTCTGATTAATGAGCGAATTTTTTACAGGAGCCCCGCATGACCCTCGAACGTGATGCCGCCACCAACGTCGCCAAGGTATTGTCCGAAGCATTGCCCTATATCCGCCGCTTCGTGGGCAAGACCCTGGTGATCAAATACGGCGGCAACGCCATGGAAAGCGAAGAACTCAAGCAAGGCTTCGCCCGTGACATCGTGCTGATGAAGGCCGTGGGCATCAACCCCGTGGTGGTGCATGGCGGTGGCCCGCAAATCGGCGACCTACTCAAGCGCCTGAGCATCGAAAGCCACTTTATCGACGGCATGCGCGTCACCGACACCGCCACCATGGATGTGGTGGAGATGGTGCTCGGCGGCCAGGTCAACAAAAGCATCGTCAACCTGATCAACCAGCATGGGGGCAGCGCCATCGGCCTGACCGGTAAAGATGCTCAACTGATCCGAGCGAAGAAGCTCAAGGTCAGCCGACAAACACCGGAGATGACCCAGCCAGAGATCATCGACATTGGTCATGTGGGTGAAGTCACCGGGATCAATACCGACCTGCTCAACATGCTGGTCAAGGGCGACTTTATTCCCGTCATCGCGCCGATTGGCGTCGGTGCAAACGGCGAGTCCTACAACATCAATGCCGACTTGGTGGCTGGCAAAGTTGCCGAAGCATTGAAGGCCGAAAAACTGATGCTGCTGACCAACATCGCTGGCCTGATGGACAAGCAGGGTGAAGTGCTCACCGGCCTGACCACCGAGCAAGTCGACAACCTGATCGCCGACGGCACCATCTACGGCGGCATGCTGCCGAAAATCCGCTGCGCGCTAGAAGCGGTGCAAGGTGGCGTAACCAGCGCGCACATTATTGACGGCCGAGTGCCCAATGCCGTGCTGCTGGAAATCTTCACCGACAGCGGCGTAGGCACCCTGATCTGCAACCGCGAACTCCCCTAGCACCTATGCGCAGGGCGAATCACCCGTTGATTGAGGCTGATTCGCCCGCTTAATAGCCTGCTGCAGGCCTTGCAGCAGAATGCCTTAGCACCGAAGCTCAGTGAACCCACACTGCACGCCCGAGGTGTACACCATGCCAGCCGCGCCTTCTCGCGAAGCTTTCAGTTTTTTCCATACGCTGCGTGTGCGCTGGGCAGAGGTCGACCCGCAAAGTATCGTCTTCAACGGTCATTACCTAACCTATGCCGATGTCGCCATCACCGAATACTTCCGCGTACTGGGCATTCGCTATCCTGATGACTTAAGCCGGGACGGCGGCGACTTCTTCGCGATCAAAACAGTGCTCGAGTACCTCGCACCCGCTCGTTTTGATGATGAACTGCTGATTGGCATTCGCGTCGCACGCCTGGGCGGCTCTAGCTTGAGCTTTGCCATGGGCATCTGGTGTGGGGAGCAGGCGCTGACCGCCGGAGAAGTGATCTACGTACACGCAGACCGCGTAACCCGCAGCAGCAGCCCACTGCCGGCATGGCTGAGAGACAGAGTTTTGGCCTTTGAACGCTGCGCGCCGCAAATATAGGTTTTAGTTGCGGCCCATCAGGACCTTGAGGCGATCACGGTCAGCATTGAAACTGCTGTCCGCCGCTTTGCGCATGGCTTGATAACGCAATATGTCGCTTTTGAGGCGTTCTTGCTCAACCTTTTGGCTGTCAATTTGCGCCAATAGGTTAGCCGGCACTGCACGCCCGGCGCGCTCATGATTGGCCGCCTGGCTTTGCAGGTTGGCTTGTTGAGTGCGAACGGACTGCAGGTTGCCGCGTGCCACGCCAATCAAGCCATCCAGCTCGGCGAGCTTGCGCTGGCGCGCGCGCTCGACATCTTCAGGGGTGCTGTAAAAGCGCAACAACTGTGCATCTGAGCTGGCCCGCGCCTTCTCCGCCAGGATGTGCTTCATTTCTTCGGCGCTGGGGGCTGGCGGAATCACCTTGACCACCCGCCCCTGATCGTTCAGCGCCTCATAGCCCTTGCCGATGTGCTCTGGCGGCACGCCCTGACGACTGAGCACCGTGGTGCCCTTGTCATCGACATAGCGGTACAACTCAGTTGCACCTGCCACAACCGGCAACAGTAGGCCAAGCAACAGCGAACAGCGGGTCAGGGCAGATTTATGCACAATACAGCACCTTTATCAGCAGGTTAGATTCCGTACTCGGCACGATAGGCTTGTACCGCCGGGAGATACTGCTTGAGTTCAGCATCCTCTGCCAGATATTCCAGTACTTGTTCGAGTGACACAATGCTCACGACTGGCATCGCGTAGTCACGCTCAACTTCTTGAATGGCCGAAAGCTCACCCTTGCCGCGCTCCTGACGATTCAGGGCAATCAGCACACCAGCCGCCTTGGCACCCTGCGCCTGGATGATTTGCATCACCTCGCGGATCGCGGTACCCGCGGTGATCACATCATCGATGATCAGTACGCGACCGGCCAATGGCGCACCGACTAGCGTGCCACCCTCGCCATGATCTTTAGCTTCTTTACGGTTAAAGCACCAAGGCATATCGCGCTGATGATGCTCCGCCAGCGCCACCGCGGTGGTGGCGGCTAACGGAATGCCTTTATAGGCCGGGCCGAACAACACATCGAAGTCGATACCGCTGTCAACTACTGCCGCGGCATAAAACCGCCCAAGTTGCGCCAGCGCGAGGCCGCTGTCGAACAAGCCTGCATTGAAGAAATAAGGGCTGACGCGCCCGGATTTCAGCGTGAACTGACCAAAGCGTAGAACCCCACGCTCGATGGCAAAACGGATGAAATCGCGCTGATACGCTTGCATGAAAAAGTCCCGGACGGCACGGTTTTACTAGGAAGTTACTTATTAGAGACGAGCTCGGGTATCATACACGCACGTGATTTTTGGGGCCATTTATGCGGATCATCAGTGTGAACGTGAATGGTATTCATGCTGCAGTCGAGCGCGGTTTGCTCAGTTGGCTGCAAGCACAGAATGCCGACGTCATCTGCCTGCAGGACACCCGCGCCTCCGCCTTTGAACTGGATGACCAAGCCTTCCAACTGGATGGCTATTTCCTTTATGCCTGCGATGCAGAAGTGCCAGCCCAAGGTGGTGTGGCGCTGTATTCGCGGTTGCAACCCAAGGCGGTAATCAGCGGCCTCGGCTTTGAAATGGCCGACCGCTATGGGCGCTACCTGCAAGCTGATTTTGACAAAGTAAGTATTGCCACCTTGCTGATGCCTTCGGGACAGCAGGGCGACGAGAACTTGAATCAGAAATTCAAGTTCATGGACGACTTCACCCATTATTTGGACAAGCAGCGCCGCAAGCGCCGCGAGTACATCTACTGCGGCTCGCTCTACGTGGCGCATCAGAAGCTCGACGTGAAGAACTGGCGCGATTGCCAGCAATCACCGGGATTCCTCGCCCCAGAGCGGGCTTGGCTGGATGAAGTGATTGGCTCCATGGGCTATGTTGATGCATTGCGCGAAGTCAGCCGCGAAGGCGACCAGTTCAGCTGGTGGCCAGACAGCGAGCAGGCCGAGCTGCTCAACCTGGGCTATCGCTTCGACTATCAACTGCTCACCCCCGGCATGCGCCGCAGCATTCGCAGCGCCCGCTTGCCGCACCAGCCGCGCTTCTCGCAGCATGCGCCTTTGATCGTCGATTACGACTGGATTCTCAGCGTATAGCCAACAGGCAGAAAAAAGCCGACGCATGCGTCGGCTTTTTTGCATCTACCAACTGCTTATTTGATCAAGCGCCAAGCAAAGGGATAGCGATACGCCTGACCTTCATTGGCCTTGATTCCTGCAATGATGGTCAACACCAGCGCGGCCACACAGACCAGCAGCATCAATGGAAAGCCGATCAGTATCCAGGCCAGCAAACCGCAGACCATTAATGCAAGGCTCACGGTGATCTGAAAGTTCAGCGCCTCTTTGCCCTGCTGATCGACAAACGGGTCGAGATCCTTCTTCAGCTGCCAAGCGATAAGTGGGCCGATAACATTGCCGACCATAGGTGCGAGAACCCAAGCAAACGCCGCGAAATGGCACAACATTGCCCACTGGCGGGCCTCAGGGCCGGGAACCGGCTGCAGTGCTTGGGTCTCGTCACTCATGGTGCCTCTCCTTGCGTTATCGACTTGCAGCAAAGCTCAATCAGTCAGCCAGCGCCGCTTGCTGCAGCTCGAACAGCTCTGTCATGCCTTTCTGTGCCAACGCCAGCATGGCATTCAGCTCAGCCGGCTGGAAGGGTGCGCCTTCGGCGGTGCCCTGCACTTCGATGAAGCCACCGGTGTTGGTCATCACCACGTTGAGGTCAGTTTCAGCGGCAGAATCTTCCAAATAATCCAAATCCAGCACTGGCTCGCCTTGATACATACCCACTGAGACAGCGGCAATCATCTGCTTGAGTGGATCACCGTTTTTCAGACCGCCCCGCTTCTTGATCACTTTCAGTGCATCAATCACCGCCACCATGGCACCGGTAATAGAGGCGGTACGGGTGCCGCCATCGGCCTGGATCACGTCGCAGTCGACATACAGGGTGTTTTCGCCCAGTTTCGACATATCCAGCGCCGCGCGCAGCGAACGGCCAATCAAGCGCTGAATTTCCAGAGTACGACCGCCCTGCTTGCCGCGGCTGGCTTCACGCTGGTTACGGTCACCGGTGGCACGCGGCAGCATGCCGTATTCGGCGGTCAACCAACCCTGGCCCTGGCCTTTCAAGAAGCGCGGAACGCCCGACTCAACACTGACCGTGCAAATCACTTTGGTATCGCCAAACTCCACCAACACCGAACCCTCGGCATGCTTGGTGTAGTTGCGGGTGATACGAATCGAGCGCAACTGATCGGCGGCGCGGCCACTGGGACGTTTCATCTAGGAATACCTACTCTGAATAAAAATCTGCTGCCCATTATAGGGACGTAAGCCTGTGCTGACATGCCGAATTGGGAGCCACTGACGCACTGCGCTACAATCCTGCGCCTTTCGTTACGACTTTTCGCGAGGTTCGCCCCATGATCCACAGCATGACTGCCTTCGCCCGCGCCGAACAGGCCGGCGCCAACGGCACCCTGAGCTGGGAGCTACGCTCGGTCAACCATCGCTACCTGGAACCGCACCTGCGCCTGCCGGAAGCCTTCCGTGACCTCGAAGGCGCGGTGCGCGAAGCGCTGCGTAATGGCCTTTCCCGTGGCAAAGTCGAATGCACCCTGCGCTTCAGTGATGACAATGCCGGTAAAGCCCTGCAAGTCGACCTGGAGCGCGCCGCACAACTGGTCGCCGCCGCCGAAAGCATTGCCAGCCTGATCAAGCAACCCGCCGCACTCAACCCGCTGGAAGTGCTGGGCTGGCCCGGCGTGCTGGTTGCCGATGCCGCAGACCCGCAGGCGCTCAATAAAACCGCACTGGCACTCTTCACCCAAGCACTGGACGAGCTGAAACAAGGCCGTTTGCGTGAAGGCGCAGAACTGGCCAAGCTGCTCAACGAACGCCTGGACAGCATTGCAGCCGAAGTCGTTGCCCTGCGCGAACTCGTACCGCAGATGCTGGCTGCCCAGCGCCAGAAGATTATCGACCGCTGCGCCGAGATGCAGGCCGAGCTCGACCCGCAGCGCCTGGAGCAAGAGCTGGTGATGCTCGCGCAGAAAAGCGACGTGGCCGAAGAACTCGATCGCCTGGTTACCCATGTCAGTGAGGTACGCCGCGTATTAAAGAGTGGCGGTGCAGCGGGCCGGCGCCTGGACTTCCTCATGCAGGAGCTCAACCGCGAAGCCAACACGCTCGGTTCCAAGGCCTTCGACACGCGCAGCACTCAGGCCGCCGTTAACTTAAAAGTGCTGATTGAACAGATGCGCGAACAAGTACAGAACATCGAATAAGCCAAACCGCTACTGCTACTCTTCGAACAACGCGCTCCAGGACTGATCCATGACCATCACCACCGGTACCCTGTACATCATTTCCGCCCCCTCCGGCGCGGGCAAAACCAGCCTGGTCAAGGCGCTGATCGACAGCGAGGCGCAGATTCGCGTATCCGTCTCGCACACCACCCGCGCCATGCGCCCGGGTGAAGTGGACGGGGTGAATTACCACTTCGTCAGCCGTGAGCAGTTTCACGCCATGCTCGACAAGACTGAATTCCTCGAGCATGCGGAAGTGTTCGGCAACCTCTACGGCACCTCACAGGAATGGGTAAAGCAGACGCTACGCGAAGGCTTCGACCTGATCCTGGAAATCGACTGGCAAGGCGCACAACAGGTACGCCGCCTGATGCCCGAGTCAAAATCGATCTTTATTCTGCCGCCGACCCAGGAAGCCCTGCGCCATCGCCTGACCAATCGTGGCCAGGACAGCGGCGAGATCATCGAACAGCGCATGCGTGAAGCCGTCAGCGAGATGAGCCACTACGTCGAATATGACTACCTGCTGATCAATGATGACTTCGCCCACGCCCTGAGCGACCTAAAGGCTATTTTCCGCTCCAATCAGCTGCTGCAAAACCCACAACAGCAACGCCACAGCGGGTTGCTCAGCGAGTTACTGGTCTGACTTACCGTGCACCGGTAAATCAATGCTTCCCTTAAGGCTGGTGATTTTTTAGACTATTCAGTCCGCTCGCCCATTTGGGCCCAGCTCTATTACGCATTTGCTACGAGGAACACCATGGCCCGCGTTACCGTCGAAGATTGCCTGGATCACGTTGATAACCGCTTTGAACTGGTCATGCTCGCCACCAAGCGCTCGCGCCAACTGGCTACCGGTGGCAAAGAGCCGAAGCTGGCTTGGGAAAATGACAAGCCAACCGTCGTCGCGCTGCGTGAAATCGCTGCCGGCCTGATGAGCTATGACGTCATCGCCCAAGACGATATCGTCGAGGAAGAGCCACTGTTTGCTGCATTCGAGGAAGAGGCGAACGAGCCTCTGTAAGCCTATGCCGGGTCGACGTCGTCAGGCGCAAGGTCATCTGAATCGGCAGGGGAGTTTCCCATGCCGAGCATAGATGTACTCGCCGAGAGACTTTCGACCTACCTCGACGACGACCAGGTCAACCTGGTCCGTCGCGCCTATTTCTACGCCGAACAAGCCCACGACGGCCAACGCCGCCGCAGCGGCGAAGCCTATGTCACCCACCCCCTCGCAGTGGCGTGCATCTTGGCTGATATGCACATGGACCATCAGAGCCTGATGGCCGCGATGCTGCATGACGTCATTGAAGACACCGGTATCGCCAAGGAAGCCCTGGACACCCAGTTTGGTGAGTCCGTGGCCGAGCTGGTCGATGGGGTCAGCAAACTGACCCAGATGAACTTCGAGACCAAGGCCGAAGCGCAGGCGGAAAATTTCCAGAAAATGGCCATGGCCATGGCACGCGATATCCGCGTAATTTTGGTCAAACTGGCCGACCGTCTGCACAACATGCGCACCCTGGAAGTGTTGTCCGGCGAGAAACGCCGGCGCATCGCCAAGGAAACCCTGGAAATCTACGCACCGATTGCCAATCGCCTGGGCATGCACAGCATGCGCATCGAGTTCGAGGATCTGGGTTTCAAGGCCATGCACCCGATGCGCTCCGAGCGCATTCGCGCAGCGGTGAAGCGCGCTCGGGGCAACCGCAAGGAAATCGTCAACAAGATCGAAGAGTCGATCACCCACTGCCTTGCTCGCGAAGGCATGGAAGGCGAGGTCTCGGGCCGCGAGAAGCACCTCTACGGCATCTACCAGAAGATGCGCGGCAAGCGCCGGGCGTTCAACGAAATCATGGACGTCTACGCCTTCCGCATCGTTGTCGACAAAGTCGATACCTGCTACCGCGTGCTTGGCGCCGTGCATAACCTGTACAAACCGCTGCCGGGGCGCTTCAAGGATTACATCGCAATTCCCAAGGCCAACGGCTACCAGTCGTTGCACACCACGCTATTCGGCATGCACGGGGTACCGATCGAAATCCAGATCCGTACCCGTGAAATGGAAGAGCTGGCCAACAACGGGATTGCCGCGCACTGGTTGTACAAATCCAACGAGGAAGACCAACCCAAGGGCAGCCACGCCCGCGCACGGCAATGGGTCAAGGGTGTGCTAGAGATGCAGCAGCGCGCCGGTAACTCGCTGGAATTTATCGAAAGCGTGAAAATCGACCTGTTCCCCGACGAGGTCTACGTGTTCACGCCCAAGGGCCGCATCATGGAGCTGCCGAAAGGCTCCACCGCGGTCGATTTTGCCTACGCGGTGCACACTGACGTCGGCAATACCTGCATTGCTTGTCGTATCAACCGCCGCCTAGCCCCGCTGTCGCAAGCCCTGGAAAGCGGCTCAACCGTGGAAATCGTCAGCGCGCCAGGTGCCCGCCCCAACCCGGCCTGGTTGAACTTCGTGGTTACCGGTAAGGCCCGGACGCACATCCGCCATGCGCTCAAACTGCAGCGCCGCTCGGAATCCATCAGCCTTGGCGAGCGCTTGTTGAACAAGGTACTCGTCAGCTTCGACAGCCATCTCGACAAAATTCCGGCTGAGCGGATTCAAACCGTCGTCGCCGAATACCAGCAGGACGTGCTCGAAGACCTGCTCGAAGACATTGGCCTGGGCAATCGCATGGCCTATGTGGTGGCTCGCCGCCTGCTCAGTGACAACGGCGAAGCCTTGCCGAGCAGTGAAGGTCCGCTGGCGATCCGCGGCACCGAAGGCTTGGTGTTGAGTTACGCCAAGTGCTGCACACCAATTCCGGGCGACCCGATTGTTGGTCACCTGTCTGCCGGTAAAGGCATGGTGGTGCACCTGGACAGCTGCAAGAACATCGGCGAAATCCGCCACAACCCGGAAAAATGCATCCAACTGTCCTGGGCCAAGGATGTGACCGGCGAGTTCAATGTCGAATTGCGCGTTGAACTGGAGCACCAGCGCGGTCTCATTGCGTTACTGGCCGGCAGCGTCAATGCCGCCGACGGCAATATCGAGAAAATCAGCATGGACGAACGCGATGGCCGCATCAGCGTGGTTCAGCTGGTGGTCAGCGTACATGACCGCGTACACCTGGCCCGCGTGATCAGGAAGCTGCGCGGCCTGACTGGTGTCATCCGCATCACTCGCGCCCGCGGTTGATACGCGAGCAAAACTGATCACACCCAACACCTGTTAGTTGAACTTTGACAGTGCCCGTGGCTTTCCTCCACCCTAGGCGGCCTAACAGGCCGCGCGAGCCATGCGCCGCCCATGATTTCCCTCAACCGTCTTTAGGAGTTCCCATGAGCAAGAGCGTTATCACCAGCGACAAAGCACCGGCCGCTATCGGCACTTACTCCCAGGCCATCAAAGCGGGCAACACGGTTTACATGTCCGGGCAAATTCCACTGGACCCAAAAACCATGGAGCTGGTGGAAGGCTTTGAAGCCCAGACCGTGCAAGTATTCGAAAACCTCAAAGCCGTTGCCGAAGCCGCCGGCGGCTCGTTCAAAGACATCGTCAAGCTGAACATCTTCCTCACTGACCTTTCGCACTTCGCCAAAGTGAATGAAGTCATGGGCCGTTACTTCGAGCAGCCTTACCCAGCCCGCGCCGCCATCGGCGTTGCCGCCCTGCCACGCGGCTCGCAGGTAGAAATGGACGCTATTCTGGTTATTGAATAAGTCCCTTGGCGGGGCCGCTGCCCCGCCCTCTCCTTGCGAGGACGCGCTATGCGTAGCCTATCTGCTGCTCTGTTGTTCTGCGCCTTACTCAGTGGCTGCGCCAGCCCTCCGTCCGACCCTAGCGGTACGTGGATCAACCAAGCGGCCATTGATGCCGCCACTGCAGGTGGCAACCTTCGCGAAGCCCTGCTCGCCTATGGGCCCAATCTGGAATGGCAGATTGACAGCCAGCACCGTTTAGCCAGTTTCAGCAACGGTTATGAGCGCGATGAGGGCACGTTTGAACGTCAGGCCGACGGCCGCTTACGCGTAGATTACTACGGTGATGTTCAGGAGTTTCTTAACCTTAGCGGCAGCGAACTGGTGCAGGCACAAAGCGCTACCTGGCCGGAACAACGCTTTGTCCGCGCACCTGCAGCACCCGCACCGCTTGCGCCACTCGGCAGCAGCTTCGAACACGCCTTGTACAGCGCCTACCTAGGCGGCACCTGGTTGATCGAAGAAGGCTTGGGCGAAGGCGGTCTGGTGCTATTCAACGCTGATGGCAGCGTGCAAGGCCTACCAGGCGCAGAACGCTATGCCCTGTGCCTGGCCGGCGACTGTGCCGCCATGAGCGGCGAGTTCGACAGCCTTTGGCTGCAATTGGGCGAACAGGGACAGAGCTGGATTTTCGAGCGCGAAGGTAACCAGTTGCGCGTCTTTGAAGCCCTGAATCGTGCGCAGATTGATGAAATGCCCGACTTCTATAAGGGTCAGCAGCGCTGGCTACTCAAGCGTCGCTAAGCTGACGCGTTAAAAGGGTCCGCATCACCCGAGGGCCTTCAGCGCACTTATAAGCAACCAGCCACCCAGGGCCAGCAGTAACGCGCCGCAGCCCCGATCCAACCAGCGGATTTGCTGTTGCAACCAGGCACGCCAGCGCCGATGACCCAGCAGGCGCACCAACGCCAAGTCCCACACCCAAACCACCATCGTCATCCACAGCATTGCCAGCGCCAGCCCCCAATTCGGCACGGCCGCCTCACGCAGGACGCCAAACAGCCCGGCATAGAACAGCGGCAACTTGGGGTTGAAGCTACTGGCCAGCAACCCCTGGCGCAGCCCGTACCACCAACTCCCCGTCATGCTTTGCTCGCCCACAGGCAGATTAAGATCACGCTGCGACAGCAGTGCCTGCAACCCAATCCAAGCAAAGTAGGCGCCACCTATTAGCTGTAGCAGCGGCCACAACACACCTCCGTCGCCCGGCAGCAACCCCAGCGCCAGTAACACCAGTAGCATGCTCAGCAGATTGGCCAGGGTAATGCCTCCGGCACAGCCGTCAGCCTGTCGCCTGCCCTGGGTCAGCGCCGTGCGGATCAGCAGAAAGAAATCCGGCCCTGGCGACAGCAGGGCCGCAAAGTGAGTGCTGGCGACCAGCAAAAATAACCCAAGCATCGGCAATCGACCTCCATCCAAGGTGGAGGTCAGTTTCCCTGCAGCAGCCTTGTAAGGTCTTGGAGAAAACTCAGGTCACCGCGCCACGGCGAAACTGGCCTGGGGTGACGCCGGTGAAACGTTTGAACGTGCCGGAGAAGTGCGCTTGGTCATAGAAACCCAAGCTCAGCGCCACCTCCAGCGGAGCCTGCTCACCTAACAACAGGCGTTTAGCTTCGCGCACGCGACGCTGCAGCAGATAGGTATGTGGCGGCACGCCATAGGCACGGCGAAAAGCTTCAATCACGTGACGCGGATGACGCTGAACCAAACCGGCCAGCTGTTCCAGGCTAACCGCCTGCGTGTAGTGCGCCTCCAGATATTCACGCAAGAAGGCTGTCACGCCGCCATCACGCGCGGCAGGACAGGCGATGCGAAGCCCGCCATGGCGCACAAATACCAGCTCCAGCACGGCGAGCAATTCACTTTCCAGGGTCAACGCATCGCCACGCTCGAACTCAGTCGCCAGGCGCGCCAGGCCCGCAGCCACCTGACCATCGTCGTTCGGATTAAGCGCCCGGAAGCCACTAGGCAGGCGTTTTCGCCCGAGCAACGCCGGCAGGCGCGACTCCTCGACATAGAGCATGCGATAGACCAGTCGCGCGGAGTCAGCATGACCGGTATGCGGTTCCTCCGGATTCATCAGCGACAGCGTACCGGCCGGCAGAGCATGGCGCTGACCACGGCACTGATAACCCCCTACGCCTTGCAAAATGGCACCAATAGCAAAGGCGTCGTGGCTATGGCGACCGAAGGCCTGCCCGGAAAAATCGGCATGAAATAGCTCGACACCGGGCAGCCACGCTTTGGCGAGCAGTCGATTGCCGCTCATCTTTACAGCTGCGCCAGAATCGCCCGGTAACCCTCACGATAACTTGGGTACTGAGGCTGCCAGCCCAGGGCTTTGGCGAGGGCGTTGCTGCAACGCTTGCTGCCAGCGCGGCGCACAGTGGCGGTCTCAGACCAGTGCTCGATCGCCAGCTGCTGACGTAACCAGGCCACTACCTCGTGCAGCGGCGCAGGTTCATCGTCAACGCCGATATAGCAGTCCTGCAACGCCACCCCGCGGGCATCAGCCTGCAGCAGAAAAGCCAAGAGCCCGGCAGCATCATCAACATGAATGCGATTACCGTACAGCGGCGGCTCGCTGGCGACCCGATAGCCCTGGCGAACTTGACCCAGCAACCATTCGCGCCCCGGCCCATAAAGCCCGGCCAGGCGCACCACACTGGCCTCCAGGCCACTGTGCAAGGCCACCTGCTCCGCCTCACGCATGATGCGCCCTGAGTAGCTGTCGGCTTCGGCAGGGGATGCTTCATCCACCCACTCGCCCTGCAATTGGCCGTATACACCCGTGCTGGAGACAAACAACACACGCTTGGGTTGTTGCCCATGCTGCGCCAGCCAGCCCAGCACACGGCGCAAACCCTCCACATAGGCGGCGCGGTAGCCTGCTTCGTCGCGCTCGGTGGCTGCTGCGCAATACACCAGATAATCCAGCGGTTCACTCGGCCAGGCAGACGGGCAGGTATCCGCCTGCAGGTCACCGGCAACCGGGCGAATACCCTCAGGGAGCAAGGCGACACTGCGGCGCAGGCCATACACCGTCCAACCGGCAGCAGTCAGCTGCTGCCCCAGACGGCCACCGACATCACCGCAGCCGGCAATTAGCAGGGTTTTACCCAGCGTCATACGCATTCCTTATTCAGCTTGATCATGGCAACACGGCAACTAAGCCAGCCTGCTGCACCAGCTCCAGCAGCGGTTGCGGATACACGCCAAGGACAAAGGCCAACACGGCCACTACCAGCAGCATGATGCCCCCGGCACGCTGCGCCCAGTCAAACGGCGCATCGTGACGACGCAGGTTCGGCTCAACCATAAACAGGGTGACCATCACCCGCAGGTAATAGAACACGCCAATGGCGCTGCCGATTACCAGGGCGGCGAGCAGCCACCATTGCTGCGATTGCACGCCGGCAGCGACCACATAGAACTTGCCGATAAACCCGGCGGTCAGCGGAATACCCGCCAGCGACAGCATCATCACCGTGAGCACGGCGGTCAGGTACGGACGGCGCCAGAACAGCCCACGGTACTCGTACAGCGCATCGCAATCGCGACCGTTGTAGGGCGTCGACATCAAGGTGATCACGCCGAACGCGCCAAGACTGGTCAGCACATAAGTCGCCAGATAGACGCCAACGGCCTCGACAGCCAAGCCCTGACTAGCAATCAACGCCACTAGCAGGTAGCCGAAGTGGGCAATGGAGGAATAACCGAGCAGACGCTTGAGGTTGTTTTGCAGCAGTGCCAGCAGGTTGCCGAAGAGGATCGAGGCAATCGCAATCAGGGTCAGCAGATCGCTCAGCCAGCCACCCGCCATAGCCGGCGACATTTGATACAAACGCAGCAGCACGGCGAACACTGCGACTTTGCTCGCCGTGGCGAGGAACGCCGCCACCGGCGCCGGCGCACCTTCGTACACGTCTGGCGTCCACAGGTGGAACGGCACCAGCGACAGCTTGAACGCCAGGCCGATCAGCATCATGCCCACGCCTAACTGCGCCAACATGCTCGGCAAACCATCAGCTGCCAGCTGGGCGCCGATGCCGGCGAAGGTCAGGTTTCCCGACTCGGCATACAGCAGCGCCATGCCGAACAGCAAAAATGCCGAACCGGCGGCTGACAACACCATGTACTTGATGCCGGCTTCCAGCGAGCGCTTGTTGAAGAAGGCGTAGGCGATCATGCCGTAGGTCGGCACCGACAGCAGTTCCAGACCGATAAACAGGCCTGCCAGGTGCTGCGCGCTGACCAACACCAGGCCGCCAGCGGCAGACAGCAGCATCAGCAGGTACAGCTCTTCACGGTTGCCCGGGTAACCCTTGCCGGACTCACCGCCCAGGTAGGCGTGAGTCAGCGTCACGCAGGCCAGAGTCGCCGCCAGCACCAGCGCCATGTAATAGCAGGCGAATTTATCCACCAGCAACAGCGGCGTAACCTCGATGGGCGTTACCCCCAAAGCCGGCAGCAGCGACAGCAAGGCCAGGTTGAGGCCCAGCACCGAGAGGCCAAAGGTCAGGGTGTGATTGCGCTTCCAGGCGATGGCCAGCATCACCACCACCACCGTGGCACTGGTGATCAGCAACGGCAGCAGCGCGATGAAATGTTGAGTCGTCAGTTGCATAGCATGACTTTCCATTAAGCCGCTCACCGGTCCAAAACAGGTTGATTGAGGGCGCTACCCAGCCACTGCTGCACGCCTTGCATGCTGGCGGCGGAGGTGTCGAGCACCGGCTGCGGGTAAACCCCAAGCAGGATCAGCAGCACGGCCAGGCCAAGCACCATGCTCAGCTCGCGCAACTGCAGGCCTGGCAATGCGGTATCCGCCTTGGCCGGGCCGAAATAGGCGCGGTGAATCATGATCAGCGAATAGACCGAGCCGAACACCAGGCCGGTGGCGGCCAACACGGTGACCCATGGTGCGGCCTGGAAGCTGCCGACCAGAATCAGGAACTCACCAACAAAGTTACCCGTGCCCGGCAGACCCAGTGCCGCAGCGGCAAAGAACAGACTCAGCGCTGGCAGCCAGGGCATGCGCGCCCAGATACCGCCCATCTCGCGCATATCGCGCGTATGCAGGCGCTCATACAGTTGGCCGCAGAGGATAAACAGCGCCGCCGCGGACAAACCGTGAGCCAGCATCTGCACCACCGCACCTTGCAGGGCGATCTCGCTGGCGGAATAGATGGCAATCAACACAAAGCCCATGTGCGACACGCTGGAATAGGCCACCAGACGCTTGATATCGGTCTGTGCGAACGACAGCAGCGCGCCGTAGATGATGGCGAACACGCCCAGCCACTGAGCAATCGGCGCAAACTCCGCCGAGGCATTGGGGAACAGCGGCAGGGCGAAGCGCATCAGGCCGTAGGCGGCGGTTTTCAGCAGGATACCGGCCAGGTCCACCGAGCCTGCTGTCGGCGCCTGGGCGTGGGCGTCCGGCAGCCAGGAGTGGAACGGCACCACCGGAAACTTCACCGCGAAGGCGATAAAGAAGCCGAGCATCAGGATGTACTCGGTGCCGGCGGCCATCTTGGTGTTGAGCAGATCGGCGTAGTTAAAGGTCAGCACGCCGGTCTGGTCGAAGTGCACAAACACCAGGCCGAGAATCGCCAGCAGCATGATCAGGCCGCTGGCCTGGGTGAAAATAAAGAACTTGGTGGCGGCGGTGATGCGCGTCTTGCCGTCGCTGCCGCTATGACCCCAGAGCGCGATGAGGAAATACATCGGCACCAGCATCATTTCCCAAAAGAAGAAGAACAGGAACAGATCGACGGCGAGGAACACGCCGACCACGCCGCCGAGAATCCACATCAGGTTGAGGTGGAAGAAACCGACGCGGTTCTGGATCTCGTTCCACGAGCAGAGCACCGAGAGCACACCGAGCAGGCCGGTGAGACTGATCATCAGCACCGACAGGCCGTCCAGCGCCAGGTGCACGCTGATGCCGAAGCGTTCGATCCACGGCAGCTGGAACTCGGCCGCCCACTGCGGCGCAGCACCCGGCGCAGGGGCCAGGCTGAAATCGCCAGTGGCCCACAGCCACAGGCCCAGGCCGAACAGCAGGGCCATGGTCAGCAGGGCGATCCAGCGCGGCAGGGCGTGGCCGAAGCGCTCGCCTTGCCAGCACAGCAGGCCGCCGATAAAGGGGATCAGGATTAGCCAGGGCAGAATCATGACGGGCTATTTTCCTTAATTCAGAAACAGGAGAACGGCGAGCACCAGCACGGCGCCCCCGGCTATCGATGTGGCGTACCAGCGCACCTGGCCGGTCTCGCTGCTGGCCAGCAAGGCGTTGCCGCCTCGCGCCAGACGCGGAATCAGACCAATGCTGCGGTCGATCGGGTCGCGCCCAAGCAACCGGCAAAGCAACAGGTACGGCTGCACAAACAGCTTGTCGTAGAGCCAGTCGAAGCCCCAGGCGGCAAACCACCAGGCCGAGAGGAAGCGCCCCGGCGCACTCTGCGCCACCGCCGTGGCGAAACTGCGCTTGCCGAGGAACAGCAACGCGGCCAGGACGATGCCGATGATCGCGATGGCCCCCGAGGCGATTTCCAGGCTGTGCTTGGCCTCGCCGCCGGCATGGCCGACGCTCTGCGGTAGCACGCCAGCCAGTGGCGGGCTGATCAGCGCACCGATAAAGGTCGACAGCACAATCAGCGTTACCAACGGCAGCCAGTGGGCGACGCCATGACCGGCATGGGCCTCGGTCTTCTGCTCGCCGTGGAAGGAGATAAAGATCAGGCGGAAAGTGTAGAGCGAGGTCAGGAAAGCGCCCGCCAAGCCGGCATACAGCAGCCATTGGTGACCGCTGGCAAAGGCCTCCCAGAGGATTTCGTCCTTGGAGTAGAAGCCGGCCGTGATCAACGGCAATGCCGCCAGGGCCGCGCCGCCGACGATAAAGCTGGCGTAGGCCAGCGGCAGTTTCTTCCACAGCCCCCCCATCTTGAAGATGTTCTGCTCATGGTGGCAGGCGTTGATCACCGCACCGGAAGCGAGGAACAGCAGCGCCTTGAAGAAGGCGTGGGTCATCAGGTGGAAGATCGCCGCGTCCCAGGCACCCACGCCCAGAGCAAGGAACATGTAGCCGATCTGGCTCATGGTCGAGTAAGCGAGGATGCGCTTGATGTCGGTCTGCACCAGGGCGGCGAAGCCGGCCAGGACCAGGGTCACGCCGCCGACGATGCCGACCAGCTCGAGGATGTCCGGAGTCAGCAGGAACAGACCATGGGTCCGCGCGATCAGGTAGACGCCAGCGGTGACCATGGTCGCCGCGTGGATCAGCGCCGAGACTGGAGTCGGGCCGGCCATGGCGTCAGCCAGCCAGGTCTGCAGCGGCAGCTGGGCGGACTTGCCGACCGCACCGCCGAGCAGCATCAGGGTGGCGATCCACAGCCAGCTGTCACCGGCCACGTACTTCTGCGGGGCCAGCACCATCAGCTCCTGGATATTCAGAGTGCCGAGATGCAGGAACAGGATGAACAGGCCGATGGCCATAAACACGTCGCCGACACGGGTGACGATAAAGGCTTTCAGCGCCGCGTTGCCGTTCGGCGTGTGCTTGAAGTAGAAGCCGATCAGCAGGTAGGAGCACAGGCCCACGCCTTCCCAGCCGAAGTACAGCACCAGCAGGTTATCGCCCAGCACCAGTAGCAGCATGCTGAAGATGAACAGGTTGGTGTAGGCGAAGAAGCGCGAATAGCCCTCTTCACCGCGCATGTACCAGCTGGCGAACAGGTGGATCAGGAAACCGACGCCGGTGACCACTCCGAGCATGGTCAGCGACAGGCCGTCCAGGTACAGGGTGAAGCTCGGCGCGAAACCGGCAACATTCATCCACTGCCAGAGCACCTGGGTGAATACGCCGTTTTCCGGCGGGTTGAGGTTGAACTGCAGGATCACCCAGGCGGCGGTCAGCGCCGACAGGCCCACCGAACCCACGCCGATCAGCGCCGAAAGGTTTTCGGAGAAACGCCCGCGCGAAAAAGCCAGGAGAAACCAGCCCAGCAGCGGGAACACACAAGTCAGAAATAGAAGGTTCATCCGCGCATCTCGCTGGCAGCGTCGACATCGAGGGTGTTGAAACGGCGATACAGCTGCAACAGGATCGCCAAGCCAATGCTGGCTTCGGCGGCTGCCAGGGTGATCACCAGAATAAACATCACTTGGCCGTCAGGCTGAGCCCAACGGCTACCGGCGACGACAAAAGCCAGAGCGGTGGCATTCATCATCACTTCCAGGCTCATCAACACAAACAGGATGTTGCGCCGCACCATCAGGCCGATCAGGCCCAGGCTGAACAGCACGCCGGCCAGGGCCAGGCCGTGCTCCATGGGAATTGCATTCATGGCGTTGCATCCTTAGCTTCGTGGCGGCCCAGGTGGTAAGCCGCGACCAGTGCAGCGAGCAGCAGCATCGAGGCCAACTCGACCACCAGCAGGTAAGGCCCGTAAAGGGCGATACCGACGGCTTTGGCATCAACGGTCTGCAAACCCAAGGCTGCGCCACTGGGCGACTGGAACAACACATAAAGCAATTGCCCCAGCAACAACGCCGAGAGAATCGCCGGACCAACCCAGATTCCGGGCGTAAGCCACTGGCGTTCCTGCTCCACCGCAGGCGGGCCGAGGTTAAGCATCATCACCACAAACACGAACAGCACCATGATCGCGCCGGCGTAGACGATGATCTCCAGCGCCCCGGCAAAAGGCGCACCGAGGGCGAAGAAGGTCATCGCCACCGCAAGTAGCGAGAGAATCAGGTACAGCAGGGCGTGCACCGGATTGCTCGCGGTAATCACCCTGAATGTGGCCGCCACGGCAACGCCGGCGGCGAGGTAGAAAGCGAATTCCATAAAAATCCTTTATCTCCGCAGGAGTCTGTTTAAGGGCGTCGCGAGCGCAGGTGAGACAAGGCGGAAACAGGCGAGGAAGCGCAGTGTACTTTTGTACATGAGCATTCCGAGTCTGTTTCCAACGCAGTATCAGCAAGCGCAGCAGGCATTAAACGGGCTCCTTAAGGCAGTAGGCCTTTGACGTTGATGGGCTCGGCTTCGTTTTGCGCGGCGCCTTTCGGCTTGCCGGCAATGGCCATACCGGCGACGCGGTAGAAGTTGTAGTCCGGGTTCTTGCCCGGCCCGCTGATCAGCAGGTCTTCCTTCTCGTACACCAGGTCCTGACGCTTGAACTCGCCCATTTCAAAATCCGGGGTGAGCTGAATCGCCGTGGTCGGGCAGGCTTCTTCACACAAACCGCAGAAAATACAGCGCGAGAAGTTGATGCGGAAAAAATCCGGGTACCAACGGCCGTCTTCAGTCTCAGCCTTCTGCAGCGAAATACAGCCCACCGGGCAGGCCACCGCACACAGGTTGCACGCCACGCAGCGCTCTTCGCCGTCGGGGTCGCGAGTCAACACAATACGGCCACGGTAGCGCGGCGGCAGGTACACCGCCTCTTCCGGATATTGCAGGGTGTCGCGCTTGCGGAAGCCGTGGCTGAACACCATGGCCATGCTGCGCAGTTGGGTGCCGGTACCGACCAGCACATCCCATATGTATTTGAACATTCTGTAACTCTCCTTACTGGGCCGTAGCCAGCACAACTGCGCCGGTCACCAGCAGGTTGATCAGGGTCAGCGGTAGGCAGAACTTCCAGCTGAAGGCCATGACCTGGTCATACCGTGGCCGCGGAATCGAGGCGCGCAGCAGGATGAAGATCATGATGAAGAAGCAGGTTTTCAGGGCGAACCAGAAGAACGGAATCTGCGGCAGCAGATCGAACGGGCCGTGCCAGCCACCGAAAAACAGCGTAACCAGCAACGCCGACACGGTAACGATGGCGACGTATTCACCGACGAAGAACATGCCCCATTTCATCCCGGCATATTCGATGTGGTATCCGTCCGCCAGCTCCTGCTCGGCTTCGGGTTGGTCGAACGGGTGACGGTGGGTCACGGCCACAGCGGCGATAAAGAAGGTACAGAAGCCGAAAAACTGCGGGATGATGAACCACAGGTTCTCGGCCTGGTAATCAACGATATCGCGCATGTTGAAGGAGCCAACCTGAGCCACCACGCCCATTAGCGCCAGCGCCAGGAACACCTCGTACGACACTGTTTGCGCCGAGGCGCGCAGTGCACCGAGCAGGGCAAACTTGTTGTTACTGGCCCAACCGGCAAACAGCACCGCGTACACCGACAGCCCAGCCATGGCGAAGAAGAACAGAATGCCGATGTTCAAATCCGCCACGCCCCAAGTCGGGGTGATGGGAATGATTGCGAACGCCATCAACATGGCGGAGAAGGCAATCATCGGCGCCAGGATAAAGATGAACTTGTCGGCAAACGGCGGCGTCCAGTCTTCCTTGAAGAACATCTTGATCATGTCCGCGGCGATCTGGAACATGCCGAACGGGCCGACCCGATTCGGGCCGTAGCGGTCCTGCCACCAGCCCAGCAGGCGCCGTTCGACAAAGCTCAGCAGCGCGCCGCAGATCACCACCACCAGCAGAATCACGATGGCCTTGAGTACGGCGATCAGTACGTCGATCACCTCAGGCGTTAGCCAACTCATTGCGCGGCCTCCTCAATGCGGGTGACCACACGACCTGCGAACAATGCCGGCATCCCCGCCAAGCCGACTGGCAGGCCGACCACACCAATGGCCAGCTCTTCAGTGACCTGTAGCGGCAAGCTCAAGGTCTGCCCGGCGATCGTCAGGCTAAGCAGCGCGCCGTCATTCACGCCCAGACGATCCGCTTCGGCCTTGGCCAGCAGCGCGTAAGGTGCGGGAATACGCTCTTGCAGCGGCGCGGCGCCGGCCGAGGTTTCCTCACTGCCGAACAGGTGATGCAAGGCCACGGCCTGCAAGGTACCCGGCGCCGGGTTAAAGGCGGCCGGTACGCTGAACCAAGGCATTGCCACGCCTTTGGCTTCCAGCAGACGCACACCGGGGTCACCGGCGCGCAGGTGGCCGCCGACTTCGTCCTGAAACTTGTTCCAGGCCTGCGGCGAGTTCCAGCCCGGCGACCAAGCGAAGGGGATCTGCTGACGGTCTTCCTGGCTGCCGGAATAGCCTTCCATAGAGAAGGCAAAGGCCGAATCCTGGTCCTGCGGCTGACGCGGCTCGTGCACGCTGATATTGGCGCGCATGGCGGTGCGACCGCTGTAACGGTGAGGCTCGCGAGCCAGCTTGAGGCCCTTGATGCGGAAGGTGGCCTTGGGCGCCGCTTCGCCGATGCGTGCCAGCAGGTTGTTGCTGGCAGCAACGGCGGCGGTCACCGCATCCAGCTGGGTCCAGTCGAGCGGCTTGCCTTGCAGGGTGCTGTGCAGGGCATGCAGCCAGCGCCAGCCTTCGCGTATCAAAATGCCGGCGTCGTAGTAACTCGGCTCGAACACCTGGAAGAAACGTTGGGCGCGACCTTCAAAGCTGACCAGGGTGCCATCGCCTTCGGCGAAGCTGGCCACCGGCAACAGCAGGTGGGCTTTGTCACTGATGGCGGTGTGCTGATGGTCAGCGACGATCACCAGCTTGGCGGCTGCCAATGCAGCATCAACCTGAGCTGCATCGGCGCGGCGGTACAGGTCGTTTTCCAGCACGATCACGGCATCAGCCTGACCAGCCGTCAGCGCTTGCAGCGCCGCATCAACGGACTCGCCACCCAGCAGGGCCAGGCCCATGCTGTTGGCTTCTGGCACTACCAGGTTGATGGAGGCGTTCTTTTCGCGACTCTTCAGCGCGCTGGCGATGTTGGCTGCTGCTTCGATCAGGCTCTTCTCGCCCAGGGAGGCACCAGAGACGATCAGCGGACGCTTGGCTTCCAGCAGCGCCTCGGCAATCAACTGCACCAACTCGGTTGCGTCGCCGTCCAGACCACTGACTGCCGGTGCGCTCGGGTCGATGGCATGCGCCACGGCGAAACCGATACGGGCCAAATCGGCCGGCGCAGCATGCACGCAAGCTTCGGCAATATCATCCAGGCGAGTCGTCGTCACGCTGGCAATAAACAGGGGATGCAGCGCGTCTTGCGCGACGTTTTGCACCGCGGCCATATGCCACTCTTGAACCTTCGCCGCCGCGGCGATTTCCGTGGCCTTGCCTTTAACCGTCTGGCGCAGGGCCAGGGCCAAGCGCGCAGCAGTCTGGGTCAGGTCTTCGCCGAGGATAAACACCGCGTCGTGCAGCTCCACGTCACGCAGGGTCGGCACCGGCAGCGGGCCGTTCTGCAGGATGTCGCGGATCAGGCGGATATTCTCCAGCTCGCCCGCGGCGATCCCAGAATAGTAGTTAGCCTCGCCGACAAGCTCGCGCAGAGCGAAGTTGCTTTCCAGGCTGGCGCGCGGCGAGCCGATGCCGATGACGCGTTTGCCTTTAAGCAGCTCGGCAGCCTTGTCCAGCGCGGCGTCGATACCGAGCTTTTCGCCACCCTCTTTATTCACCAGCAGCGGCTGACGCGGACGATCCGTGCGGTTGACGTAGCCATAGCCGAAACGCCCACGGTCGCAGAGGAAGTACTGGTTCACATCACCGTTGAAGCGGTTTTCGATGCGTCGCAGTTCGCCGTAGCGCTCGCCGGGGCTGATATTGCAGCCGCTGGCGCAGCCGTGGCAGATGCTCGGGGCAAACTGCATATCCCACTTACGGTTGTAGCGCTCGGAGTGGGTTTTGTCGGTGAACACGCCGGTCGGGCAAACCTCGACCAGGTTGCCGGAGAATTCGCTCTCCAACACGCCGTCTTCAACGCGGCCGAAGTACACGTTGTCGTGCGCGCCGTACACGCCCAGATCGGTGCCCCCAGCGTAATCCTTGTAGTAACGCACGCAGCGGTAGCAGGCGATGCAGCGGTTCATCTCGTGAGAAATAAAAGGCCCGAGCTGCTGGTTCTGGTGGGTGCGCTTGGTGAAGCGATAACGGCGCTGGTTGTGGCCGGTCATCACCGTCATGTCTTGCAGGTGGCAATGGCCACCCTCCTCGCACACCGGGCAGTCGTGCGGGTGGTTGGTCATCAGCCACTCGACGACGCTGGCGCGAAACGCCTTGGATTCTTCATCGTCGATGCTGATCCAGGTGTTGTCAGTGGCGGGCGTCATGCAGGACATGACGATACGCCCGCGGGTGTCGTTTTCATCGCTGTACTGCTTGACCGCGCACTGGCGGCAGGCACCAACGCTACCGAGCGCGGGGTGCCAGCAGAAGTAAGGGATATCGAGCCCGAGGGACAGGCAGGCCTGCAGCAGGTTGTCCGCCCCATCGACTTCGAAATCTATGCCGTCTACGTGGATAGTGGCCATGGTTCAGGTTTCTTCTTTACCCGCCGAAGCGGGCTTGGCTAATGGAATCACGGTGTGCTGCGGGGCCAGGTCAGTGGCCGCCAGAGCGCCAATTTTTTAAGCGGGAACGAATTGCCCCGTCGTCGCCGGAGCTGCGGAGCTGGATACGCCAGCCTCGAACTCCGGACGGAAATACTTGATCGCACTGCCCAACGGCTCAACCGCACCCGGTGCATGGGCGCAGAAGGTTTTGCCAGGGCCGAGGAAGTTGACCAGCCCCAGCAGGGTTTGGATGTCTTCGGCAGTGCCTTGCTTACGCTCCAGCGCACGGAGAATTTTCACGCTCCACGGCAGGCCATCACGGCACGGCGTGCACCAGCCGCAGGATTCGCGGGCAAAGAACTCTTCCATATTGCGCAGCAGCGAAACCATGCTGACACTGTCGTCCACCGCCAATGCCAAGCCGGTGCCCATGCGCGTGCCGACCTTGCCGATACCGCCGGCGTACATCAACGCATCGAGGTGCTCGGGCAGAAGGAAGCCGGTACCAGCGCCACCAGGCTGCCAGCATTTCAGCGTGTAGCCGTCGCGCATGCCGCCGGCATAGTCTTCGAACAGCTCACGGGCGCTCACACCAAAGGGCAGTTCCCACAGACCAGGGTTCTTCACCTTGCCGGAGAAGCCCATCAGCTTGGTGCCGTGGTCTTCACTCTCGGGGCGAGCCAGGCTTTTGTACCAGTCCACGCCATTACCGACGATGGCCGGCACGTTGCACAGGGTTTCCACGTTATTCACACAGGTCGGCTTACCCCACACGCCGACGGCGGCGGGAAACGGCGGCTTGGCGCGCGGGTTGGCGCGGCGGCCTTCGAGTGAGTTAATCAGCGCGGTTTCTTCACCGCAGATATAACGCCCGGCACCGGTGTGGACGAATAGCTCGAAATCGAAACCGCTGCCGAGGATGTTCTTGCCCAGCAGGCCGGCGGCCTTGGCTTCCTCGATAGCGCGATTAAGATTCGCCGCCGCATCGACGTACTCGCCGCGCAGAAAGATATAGCCGCGATAGGCCTTGAGTGCGCGCGCGGAAATCAGCATGCCTTCCACCAACAGGTGCGGCAGCTGCTCCATGAGCATGCGGTCTTTCCAGGTGTTGGGCTCCATTTCATCCGCGTTGCACAGCAGGTAGCGGATGTTCATCGATTCATCGGCGGGCATCAGGCCCCACTTCACCCCGGTGGGGAAGCCGGCACCACCACGGCCTTTGAGGCCGGCGTCTTTCACCGTCTGCACGATATCGGCCTGAGCCATTTCGCTCAGCGCTTTGCGCGCAGCGGCGTAGCCGTTCTTCTGCTGGTACTCCTCCAGCCACACCGGCTGGCCGTCGTCACGCAGGCGCCAGGTCAGCGGGTGAGTTTCTTCACTGCGGGCGATGGTGTTAGCCGGCCCCATGGACGTCAGCGTAGTCATGCGTAAGCCTCCAGCAGTTTGGCGACGCCGTCGGCCTGCAGATTGCCAAAGGTGTCATCGTCGATCATCAGCGCCGGGGCCTTGTCGCAGTTGCCCAGGCAGCACACCGGCAGCAGGGTAAAGCGGCTGTCACTGGTGGTCTCGCCGAGGCCGATACCGAGCTGCTTGTGCATTTCAGCGACGACCGACTCATGGCCACCGACGTAGCAGGTCATGCTGTCGCATACGCGGATAATGTGGCGGCCCACCGGCTGACGGAAAATCTGACTATAGAAGGTGGCCACACCTTCGACGTCGCTGGCCGGGATGCCGAGGATCTCGCCGATAGCATCCGCCGCGCCGTCCGGCACCCAACCACGGGCTTTCTGCACAATTTTCAACGCTTCGATCGACGCCGCGCGCGGGTCTTCGTAGTGATGCATTTCATGCTCGATGGCCGAGCGCTCGGCGTCGCTCAAGGCAAAACGGTCAGTCTGAATAAGTGTGTTCATCATCAGCGGTCCACGTCGGCCATAACGAAGTCGATACTGCCCAGATACGCGATCAGGTCAGCCACCATGCTGCCGCGAATCACCGAAGGGATCTGCTGCAGGTGCGGGAAGCTTGGCGTACGAATGCGCGTGCGGTAGCTCATGGTGCTGCCGTCGCTGGTCAGGTAATAACTGTTGATGCCCTTGGTCGCCTCGATCATCTGGAAGCTTTCGTTGGCCGGCATGACCGGGCCCCAGGAAACCTGCAGGAAGTGGGTGATCAGGGTTTCGATGTGCTGCAGCGTGCGCTCTTTCGGCGGCGGCGTGGTCAGCGGGTGATCCGCCTTGTAAGGGCCCGCCGGCATGTTGCGCAGGCACTGGTCGATGATTTTGATGCTCTGACGCATCTCTTCCACACGCACCATGCAGCGGTCATAGGCATCGCCATTGGCCGCCAGCGGCACTTCAAACTCGAAGTTCTCGTAGCCGGAATACGGCCGCGCTTTGCGCAGGTCGAAATCACAGCCGGTGGCGCGCAAACCGGCACCCGTGGTGCCCCATTCCAGCGCTTCTTTGGTGTTGTACTGCGCCACACCGATGGTCCGCGCCTTGAGAATGCTGTTCTTCAGGGCGGCTTTTTCGTACTCGTCGAGGCGCTTGGGCAGCCAGTCGACGAATTCCTTGACCAGACGATCCCAGCCGCGCGGCAGGTCGTGAGCGACGCCGCCGATGCGATACCAAGCCGGGTGCAGGCGGAAGCCGGTAATCGCCTCGATCACCTTATAAGCGCGCTGGCGGTCGGTGAAGGTGAAGAACACCGGGGTCATCGCGCCGACGTCCTGAATATAAGTCCCGAGAAACAGCAGGTGGCTGGTGATGCGGAAGAACTCGGCCATCATGATGCGAATCACATCGACCCGCTGCGGCACGGTGATGCCCGCGAGCTTTTCCACGGCCAATACGTACGGCAGGTTGTTCATCACCCCACCGAGGTAATCGATGCGGTCGGTGTAGGGAATAAAGCTGTGCCAGCTCTGCCGTTCGGCCATCTTTTCGGCACCACGGTGGTGGTAGCCGATCTCCGGTACGCAATCGACGATCTCTTCACCATCGAGCTGCAAAATGATGCGGAACGCACCGTGGGCCGATGGGTGATTCGGACCAAGGTTGAGGAACATATAGTCCTCGTGCTCGCCGCCGCGTTTCATGCCCCAGTCTTCCGGCTTGAAGCGCGCGGCTTCTTCCTCGAGCTGCTGCTTGGCCAGGGTCAGGCTGAACGGGTCGAACTCAGTGGCGCGCGCCGGGTAGTCCTTGCGCAGCGGGTGACCTTCCCAGGTCGGCGGCATCATGATCCGGGTCAGGTGCGGGTGGCCGGTAAAGTGAATACCGTAGAGGTCCCAGACTTCGCGCTCATACCAGTTGGCGTTGGGCCAGATGCTGGTGACGCTGGGCATATTCAGGTCACGCTCACTGAGCGCCACCTTGAGCATGATGTCGCTGTTCCGCTCCAGCGACATTAGGTGGTAAAACACGGTGAAATCCGCACCGGGCAAGCCACGGCGCTGGGTGCGCAGGCGCTCATCGACGCCATGCAGGTCATACAGCATGACGTAAGGGCGTGGCAGGTTGCGCAGGAAGGTCAGGATTTCGACCAGCCGCTCACGGGCCACCCACAATACCGGCATGCCGGTACGGGTGCTTTGCGCGGTAAAGGCGTCAGCGCCAAAACGGGAATTCAGTTCGACGACCACATCTTGGTCATCAGGCTTGTACGGCGGTATGGACAGAATGCTGTCTGCAGTCATGGTCTCGGTCGCTATCGGTCAACGGCGTCAGTAGGCGGGCTCATGCGAGCCCAGGCTCACACTTCGTCGGGGCTGCGCAGGTTGGTTACGGCGATGCGCTCGGCACGACGCTGCTCTTTCTGCGAAGGCATGTCGGCACGGTAAACACCTTGATCGCCAACCACCCAGGACAACGGCCGGCGCTCCTGGCCAATGGATTCCTGCAACAGCATCAAGCCTTGCAGAAAAGCCTCGGGGCGCGGTGGGCAGCCGGGGATATAGACGTCGACCGGCAGAAACTTGTCGACACCCTGGACCACCGAGTAGATGTCGTACATGCCGCCAGAGTTGGCGCACGAACCCATGGAGATCACCCACTTGGGTTCCAGCATCTGTTCATACAGACGCTGGATGACCGGGGCCATCTTGATAAAGCAGGTGCCGGCAATGACCATAAAGTCTGCCTGGCGTGGGGAGGCTCGAATCACTTCCGCACCAAAACGCGCAACGTCATGCGGCGCAGTAAAGGCGGTGGTCATTTCCACATAGCAGCAGGACAGCCCGAAGTTATAGGGCCACAGGGAGTTCTTGCGCCCCCAGTTCACTGCGCCATTAAGAACATCCGAGAGCTTGCCCATGTAGATGTTCTTGTGGACTTGATCGTCTAGCAGCGGGTCGGAAACCGTCTCCCGCTCGCCGACCGGATAGCGCTCATTGGGCGCATCCGGATCGATCCGAGTAAGTTTGTATTGCATTGCCAAAGCCTCATTGTTTTAGCTTCGCCTGCCGCTCGCGACGTCCCTGAGGTGCCCAATCGAGCGCCCCGATCCGCCAAAGGTAGACAAGACCTGCCAACAGAATTGCTATAAAGACTGTAGCTTCGATTAGCCCAGCCCAGCCGCTTTCGCGCACCGAGACGGCCCAAGCAAAGAGAAAGAGGGCTTCAACATCGAAGATCACGAAGAGCATCGCGACCAGATAAAATTTGGCTGACAGGCGCAGGCGCGCGCTGCCTACGGGCAACATACCGGACTCAAAAGGTTCGTTCTTGCTGCGCCCCCAGGCTTTACTTCCCAGCAGGCTGGACAGGCCGAGCATAAAGGCGATAAGCCCGAATACTCCGAGCAAAAACACAGCAAAAGCCCAGTTATGGGACATGGTCGTTACCGCATCAGGCATGCCGGTACTCCTTGGGTAAAGGGGCGGCTTGTATGGTTTTATTGAGGCGCGTGCAAAACCCAACTTGGGGCGCCGACAAAGTATGGCCGCAATTCTATGCGCACAACACATTAGTAACTAATTATTTTTTGTCCACAAAGCGACATTAACCTGTAGACAATTACCCGAACAATTCTAACCCCTCAGCCACAGCCATGGAACCGGATCAACAGTTGGTTCCATTGAAGACAGCCGCTATGCTTGGCTGCATCTCAATGGATAAAGACTATGACCCTCACCGAACTGCGTTACATAGTCACCCTCGCTCAAGAGCAGCACTTCGGCCGCGCGGCCGAACGTTGCCATGTCAGCCAGCCGACACTGTCGGTCGGGGTGAAGAAACTCGAAGATGAACTGGGTGTGCTGATCTTCGAGCGCAGCAAGAGCGCAGTGCGCCTGACGCCAGTCGGGGAAGGCATCGTCACCCAGGCGCAGAAAGTACTGGAGCAGGCTCAAGGCATCCGTGAGCTGGCCCAAGCCGGTAAAAACCAGATGGCCGCGCCGCTGAAAATCGGCGCGATCTACACCGTCGGTCCTTACCTGTTCCCGCATCTGATTCCGCAACTGCACCGCGTCGCACCCGACATGCCGCTGTATATCGAGGAAAACTTCACCCACGTACTGCGCGACAAGCTGCGCAATGGTGAGTTGGACGCGATCATCATCGCCCTGCCCTTCCACGAAGCCGATGTGCTGACCAAGCCGCTGTATGACGAGCCGTTCTACGCCCTGCTGCCGGCCGGCCACCCCTGGGCTGAGCTGAAGACCATCGACAGCAAGCTGCTGAATGACAAGAGCCTGTTGCTGCTCGGCGAAGGCCACTGCTTCCGCGATCAGGTGCTGGAAGCCTGCCCGACCCTGCGCAAGGGTGGCGAAGACAGCGCCAAGCACACCACGGTGGAATCCAGCTCGCTGGAAACCATCCGCCATATGGTCGCCTCGGGCCTTGGCGTGTCGATCCTGCCGTTCTCCGCGGTCGACAGCCATCATTACGCTCCCGGCGTGATTGAAGTACGCCCGCTCAGCCCGCCCGCGCCATTCCGCACCGTCGCTATCGCCTGGCGCGCCAGCTTCCCGCGGCCGAATGCCATCGAAGTACTAACCGACTCGATCCGCCTCTGTTCGGTGGCCAAACCACTGCCCAAGAGCAGCTAAAGCAGGCCATGACCGAGCTGGCGGCGGTTTCTGTCACCGCGCTGAAAGGCGTGGGTGCGGCCCTGGCCGAAAAACTCGCCAAGGTCGGCCTGGAAACTCTGCAGGATGTGCTGTTTCACCTGCCGCTGCGCTACCAGGATCGTACCCGTATCGTGCCGATTGGCGCCCTGCGCCCCGGCCAGGACGCGGTGGTTGAAGGCATCGTCGCCGGTGCGGATGTCGTCATGGGCCGGCGGCGCAGCCTGCTGGTGCGCCTGCAGGACAGTAGCGGCACCCTCTCTTTGCGCTTCTATCACTTCAGCCAGGCGCAAAAAGAAGGCCTCAAGCGCGGTACCCAAGTGCGCTGCTACGGTGAAGTTCGCCCCGGCTCCTCAGGTCTGGAAATCTATCACCCTGAATACCGCGCACTGACGGGCAGCGAGCCGATAGCCGTCGAGCAAACGCTGACGCCGATCTACCCGACCACCGAAGGCCTGACCCAGCAGCGCCTGCGCCAGCTCAGCGAACAGGCCTTGGCCCGCCTCGGCCCGCACAGCCTGCCGGACTGGCTGCCGCGCGAACTGGCCGACGACTACCAACTCAGCCCGCTCGATCAGGCGATTCGCTACCTGCATCGGCCACCGCCGGATGCCGACCTGGAGGAACTCGCCGAAGGCCGCCACTGGGCGCAACACCGCCTGGCCTTCGAGGAACTGCTGACCCATCAACTGTCGCTGCAACGCCTGCGCGAAAGCGTGCGCGCGCAGCAGGCACCGGCCATGCCACTGGCGAAAAACCTACCGCAGCAATACCTGGCCAACCTGGGCTTTACCCCCACCGGTGCGCAACAGCGGGTCGGCGCGGAAATCGCCTATGACCTCAGCCAACACGAGCCCATGCTGCGCCTGGTGCAGGGTGACGTGGGCGCTGGCAAAACCGTGGTCGCCGCCTTTGCCGCCTTGCAAGCACTGGAAGCCGGTTATCAAGTGGCGCTGATGGCGCCCACTGAGATTCTCGCCGAGCAGCACTTCATCAACTTCAGTAAATGGCTCGCACCACTGGGCCTGGAGGTCGCCTGGCTGGCCGGCAAGCTCAAGGGCAAGGCCCGCGCTAGCGCCCTGGAACAGATCGCTGGCGGCGCGCCCATGGTGGTCGGCACCCACGCGTTGTTTCAGGATGAAGTGCAGTTCCAGAAACTCGCCCTGGTGATCATTGATGAGCAGCACCGCTTCGGCGTGCAGCAGCGTCTAGCACTAAGGCAGAAAGGTATTGGCGGACGCATGTGCCCGCACCAGCTGATCATGACCGCCACGCCCATCCCGCGGACCCTGGCGATGAGCGCCTACGCCGACCTCGACACCTCGATCCTCGACGAACTGCCGCCCGGCCGTACCCCGGTGAATACCTTGGTGATCGCCGACAGCCGCCGCCTGGAAGTGGTCGAACGCGTGCGCCTGGCCTGTAATGAAGGCCGCCAGGCTTACTGGGTATGTACGCTGATCGAGGAATCCGAAGAGCTGACCTGCCAGGCCGCCGAAACTACCTTCGCCGATCTGACCGCCGCGCTCGGCGGGCTAAATGTGGGACTGATCCACGGGCGGATGAAGCCGGCGGAAAAAGCTGCAGTGATGGACCAGTTCAAACAGGGGCAGCTGCAGCTACTGGTCGCCACCACGGTGATCGAGGTGGGCGTCGACGTACCGAATGCAAGCCTGATGATCATCGAAAACCCTGAGCGTCTGGGCCTGGCGCAACTGCACCAACTGCGCGGGCGCGTCGGCCGGGGCAGTGCCGTCAGCCATTGCTTGCTGCTCTATCACGCACCGTTGTCACAATTGGGTCGCCAGCGCTTAGCAATCATGCGCGAAACCTGCGATGGCTTTGTCATCGCCGAAAAAGACCTGGAGTTACGCGGCCCCGGCGAGATGCTCGGCACCCGCCAGACCGGCCTGCTGCAATTCAAGGTGGCCGACCTGATGCGCGATGCCGACTTGCTGCCCGCCGTGCGCGACGCCGCGCAAGCACTGCTGGAACACTGGCCGCAGCATGTCAGCCCGCTACTTGAGCGCTGGCTACGGCACGGTCAACAATACGGGCAAGTGTGATCCAGCGCACAAGACAACTGCTACCTGTGCCGCATTTTCGCCAGTCGGCTGTTTATACTCGCCTTAATGCCGCCTCTGCCGGAAACCGCCATGACTGAACTTGCCCTTGCCCCTGACACTGCTCCGCACCCGCCTGCGGTGATTCTGCAATTGCTGGATAAGCTTGGCCTGCCGTACCGCATCTGCCACGACCAGCCGAGCCTACCAAGCGCGCAACGCTTGCAGGCGGTGTTGCTCGACGATGCCGTGGGTGCGCTGCTGGTGCTCTATCCACAAAATCAGCTGCTCGATCTCAACCGCCTGACCGAACTCACCGGGCGCCAGCTGGTGGCGGTTAAACCGGATCGCCTGGAGCGCATGCTCGGCAAGCACAACCTGAAAACGCTACCCGGCCTGCCGCCGCTGACCAGCTCGCCGTGCCTGTATGACGAGCGCCTGCTGGACGTCCCTAGCCTGTATATCGCCTCAGGCCAGCCCGGGGTTCTTCTCGAACTCGCCAGCGACACATTCAAGAGCCTGCTAAGCAAGGCCAGCGCCGCGCGCTTCGGCGAGCCGCTAAGCAATATTCACCTGAACCTCGACCGCCCGGACGACGACCGTGCGGAAATCACCCAGGCGGTCCAGGCGTTTACCGCCCGCCGGATCCAGCAACGGCTGGAAGAAACCATCGAGATTCCACCGTTGCCGGAAACCGCGCAGAAGATCATCAAGCTGCGCGTCGACCCGGACGCCACCGTTGATGACATCACCGGCGTGGTCGAAACCGACCCGGCACTGGCCGCTCAGGTGGTCAGCTGGGCAGCCTCGCCCTACTACGCCGCACCCGGCAAAATCCGTTCGGTGGAAGACGCCATCGTCCGCGTGCTGGGCTTTGACCTGGTGATCAACCTGGCCCTGGGTAAAACCCTAAGCCTGCCCAAAGACCAGCCACAACACGCTACGCCCTACTGGCAACAGGCGATTTATAGCGCTGCCGTGATCGAAGGCCTAACCCGCGCCATCCCCCGCGCGCAACGCCCGGAAGCAGGCCTGAGCTACCTCGCCGGCCTGCTGCACAATTTCGGCTACCTGGTCTTGGCGCATGTGTTCCCGCCACATTTTTCACTGATCTGTCGCCACCTGGAGGTCAACCCGCACCTGTCGCACAGCTATATCGAGCAACATCTGCTGGGTATCAGCCGCGAGCAAATCGGCGCCTGGCTGATGCGCTACTGGGACATGCCAGAAGAGCTGGTCAGCGCCCTGCGCTTCCAGCACGACCCCGAGTACACCGGTGCACATGCGGCCTATCCAAACCTGGTGTGCCTGTCGGTCAGCCTGCTGCGCAACCGCGGCATCGGTGCCGGCCCGCAGAACGAGATCCCGCAAAGCCTGTTCGATAATTTGGGAATCAGCCGTGAAAAAGCCGAAGACGCGGTGAGCAAGGTGCTGGCCGCCGAAGTCGCGCTGCGCGAACTGGCGGCGCAATTCCATCCTGCGCACTAAAGCGGCAGAAAACACAAAGGGGCCTACGGGCCCCTTTTTCGTTTCAACCGAAGACTACTTTTTCAGCTGCGCACGCCGTGCGGCGAACAGCTCAGGCAAAATCTGCGCGCTGCTATCAAGCAACTGCGCTACGGCGGGCTGCTCATACAACGCCGCATACTCAGCCAGTTGCTCGCTGGGCATCTGCCGGTAGGCGTAGAGCATAAAAGACTCCACAGCTTCGGCACTGGAGGCGCGCAGCGCGTCTTGCTGAGTCTTGGTCTGAGTGCTCAGGGCTTTTTCGTCGATACTTTCGCCACGGCCTTGCAAGGCCAGAAACGCCTGGGTCTTACCGGCTTCATAGCGCAACAACGTCGCCAGGGCGGTGGTGTGTGCGGCAGCATCCAGGCGCCGTACCAGAGCCATACGCTCCTCGCGCGGCGGACGCTCGCTCAGTTGTTGGCGATAGGCCGCCAGGCCTTCTGCACCGCCCTCCCCGACAGAGCGCTCGGCGGCAGTAAAACCCTGCGCCAGTGGGCTTTCGAGTAGGTTCCTAGCCTGTTGCAACTGGGCTTGATCGAGCTTATCGGCCAGGCGCTTGGCCAGGTCCAAGCACAGCCCATCAGCGGCAAACACCTTGGCCAACTGCGCGTGCTGTTTATCCGGCAGACCGCGCTGCACCAGCGGCGCAGCCTGTTCGCAGAGCAAACGGATACCGGCCAGCTCAAATACCGGTGCAAAGGCTGCAGTTTTCGGGGGCGCGGCGTGGGCAAGGGAGGAAAACAACAGGGCGATCAGCAACAAACGCATGGGCAAGCTCTCACTATGACTACGCCCAGCCTAGCGAAAGGCATGCGCGGCGGCCAGTGCCGACGCGCACAGCTGCGGATCAGGCAGCTTTTTTGGCGGCGGCTTTTTTCTTCGGCATCAGGTATTTGGTCAAGCCCTGGAACCAGATCACCAGCGCCGGGTTGCCCTGGATCTGGATGTCCTTGTTCTGAATACCCTGCATAAAGGCCAGCTGCTTGTTTTTCGCGCTCATGGTGGAGAAACCATAAGCCGCATCCTTGAAGCCGAGGGCGAATGCTGGCTCGCTGACCGGGCCACGCTTGCTGGTGATGCGCTGATCTTTAACGATGAAGTGACGGGCTACTTTGCCGTCCAGGGTGTGCAGTTGGAAGACCATGTCGCGGTCAACCAATTGCTGTTGGAACGCCGGGTTTTCACGGCTGGCCTTGGCCATCAGGCGGCCCAGCATCCACAGAAGAAAACGGAATTTCATGCGCGAGGCCTCGCAAAGAGTCAAGAAAAGGCGGCGCATTGTAGCGGTTTGTCGCAAGGACTACATCTGGCCACAGGAAGGGCGTGAGCACGCGGGCCAGGGCGCAGTCGTCCGGGGCCGATGGCCCCGGGTTCGAGGTCTCAGTTAACCGCGTCCTTGAATAACCCGCAGAAAACCGTTTCAAAATTCACGTTTTGCAATTTATTTATTCATAATCATGCACTTACAATGTATAAATCCATGCTACTGCGCTAATCGTTTCAATTCAACCCCTCAGCCCCCTAGATTCGTTGCGGAGGGATCAGGATCGCCGTGATTTTGAAACAGCGACCGCTCGGTGACTCCCCCAACACGATCTATGAGCTGCCAGAAAATGATACGTTTTGATAAATCGGTGCCTCCAAAGCTGCTTGTAATACACGAACATCCCGTCCTCCGCGCCCAGGCTCGCAAGCATCTGGAGTCATCCGGATACACGGTGGTTGAAGCAGGTAGCTGTAGAGAGGCTATCGCAATCATGCATACCTGCACCTTCGCAGGAATAATTGTCGATAACGATATGGCTGATTATGAGGCTGCATCTCCACTTTCCGCTCGGAGCGCTACTGGAAACTCTAATATCCCGTGCATAATACTTGCAACAAATCGGGTCATTCGAAAGCCGGAAAAAGATTTCAACACAGCCTTAGATGATTATTTGTATAAGCCTTTCAGACCTAGCGCCCTAGCCAAGCATGTACATGAAGTAATAAATACCTCTGCCGGGAGCGC
>JAHIWP010000075.1 GCA_018816095.1 Gammaproteobacteria bacterium
GCCTTGTAGGTGTAACCCTGCTCACGCATGCGTAGGGCCGTGGAGCGCTTTTCACGTTGTTCTTGGGGGCTGAGTTTACGGGCATCTATTTTCATGGAGACAGATTATCTAATATGCCCTATTTATTTGCCAGGTTAATAGTTAAGTGAGTGCTTGAAAAGATGGGCTCAGTGCGTGGGGGAGCGCTCTGGGTTCGGTGTAAGCGTTACTGCTAGGGAGAATATTATGTCTACTGACTCGCTGAGATGCCGAGCATCTCTGTTGTTTCCTGTACTCAGTGCTTTGCTGCAATCGCATGGCCCCCCCCCTCCTGCTGGCTGAGACCAGCGCACGGCACTCTCGCTTGGGAATCCGGCCTAACACGCTGACTGTAATCGATAACCGGTGGTTGGCTTACAACGGGTTGTGAAGCTTGCCCCCGAGCGTTCGCTATTGATGTTTTGCTTCAGCATACGGCGCACGTCTTTCGCCCTGTCATTTGGCCGATATGGAGATCCTGAGTGGGTGGAGAGCCGGTAGCCGGGGAGGTGGATGTTTATGAAATCTTCACTCTTGGCAACACCCACAGAACAGCCGGGTGAGTCAGTCACGGCCCCATTGGTTAGCGATGCAGTAGAGCAGCCGTCGCGCCGTAACTTCCTCAAGGGCAGCGCCGCCGTGATAGCTGCGCCGCTACTGTTGCGCTCGGGAGAAAGTGTGGCAGCGGTTGCTGCCAGCCCGCCAACAGTGCCGTGGCAGGAGTTTCTTCCGGATGTCATCGGTGTGCTGGGCGCTGAAACCTTAGACCCACCGCCCACCGAAACCGCGAATGTGGCCGGCGGTGAAGCAGGGCGTCCAGCGCATCAACGCTGGAGCGAGTTTTCCGCGACGGCGGAGCCTTATGAATTGCACGCCGCGCAACGGGATAACTGGGTGTTCAGCCCCTCGTATCCGGCGCAAAGCGTGTGGACCTATCAGGCTAAAGATCCGGATTTAAGCATCCTAAGTCCGGTGGTATTTGCCCATTACGGGCACCCGGTTCTTTGCCGAATCTACAACGACTTACCGGCGAACCATGTCGGCTTTGGCACCCCGGAAATTTCCACTCACTTGCATAACCTGCACATTGGTTCGGAGAGCGATGGCTTTCCTGGCGACTATTACAGCGTCACCAAGGCCGGACCAACCCTGACCTCGCCTGGTGGCTTTAAGGATCATCTCTACTCAAATATCTATGCCGGTTACGACGAGATGCAGAACGGTATTGGCGACTACCGCGAAGCTCTGGGTACGCTGTTCTACCACAACCACACCACCGACTTCACTGCACCGAATATTGTCCGTGGGCTGGTGGGGTTCTACTGCCTGTTTGATGCGCTGGATTCGGGTAATGAACGTGATCCCACCCCTGGTGCGCTGCGCTTACCTAGCCATCCGTACGATTACCCGCTGGGCTTTGCCGACCGCCGCTTTGATGCCGACGGCATGCTCTATTACGACCAGGTCAATCCAGATGGTGTGCTCGGTGACAAGGTGCTCGTCAACGGCAAGATTGAACCGGTGTTGCGTGTGGCGCGGCGCAAGTATCGTTTGCGCCTGCTTAATGAGGGGCCGAGTCGTTTCTACCAGTTTTACCTGGTGCGGCCGAACAATGTAATTCAGCCATTCACCTACATTGCCAATGACGGCAATCTGCTGGAAAGACCGCTGCTCAATCAAACTTTTGTGCGCTTAAGCGTGGCTGAGCGTGGCGACATTGTGGTGGATTTTTCCCGCTACCCGCTGGGGACCGAGTTGTATGTGGTCAATCGCCTGACCCATCGGCTGAATGAAGACACCCGTCGGCCTTATCAGGTGGTGGCCCCCGGTGTGCGGGTGCTGAAGATTGTGGTCGACCGTGAGCCACCCGAGCAGGACCTTAGCCAGGTGCCAAGCGTGCTGCGCCCACTGCGGCCGTTACCGACTACCGCGCAATTGGCGGCGCTGCCGGTTAGGCGCTTTGTTTTTGAGCGCAGGCAAAACATGTGGGCGATCAATGCACAGTTCGTCAACGTCAACGTACCGCGCGCGCAAATCCCCCTAGGCAGCATGGAAATCTGGGAGTTGGCCAGCATCGATGATGGCTGGGATCACCCGATCCACATTCACTTCGAGGAGGGCCGCATCCTGAGCAAAACCACGGATGGCCGCAATGTAGTTATTCCTGCGCATGAGCGCGGGCGTAAGGATGTGTTTGTGGTCAACGGCCGTACCACCATTCGCGTTTTGCTGCGTTTTCGCGATTACAAAGGCAAGTACGTCATGCATTGCCACAACCTCATCCATGAGGACCACGCGATGATGCTGCGCTGGGACATTGTCTGATGGCTGCTGGGCAGGTTGGTGAAAAGATTCAGGAGGATGTTTGATGAATACGCGAAGAAAGTTGCTGGCAGGTATGGGCTTGGGTGTGGCTGCGCTGGGCGCTGCTGCATGGCAGCGCGGCAGTGGGTTGCCGCCGGCAGTCGTGCGGGGCTCGGCAGGTACGCAGAACTTCCCCAATGTGACCCTGTACACCCACGAAGGCCAGGCGGTGAAGTTCTATGACGACCTGATCCGCGGCAAGGTGGTGACCTTCAACATGATGTACGCCCAGTGTGAGCGCAGTTGCCCGGTGAGTACGGCTAATTTGCGTCTGGTGCAAAAAATGCTCGGTGAGCGGGTAGGGCGTGATGTGTTTATGTACTCGATTTCGCTGCAGCCGGAGATGGACACCCCGGAGCGCTTACGCGAGTACGTTGCGCGTCATCATATCGAACCGGGCTGGTTGTTTTTGACGGGTGCTCGCGCGGATATCGACCTGGTGCGCTACCGGCTGGGGTTCTACGACCCTGACCCGTTGGTGGACTTTAACGACGCTAATCACACCGGCATGCTGCGCGTGGGCAATGATGCGCTGGACCGCTGGACGATGGCCCCGACCTTGACTGAGCCTGAGCAAATTATGAGCACCATCAACCATGTGGACATGGCCATGGCGCACACGGCATACCCTGGGCCCTCATTGGTTTAGGTTGTTGTGGCATCGCGGTTATTTGTTGGGCGTGAGGGCTTAGGTCGCCTTAATTGCCGTTGTTAGCGTGGTCGAATGCGCTCAATGCGCAGTGCGCCGTCGCGTTGAATTCGACCACGTACTTGCACGTAGTCACCCGGCTGCGGAGCATCATCTATGCGCGTGGTAGGGGTGACCTGCAGCGGCAGGCCATCCAAGGTCCAGTTCGGCCCGAGTGTGCCATGCAGGCGCACTTTGCTGCCGACGGGTAATTCGGCGGGAATGCCCTTAGCGTCCCTGGCACCTTGTTGAACCCAGGCCACGATCAAGGCAATTTCTTCGTCATCAAGAAACGGTGGGCCGTCATAGGGCATGCGCGGCCGCGCTTGGCCACGAATTCGCCGTACCAGTTCGCTGGCATCTGCTGCGCCAGGAACCACGCGGGCGCGGTCAGCCGTGTTGATAACCTCGGCGTAAGACGTCAGTACGTAACCTTCAGGGTCCGGGCCGAGCAGCCCATAAGGCGAATGGCACTTAGCGCAACGTAAGATAAAGATGGCTTCAACATGGCTGTAATCGACTGGCTCACCGGCTCCAGGGGGCTGCGCTAGGGCGGCTGGCAGGTTTGCCGGGCTCGGCTGCAGGCCGTCGTTTATCCAGCGCTCCAACAGGCTGATTTGTACGTCACTGAGAAACGGCGGGCCGGTCAGGGGCATGCGGGGCAGGCGGCTGCCTGTTAGTCGCTTGATCAGCTCACTGCCTGTTGCGTCGCCTTTTTTCACGATAGGGCCATTACGGCTGCCCCTCAGCAGGTGTTCCAGGCTGTCCAGGGCTAAGTCCAGTGGCGGTTGTGCGCCGGCATGACAGAGCACGCAGCGGCTTTGCAAAATCGGCGCAATATCCTGATAAGTCACAGGCGTTTGCCCATGACTCTGATTGATAGCCAGCAACATCAGCCAACACAGCGAGCAACGTAGCAACAGCGCAGTGGGCATTTGGCCTGCCTCCCATTTGGGCTTCAGCCCGTTAAGCCTAGTTGCTGCGGCAGAGCCAGTGAGTACGCTATCGGCTCAAATACATGGCGCGGTTTCAGCGTTAAAAACCCGCAGCATCAATATCAATCAGCAGCAGGCGTTTGCCGTTGTCGATAAATTGCCCGGCGGTCAGGCAGTACTGGTTGGTGGTGGCATCGCGGTAGGTGCTGGAGAGAATCAGCCGGCGCTCATCCCAACCTTCAGCCAGCAGCTGGTAAAAATACGGTCGCCATGACCAGTTATGGCCGACATAGCGCGCGTCGCTACGCCAGTGCGGTGCGTGCCACTCTAGGTTGGCCGTAAGCTGGGTGCCGTGGCGGTCGCATTGGAAGATGCGCAGCAGCCAAGGGGAGGCGTGCGGTTGCGGCAACAGATCAGGGAGTGAGCCGCCTTCGATCCAGCGTTTGAAACTGTTCATCAGTTCGCCCAGCTGCTGGCGCAAGCTCATCAGGCGCGCACGCTCGGCGAGTTTTTGCTGCACATAATGGTCGCGCAAGTGAGCAAAGCGTTTGACGAAGGCATTGCTGCTGAAAAAAGACTCTTCGGGTTTGGCAAACAGATAACCCTGCACATAGCGCGCGCCGCACTCCAGGGCAAAGTCCAGCTCGGCTTCGGTTTCCACGCCTTCGGCAATGATCCAGCAACCGGTTTTTTCCGCCATTTGCGCCAGTGCTTTAACCACTTCGCTGCTCGGCCCACCACGGGCAGCCTGTTGGAACAGGCGCATGTCTAACTTGAGAATATCGGGTTGCAAGGCCAGCACACGGTCGAGCTGCGAGTAGCCGGCGCCGAAGTCGTCAATGGCGATCCGTGCACCGGCTTGTCGGTAGCGCTCGACCACGCCTGGTAGGCGTGCGCTGGCACCACCTAACTCAGTAATCTCGAAGACGATGCGCGCGGGGTCGATACCGCTGCGCTCCAGTTGTTTCAGGCTGGGCAAGGCTTGTTCGGGGCGCAGCCGGCTGATCCAGCGTGGCGAAATATTCAGGCTGAGGAACCAGTCCTGCGGGGCTTCGTGGAAGCGTGTGAGCGCTTGTTGGCGCACCTCGCGGTCGAGGCGGCGCAGAGCGGCAGGCGGGGTTTTCGGGTCGCTAAACAACGGGCCAGCGGAGTGCAGTTGGCCATCGTCAGTGCGCAGGCGCGCCAAGGCTTCGACGCCGGCGATCCGCCCGGTGGCGGTATCGATAAAAGGTTGGAAAACAGCAAGCGGTTGACCGTTGAACACTGCGCAGTTCCTTAGCCAGGCAAGACGCCCCAGTGGGCGTTATAGCCGGGTGACTAAGCAAGATTGTGGCCAGATTAATCCTCTGTATAGCTATCTTTAGTCGCGTTCGCCGTCTTGTCAGTGTGGCGTGGCGGGTTACGCCTGAGCAGCGGGAAGGCGATTAGGGCGATGCGCAGCCAGCGTCGCCAGTGGCCTCGGCGAATACCAACGGTGGCCATCAGCAGCGCACTGCCTGCGACCCAAAAGGGTGCATTGCTGTTGCCCAACTCTTCGCGCCAGTGCTTGCGTAAATATTGTGCTTGGCGCAGCGGTTGCAGCATGACCAGGCTTTCGTGGCGCAGTTCCTGGCGGTGCATTTCCAGGCGCATACGCAGCAGGGTTTTACGCAGTTCACGGCGCGAGGCTTTGGCGGGTGGCTCGGGCATATTCATGGCAGCAGTTGCTCACGGTCGCGGGCCAGCTCTTCAAGGCTGGCGCTGAAGGGCGCAGGCGCATTACGGACCCGCTGCAGCAGTGTGATCAACGCGCTCAGTAGCCCTAGCGCATAGAACGCACACAGGCCACTGATAACCAGTAGGCGATGAGTCTCCCAAAAGGCGATCAACAGCGCGGCAGACAGGCCAATCAGCAGCAGTAGGCCAAAGAACAGGCTCAGGCAGGTTAGCACCAGCAGGTTCAACGTATGGTTTTGCTGCTCTTTGAACTCTTCTGCAAACAACGCGATGTGGCCCTGCAATAACCCCAGCAAGGCACGGCCAAATCGCTGTGGCGAAGTGCCGCGACTTGTCGGGGTAGGCGGTGTTGCATCCATTGTGATTCTCTTTAGCGGCGGGAGATCAGCATACCCAGTAATAAGCCGATAGCGGCTGCAACGCCGAGGGTTTGCCAAGGGTGAGTTTGCACATAGCCCTCAGTGGCATCAAGGGCCGCTTTGCCGCGTGCATGCAGCGCGTCTTCGGCGTTGTGCAGGGTCCGCGCGCGCGACCTAGGCTACTACGGATTTGCTCGCGCAGTTCCTCGGCCTGCTCGCCTGCGAGGCTGGCGGAGTGTTGCAACAGGCTTTCGGTGTCGCGTACCAGTGCCTGAAATTCTTCGAGCAACTGATCCTGGCTGGACGCTGTGGGGGTCTTACGGGCCATAAATGTCTCTCCTTTTGACGAACAGTGTAGAGGTTCGAGTACTGAGCGTAGCAGGGGCCCCCGGTGTCAGGCTAGTTGTCGCCTGAGCTGATTTATCAAAACGATAGATCGGGGGCGTCAAAGAGAGCTGTAATGTCGAGCTATTCACCTGAGCGTAAAGCTGCCCTGCTGAACAAGTTACTCCCGCCACTCAACC
>JAHIWP010000076.1 GCA_018816095.1 Gammaproteobacteria bacterium
ACCCTTGCCTTCAGCTAACACTTCCCCTTGCCGGGTGTGTAGAGGACTTTCACCTCCAAGTCGCCAGGCTCACCACCACAGTGAACCCGACAGCGCCAGTCACGGCGCTACGCGCCATGCCTGGCGCACCATAAAAAAACCCCAGCATTTCTGCTGGGGTTCTTTTCAACACACTCAACCTTGATCGTGGCCTCGGTTGAGTGAACCGGTTCTTAGCTGAACTGGTTCATGGTGTTGTCTTTGCCGCCTGCCTTCAGAGCTGCTTCGCCAGCGAAGTACTCTTTGTGCGCATCGCCGATGTCGGAACCGGACATGTTCTGGTGCTTGACGCAGGCGATACCTTGACGGATCTCCTCGCGCTGAACGCCTTTCACGTAGGCCAGCATGCCTTGGTCTGCGAAGTAGCCTTTGGCCAGGTTGTCGGTGGACAGCGCGGCGGTGTGGTAAGTCGGCAGGGTGATCAGGTGGTGGAAGATACCGGCCTGAGCAGACGCGTCACGCTGGAAGGTGCGGATGCGCTCATCAGCGAACTTAGCCAGTTCAGTTTCGTCGTAATCGACGCTCATCAGCTTGGCGCGGTCGTAGGCGGAAACGTCCTTACCTTCTGCAGCCATGCTGTCGAAGGCCTGCTGACGGAAGTTCAGCGTCCAGTTGAACGATGGGCTGTTGTTGTAAACCAGCTTGGCGTTCGGGATGGTTTTACGGATTTCGTTAACCATTTCTGCGATCTGGCCGACGTGTGGCTTCTCGGTTTCGATCCACAGCATGTCAGCGCCGTTCTGCAGGGACGTGATGCTGTCCAGTACGCAACGCGCTTCACCGGTGCCAGCACGGAACTGGAACAGGTTGGAAGGCAGGCGCTTAGGACGCAGCAGCTTGCCACCACGGTTGATCACGACGTCGCCATTGCCCAGATCGGCAGCAGAAACTTCTTCGCAATCGAGGAAGGAGTTGTACTGGTCGCCCAGGTCGCCCGGCTCTTTGGTCACGGCGATTTGCTTGGTCAGGCCAGCACCCAGGGAGTCGGTACGCGCAACGATCACGCCGTTGTCGATGCCCAGCTCGAGGAACGCGTAGCGAACAGCGTTGATCTTGGCGATAAAGTCGGCGTGAGGAACGGTTACTTTACCGTCCTGGTGACCGCACTGCTTCTCGTCAGACACCTGGTTTTCGATCTGGATGCAGCACGCACCCGCTTCGATCATCTTCTTAGCCAGCAAGTAGGTGGCTTCTGGGTTACCGAAACCCGCGTCGATGTCGGCGATGATTGGCACTACATGAGTTTCGTAGTTGTCGATCTGCTTCTGGATGTCAGCCGCTTTGGCGTTGTCGTCTGCAGCGCGGGCAGCATCCAGCGCGGAGAACAGCAGGTCCAATTCGCGGGCGTCAGCCTGGCGCAGGAAGGTGTACAGCTCTTCAATCAGGCCGGAAACCGAGGTTTTCTCGTGCATGGACTGATCCGGCAGCGGACCGAAATCCGAACGCAGAGCAGCAACCATCCAGCCCGACAGGTAGAGGTAGCGCTTGTTAGTAGTCTTCAGGTGCTTCTTGATCGAAATCAGCTTCTGCTGACCGATGAAACCATGCCAGCAGCCCAGGGACTGGGTGTAGACGGAGGAGTCAGCATCGTACTCGGCCATGTCTTTACGCATGATGTCAGCAGTGTACTGAGCGATTTCCAGACCGGTTTTGAAACGGTTCTGAGCGCGCATGCGGGCTACGGACTCAGGGTCGATAGCGCTCCAGCTGCTGCCAGCAGCGGCTTTAAGGGCGGCAACGGCTTTGATGTCGTTTTGATAAGCTGACATGGTCAATCCTTCAAAGTATGTGTTTGGTTGAGCACCGACTTCCCCACTGAACACCTGTGTTGCTGGAGGTTGTTGTAGCCAACTGCAGAGCGTTGAGAAATTGACGTGAGACGGAATTAATCCGGGAGAGGGGACATAAGCTCAACAGGGCGCTGGCTGCAGCGGTTACAAATGACCCTGGATCATTTGCTGGCTAACGGATCCAAAGATTCCGTTGGGCCGATCTGCTACGAGTGATGCACACTGTTGCTAAACGCTTCCCCGTCCCTCAGGACAACTTCGTTCCAGTCGCAATCTCATCGAACGGCCTTGTGGGCTTTACAACACAAATCGGCTCTGACGGTAAGTTGGAGCGCGATCCGGAGGGCCTTTCAGCACCTCTGATTAGCGGGAGCGGGGCCATCATGCCTCCGCAAAAAGTGTTCGTCAATTATTTTGTAGTGCCTTTCTAGTGACTACTACATAATTTTTTTGGCGACCGGCAGGTCAGCCTCTACGGCTTTATCCAGCGGGTTCCAGGGGAGGAGGCCAGCGCAGGGATGTTTACGGGTGACGACTGTGCCGCCGCCTGCTGGCAGCAGCTGATGAGTGGTCTCGGCATTGAATGGCAGGCGATTAGTGCCCCAGCTTGAGTTGCGCTCGGATCAATCCACCACGTCGACCTTGACGCGAATATTCATGTCTTCACGGCCATGGGTCGAACGACGTTGCAGGAAATCGCCCTGTTCGCCCTGGTTTTGCTCGCTGACACCGCCAATATTGATCCACTCACCGATCCGCCCGCTGACTCGCGTATCGGTGCTTTGCACATCGATAACGCCGGGCTGTGATTGGCTGAGGCGGTCGCGGTTGCTGCTTATGGTGATGTGCACCCGTTCACCACTCAAGCTCGCCGTGACATAAAACCCACGCGTGACATTGCGGTATTGAGTGGTGCTGTAGGGCTGGCCGTAAGTATCGCGGCCGCGGGTGGTCAGCGGCACGCTCTGGCCGATTTGGATCAGCGCCGGATAACCCTCGGTAGCCTGCACGTGTTGGGTGCCGCCGCTGCGGCTGTCGGTGCTACGGCGGATGATGCGCACCTGATCACGGCCATTGATTTCGCCCTGGCCGATCTGTACCTCGGCATCGCCGGCGCTGATTGTGCCGTCGGCGCGGTAGCCGCGGTCGGACTGAAAGCCCGACTCATTGGTGTCGACGCTGATCAGCAAGCGCCGTGGTTCAGTGTCGAGCTGTTGCAGCAGAGCGCGTATTTCAGCAATTTTCGCTGGCTCGGCATTGACGATCAGTTGGTTGCCGTAGGCGTTGACCTTGCCTTCCTGGCCCAGCACCGATTGCACCACGCCGAGCACCTCATCGGCCGTGCGGAAGTTCAACGGAATCACCTCGGTGGCAGCACTGACAAACAGGCTACAGCTCAGCAGCACGGTGGCGAGTAGGGCACGAACCTTCATAGCAGAAAACTCCGTAAGTCAGCGTCGGTGATGCTGGTGTCCCAGGCTTGATCAAACTGCGCGCGGCGCTGACGGTTGCGGCCGGGGTCTTGGTAGAGGGCGTAGCCACTCGCTTGGCCCAGTTCGGGCAACAGCAGCAGGCCACGGTCATCGGCCAGCAGAAACGCCAGCGCCTCATTGGGGTAGTCCGGGTGCAGCTTGCGGATCTGCAGGTTGCTCGACAGGCGGCGGGAAAGGCTAAGCAGGCGGTGGCCATCCTTCACCGCGCGGCTGGGATCGCGCAGCAGAATGCGCAGTTGATTGCGCGGGCTGGCCAGGAGAAAACGGGTACAGGCGTCTTGCACGCTGCTGTGGTGATAGAGCCAGGGTTCTAAGTCGTGGCTGTAGATACACAGGCTGCGCTGAGCTTGCTGTAACAGAGCCAGGGCGTGAGCGCGGGCCTGTTCGGGTTGGCTGAAACGCTCCAGCGTCGGGTGCGCACCGAGGGTAAACGGCGCCGGTTCTGCACGCGGGCTGTCGGGGCTGTGGGTGGCCGGATTATGCACAGCAAAACGCCCCGATGACTGAAACTCGATGGCGGGAAGCTCTGTAGGTTCCAGCGGTTCGGTTGGTTCACTCGGGGCGTTTTCGTCGTTCATATTGGCCTTTAGGCGCTGTTACGCACCATGTCCACGTGAGGGATGCCAGCTTCCAAGTATTCACCGCTGACGATGGCAAACCCGAGCTTTTCATAAAAGGCGGTGGCGTGCACTTGCGCGCTGAGCATTTGTTGCTTCAAACCGCGCTGTTCCGCTTCTTCGATTACGGCCTGGATAAGTGCCACGCCAACGTTCAGCCCGCGCCAATCCTTAAGCACTGAAACTCGGCCAATATGCCCATCGGCCAGCAAGCGCGCCGTACCAACCGGATAGTCGCCTTCCAGTGCCAGAAAGTGCACCGCTTCGGCGTCCTCGGCATCCCATTCGAGCTCCGGCGGCACCGCTTGTTCCGCCACAAACACGGTTTCACGAATGCGCCGCAGGTCAGCGTTGTCCTTTTGCCAGTCAGCCAGGCGAACGTGGATCTCACTCATCAGCAAACTCCAGGCTGCCTTGCTTGACCAGCTCAACCAGCAGGTTACGCCCTTCGTCATCGGCGAGCCACGGGGCCAGGTTGTCGATGTGCAGGGCGTCGGCCGCGCAGACCAGCTTCAACAGTTCGCGCAGGCTGGCCGAAAGTAGGCGGCTCTGGCCGCTGGCAAACAGCACCAGGTCTTCACCCACTTCTGACCATGCCATGCGGGCGCTGGGGTTGCGGATCATCACGGCGCCATCTTCCAGGCTGGCGAGGAACGCCTCTTCGTCGATCTCGATACCGGCGATCAGCTCGGGATAACGCGGCTCGGTCATAAACTGGCCAAACCAGGTCATCAGCAGGCGTTCATCGCTCATGTGCTCAGTGAGCAGGGCTTTGAGGCGGTCCAGGGCGTCGCGCTGGATTTGTGTTGGGTCGCTGGTCGGCTGCGCGTCGGCGTCGCTGTAGCGCTCTTCATCGGGCAGGAACTGGCCGAGAAAGTCGGTGAAATGGGTGAGAACTTCGGCGGCGCTTGGCGCGCGGAAGCCTACAGAATACGTCATACAGTCATCCTCAGCGGTACCACAGTGGGCCAGAAGCGGCGGCAGGTAGAGCATGTCGCCGGGCTCCAGAACCCATTCTTCAGTTTTAACGAATTCAGCGAGGATCTTCAGATCCGCGTGTTGCAGCATCGGGCTGTTGGAATCGCACACTTGGCCAACCTGCCAGCGACGCGTGCCATAGCCTTGCAGCAGGAATACATCGTAATTATCGAAATGCGGGCCCACGCCGCCGCCTGGAGCGGCGAAGCTGACCATCACATCGTCGATGCGCCACTTGGGCAGAAACTTGAATTGCTCGATCAGCTCGGCCACTTCCGGAACGAATTGATCGACGGCCTGTACCAGCAAGGTCCAGTCACGCTCAGGCAGTTCGGCGAAGGCGTCTTCCGCGAAGGGGCCGCGGCGCAGCTCCCAGGGGCGCTCGCCATGCTCGATGACCAGGCGTGATTCGATTTCCTCTTCCAGGGCCAGGCCAGCCAGTTCATCCGGCGAGATTGGGCTCTCGAAACCCGGAATAGCCTGGCGGACCAGCAAGGGTTTTTTCTGCCAGTAGTCGCGCATGAATTCGCGCGCAGTCAGCCCGCCCAGCAGTTGAAGCGAAATATCAGGATTCATCGCTAAGCCCTTGAATTAGTTGAATACCCATAAATAAAAACGCCCGGCACAGCCGGGCGTCTGGGTGGCTGTTGCCGTTTAGATGCGCGTGGCCTGAGCGACCGCGTTGCCGATGTAGCTGGCAGGGGTCAAACGTTTGAGCTCAGCTTTGGCTTCGGCAGGCATGTCCAGGCCGTCGATGAAAGTCTGCAGTGCTTCGGGGCTGATGCCTTTGCCACGGGTCAGCTCTTTGAGCTTCTCGTAAGGGTTTTCGATGGCATAACGGCGCATCACGGTCTGGATCGGCTCAGCGAGGACTTCCCAGCATGCATCCAGGTCAGCGGCGATGCGGGCTTCGTTCAGCTCCAGCTTACTGATGCCCTTTAGGCTGGCCTCGTAGGCGATCACGCTGTGAGCGAAGCCCACACCGAGGTTACGCAGTACGGTGGAGTCGGTCAGGTCACGCTGCCAGCGCGAGATCGGCAACTTGCTGGCCAGGTGCTGGAACAGTGCGTTGGCGATACCCAGGTTGCCTTCGGAGTTTTCGAAGTCGATCGGGTTGACCTTGTGCGGCATGGTCGAGGAACCGATTTCGCCGGCAATGGTGCGCTGCTTGAAATAGCCCAGGGAGATGTAGCCCCAGATGTCCCGGTCGAAGTCGATCAGGATGGTGTTGAAGCGCGCGATACCATCGAACAGTTCAGCGATGTAGTCGTGCGGCTCGATCTGCGTGGTGTAGGGGTTGAACTGCAGCCCCAGGTCACCTTCGATGAACTGCTTGGCGTTGGCTTCCCAGTCGATCTGCGGGTAGGCCGAGAGGTGGGCGTTGTAGTTGCCAACGGCGCCATTGATCTTGCCCAGCAGCGGTACGGCTGCAACCTGAGCGATCTGCCGCTCCAGGCGATAAACCACGTTGGCCAACTCTTTGCCCAGGGTGGTCGGCGATGCCGGCTGACCGTGGGTGCGCGAGAGCATCGGTACGTTGGCGAATTTAACGGCCAGTTCACGGATGGCTTCGGCGGTCTGACGCATCAGCGGCAGCAGCACGTCATCACGGCCGGCGCGCAGCATCAGGGCGTGGGACAGGTTGTTGATGTCTTCACTGGTGCAGGCGAAGTGGATGAACTCACTGACCTTGTCCAGTTCAGGCAGCTTGGCCGCTTGTTCTTTGAGCAGGTACTCCACGGCTTTGACGTCGTGGTTGGTGGTGCGCTCAATTTCTTTGACGCGCTCGGCGTGCTCAACGGCAAAGTTATCTGCCAGTTCGTTGAGGATCGCCTGTGCTTCGGCGGAGAAGGGCGCAACCTCGGTCACACCTTCGTGGGCGGCGAGGCGTTGTAGCCAGCGCACTTCAACCATTACACGGAAACGGATCAGGCCGTATTCGCTGAAAATAGGGCGCAGAGCGCTGGTTTTGCCGGCGTAGCGGCCATCAACGGGGGAAACCGCGGTGAGCGAGGAAAGCTGCATGGGAGGCGTTCTCGGACAATCGGGCATTGAAAAGGGCGCGTATCATACATGAAATCGGCAGCTGAATTGCGCTTGCTTACTACCGTTCAGCCGCGCACGCGCCGCGCAATGGATAACAAGCTGGCACTGAAAATCAGCGCAGCCCCAAACCATGAGGTCAGGTCAGGGCTTTCATCCCAGCGCCACCAGGCAATAACGCCGGCAAAGACGATCGCCAGGTAAGCAAAGGGGCCGATCAGGCCTGGTGGCGCAAGGGCGTAAGCCCTGGACATGATGATCTGGCTGGCAGTCGCCAGTAGACCGATCATCAGCAATAGCCCGAGGTCATGCTGCGACAGCGGTTGCCAGGCCCAAGCCAGGGGGATGGCCGAGATCAGCGCGCTGAACAGTGAAAAATAGAACACGATCCGAAACGCCGGCTCGGTGTCGCTCATTTCTCGAATCGAAACAAACGCGAATGCAGCCAGGATGCTGGCTGTCAGACCGATCAGCGTATGGCTGTCCAGCAGCGCCGCAGATGGCTTGGCCACCAGCAATACACCAACGAGGCCAATGCCTGACGTTAGTAGCATGCGCTTGGTCAGCGGCTCTTTAAGCCACCACCAGGCGATTATTGGGGTAAACACTGGGGCCGAGTAAGTGAACAGCATGGCGTCAGTTAGCGGCAGGTGGGCAATGGCGTAGAAGAAGCAGTACATCGCCGCCAAGCCATAGGTGGTGCGCCACAGGTGTGACTTTAAGCGCCCGGTCTTAAGCGGCTGCACGCCTTTGAGCAGTATCAGCGGCAGAAAGAACAGCACGCCCACCAGGTTGCGAAAAAACACCACCGATTCGTTGTTGACGCTGACGGAGACCTCGCGGATCGCGCCTCCCATAAACGAAAACAACAGCGCTGAAAGTGCCAGTAATGCCGCACCGTGTAACGGCTTGACCGAGCGCGTGAGCATTAGCTGCGCAGCAGTGGATAAAGCTCTTTGAGCAGCTTGCTGCGGCTGAACACCATCTGCCAGCGATGGCCGCCCAATTGGCGCCACAGGCGCGCAGAACGAATCCCGGCAAGCAGCAGTGCGCGGATTTTCGCCGCATTATTGGCCTGCTGCAGATGGCGCATGTCGCCTTGCACCTGAATGCGTTGGCGGAACGTGCTGATAGTGTCCTGGTACAGGCTGCCGCAGTTGGCGATGACGTTCTCATGGGTCGAGCCAAAGAGCTCAACCTGCTGCTGAATCTGATCGAGGCGGCTGCCCATCACTTGCAGCATATCGCCGCGTTTATTCAGTTGCCGCTCCAGCGCGGTCAAGGCCAAGGCGTAGCGCAATGGCTCGCGCTGCAGGCTGGCTGGGTCACGCTCGAGTGCGCCCACCAGGGCGCGGTAACCCTCACGCAAATTCAGGTCATCGCCGCCATACACGTCCAGCGTGTTCTTCGGGTCGCGCACCAGCAGGCTGTTGATCATGCATGCCACAGCGGGCTCACTGACCTGGCCGGTTCGCGCCAGCGTATCGACCAATACGGCGGACTCGAATACCGCCCCGAGGGCGATCAACTGCTCACGGATTGGGTTCACGTTTGCGGCTCCTGCATGGTCCATGGCTCGGCGACTTCAATGACACCGCCGCCCAGGCAGATTTCGCCGTCGTAAAACACCACGGACTGCCCTGGCGTAACTGCGCGCTGCGGCTCGGCAAACGTCGCACGGAAGCCGCTAGGGGTTTGTTCAAGCGTGCAGGCTTGATCGCTCTGGCGATAACGTACTTTGGCGGTCAGCTCACGTGGGGTGGTTAAATCAACCGGATTGACCCAGTAGATCTCGGAGGCGAGCAGGGCGCGGCTAAACAACCAGGGGTGCTGATTACCTTGGCCTACCACCAGCACGTTGCGCGTGAGGTCTTTTTGCAGCACATACCAAGGCTCATCACTAGCATCTTTCAGACCGCCAATGCCCAAGCCCTGGCGCTGACCGATGGTGTGGTACATCAGGCCGTGGTGGCGACCGATAACCTCGCCCTCAGTGGTTTCGATATTGCCCGGTTGCGCCGGTAGGTATTGCTTGAGGAAGTCGCTGAAGCGCCGCTCACCGATAAAGCAGATACCCGTGGAGTCTTTCTTCTTCGCCGTGGCCAGCTGGTATTTCTCGGCAATGGCGCGCACGGCAGGTTTTTCCAGCTCGCCAACCGGGAACAGCGTTTTAGCAATCTGCTCGCCACCCACGGCATGCAGGAAGTAGCTCTGATCCTTATTTGGATCCAAACCTTTAAGCAGTTCTGTACGGCCGTCGATGTCGCGCCGACGCACATAGTGGCCGGTGGCAATCAGGTCGGCACCCAGCATCAGGGCGTAGTCGAGGAAAGCCTTGAACTTGATTTCGCGGTTACACAGGATGTCCGGATTGGGCGTTCGCCCGGCCTTATATTCGGCCAGGAAGTGTTCGAACACGTTGTCCCAGTATTCGGCGGCAAAGTTGGCGGTGTGCAGCTTGATGCCAATTTTGTCGCACACCGCCTGCGCATCCGCCAGATCGTCCATGGCGGTGCAGTAGTCGGTGCCGTCGTCTTCGTCCCAGTTCTTCATGAACAGGCCTTCGACCTGGTAGCCCTGCTCGAGCAGGAGCAAGGCGGAAACGGAGGAATCTACGCCGCCGGACATGCCGACGATGACGCGTTGGGTGCTTGGCGCTTGCATGGGAATACTGGACACGGCTTCGAAAAAGAAGGCGATTCTAGCAGGCTGAGGTGCTTGGCCGTTAATCGCGGATAAGTGACAGCGGAAAACAGTGCCCGCTCAGGTAGTCATCGATACAGCGCACTACCAACTCACTGCGCCAGCGCTCGGGTTGCGCCGCTAGCTCGTCACGGGTCAGCCAGCGTGGGCCTATGATGCCGTGATCTAGCGTGTACTCGGGATGATGACGCAACGCTTTACCGGCAAAACATACGCGCTGGTAGGTCACACCATTGCTCGGGGCGGTGTACAGGTAGATCCCCGTAACGCCCGTCAGCTCGATATCCCAGCCGGTTTCTTCAAGCGTTTCGCGAATGGCGGCTTGCAGCAGGCTTTCGTTGGCGTCCAAGTGGCCAGCGGGCTGATTGAATACCGCTCGCCCCTCGGCCATTTCTTCAACCAAAAGGAAGCGCCCTTGGTCCTCAATAACGGTGGCGACGGTGATGTGTGGCTGCAAATCCATAGGTGTTTACCTGTTGTTAAGCATAAATCATTAGGTGATTGCTCTGCGGCTAAACGCAGAACCCCCGGCGCAAGGCCAGGGGTTCTGGGTTACTACAGGTTTCGCGTCAAACGTTACGCCAGTGCAGCAAGGGCCGCATTAAACGTAGCGCTGGGGCGCATAACCTGGCTGGTCAGCTGTGGATTGGAGCGGTAGTAACCGCCAATATCCACAGGCTTGCCCTGCACAGCACTAAGCTCAGCAACGATAGCGGCTTCATTGTCGCCCAGGGCCTTTGCCAATGGCGCGAACTGTGCCTGCAGCGCCAAGTCTTCAGTCTGCGCTGCCAGCTCTTGTGCCCAGTAGAGCGCCAAGTAGAAGTGGCTGCCACGGTTGTCCAGCTCGCCGGTTTTGCGCGAAGGCGACTTGTTGCTGTCGAGCAACTTGCCGGTCGCGGCGTCCAGGGTGGTGCCCAGGAGTTTAGCTTTGGCGTTGTTGGTCTTGATACCGGTCTCTTCCAGAGATACCGCCAGGGCCAGGAACTCGCCCAGCGAGTCCCAGCGCAAGTGGTTCTCTTCGATCAGCTGCTGCACGTGCTTGGGTGCTGAACCGCCCGCACCTGTTTCGTACATGCCGCCGCCTGCCATCAACGGAACGATGGAGAGCATCTTCGCCGAGGTGCCCAGCTCCATGATTGGGAAGAGGTCGGTCAGGTAGTCGCGCAATACGTTGCCGGTCACCGAAATGGTGTCCAGGCCACGAATCAAGCGCTCCATGCTCACGCGGATGGCTTGGTTGTAATCCATCATGCGGATATCCAGACCGGTGAGGTCATGGTCCTGCAGATAAACTTCTACCTTCTTCTGCAGCTCGCGGTCGTGAGCGCGCTCTGGGTCGAGCCAGAAGATTGCCGGTGTATTGGATTGACGGGCGCGGGTAACGGCCAGCTTGACCCAGTCACGGATCGGTGCGTCTTTGGTCTGGCAGGCGCGCCAGATGTCGCCGGCCTCAACTTCGTGCTGCATCAGTACAGTGCCATCGGCCAGCACAACACGCATGCTGCCATCGACGGTCATTTCGAAGGTTTTATCGTGCGAGCCGTATTCTTCAGCCTTCTGCGCCATCAGGCCGACGTTCGGTACGCTGCCCATGGTGGTAGGGTCGAACGCGCCGTTGGTTTTGCAGAAATTGATCATTTCCTGGTAGATGCGGGCGTAGGTGCTTTCCGGCATCACCGCTTTGGTGTCCTTGAGCTTGCCGTCTTTGCCCCACATCTGCCCGGAGCTGCGGATCATCGCTGGCATCGAGGCGTCGACGATTACGTCGCTTGGGATGTGCAGGTTGGTGATGCCCTTGACCGAATCAACCATGGCCATTTCAGGGCGACCGCTGTAGCAGGCGTGGATGTCGTCGAGAATTTCTTCCTGCTGTGAGGCCGGCAGGGATTTGATTTTGTCGTAGACGCTGCTGATGCCGTTGTTCGGGTTAACGCCCAGCTCTTCGAACAGCTTGCCGTATTTATCGAACACATCTTTGTAGTAAACGCTGACGGCGTGACCAAAGACGATCGGGTGAGACACCTTCATCATGGTCGCCTTGACGTGCAGGGACCACATTACACCGGTGTCCTTGCAGTCCTGCAGGGTCTTCTCGAAGAAGTCGCGCAGCTTGCGGCAGCTCATGTACATGCTGTCGAAGACTTCGCCTTCTTGCAGGGCGAGTTGCTTTTTGACTTCGACCTTGCCGTCTTTGCCAACAAATTCAATGCGCACGTCGCCGGCGTTTGCCATGGTGATCGACTGCTCGCTGGAGAAGAAGTCGCCGCCGCGCATGTAGTCAGCGTGGGACTGCGAAGCCATGCTCCACTTACCCATCGAATGCGGATGCTTGCGCACAAAGGCTTTTACCGCGGCAGGTGCGCGACGGTCGGAGTTACCTTCACGCAGAACCGGGTTGACCGCGCTGCCGAGCACTTTGCTGTAACGCGCGCGTGCTTCTTTCTCGGCGTCGGTGTGCGGGTCTTCAGGGAAATTGGGGATGTTATAGCCCTGGGCTTGCAGTTCGGCGATAGCGGCTTTGAGCTGCGGCACCGAGGCACTGATGTTCGGCAGTTTGATGATGTTGGCTTCGGGAGAGGTCGCCAGAACGGCCAGCTTAGCCAGGTCATCATCGACCTGCTTGTCGGCATCCAGCTGGTCAGCAAAGCTGGCGAGGATGCGGGCTGCAAGAGATATGTCGCGTGTTTCGACAGCAATACCAGCAGAGGCTGCGAAGGCTTCTACAATAGGTAGCAGCGAATAGGTCGCAAGGGCTGGGGCTTCGTCAGTGAAGGTATAAATGATCTTCGAAGGGGTGGACATTTAGAGTTAACTCTCTTCTTTGCTGAGCGTACATAAGCACTCGACATGCGCAGGTAAGCGCACAAGCCCAATGAAGAGCGGACTTGAAATCGAGGTCTTGCCGCGGTGATGTTGGATGCACCAGTAGAGTGTTGAGCATTTCGAGCCGTTGAATCGCTGTAGCAGTTCGACGGTATCAAGACGCGAGCCACTTATTCGGGGTACCTACGCCTCATGACCTGTTGGTCAGCGCGCAGTATATCACTGCGGCAGCGCGTCGCAGAATGCCTTGGCGCATAAGACCAACGAACATATGGTTTCGCCCGAATCAAGTGGGGTACTCTCGGGTGATCTGACGGTTTAACCACAAGACGGAGTCCAGCATGGGATACCAAAAGATCCAGGTGCCAGCAACCGGTGACAAAATCACCGTAAATGCCGATACATCTCTGAACGTACCGAATAATCCAATCATTCCCTTCATTGAAGGGGATGGCATCGGCGTTGATATCAGCCCGGTGATGATCAAGGTCGTCGATGCTGCCGTTCACAAAGCCTATGGCGGCGAGCGCAAGATCTCCTGGATGGAGGTGTACGCCGGCGAAAAAGCCACTCAGGTTTACGATCAGGACACCTGGCTGCCCCAGGAAACCCTGGATGCAGTCAAAGATTATGTGGTGTCCATCAAGGGCCCGCTGACCACGCCAGTGGGTGGCGGCATCCGCTCCTTGAACGTGGCCCTGCGTCAGCAGCTTGATTTGTACGTCTGCCTGCGCCCAGTGCGCTGGTTTGAAGGCGTACCGAGCCCAGTTAAGAAACCGGGTGATGTCGACATGACCATCTTCCGTGAAAACTCGGAAGACATTTATGCCGGTATCGAGTGGAAAGCCGGCTCGCCAGAAGCAAACAAAGTGATCAAATTCCTCAAAGAGGAAATGGGCGTTACCAAAATTCGCTTTGACCAGGATTGTGGTATCGGCGTTAAACCGGTGTCCAAGCAGGGTACCAAGCGTCTGGCGCGCAAGGCATTGCAGTACGTGGTCGATAACGACCGCGACTCACTTACCATCGTGCACAAAGGCAATATCATGAAGTTCACCGAAGGTGCCTTCAAAGAGTGGGCTTATGAAATTGCTGCTGAAGAGTTCGGCGCAACCCTGCTCGACGGCGGTCCTTGGATGCAGTTCAAGAATCCGAAAACAGGTAAGAACGTCATCGTTAAGGATGCTATCGCCGACGCCATGCTGCAGCAGATCCTGTTGCGCCCAGCCGAGTATGACGTAATTGCCACCTTGAACCTCAATGGTGACTATCTATCAGACGCCCTAGCTGCTGAAGTGGGTGGTATTGGTATCGCTCCAGGCGCCAACCTCTCCGACACCATTGCGATGTTCGAGGCCACTCACGGCACTGCGCCGAAGTACGCCGGTAAAGATCAGGTGAATCCGGGGTCGTTGATCCTGTCCGCTGAAATGATGCTGCGTCACATGGGCTGGGTCGAAGCTGCCGATCTGATTATCAAGGGCACCAATGGCGCTATCTCGGCCAAGACAGTGACCTATGATTTTGAGCGCCTGATGGATGGTGCCAAGTTGCTGTCTTGCTCGGCATTTGGTGATGCATTGATTTCGCACATGTAAGGGAAGCGCTGATAAAAAGGCCGGTCATTTGACCGGCCTTTTTATTGTGCGATTACCCGCCTATAAAAGACGTCAGGCTTGTACCGGTGAATCCTGAGTTTGCTTAATTGCAGCGGGTGCTTCATTGGCAGCGAAAGCTGCACTGATGTTAACGGCGTGGAGCCCTTTGGGGCCTTGAATAATATCGAAGCTTACTGACTGGCCAGCCTTCAGCGTTTTATAGCCGTCCATCTGGATGGCCGAGTAGTGGGCAAACAGGTCCTCATCTCGACCATCGGCCACGATAAACCCGTAACCTTTGGCGTTGTTGAACCACTTGACCTTACCGCTAACCATGCTGATATCCCTCTGCAAAGGACTCCATCACTGGAGTATCATCCACCTCATTCCACACGTTGCTTGACATGCGCTAGCAACACTGCGAAACCCCTTTAATACCCGCTCAGGGTATTCATTGTTTGTAACACCGTTTTGCCGATAGTCAAGGCAATGCTGTAACTGGCTGAGAATCCAGTCAAACTCTGTCCTGTACAGACTATTCGCCCATCAACGAAGCTATTCAGCATGCATGCACGTAGCCAGATTCGACTAACATCCAACCAAGATGATCCCGCTGAGCATGAGGAAGATTCCTATGGCTTAGCCGTACAGGAGGCCAAGCCAGCACTGCAGGCACCTCCGATGTACAAGGTGATCTTGTTCAATGATGACTACACGCCTATGGATTTTGTCGTCGAAATTCTTGAGGTGTTTTTCAACCTGAATCGAGAGCAAGCGACCAAAATCATGCTGGCCGTCCATACAGAGGGGCGGGCAGTGTGCGGAATTTTTACTCGCGATATTGCTGAAACCAAAGCGACACAGGTGAATCAATATGCGAGAGAGAGCCAGCATCCGCTACTCTGTGAAATAGAGAAGGACGGTTAACGCCGGCCACTTGGGCATGAGGTGAAGCTATGTTAAATCGAGAGCTCGAAGTTACCCTCAATCTGGCTTTCAAGGAGGCACGTACCAAGCGTCATGAATTTATGACAGTTGAGCACTTGTTACTTGCCCTTCTGGATAACGAGGCTGCCGCCAGCGTGTTACGTGCTTGCGGGGCTAACCTAGATAAACTGCGGCATGACCTGCAGGAATTTATCGACTCCACCACCCCGCTTATCCCTCAACATGATGAAGAGCGCGAGACGCAGCCTACGCTGGGTTTTCAGCGCGTTCTGCAGCGCGCGGTTTTCCATGTGCAGAGTTCCGGCAAGCGTGAAGTGACCGGTGCCAATGTGCTGGTTGCGATCTTTAGTGAGCAGGAAAGTCAGGCCGTATTCCTGCTTAAGCAGCAGAGCGTTGCGCGTATTGATGTGGTCAATTTTATTGCTCATGGCATATCCAAGGTGCCCGGTCACGGCGGCCATGCGGAAACCGAGCAGGAAATGCAGGACGAAGAGGGTGGTGAGTCTTCCAGCTCCAGTAATCCACTAGATGCTTATGCCAGCAACCTAAACGAACTGGCTCGCCAGGGGCGTATTGACCCACTGGTGGGTCGTGAGATGGAAGTTGAGCGTGTTGCGCAGATTCTCGCGCGCCGCCGCAAGAATAATCCTCTGCTGGTCGGTGAGGCCGGCGTAGGTAAGACGGCTATTGCTGAGGGGTTGGCCAAGCGCATTGTCGACAAGCAAGTGCCTGATTTGCTGGCGGATAGCGTGGTCTATTCACTGGATCTCGGTGCACTGCTGGCCGGGACCAAATATCGTGGTGATTTTGAGAAACGACTGAAAGCTCTGCTCAATGAACTGCGTAAACGCCCGCATGCCATTTTGTTTATTGATGAAATCCACACCATTATCGGCGCAGGTGCTGCTTCTGGCGGGGTGATGGATGCCTCCAACCTGCTTAAGCCCATGCTGTCTTCTGGGGAAATTCGCTGCATTGGCTCGACTACTTTCCAGGAATTCCGCGGCATCTTCGAGAAAGACCGCGCGTTAGCACGGCGCTTCCAAAAAGTTGATGTGGTTGAGCCATCGGTAGAGGACACCATTGGTATCCTGCGCGGCCTGAAGGGGCGTTTCGAACAGCACCACAGTATTGAATACAGTGATGAGGCCTTACGGGCCGCCGCGGAACTGGCTTCGCGCTATATCAATGACCGGCACATGCCGGACAAGGCCATTGACGTGATCGATGAGGCCGGTGCCTACCAGCGCCTGCAGCCTTTGGATAAGCGCTTGACCCGTATCGATGTCGCACAAGTGGAAGATATCGTGGCGAAAATTGCCCGCATTCCACCTAAGCATGTCAGCAGCTCGGATAAAGAATTGCTACGCAATCTTGAGCGCGACTTAAAGCTCACCGTGTTTGGCCAGGATGACGCGATTGACTCGCTGTCCACGGCAATCAAGCTGTCGCGCGCCGGCCTTAAAGCGCCCGATAAACCGGTCGGTTCGTTTTTGTTTGCCGGTCCCACCGGGGTTGGTAAGACTGAAGCGGCTCGCCAGCTGGCTAAAGCCTTGGGCGTTGAACTGGTGCGTTTTGACATGTCTGAGTACATGGAGCGTCATACTGTGTCGCGCTTGATAGGTGCGCCGCCTGGTTATGTCGGTTTTGATCAAGGTGGCCTGTTAACCGAGGCCATAACCAAAACGCCGCACTGTGTGCTGCTGCTCGATGAGATCGAAAAGGCTCACCCTGAAGTCTTTAACCTGTTGCTGCAGGTCATGGACCACGGAACCCTGACCGATAACAACGGCCGCAAAGCAGACTTCCGCAACGTGATTGTGATCATGACGACTAACGCAGGGGCCGAAACGGCTGCGCGTGCATCCATTGGCTTCACCCATCAGGACCACTCGTCTGATGCCATGGAAGTGATCAAGAAGAGCTTCACGCCTGAGTTCCGTAACCGCCTGGATACCATTATTCAGTTCGGCCGGCTGAGTCATGAGGTGATTAAAAGCATCGTCGACAAGTTCCTTACCGAGCTGCAGGCGCAGCTTGAGGACAAGCGGGTTACGCTGGAAGTCAGTAGTGCGGCGCGCAGCTGGTTGGCGCAGAGCGGTTACGACGTGCAAATGGGGGCCCGACCAATGGCTCGCTTGATCCAGGACAAGATCAAGCGGCCGCTGGCGGAAGAGATTCTCTTTGGCGAGCTAGCTGACCACGGTGGTGTGGTGCACATCGATATAGAAGATGGCGAACTGACCTTTGAGTTCGAAACCACTGCAGAAATGGCTTAAGCGAAGTTTGCTTTCGCCCACAAAAACGCCCGGCAATGCCGGGCGTTTTTACTGGAGCTTGGTGTAACAGATGCCGGAAAACTAGGTTTTCAGCGGCCTGTTAACGGGCGCGATAGGTAATGCGGCCCTTGCTCAAGTCATAAGGCGTAAGTTCAACGCGAACTTTGTCGCCAGTCAGAATGCGGATGTAATTTTTGCGCATCTTTCCGGAGATGTGCGCAGTAACGACGTGCCCATTTTCCAACTCCACACGGAACATGGTGTTGGGCAGGGTGTCGACGACAGTGCCTTCCATTTCGAAGCTGTCTTCTTTCGACATGCAGTAAAGCCCTCGGTATCCAATGAATGGCCCGGTGCAACTGGCGCCAGGCAAAAGCGGCGTGCATTGTGCCCGAATTTTGGGGTTTACGCCAAGAGCTTCAGTTAAGGCTGGTCCAGCGCTGGTTAGCGAACAGCTCAATAGGGCGGTATTCGGTCTTGTAACTCATTTTGCGGCAGCTCTTAATCCAGTAACCCAAATAGACCGCATGCAGCTCAAGCCGGGCGGCTTCGGCAATTTGCCAGAGGATGGCAAAGCGCCCGAGGCTGCGCCGTTCCTCGCTTGGCTCGTAAAAGGTGTAAACCGCAGATAATCCATTGGGTAGCACGTCGGTCACTGCAATTGCCAGCAGCTGGCTGTCCAGGCGGAACTCATAGAAACGTGAGAACGTCAGGTCGCGTACCAAAAATGTCGAAAACTGTTCGCGGCTTGGCGGATGCATATCTCCATCAGCATGCCGCTGTTCAATGTAACGCGCGTACAGCGCGTAATATTCTTCGGTAAATGCTGGGCGCACGAGGCGCACCTGGATGTCCTGATTGCGCTTGAGTATGCGCCGCTGTTGGCGGCTGGGGTTGAACTGTGTCGCAGGAATGCGCGCCGGGACGCAAGCGCTGCACTGTTGGCAGTGCGGGCGGTAGAGATGATCACCGCTGCGGCGGAAACCCATTTCTGAAAGTTCAGCGTAAACCTGCACGTCCATGGGCTGACTGGGGTCGAGGAACAGCGTTGTAGCCTGTTCGTCGGGCAGGTAGCTGCAGGCGTGCGGTTGAGTGGCGTAAAACTTCAGGCGGGCCAGCTCAGTCATGATCGGCTCTCGGGATCGGTCTTCAGCAAGTGTAAGCCAGGCTGGCAAACTCGCCTAGGCGAGCCAGTCTGCTCGGCTGGGCTGGTCAAGGTGAGCGCTCAGGTAGAGGGCGAAATCAGTGCGTGAAATCGTTTGGGCGCCCAGGCTGAGTAAATGCTCGGTTGGCATCTGGCAGTCGATCAGGACAAATCCCCAGCGCTGCAACTGCTCAACCAGGGTGACGAAACCCACTTTGGATGCGTTATCGGCGTGGCTAAACATCGATTCACCAAAAAACAGCTGGCCCATGGCCAAGCCATACAGGCCGCCAACCAGCTCGTTCTCACGCCATACTTCAACTGAGTGCGCTACGCCTCGGCGGTGCAGCTCAAGGTAGGCGTCCTGCATCGGGCTAGTGATCCATGTGTCTGCCGCATAACTGCGCGGGCCGGCACAGGCGCGAATGACGTCAGCAAATGCGCGGTCAAAGGTCACCCGATAACGGCCTTGGCGCAACACTTTGGCCAAGCTGCGCGAGATATGCAGGTTGTCGGGAAACAAAACGGTGCGCGGGTCTGGCGACCACCAGAGAATTGGCTGGCCATCCTGAAACCAGGGGAAGCAGCCATGACGATAAGCCTGAATCAAACGTTCTGGGCGCAGGTCACCACCAGCAGCTAGCAAGCCATTGGGTTCGCGCAGGGCTTTAGATAGCGGCGGGAAATCCAGAGAGTCGCGTTGCAGCCACGTCAGCATAAGCAGGGCCGGGATTCGGATAGATGAGAGGGGAGGGCGGATGTGTGTCCGCCCAAGGATGGATCAGTTGTCGTCGAGGAATTTCTCGACATCCAGCGCTGCCATGCAGCCGGCACCGGCCGAAGTGATGGCCTGGCGGTAGACGTGGTCGGCCACGTCCCCTGCCGCGAACACCCCGTCGATGCTGGTGGCGGTGGCATTACCTTCATTGCCGCCTTTGATCAGCAGGTAGCCGTCACGCATGTTCAGCTGTCCCTGGAATAGATCGGTATTGGGCTTGTGACCGATGGCGATAAACACGCCTGCAAGTGGCAGATCGGTTGTGACACCGGTTTGCGTGTCTTTAAGGCGTGCCCCGGTAACACCGGTGTTGTCGCCCAGCACTTCTTCCAACGAGTGGTTCCAATGCAGCACTACGTTACCGTTTGCAGCCTTGTCGAACAGCTTGTCCTGAAGAATCTTCTCGGAGCGCAGCTTGTCGCGGCGATGCACCAAGTGGACTTCCTTAGCGATATTCGACAAGTACAGTGCTTCTTCAACCGCAGTGTTACCGCCGCCGATTACTGCGACCACTTGGTTGCGATAAAAGAAGCCGTCGCAGGTTGCGCAGGCCGAAACACCCTTGCCAGCAAAGGCCTCTTCCGATGGCAGGCCCAGGTACTGCGCCGATGCGCCGGTGGCAATAATCAGGGCATCACAGGTGTAAGTGCCGCTGTCGCCTTTTAATGTGAAAGGGCGCGACTGCAACTCGGCGGTGTGGATGTGGTCATAGACGATCTCGGTATCGAAGCGCTCGGCATGCTTTTGCATGCGTTCCATCAGCGCTGGCCCGGTCAGGCCTTCGACATCGCCGGGCCAGTTGTCCACCTCAGTAGTTGTGGTCAGCTGACCGCCAGGTTGCATGCCGGTAATGATCACAGGCTTAAGGTTGGCGCGGGCGGCGTAAACGGCAGCGCTATAACCAGCAGGGCCGGAGCCCAGGATGATCAAGCGTGAATGCTTGACTTCGCTCATAAAAACACCTCATAAGCCTTTGTCACAAAAGAGAATGCATGCTCAAATTGAGCTGCGCGCAAGACAGTGGCCGATATGCTACACCGAAGCAGGTAACGAGCGGGAGTCAACTGCCGCCGCTCGCGCCAGCGAGACCTGGAGCCTGGCACCACCTCGCTAAACCCGTACAATCGCGGCATGTTTACCGTTAATCCCTTATTCGGCGCCCCAGGTGCAGGAACACAAGCGTTTTGAAGAAATCTAGCCCAACCGCACAACTCCCAATCTGGCGTCAGCAGCTGCCTTCTCGACTGAAAGAAGGCGCATTGATTGGCTTGGGTGCGCTTTGTCTTTATCTGTGGATGGCGCTGCTGACTTACGATGCGGCCGACCCTGGTTGGACCCACACCAGCAACGTTGAGCAGGTACAGAACTCAGCCGGGCGCGCTGGTGCCTGGTTCGCTGACATTCTGTTTATGGCGCTGGGCTATTTCGCCTATTTATTCCCGCTACTACTGGCCGTTAAAACATGGCAAGTGTTCCGCACCCGGCATCAGCCTTGGCAGTGGAGCGGCTGGCTGTTCTCTTGGCGGCTAATCGGCCTGATGTTTCTGGTGTTGTCCGGGGCCGCGCTGGCATTTATTCATTTTGATTCCAGTTCAAGCATGCCGGCCTCTGCTGGCGGCGCCCTAGGAGAGAGCTTAGGGCAGTTGGCCATCAATGGCCTGAACGTGCAGGGCAGCACGCTGTTATTGATTGCCTTGTTCCTTTTCGGGTTGACGGTGTTTACCGACCTGTCATGGTTCAAGGTGATGGACCTGACCGGCAAGATCACCCTGGACCTTATCGAGCTGATCCAGAGCCTGGCCAACCGCTGGTGGAATGCGCGGGTTGAGCGCAAGCAACTGGTGGCGCAGCTGCGCGAGGTCGATGAGCGGGTCAGTGATGTCTCTGCACCGATTGTGTTGGATCGTCGCGAGCAGGCCAAAGTCAAAGAACGCCTTATTCAGCGCGAAGAGTCACTGAGTAAACACATGAGCGAGCGCATCAACCGCGCCGCACCGGTAATCGCACCGACCACTACGCCGAAAGAGCCTGAGCCCAGCAAACGTGTGCTCAAAGAAAAACAGGTCAACCTATTCGAGGACAGCGTCCTTGCTGGCAGCCTGCCACCCTTATCGATCCTCGATGTGGCGGAAAAAGTTCAGAAGAAATACTCGCCTGAATACCTGGAGGCGATGTCACGGCTGCTGGAAATTAAACTCAAGGAGTTTGGTGTCGAGGTCATCGTCGAGTCCGTTCATCCCGGCCCGGTGATTACCCGCTTCGAAATCCAGCCAGCTGCCGGGATCAAAGTCAGCCGTATCTCCGGCCTGGCCAAAGACTTGGCGCGCTCGATGGCGATCATCAGCGTGCGGGTGGTGGAAGTGATCCCTGGCAAGACCACCGTCGGTATTGAAATTCCTAACGAAGACCGGCAGATAGTGCGCTTCTCCGAAGTGCTGTCGTCGCCTGAGTACGACGAAGCCAAGTCGCCGGTGACCCTGGCCCTGGGTCACGATATCGGTGGCAAGCCGGTGATTACCGACCTGGCCAAAATGCCCCACCTGCTGGTGGCCGGTACTACCGGTTCGGGTAAGTCGGTAGGGGTCAACGCAATGATCTTGTCGATCCTGTTCAAGTCCACGCCAGAAGAGGCGCGCTTGATCATGATCGACCCGAAAATGCTTGAGCTGTCGATCTACGAAGGCATTCCGCACCTGTTATGCCCCGTGGTTACTGACATGAAAGAGGCTGCCAACGCTCTGCGCTGGTCGGTCGCCGAGATGGAGCGTCGTTACAAGCTGATGTCGAAGATGGGCGTGCGTAACCTGGCGGGCTTCAACCGCAAGGTCAAAGACGCCATCGATGCCGGTGAGCCGCTGTCCGACCCGCTGTACAAACGCGAAAGCATGCACGATGAAGCGCCGCTGCTTAAGCCGCTGCCGACCATTGTGGTAGTGGTCGATGAGTTTGCCGACATGATGATGATTGTCGGCAAAAAGGTTGAAGAGCTGATCGCGCGTATCGCCCAGAAAGCCCGTGCGGCGGGGATTCACCTGATTCTCGCCACACAGCGGCCCTCGGTGGATGTGATCACTGGCCTGATCAAGGCCAACATTCCGACCCGCATGGCGTTTCAGGTATCGAGCAAGATCGACTCGCGGACCATTCTTGACCAAGGCGGTGCCGAACAACTGCTCGGGCACGGTGACATGCTCTACATGCCGCCGGGCACCAGTTTGCCGATCCGTGTACACGGTGCATTCGTTTCCGACGAAGAAGTCCACCGCGTCGTGGAAGCCTGGAAACAGCGCGGCACGCCGGACTATATCGATGACATCCTCAACGGCGCTGAAGAGGCCGGTAGTGGTTTTGAAGGCAGCGGTGAGGGTGGTGAAGGCAGTGAGACAGATGCGCTTTATGATGAGGCGGTCAATTTCGTCCTCGAGAGCCGGCGCGCTTCAATTTCGGCGGTGCAGCGTAAACTTAAAATCGGCTACAACCGTGCTGCACGGATGATTGAGGCCATGGAAATGGCTGGCGTCGTCACCTCAATGAACACCAATGGCTCTCGTGAGGTCATAGCCCCGAGCCCCGTTCGCGATTAACACTTCGCCCTGAACTGATAAGGATCCCCATGCGCCTGATTCGCATGCTGTTGCTGACCGTACTGAGTTTTACCAGCGTTGCCGCCATGGCTGACGATGAAGTCGCTGTGCAGCGCTTGACCGAGCTGCTCAATCAGGCGCAAACCATTACTGCGCGCTTTTCCCAGCTGACGCTGGATGGCAGCGGTACTCAGCTGCAGGAAACCGCCGGTCAGCTTGTGCTCAAGCGCCCAGGTCTGTTCCGCTGGCACACCGATGCTCCGATGGAGCAATTGCTGGTTTCCAATGGCGAAAAAGTCTGGCTGTATGACCCGGATTTGCTGCAAGTGACCATCCAGACCCTTGACCAGCGTCTGACTCACACCCCGGCGCTGCTGCTTTCCGGCGATGTATCGAAGATTCGCGAGAACTTCGACATCAGCCACAAGGAAGGCGGCAATGTGGTCGACTTCATCCTCAAGCCCAAGTCCAAAGACACCCTGTTCGACAGCCTGCGTCTGTCGTTCCGTAACAACGTGCTGAATGACATGCAGTTGATCGACAGCATTGGTCAGCGCACCAATATTCTGTTCCTCAACGTGAAAATGAATGAGCCGCAAGACGACGCGCAATTCACCTTCGACGTTCCGGCCGGCGCCGACGTGATCCAAGAGTAGAAACACTCGAGCAAGAGGCGTTAACCCCCGATCATGGACCTGTTTCGCAAGGCCCCCGTTGCTCAACCTCTGGCTGCCCGCTTGCGTGCAGCCAGCCTCGACGATTACGTCGGCCAGGAGCATTTGCTCGCCCGTGGCAAGCCCTTGCGTGAAGCCCTGGAGCAGGGGGCGCTGCACTCAATGATCTTCTGGGGGCCGCCCGGCGTGGGTAAAACCACCCTGGCGCGGCTATTGGCCCAGGTTTCCGACGCGCATTTCGAAACGATTTCCGCCGTGCTCTCGGGGGTCAAGGAAATCCGACAGGCAGTCGAAGTGGCCCAGCAACACGCTGCGCAATACGGCCGCCAGACCATCCTGTTTGTCGACGAAGTACACCGCTTCAACAAGTCCCAGCAGGATGCTTTTCTGCCTTATGTGGAAGACGGCACGCTGATCTTTATTGGCGCGACCACGGAAAACCCTTCGTTCGAGCTGAACAACGCCTTGCTCTCACGGGCGCGCGTTTACGTGCTTAAGAGCCTGGATGAAAGCGCGTTGCGCAAACTGGTCGAGCGCGCCTTAAGTGACCCGAAAGGCCTGGGCGAGCGCCAACTGAGCCTGCCCGAAGAAAGTTTTAAGATTCTCCAGGCAGCCGCCGATGGTGATGGCCGCCGTTTGCTCAACTTTCTGGAAAATGCGGCGGACCTGGTAGAGGACGGCAGCGCGATCGATAGCGAGCTGTTGCTCAATCTGCTTGGCGATACCCGCCGGCGCTTCGATAAGGGCGGCGAAGCCTTTTACGACCAGATATCCGCGCTGCACAAATCTGTACGCGGCTCCAGCCCAGACGGCGCGCTGTATTGGTTTGCACGCATGCTCGATGGCGGCTGTGATCCGTTGTATATCGCTCGGCGTGTGGTGCGCATGGCCAGCGAGGACATTGGCAACGCAGACCCACGCGCCTTAACCCTGTGCCTGAATGCTTGGGATGTTCAAGAGCGTCTGGGCAGCCCCGAGGGCGAACTAGCCGTGGCTCAGGCTATTGTCTACCTGGCCTGCGCGCCAAAAAGTAATGCGGTTTACAACGCTTTTAACGCCGCCAAACGCGATGCCGCCGAACATGGCTCGCAGGAAGTCCCGCTGCACCTGCGCAACGCGCCAACCAAACTGATGAAAGAGTTGGGCTATGGCGACGAATACCGTTATGCCCACGATGAACCCGATGCCTATGCGGCTGGGGAAGATTACTTCCCGGAAGCCTTCGAGCCGCGTCACTACTATCAGCCTGTGCCGCGTGGTTTGGAGCTGAAGATTCGCGACAAGCTGCAGCACTTGCAGAATCAAGATCGCAATAGCCCTCGGCAGCGGAGAAAACCATGATTCGTGTGGCCTTGGCCGTAGCCCTCGGTGGCGCAGTCGGCTCCGTTTTGCGCTTTCTAACCGCCAGTTGGGTCGCCGCACAATGGCCGCGGTACTTTTACATTGGCACCTTCACCGTCAACATCCTTGGCTGCCTGCTGATCGGCCTGCTCTCTGGGTTATTGCTGCTGCGCAGCGATCTGCCCATCGAGTTGCGCAGCGGCTTGATCATTGGCCTGCTCGGCGGTTTTACCACCTTCTCCTCATTCAGCCTGGAGCTACTCAAGCTGTTTGAAAGTGGCCGCCACAATGAGGCATTTGCCTACCTGTTATGCAGCGTTTTGGGTGGTGTCACCGCGGTTTGGGGCGGATTTAGCCTGGCACGCCTCTACCAGTAGCGCCTTGTCTAACCCGCGGTGTGGCACGCGACCCTGTTAAAGCCTTAAACTGCGCGGCATTGCGCGCCATGGCAACGGCCATGCAAACCCTTGTGATGTGTTGAGACCAGAACATGCTCGATTCCAAACTCGTTCGTACCCAGCTCCATGAAGTGGCCGAGCGCCTGGCCACCCGTGGCTTTGTACTTGATGTTGCACGCTTCGAAGCGCTCGAAGCCCAGCGCAAAACTGTGCAGACCCGCACTGAGCAGCTGCAGGCCGAGCGCAACAGTCGTTCCAAATCCATTGGCCAGGCCAAACAGCGCGGTGAAGACATTGCGCCACTGCTGGCCGATGTCGACCAGATGGGCAGTGATCTGGAGGCGGGCAAGCGTGAGCTTGATGCCATTCAAAGCGAACTCGACATCCTGCTGCTGAATATCCCCAACCTGCCGCATGAGTCGGTACCGATTGGCGAAGACGAAGACGGCAACGTCGAGGTGGCACGTTGGGGCACGCCGCGTAGCTTCGATTTCCCGATTCAGGACCACGTTGCGTTGGGTGAACAGCACGGCTGGCTGGATTTTGAAACCGCCGCCAAGCTGTCCGGTGCGCGCTTTGCCCTGTTGCGTGGCCCCATCGCTCGCCTGCACCGTGCCCTGGCACAGTTCATGATCAACCTGCACACTGGCGAGCACGGCTACGAAGAAGCCTACACGCCTTATCTGGTGCAGGCGCCAGCGCTGCAAGGCACCGGCCAGTTGCCGAAATTCGAAGAAGACCTGTTCAAGATCAGCCGTGAAGGCGAAGCGGATCTGTACCTGATCCCAACCGCTGAAGTGTCGCTGACCAATATCGTCGCCGGCGAGATTCTTGATCCGAAGCAGCTGCCGCTGAAGCTGGTTGCGCATACCCCATGCTTCCGTAGCGAGGCCGGAGCATCCGGTCGCGATACCCGTGGGATGATCCGTCAGCACCAGTTCGATAAAGTCGAGATGGTGCAGATTGTCGAGCCAAGCCAATCCTTTGAGGCATTGGAAAGCCTGACCGGCAACGCCGAGCGCGTGCTGCAGTTGCTTGAACTGCCTTATCGCAAGCTGGCGCTATGCACGGGCGACATGGGTTTTGGCGCGGTTAAAACCTACGACCTCGAAGTCTGGGTGCCGAGCCAGGACAAGTACCGCGAAATTTCCTCCTGCTCCAACTGTGGTGATTTCCAGGCCCGCCGTATGCAAGCGCGCTACCGTAACCCGGAAACTGGCAAGCCAGAGCTGCTGCACACCCTCAATGGCTCGGGCCTGGCAGTCGGCCGCACCCTGGTTGCGGTACTGGAAAACTACCAGCAGGCCGACGGTAGCATTCGCGTACCGGACGTTCTGAAGCCCTATATGGGCGGTATCGAAGTGATCGGCTAAGCAGCGCTTCTGTTACCTGCGACGGGGCGGCCAATACCGCCCCGTTTTGTTTATCTGATTGAGAGTGCGTGTCATGGATTTTCTGCCCCTGTTCCACAAGCTGCAGGATCGCCTGGTACTGGTGGTCGGTGGCGGTGAAGTCGCCGTGCGCAAGGCGCGCTTGCTCAGCGATGCCGGTGCCAAGTTGCGGGTGGTCGCGCCTGATATCCGTGAAGAACTGCGTGAAATGGCCGCGGCCCGCCAGGGTGAGGTGCTGCTGCGTGATTACCAGCCGGATGATTTACACGGCGTGGCGCTGATTATTGCTGCCACCGACGACGAGCCGCTGAATGCCGAGATATCGGCCCAGGCCCAGGCGTTGGGTATTCCGGTCAACGTGGTGGATGCGCCGAAGCTGTGCAGCGTGATTTTCCCGGCCATCGTCGACCGCTCACCGTTGATTGTGGCGATTACCAGTGGCGGCGATGCGCCGGTGCTGGCTCGGCTGATCCGCGCCAAAATCGAAACCTGGATTCCTTCGACCTATGGTCAGCTTGCTGGCTTGGCAAAGCGCTTCCGCGCCCAGGTCAAAGGCCTGTTTCCCGATGTACAGCAGCGCCGTGTGTTCTGGGAAGACGTGTTCCAGGGCCAAGTGGCCGAAAGTGTGTTCGCCGGCAAACTGCAGGAAGGTCAGCGCCTGCTGGAAGAAAAAATTGCCGGCATTGCACCGCGCGCACTCGGTGAGGTGTACCTAGTTGGCGCCGGGCCGGGTGACCCTGACTTGCTGACCTTCCGTGCCCTGCGCCTGATGCAGCAAGCCGATGTGGTGCTGTACGACCGCCTGGTAGCGCCGGCGATTATCGAGCTGTGCCGCCGCGATGCTGAACGTATCTATGTGGGCAAACAGCGCGCCGAGCACGCACTGCCGCAGGAGCAAATCAATCAACGCCTGGTCACTCTGGCCAAAGAAGGCAAACGTGTACTGCGCCTCAAGGGCGGCGATCCGTTTATTTTCGGTCGCGGTGGCGAAGAAATTGAAGAGCTGGCCGCTCACGGTATTCCGTTTCAAGTTGTGCCGGGCATTACTGCGGCGTCAGGCTGCGCGGCCTATGCGGGGATTCCACTGACCCACCGTGACCATGCGCAATCGGTACGTTTTGTGACCGGGCACTTGAAAGATGGCAGCAGTGATCTGCCTTGGAACGAGCTCACAGCTTCCAGCCAGACCCTGGTGTTTTATATGGGCCTGGTGGGTTTGCCCATGATTTGCAAACAGCTGATCGCCCATGGGCGCGCCGCATCAACGCCGGCGGCATTGATCCAGCAGGGCACCACACAAAACCAGCGGGTGTTTACCGGGACATTGGCCAACCTGGCCGAGCTGGTCGCCGAGCATGAAGTGCATGCGCCAACCCTGGTGATCGTCGGCGAAGTGGTGCAGTTGCGCGAAAAGCTGGCTTGGTTCGAAGACGCTACTCGCCGCGATTAAGCGGCTGTAGGAGCTGGGACCCTCTGCTGGGTCCCAGGGGCATACTTAGCCTTGGTAAATTCCCTTACCCACTAGACGCTCACGGTCATGCGCTCGGTCTAAGGCTAACTGCGGCCCCTTGGGGATCACCCCGGTTGGGTTAATGGTGGCGTGGCTGGCGTAGTAGTGACTTTTGATGTGGATGAAATCCACGGTCTCGGCAATACCTGGCCACTGATACAGCTCACGCAGCCAGTTGGACAGGTTGGGATAGTCCTCCAATCGGCGCAGGTTGCACTTGAAGTGGCCATGGTAAACCGCATCGAAGCGGATCAACGTGGTGAACAAGCGGATATCCGCTTCTGTCAGGTACTCGCCGGCCAGATAGCGGCGGCTGTTCAGGCTGGCTTCTAGATCATCCAAAGCGTCGAAAAGCTCATCGAACGCTTCCTCATAAGCATCCTGGCGCGTGGCAAAACCCGCACGGTACACGCCGTTATTGATGGCGGGGTAGATGCGCTCATTGAGGGCGTCGATCTGCTCGCGTAAATGCTCGGGGTAAAAATCGAGGCGATTGCCCGTCAGTGCATCGAAGGCACCGTTGAACATGCGAATGATCTCGGCTGACTCATTGCTGACGATGCGTTTCTGTTGTGTGTCCCACAGCAGGGGGACCGTCACTCGCCCGGTGTATTGAGCGTCATCGGCGGTATAGCGTTGGTACAGGTAGGTCAGGTCGTCGAGGGCATCAGCGCTGGCACCGTGCTCGGTGTCGAACGTCCAGCCATGCTCGCGCATTAACCAGCTGACGACCGAAACGCCAATCAGCGGTTGCAAGCCTTTTAGCTGGCGCAAAATCAGCGTGCGGTGCGCCCATGGGCAGGCGAGTGAGACATACAGGTGATAGCGCCCAGCTTCTGCGGCAAAGCCACCAGTGCCACTGGGGCCCGCCGCGCCGTCGGCGGTGATCCAATTGCGCCGTTGTGCGTCTTCACGTTGAAAGCGGCCGTTGTCGCCGGTGTCATACCACTGGTCTCGCCAGTGTCCGTCTATAAGCAGGCCCATAGGACTGACTCCGTGATGCATGAAGGGTCAGTCTAACGGCTTGTACTCGGTTAAAAAGTGTAAAAAGACGACTAAACACATCAGTCAGTTCGATGCTTTACGCGCCTCCCAGCAGCGTTTCGCCTCATCGAAGGCGGCCTCACGGCTGCGCCCTAGGGCACGCAGGGGCAGCGCCATGGTGCTGATAACCGCAAGCTGACCGTATGCATCTTCGAGGTTGCCACGCCAGAATGCCGCCAGATGATCGGGCTCAAGTGATTGCGGTTTGACGTGACGTTGTGCCGACAGCGCTGGCCACTCCTCATCCCAGTTTTCACCATTGGCGGTGCCGTAGAGGTGGCTGGTGGCGTCCGGGTTGATCTCGATTTCGCCACCTTCGCCCTTGATCACGATGGCATTGTCGCCCAGCAACTGGCTAGCCTCGCGATGCACGGCCTGATAACCCGGGTGGAAGATGCTCTGCAGGCCGCAGCGTGCACCCAGTGGGTTAAGAATGCGGGTGAGGGAGTGGATAGGTGAGCGCAAGCCAAGGATATTGCGCAGGTCAATCATCCGCTGCAATTGCGGCATCCAGTCGCCCAGCGGGATAAACGCTAAGTGCTGATCGGCGAGTGCTTGCTCAACACTCGTCCAGTTGCGGCACAGTGGAATGTCGAGCGCCTCGAGTAGTTGCTCGCTGTATAAGCGGCCCGCAGTGTGCGGCCCACCGCCATGCAACAGGATGCGAATGCCGCTATTGGCCAGCGCTTTGGCGGCCAACAGAAACCAGGGCAGGTGACGTTTCTTGCCGGCATAGCTGGGCCAGTCGAGATCAACAGGGATCGTCGGCGCCTGTAAGCGTGCACGTACGGCTTCAGCAAAGCCGGCCATTTCCTCGGCGCTTTCTTCCTTGTGCCGCAGCAACATCAGGAAGGCGCCCAGTTGGCTTTCTTCGGCCTGGCCATCGAGCAGCATGCCCATGGCCTCGCGTGCTTCCTCGCGGGTCAGGTTGCGTGCGCCGCGCTTACCCTTGCCGAGGATGCGCACAAATTGCGCGAAAGGATGTTCGGGCGGGGTCACAAGGTTCATAGGCAATTAGTCGGCTTGGGCAGGCCCGCCAGCTTGGCGGCGAGTTTGGCGGGAGCACCATTGAACAGGCGGTTGAGATGCAGGCTATTGCCTTTCTCGGGGCCGATTTTCATGGCAATAAACTTGATCAGCGGGCGATTGGCCGGCGACAGCTGAAAGTCGTCATAAAAACTGCGCACCAATCGCAAGATTTCCCAGTGTTCGCTGCTCAGGCTAATGCCCTCGCGCTGCGCTAGCGCCTCAGCAGTGGCCTCGGACCAATCACTCAGTTCAACCAGGTAGCCATCTTTGTCCAGCGGGAGGCTACGTCCCTCAACATTCAATACCGTCATAGCCAGGTATTTACCTTGTCGTATTGGCAGCTCAGTGCAACGAAGGCGGGATAATCGATCAGCGTAAGGCGAGCAGGGTGCGCAAGGCCGCGGGCGTGTACATCTTCATCCAGGGCATACAGGGCAATGGCCTCAGGCAGCCGTTCAAGCGTCTGGCGTTGCGCACTGCCAGCTTGTAGCGTGTATACCGCGTCACCACACAACAGCACTGCGTCCTGGCTGCCGAGTATGCGCAGGCAACTGCTCAGCCGGTTATCCGTAAATGGGGAGTGCGAAAGCACATGCAAGGTAGCCATTAGAGCGTAATCACCTGGTCGTAATGGTCAATCAAGGCGCTGATTTCGGCGTCGTTAAGGGGGGTAACAGCAAGGCTGCTGGATAGCTCTTGTAAGCCGCGCTCGGCTAAGCAGTGCTGCGAAACATACAGCGCGTCCACGCCAAACATCGGTAACGCCTGCAGGTTGGCGCCGAAGTCTTTTTGCTGCACGCACGCTGGTTGTTGCGCGCTGCTCAGTTGAAACACGCCGTCATCGAGAAACAGCATGCCAATCGGCAGGTCGAAAGCACCGCCGGCCAGGGCAATATCCAATGCTTCGCGAGCACCTGGGCCTGACCAGGGGGCTTGGCGGCTGATGATCAACAGTGACTTGCTCATCTCATGGCCCTCCAAAGCACACTAAACGATCAGCTAATTGCGTCGCCTCGTGCAATTGCCCCAGGCCGGAAAGCTCCCATGGGGCATCCAGCGTGGCGGCTGTGCGTGAGTAACGCTGCGCTTCATCGACGTTCAGCACGCCACGGCGCAGGGCCGCAGCGATACACACCACCGCATCAAGCTGTTGTGTTTGCACAAACTCACGCCATTCACGCGACCAATCCACTTCATCCTGTGCGCTGACCACGCTGCTTGATGCGCTGTGCACGCCGTCCTGATAGAAGAACAAACGCACAATCTCATGCCCACCCGCCAATGCCGCCTGGGCAAATCGCAGGGCGCGGCGTGACGAGGGTGCGTGGGGAGAAGAGAACAGGGCGATGGCAAATTTCATGACAAACCTGGCGAGGCAAATTTTTCGAAATGATAAAGCCTGGGCCACCAAGATGCGCGTGGCAGGCAGCAAAAAGCCCGCCGAAGCGGGCTTTTTCAGTGCGGCGACAGCTTAGTCATCGCCCATGATGCCGAAAATCTGCAGCAGGCTGATGAACAGGTTGTAGATCGACACATACAGGCTGATGGTCGCCATGATGTAGTTGCGCTCGCCACCATGAATGATCGCGCTGGTCTGGAACAGGATGCAGGCCGAGGAGAACAGCACAAAACCCGCACTGATCGCCAACTGCAGGCCACTGATCTGGAAGAAGAAGCCCGCCACCATCGCACCGAGCAAAACAAAGAAGCCTGCGGTAATAAAGCCGCTGAGGAAGCTCATGTCCTTGCGAGTGGTCAGTACATAGGCCGACAGACCGCAAAACACCAGTGCAGTCATGGCAAAGGCCGAGCTGACGACTTCTGCGCCGTTGGCCATACCCATGTAGCGATTGAGGATAGGACCGAGGGTATAACCCATGAAACCGGTCAGGGCAAGAGTCGAAACCAGGCCCCAAGACGAGTTACGCAATTTGGCCGTGAGGAAAAACAGACCATAAAAGCCAATCAGCACCACGAAGATATTTGGGTAAGGCACATTGGCGCGCTGCGCGATGTAGGCCACCAAGCCACTGAAGGCCAAGGTGATAGCCAGCAGACCATAGGTATTGCGCAGGACGCGACTGACTTCTTGCTGTTCAACCTGCGTATGGTCAAGTACATAATTGTGTTCGTTCATGGCGACACTCCTTAAATGACGGATGGTCCGTGACCAATTTCAGCCCGATCATAGCATTGCGATGCAATCAGCCAACACGCAGAGTTTGACAGCGTGTTGCGTTCGGGTAAGATTGCCGCCCGCAACACGCCGGAAGCGTGGCAGAGCGGTTGAATGCAACGGTCTTGAAAACCGTCGAAGGGGAAACTCTTCCGTGAGTTCGAATCTCACCGCTTCCGCCATATTATGAAAACCGTCACCTGCAGCGCCTGATTTTATTGACGCTTGCATTTTGACGGTTTTGCACCAAGCTGAAACCTAGCAAAACGCCTGTTATCCAACCCAACCATTCGCTCTTGGCGATTGATGTGAATCGGGGTGACGTTTGATCAGGGTACTCGTTGTTGATGACCATGACCTGGTGCGCACCGGTATCACCCGAATGCTGGCTGATATCGACGGATTGCAGGTGGTTGGTCAGGCAGAGTCCGGTGAAGAATCCCTGACCAAAGCCCGCGAGCTCAAGCCCGACGTTGTCCTGATGGACATCAAAATGCCGGGAATCGGCGGCCTTGAAGCCACTCGTAAGCTGATTCGCAGCCACCCCGACCTGAAAATTGTTGCCGTCACGGCCTGCGAAGAAGACCCGTTCCCCACGCGTCTATTGCAAGCGGGCGCCGCGGGTTACATGACCAAGGGCGCCGCGCTCGAAGAAATGGTTCAGGCTATTCGTATGGTCTTCGCCGGCCAACGCTACATCAGCCCGCAGATCGCCCAGCAACTGGCGCTCAAGTCATTCCAGCCGCAAAGCAGCAATTCGCCATTTGATCTGCTTTCCGAACGCGAAATCCAAATTGCGCTGATGATTGCGGGCTGTCAGAAAGTTCAAGCGATCTCCGACAAGCTGTGTCTGTCGCCGAAAACCGTGAATACCTACCGCTACCGCATCTTCGAAAAACTCTCGATCACCAGCGATGTCGAACTGGCCCTACTGGCCGTGCGCCACGGCATGATTGATGCCAGCAGCTGACGACAGTCGCGCAACCTTCGATTCCAGCGCGTTTCTCTCCACTTGCAGCGGTCGCCCCGGCGTCTATCGCATGTTCGACGTGGATGCCAAGCTGCTCTATGTCGGTAAAGCCAAGAACCTGAAAAAACGCTTGGCCAGCTACTTCCGTCAAAGCGGTTTAGCGCCGAAGACCGCCGCGCTGGTAGGTAAAATTGCGCAGATCGAAACCACCATCACCGCCAATGAGACCGAAGCCCTGCTGCTTGAGCAGACGCTTATCAAGGAGTGGCGTCCGCCGTACAACATTCTGTTGCGCGACGATAAATCCTACCCTTATGTGTTTCTTTCCGATGGCGATTTCCCGCATTTAAGCATCCATCGCGGTGCTAAAAAACAAAAAGGTCGCTACTTCGGCCCTTACCCAAGTGCCGGTGCTATTCGCGAAAGCCTCAACCTGCTGCAGAAAACCTTTTTCGTGCGCCAGTGTGAGGACAGCTTTTACAAAAACCGCACACGGCCCTGCCTGCAGCATCAGATCAAACGCTGCAAAGCCCCTTGCGTGGGCCTGGTCGAGCCCGCTGAATATGCCGATGACGTGCGACATTCGGTGATGTTTCTTGAGGGCCGCAGCAACGCCCTCACTGATGAGCTCTCCACGGCAATGCAAGCAGCAGCCATGAAGCTCGATTTTGAGCGCGCTGCCGGATTGCGTGACCAGATCTCACTGTTGCGTCGGGTGCAGGACCAGCAGAGCATGGAGGGCGGCGAAGGGGATGTCGATGTGGTTGCGGCCATGGTTAACCCGGGCGGCGCGTGCGTACATCTGATCAGCGTGCGTGGCGGCCGGGTCCTTGGCAGTAAGAACTTCTTCCCGCAGGTTGCCATTGAGGAGGAGGGCAGCAGTGTGTTGCTGGCCTTCCTCGCGCAGTATTACTTGAGCAGCCAGGAGCGCGACCTGCCGAACGAGCTGATCGTCAACGCTCAGCACGAAGACTTCCCCACGCTGATCGCCGCAATCGATGAGCTGCGCGGCCGCGAGCTGAGTATCAGCTATCGAGTGCGCGGCATTCGTGCGCGCTGGCAGCAGCTCGCCGTGACCAATGCTGAGCAAGCCCTGATGGCCCGCCTGGCGAATCGGCAGCATGTTTCCGCGCGCTTTGATGCGCTGGCGCAAGCACTGGATCTGTATGAGGTGCCGCAGCGTTTGGAGTGTTTTGACATCAGTCATTCCAGCGGTGAGGCGACTGTTGCCTCCTGCGTGGTATTCGGCCCGGAAGGTCCACTCAAGTCGGATTACCGCCGCTACAACATCGAAGGCGTGACCCCTGGCGATGATTACGCCGCCATGCATCAGGCCCTGACCCGGCGTTTTAGCAAGATCAAGGATGGCGAAGGCAAGCTGCCGGACATCCTCCTGGTTGACGGCGGTAAGGGTCAGCTAGCAATGGCGCGTGAGGTGCTTGAAGAACTTGCCGTGCCTGACCTGACGTTGCTCGGTGTGGCTAAGGGGGTGACCCGCAAGCCTGGCCTGGAAACCCTGTACCTGAACGATGCCGCGCATGAGTTCACCCTGCCGGCAAACTCACCGGCCTTGCATCTTATTCAGCAAATACGCGATGAGTCGCACCGTTTCGCCATTACCGGCCACCGCGCCCGTCGCGATAAAACCCGGCGCACCTCAACACTTGAAGAGGTTGCCGGAGTAGGGCCTAAGCGCCGCCGCGAGCTCCTCAACCATTTTGGCGGCCTGCAGGAACTGTCTCGCGCCAGCATCGAAGAAATCGCCAAAGCACCAGGAATCAGTAAAAAACTCGCCGAGTCGATTTATGCCGCCCTGCACAGTGAGTAGAATGCCGGCTCTCTTTATCGCTAAGTTGTGCCGATGAACATCCCCAACCTGCTCACCGTGCTCCGTGTATTGCTAATACCGGTATTTATTGTGCTTTTTTACCTCCCCTTCAGTTGGAGCTATTGGGCTGCTAGTGCAATGTTCTCAATCGCGGCAGCCACTGACTGGTTAGATGGTTATCTGGCTCGCCGCTGGGAGCAGAGCACGCCGTTTGGCGCGTTCCTTGACCCGGTTGCCGACAAGCTGATGGTGGCGGTAGCCCTGGTCCTGCTGGTGGATGAACACTCCAACCTCTGGCTAACACTACCGGCGGCCATCATTATTGGTCGCGAAATCGTGGTGTCGGCGCTGCGTGAGTGGATGGCAGAGCTTGGGGCGCGTGCGCATGTGGCCGTATCCAAGCTGGCCAAGTGGAAAACTGCAGCGCAGATGGTGGCGTTGGTGATTCTGCTGGCTAATCCGCCGACATTCACTGCCTGGGTCGTGTTGGGCTATGCGCTGCTGATTATTGCCGCCGTGCTGACCCTATGGTCGATGGCCCAGTACCTGATGGCCGCATGGCCGCACCTGCGGATCACCGCCGAAAAGAAATAAGCTTTTTTGAATCAAGGGGTTGACGGCCAGCCATGAAACTATAGAATGGCGCCCGTCAACACGACAAGCGGGAATAGCTCAGTTGGTAGAGCACGACCTTGCCAAGGTCGGGGTCGCGAGTTCGAGTCTCGTTTCCCGCTCCATTTTCAACGTATCGTTATTTACGACACGTGTTTAGTTTCAAGGCTGAGTAGCAGAGTGGTTATGCACCGGATTGCAAATCCGTGAACGCCGGTTCGATTCCGACCTCAGCCTCCAATTAGAAGAGCCTCGTAGATCACTGATTTACGAGGCTTTTTCATTTAAGCTTGAAACCTTGCGAGGTGTGCACGGGCTGTATATAGTCCAAGCCTCGCAACGCAGCGCTACCGCCCGAATGGCGAAATCGGTAGACGCATGGGACTTAAAATCCCTCGAGGGTAACCTCGTGCCGGTTCGATTCCGGCTTCGGGCACCAACAACGTTAACCTGGGTCTACCCGTGTTAACCCGCAATACAGAAAACCGGCTTTTAGAGCCGGTTTTTTTGTGGTGCGCCAGGCATGGCGCGTAGCGCCGTGACTGGCGCTGTCGGGTTCACTGTGGTGGTGAGCCTGGCGACTTGGAGGTGAAAGTCCTCTACACACCCGGCAAGGGGAAGTGTTAGCTGAAGGCAAGGGTGTC
>JAHIWP010000077.1 GCA_018816095.1 Gammaproteobacteria bacterium
CACGGTGTAGCCACCCGCTACCTCCCGAACTATCTGGGCTGGCGCCGCATGCTTGAGCGTTATCAGCAGCGTATTGAGCCGACTCACTGCATCCAGGAAGCGGTTGGGCGAACTGTGCAACACGCTATTGGGACATAGCCATAAAAAAAGCGCCGAGCACCATATTCGTGATGAACATGGCGCTTCGGCGCTTCGTCTTGCAGGCCCTGTGTCCTGCCCGGCAAAGCCGGTCTCCGCCGTGGCGGAACCTACTGGGTCAACAGTTCTACCTTATTCCCCATCGTCTGACAATTCATCGAGCAGTCGTTCCAGGCGCCTGCGTAATTCAGCCAGCTCGCGGGATTTAAACGCATGACGGGTGCGTATCAGCGTCTCCACCGCATCGAGCAAGGCACCGTGCGCGCGGCCTTCTGGGCCTAGCGGTGCTTGGTCGAGCCAGCGGCACAAGGGCGCTTTGCTGCAGTCCTCAGGGCTGCAGATGACCTCTCCAGCAACCGCCTGATTATCCAGCCACTCACGCAGTGGCCCACTCAGCGAAGCGTCTGTGCAGATGATCCGGTGCATGGGGGCTGAGATATTCATAAGTGATGGCACTTTAGTCTCAGGCATGGGTAAAACCATTGATCTGGATCAAGTACGGCCGTGCCATGCGGATACCTGCCGAGGTGGCGGATGAGCTGCTAACCTAGCGCCCTCGACAGCCTGCCGGTTACCCGATGCTTAGCCTCTACCACGCCCCCGACCTTGAAACCCTTGGCGCCCTGGCCACGACGTTGTTGGCCACGCCAATGCACGATCCGTTTGCCCCGGCCTTGGTGGTGGTGCCGAGCCAGGGAATGGGCCGCTGGCTGACCCTGGAGCTGGCGCGCAAGCAAGGCATCGCCATGCAGTTGGAAGTACAACTGCCGGCCAAGTTTGTTTGGGATATGTCGCGTCTGTGTCTGGGCCAACTGCCGGAGCAATCGGCCTTCAGCCCCAGCAGTTTGAGTTGGCGCCTGTATGACTGGCTGTGCGAGCCCGAGCAGCTGGCGCAAGCACCGCGTTTGGCGCATTACCTGGACGGCGGCGATGAACGCAGACGGCTGTCACTTGCCGTCAAAATCGCCGACGTATTTGACCAATACCTGCTGTATCGCGACGACTGGCTGGCTGCTTGGGAACGCAACGAACTGTTTGATCTCGGCGCGGATGAAGCCTGGCAAGCGCTGCTCTGGCGCGAGTTGACCAAGGACGGCCACCCGCACCGTGCGCGCCTGCTCGAAGACTTGCTGGCCCGCCTGTACGACGCCACTCCGATCAACGACCTGCCCGAGCGCGTGCTGGTGTTTGGCATCAGCAGCTTGCCGCCGCACCATATGCGCGTGCTGGAAGGTTTGGCGCGGCACACCGAAGTGGTGATCTTCGCCCTCAACCCCTGCCGCGAAGCCTGGGGTGAAATTCGCGATATTCGTGAATTGGCACGGCAACCGCAAAGCGCAGCGGCTAATCAAGAGATCAGTCCGGATGATTGGTATCTGGATGTCGGCCATCCGCTATTGGCGAGTCTGGGCAGGCAGGGCCGCGACTTCTTCGACAGCCTATTCAGCCTGGCTTCCAGCGAGGGTAGCCAGGAAATCGGCCTGTATTCCGAGGACGCCGACCTGATTGATGCCAGTCTGCTGCAAGCGTTGCAGAACGACATCCTGCGTCTGCATACCCGGCAGCCGGATGAGCGCCTGCAATTTCGCGACGACGACCGTTCGCTGGAGCTGCACATCGCTCACTCGCCGCTGCGCGAAGTGGAAATTCTGCATGACCAACTGCTCGCCCGCTTTGCTGCCGAACCCGAACTGACGCCCGATCAAGTGGTGGTGCTGACCCCGGATATCGAGCGGTATGCGCCCTATATCGAAGCCGTTTTCGCTCCGCGTGAAGGTGTGCCGCGCGTGCCGTTCAGCCTGGCCGACCGCAGCCTGCGCGCGGAAATTCCGCTGATTGAAGCCTTCCTCAGCCTGCTGGCACTGCCGGACAGCCGCTTTACCGCCGAAGAGGTGCTCACCCTGCTGGAGCAACCCGCCGTTGCCCGCAGTGCCGGGATTGAAGCCGAAGACCTCAGTCTGCTGCGCGACTGGTTGCGTGAGGCCGCTATCCGCTGGGGCCGCGATGACGCGCATCGCGAGCAGTTGGGCTTGCCGGCCGATGCCGCGTTTACCTGGCGACAAGGGCTGGATCGGTTGCTGCTGGGCTTTGCCGCGCCGCCGCAGCTCGCCGGATTGGCGGCGCCCTTGCTTGGCAGCAGCTGGCCGCTGGATGCGCTGGAAGGCGCTCGCGCACAATTGCTCGGGCGCTTGGCTGGGTTTGTCGAGCGCTTGGCCGCGTTGGCGCAGAGCCTGCAACGGCCACGGGCCTTGGGCGAGTGGGCCGAGTCGCTGCAAGTTTTGATCGACCAGCTGTTTGATGAGCGGGAAGCCGGCGACACCTTGTTGCTGTTGTCCAAGGCCTGCGCCGCCTTGCAGGAGCAGGCCACGGCCTCCGGCGTCGAGCGACCGATTGAGCTGGCGCTGATTCGTCAGCAACTGACCGCGGCATTGGAGCAGGGCAGCGCGGCGTCCGGCTTTCTTACCGGTGCGGTGACCTTCTGCACCATGGTCCCGATGCGCAGCCTGCCGTTCCGCTTGGTCTGCCTGCTCGGCCTGGATGACGGCGCGTTGCCACGCCGTACGCCCGCCGCCGGCTTCGACCTGATTGGGCAGAAGCCCCGCCGTGGTGACCGCGCCCGCCGCCTGGATGACCGTTACCTGCTGCTGGAAACCCTGCTCTCGGCCCGTGGCGGCCTGTACCTCAGCTATGTCGGTCGCGACCCACGCAGCAACGCCGAGCTGCCGCCCTCGGTGCTGGTCAGCGAGTTGCTCGATGTGGTCGACCTCACCGCCGTCGCTGCCAGCGGCCCGGCCAGCGTCCACATCACCCATCATCACCCGCTGCAACCCTTCGCTCCGGGCAACTTTGCCGGCGACCGTCATGCCGGTTTTGCCGCGCCCTGGTTCCACGCGGCGCAACGTCTGAGTCAGGCGGTGGAAAGTGCCGCGCCGTTTGCCAGTGTATTGGCGGCCCCCGATCAAGATGGGCTGGGCGGTGCGGCGCTGGCCATCGAGCCGAGCCAACTGATCCATTGCTTCAAACACCCGGCGCGTTACCTGCTTGAGCAGCGCCTCGGCCTGCGCTTGGCGCAGACAGAAGAAACTCTGGCCGGTGATGAGCCATTCAGTGTCGAGTGGACCAGTCAGCATGGTTTGCGCCAGTTGGCGTTGCAGGCCGTCGAGCTTGGCTGGAGCGAGCGCCAGGAGCGCGCCGTGGCAGCGGCATCCGGCTGGTTGCCAGTGGGCGAGCTGGGCCAGGCGCACTGGGGGCAGATTCGTGGGCCGATCCGCGCCTTTGCGCCCACCCTGTTCGACGAGCGTCCGGCCGATGCCGCGCAACCGCTGCTGGTGGATATCGAACTGGCTGGCGTGCGCATTCACGGCTGGCTGGACGGGGTGACCAGTGAGGGCTTATTCGATTACCGCCTGCGCGACCTCGGCGCGTGGGAGCTGGCGCCGTTCTGGCTGCGTCACCTGTTGCTCAATTGTGCCGCGACGCCCGGCATCAGTCGCGAGAGCCGTCTGCTATCGCCAAAACGCGAATGGCGGCTGGGGCCGCTGGCGGCTCCTCTGCAACTGCTGGAGCCCTGGCTCGAAGCCTACAAAAGTGCGCTGTGTGAACCGCTACCGCTGTTGGCCAAGTGCAGCTATGGCTTTGCCAGCAAATGGCGCAAACCCGGGCGCAAAGAGCCGATTGACGCCGCCCGCAGCGAGGCGCGGGTGATGTGGCAAGGCAACGACTACATGACCGGCGAAGGCCAAGACCCTTGGAATGCCCTGGCCTTCCGCGACCGCGAGCCGCTGGATGAACGCTTTGAAGCGCTCGCCGAACAGCTCTACGGCCCGGCGCTGGACGCCCTGCAAGGCAGTGACGAGGACGAGGCATGAGTGGCGCAGCGTTAGACCTATTGCACGACAGCTTCAGCGGCCGCTCGCTGATCGAGGCCAGCGCCGGCACCGGCAAGACCTGGACTCTGACCGCGCTGTACGCCCGTCTGCTGCTGGAAAAGCAGCTCAGCGTCAGCCAGATTCTGGTGGTGACCTTTACCACCGCCGCCACCGCTGAACTGCGCGAGCGCATCCGCAAACGCTTGGCCGAACTGCTGGCGGTGTATGACAACGGCCCTGTCGATGACGCGCTGCTTAACGCGCTGCATGCGCAGTACCCGGACGCCGCCAGCCATCGGCGGCTGCTGTTGGCGGTGCACGGTTTTGATGAGGCGGCGATTTTCACCATCCACGGCTTTTGTCAGCGCGCCTTGCAGGATGCCGCGTTCGAGGCCGGTGGCGACTTCGATAACGAGCTGACCCACGACGACCGCGAGATTATCGACGCGCTGCTCGCCGACCTCTGGCGGCATGAGCTGGCGGTGGCCGAGCCAGAGTGGGCGGCGTTTCTGGTGCAGCAGAAAATCACCCCGCAAAGCCTGCGTCAGCGCTTGCGCAATCACCTCGGTAAACCCTACCTGCGCATCGAGCCGCAGCCGGGCACGCACAGCGACATGGCTGCCCTGCGCGCCGCCTGGCAACAGGCGCAGCGTCTCTGGCAGGGCGAAAGTGCGGCTTGGCTGGAGCAGCTAAAAGCCTTCGACGGCTTCAAGAGCAATATGTGCAACCCGGCCAAGCTGGGTGTTTGGCAGACCGAGCTGGACGGTTATTTCAGCGATGCCGCCGCGCTGTTCAGCAAAACCGAAGCACACCGCCGCCTGGCCCGCGAGGGGCTGAACAAGGCTAGCAAGAAGGGCTGCGAAGCGCCGACCAATCCGCTGGCTGCTGCGTTGCAAGAGCTGTGTGATGCCCTGGATGCTGCGCAGCCAGAAGCAGAACAACGCCTGATCGACCTGCAAGTCCACCTGATCGGCCAGCTCAACGAACAACTGCCCGCGCGCAAGGCGGCGCAGCGTCTGTTGGCCTTCGATGACCTGCTCAACAAATTGCAGCAGGCGTTACAGGGCGAGGGCGGTGAGCACTTGGCGAGCACCCTGCGCACGCAATACCCAGTGGCACTGATCGACGAGTTTCAGGACACCGATCCGGTGCAGTACCGGGTGTTCCATCGCATCTATCAAGACGCCGGCGACCTGTGTTTTGTCGGTGACCCTAAACAAGCGATTTACGCGTTTCGCGGCGCTGATCTGGCGACCTATCTGCAAGCGCGCAGCGAGGCGGCGCGGCAATACAGCCTGACCACCAACCACCGCTCGACGCCGCAGCTGATTGCTTCACTCAATCAACTGTTCGACCGGCCCATGCCGTTCGCCGAGCCCGGCCTGGATTATCAGCAGGTCGGGGCCAGCGACAAGGCGCGTGCGCAGTTGGTGTTGCCGCCGGTTGAGGGCGAGCAGGACGCACCGCTGGCGCTGGTCTGGCTGGATGACGAACACTTGGGCAAGGGCCAGGCGGGCGCGCTGGTCGCCACCGATACGGCGCGGCGCATCGCTGCCGTGTTGGCCGCCAGCAGTCAGGGCGAGGCGTACTTTGCTCAAGGCGACACGCGCACGCCGATCAAAGGCGGCGATATTGCCGTGCTGGTCGCCAGTCACCGTCAGGCCGGCGAAGTTGCCGCAGAGCTGGCTGCCCGTGGCGTGCCCAGCGTGCGTCGCGGTAAAGAAAACGTCTGGCACAGCGAGGAGGCGGCTGAGCTCGGCGCCGTACTGGCCGCTTACGCCGAGCCGGGCCGTGAAGGCGCATTGCGCTATGCCCTGGCCAGCCGTTTGCTCGGTCGCAGCGCCGCCGACCTGGCCGCCTGCACCGAGGATGCGCAAGTCTGGGACGCCGAGCGCGAAGCGGCCGAGCGCTATCTCCAGCTGTGGCAGCAACAAGGCTTTATGCGCGCTTTCCGTGCCTGGCTGGATGAGCAGAAAGTCGCCCAGCGGCTGCTGGCGCTGGTCGACGGTGAGCGGCGCTTGACCAACCTGCTGCATCTGGCCGAGTTGCTGCAAACCGAGAGCCTGCAACGCCCCGGTCTGGAGCAATTGCTTACGTGGTTCAGCGCCCAGCGCAGTGCCGAAGCCCATGGCGAGGACGCCCTGCTGCGTCTGGAAAGCGATGCCGAGCGGGTGCAGATCGTCACCATCCACACCTCCAAGGGGCTGGAATACCCGTTGGTGTTCTGCCCTTACCTGTGGGACGGCGCGTTGCTGCGTCAGCATGAAGACATCAGCTGCCACGCCGACGACGGCACGCCGTTGCTCGACCTCGGCAGCGAACAGCTCGACACGCACCGCGAGCGGGCCCGCCATGAACGCTTCGCCGAGAAGTTACGTCTGACCTACGTGGCCCTCACCCGTGCCCGTGATCGCCTGTGGTTGCACTGGGGGCCGGTGGACTGCAAACCTAGAAAGGACGGCACCCTCGGCGACAGCGGCCTGCACAGCAGCGCCCTGGCCTGGTTGCTGCACGGTCGGCAATTGCCGGGTGACGATGCCCTGGCCGAGCTAGCCGGGCATTTGCAAACGCTCAGCTCGCAAGGGCTGCGTGCGGAAATTGAACAGTTGGTTGGCAGCAGTCATGGCCATATGAGCCTGCAGCCGCTGCGTCACGCCGAAGCCAGTGCCGCCGGTGAACAGCGCGCGCCGGCTCCGCAGCAGCTCTCCACCTTGCAACGCAGCCTGCACAGCGCCTGGCGCGTCGGCAGCTTCTCCGGCCTGGCTGCCGGCATGCACATGGAAGCACCGGACCGCGATGGCTTGGTGATGCCCGATGCCAGCGAGCCGGGCAGCGGATTTTTCGCCTTCCCCCGTGGCGCGCGGGCCGGCACCTGCCTGCACGCCATTCTGGAAGACTGGGCGCGCGGCAAGGCCTCATTGGCGGACTTGATTGAGCCAGGCCTGAGCGGTCATGGCATCAGCACTGACTGGAGCGCAGTGGCGCTGGAACAACTGCAACAGGTGGTCGACTGCGATCTCGATGGCCAAGGCCTGACCTTGAGCGGGCTAAACCCTGTGCGCCGCCTGCCCGAACTGGGCTTTACCTTCCCGGTTGCCGGCCTGGATATGCAGCGCCTGCGGGCGATCCTCAGTGATCCGGCCCACGGCCTCCCGACGCCGATGCGCGACGCGGCGGCGCGTTTGGAATTCGACAGCCTCAAGGGTTTTCTCAAAGGCTTTATCGACCTGACCTTCGAGCACGACGGCCGCTGGTATATCGCCGACTACAAGTCTAACTGGCTCGGCCCGGATGCCAGCTACTACGGTGGCGACCGCCTGCTGCAAGCCCTGGCCGCCGAACATTACTACCTGCAATACCTGATCTACCTGGTGGCGCTGCGGCGCTTCCTGCGTCAGCGCCTAGACGACTTCCACAACGAGCAACTGGGCGGTGCCTACTACCTGTTTCTGCGCGGCATGCCGAGCGCCGGGGTGTACTTCTCGCGGCCCAGCGATGGGCTGTTGGATGCGTTGGATACCTTATTTGCGGAGGGCAAGTGATGGAATACCGCCCCGTAGGATGGGTTGAGCCTGCGATACCCATCGTCTGGTCTATCGCGCATGCGTTGGGTATCGCTAGGCTCCACCTAACCTACCAACGTGCATGGTGTAGCTCGGATGTAATCCGGGAACGCACTGCGCGGTGCCTGACCCATTCCCCGGATTGCATCCACCCTACGGGAGCGCTCAATGACGTTCGCTGACCTACCCCTCGGCCCGCTGGAGCGCGCGCTGGTCGACAGCCTGCAGCGTCTCGATCCGGCTGCTTCGCCGGTGGTGTTGGCCTCGGCGGCGTTGCTTTGTATAGCGTTGGACAAAGGCGATGTGTGCTTGCCCCTGGCGCGACTGGCTGGGCAGCGGCCTTGGCCTGAGCATGCTTTCAATCTACCGAAACTGGTGGATTGGCAGGCGCAGTTGCTCGCGTCGCCGCTGGTTGGCGCAGATGGTGACTTCACCCCGCTAATTCTTGAGCATGGCCGGCTGTATCTGGCGCGCTATCAGGCCTATGAGCGGCATCTGGCCACGCAACTGCTGCAACGCGCTGCCGATCTACCTGAGATCGACGATGCTCAGTTGAGTGAAAGCCTGACGCGACTGTTTGCCTTTAATACGCAACAACCCGACTGGCAGCGTTTGGCTGCTGCGCAAGCGGTGCGGCGCAAGCTAGCGGTGATCTCCGGCGGCCCCGGCACTGGCAAAACCACCACCGTGGTGCGCCTGCTTGCTGCACTGCTGGAACAGCCTGGTTGTGAGCATTTGGCTATCGGTTTGGCCGCGCCCACCGGCAAGGCCGCCGCGCGCATGGCCGAAGCGATTCGTAATGCCAAGGCCGAGTTGCCGGTCAGCGAAGCGGTCAAGGCTGCGCTGCCGGATGAAGCGCGCACACTGCACCGTTTGCTCGGCAGCCGTGGTGACAGCCCGCAGGTGCGGCATCACGCGGCCAACCCGCTGGCGCTGGATGTGCTGGTGGTGGACGAAGCCTCGATGGTCGACCTGGCGCTGATGGCCAAACTGCTCGACGCGTTGCCGCCAACGGCGCGGTTGATTCTGTTGGGTGACAAAGACCAGCTGTGTGCGGTGGAAGCCGGCGCGGTGTTTGCTGAGTTATGCGAGGGGCGCGGCTTCGATGCCCAGGCTGCCGCCGACTTGCAACGCATCACCGGCCAGCCCGTGCCGGTGTCTGAGCCTGCCTCAAAGCTTGGCGACGCCGTTGTGCTGCTAACCCATAGCCACCGCTTTGCCGGTGACAGCGGCATCGGTGAGCTGGCGCGGCGCATTAACGGCGGCGATGTCAGTGGCACCCTCAATTTGCTCAAGGAGGGTCGCAGCGATCTGGCCTGGAACGCCGAACCAACACCGGCGGATTTGCTCGATCGTCTCGACCAGGGTTACGCCCCTTATATGGCAGCGGCGAAAAGTGCGGATGCCGCCGCTGCGTTCGCCGCCTTCAACAGCTTTCGCACCCTGACGGCCCAGCGCGAGGGCGCATGGGGCGTGGCGGGTATCAACGAAGCACTGGAAGCACGGATCAAACGCCGCAGTCAGGTGGCCAGCCGCGAGCGCTGGTACGTCGGCCGGCCGGTGATGGTGCGGCAGAACGACTACGCCCTCGGGCTGTTCAACGGCGATATTGGCATCTGCCTGCACACCGAATACGGTTTGCGCGTGTTCTTCGAGGGTGAGGACGGCTACCGGCCCTTTGCTCCGGCACGCCTGCCCAGCCACGACAGCGCCTTCGCCATGACCGTGCATAAAAGTCAGGGTTCGGAATTTGCCGAAGTGCTGCTGGTGCTGCCCGAGCAACCGAGCCCGCTGCTTAGTCGCAGCCTGTTCTACACCGGCATCACTCGCGCTAAGAGCAAGGTGGAAATATGGGGTCTGCCGCCGCGCTTGGCTGAGGCGGTGGCGACCCGCGCCGAGCGGGCGGCGGGGTTGGCCGAGCGGTTAGCCCATGCACCTGCGGCTGTGGGCTCGGATACGCCCATTGCGACCAATGGGCAACTGGGATTATTTGATTAGCCAGGATCAGGACCCGTGAAATACCTACACGGGCTCTTTAACGTGCGTCGCAGTAGTGGGCGCTAGGGGCGTAAAACAGATGCGTGCTCGGCGACTTGCCTACCTGCTATTGGGCCTGATGTATTGCCATCCCGTGATGAGCGAGGAGCTGCGTTTAGTCACCGGAGATGATTACGCCCCTTTTACCGGTAGAGCGTTACCGGCTGGTGGCTTGCTCACTCAGGTTGTGCACGCCGCGCTGGAGCAGGGTGGTGTTGATAGCACGCTGGAATGGCGGCCGTGGAATCGTGGTTACCTGAAGACTTTGCGTGGCGAGTACGACGCGACGTTTCCCTACGTAAAGACGCCCGAACGAGCGCTCGAGTACCTCTACTCTGCGCCGCTGCTGGTCGTTGAACCGTATCTGTTTAGCCGCGCTGATGACCCCATAGCGCAGGCGGATGCGCAGACCATGCAGGGGCGTCGAGTATGCAGCCCGCTGGGCTGGCAGCTGCCATCGATGATTCAGGCCTTGGTTGATCAAGGCGCACTGAGCCGTCATTCACCGATTGGCCTCAAGGAATGCGTGCGGCTGGTATTGATTGGCCGTGACGACTTCTTTGTTGCAGATCGACGTTTGGGTGACGTTGCATTGCAGCTGACGGGGGCTACGCCCACTCAGATTCGCCGTTCCCCGCGCATGATCAGTTCCAGCGCTTTGTATTTGATCGTGCCGCGCACGCATCCACGTGGGCTGGAGATTATCGAAAGATTCAACGCGGGGCTGGCGAGCCTTATAGCCAGTGGCGGCTATCAACGGCTACTTGAGGGTTATATGCAGGCTCGCCCTCGGGTGACGGCTAACGAGCCAGTCATTCTGCCGCAGCAGGTCAGCAGGCCACCGTTGCAGTAAGCCTGTGCAGCGTTCTTTATGGCCTGCCATCCCTGGCCGCCACTCTGGAGCGGTTGCGCGCTTACAAAGAGCGTCCGCTTATTTCTTCAGCTTCGGATTAGGGAAGAACTGCACCGTCTGTACCTTGGGGTTCGCCACCTTGGGTTTTAGTGTGCTGATATTGACCCGCGTGGGCAGCTCTTTGGGCACCGAGTTGCCGCGCTCATCGAGGGTGTCGGCGTAGCCGCAGGCCACGCATTCGCGGTTCGGCACGCCGTCGACGTTCCACATCTGGATCTTGTCCATTTCGCTGCATGCCGGGCAGACCGCGCCGGCGATAAAGCGTTTGGCGGTGACATTCATCGGTGCGTCGCTCATGCGGCCTCCTGACTCAAACCGAGGTGGCGCAGCAGGGCGTCGATTGACGGCTCACGGCCACGGAAATCAACAAACAGCACCATCGGTGCCTGCGAACCGCCGCGCGCCAAAATCGCTTCGCGGAAGGCGCGGCCGGTTTCGCTGTTAAATACCCCTTCTTCTTCGAACTTGGAGAAGGCATCGGCACTCAGTACTTCGGCCCATTTGTAGCTGTAGTAACCCGCCGCATAACCACCGGCAAAGATGTGCGCGAAGCTGTTGGGGAAGCGGTTGTAGGCCGGCGGACGCAGTACCGAGACCTCGCTGCGGATGCCTTCCAGCACCTCCAGCACGCTGCGGCCGTCACCGTGGGTGGCGTGCAGTTCGAAGTCGAACAGGCTGAACTCGATCTGCCGCACCATCATCAAGCCGGATTGGAAGTTCTTCGCCGCCAGCATCTTGTCCAGCAGGTCCTGCGGCAGCGGCTCACCGCTCTCGTAGTGGCCAGAAATCAACGCCAGGCCTTCCGGCTCCCAGCACCAGTTCTCCATAAACTGGCTTGGTAGTTCGACCGCATCCCAGGCCACGCCGTTGATACCGGAAGCGCCAGCGTGTTCAACGCGGGTCAGCAGGTGGTGCAGGCCGTGGCCGAATTCGTGGAACAGGGTGGTGACTTCATCGTGGGTCAGCAGCGCGGGTTTGCCGCCGACTGCTGGGGTGAAGTTGCACACCAGGTTGGCCACTGGGCTGATCAGCGTGCCATCGGCCGAGCGGCGCTTGTCGCGGGCGCCGTCCATCCACGCGCCGCCGCGCTTGTTGGCGCGGGCGTAAAGGTCGAAGAAGAAACGCCCAACGTGTGCGCCGTTCTCGGTGATCTCAAACAGACGCACATCCGGGTGCCAGGCGTCGAAGCCGGACAGCTCGTTGATCTGGATGCCGTAGAGCTTTTCGACAATGGCGAACAGGCCGCTAAGCACTTTGTCGATGGGGAAGTATGCCCGCAGGATTTCCTGGGAAATGCTGTAGCGCTGCTCGCGCAGTTTCTCGCTGTAGTAACCAACATCCCAGCTTTGCAGGTCGTTGCAGCCCTGTTCGGCGGCAAAGGCTTGCAGCTCGCGTAGGTCCTGCTCGGCGAATGGTTTGCCGCGTGTGCCAAGGTCGCGCAGGAAGTGCAGCACCTGATCGGTGCTTTCAGCCATTTTGCTGGCCAGGCTCAGCTCGGCGTAGTTGCCGAAACCCAGCAGTTTGGCCAGTTCTTGACGCAGGGCGAGGATTTCCAGCATCACCGGGCCGTTGTCGTGCTGGCCGGCATTCGGACCTTGATCGGAGGCGCGGGTGCAGTAGGCGGCGTACAGCTCTTCGCGCAGGGCGCGGTCGTTGGCGTAGGTTATCACCGCGAAGTAGCTGGGGAATTCCAGGCTGATCAGCCAGCCGTCCAGCTCCTTAGCCTCGGCAGCCTGCTTCATTTGCGCCTTGGCCGAATCGGTCAGGCCATCCAGGGCGGCCTCGTCGGTGACGTGCTTGGTCCAGGCCTGGGTGGCATCCAGCAATTGGTTGGAGAACGTGCTGCCCAGCTCGGAGAGCTTCATCTGGATTTCGCCGTAACGCTTCTGCTGTTCGGCCGGCAGGTCGATACCGCTCAGGCGGAAGTCGCGCAGGGCGTGTTCGAGAATGGTCTTCTGTGCCACATCAAAACCCGCAGCAGCCGGGCTGCTCGCCAGTGCCTGATAGGCCTGGAACAGCGGCTGGTTCTGGCCGATTTCGGTCCAGTACTCGGACAGTTTTGGCAGGCACGCCTCGTAGGCGGCGCGCAGCTCGGGGCTGTTGCACACTGCATTGAGGTGGCTGACTGGGCTCCAGGCCTGGCTCAGGCGTGCGCCCAGTTCGTCCAGCGCTAACACCAGGCCATCCCAGGTGGGTGTGCCGGCTTGTTGTTCAAGTAGGCGCGCCATGGCCGCACGGCTGTCGGCAAGAATGCTGTCCACTGCCGGCTCGACATGCTCCGGGCGGATGGCGGAATAGGGCGGCAGATCGAAGGCTTGCAGCAGGGGGTTGTTGGCAGTCACGACAGGTCACCTGTAACAGAATGGGTTTGCAGCTGTGACCCCGGTGGGCACAAAAGGCTCCCAGGGTAGGCTTGAATGGGCAGTGGCGGTTGGTAAAACAGCGCGCATACCCTGAACATGGGTGCCATCTTAATTACAATCAAGGTCAGACGCAGCTTAAGAGGTTTCTATCGTGGCGATTCGTACTTACCAGCAATTCACTCCACTGCTCGGCTCACGGGCCTTTGTTGATGCCTCGGCCGTGGTTTTGGGCGATGTGGAGATTGGCGCGGACAGCTCGATCTGGCCGCTGGTGGTGATCCGTGGCGACATGCACAGCATCCGCATCGGTGAGCGCACCAGCATCCAGGACGGCAGCGTGCTGCACATTACCCATGCCGGCCCCTTCAACCCGCGCGGTTACCCGTTGACGATCGGCGACGATGTCACCATCGCCCATAACGTCACCCTGCACGGCTGCAACATCGGCAACCGGGTGCTGATCGGCATGGGCAGCATCGTTATGGACGGCGCAGTGATTGATGAGGAAGTGATGCTCGGCGCCGGCAGCCTGGTGCCACCCGGCAGCCACTTGGAAAGTGGTTTTTTGTACCTCGGCAGCCCGGCGAAAAAAGCCCGCGAGCTGAGTGAGAAAGAGCGCAGCTACTTCCGCTACAGCGCCGATAACTACGTGCGGTTGAAGGACCAGCACCTGATGGAAGGCTACGGCAGCTGATGATGCACTACAGCAATATTCTGTTCGACCTCGACGGCACCCTCACCGATCCGCGTGAGGGCATTACCCGTTCGGTGCAGCATGCGCTGGCCAAGTTGGGTATTGATGAGCCTGATCTGCAAGCGCTGGAGCACTTTATCGGCCCGCCGTTGTTGCAGTGTTTTATGCAGACTTACCAGTTTGACGAGGCCACGGCCTGGCAGGCGGTGAACCACTATCGCGAGCGTTTTCGTGAAGTGGGCCTGTATGAGAATCAGCCGTTCGACGGTGTGGGCGAGTTGTTGCAGCTGCTGCAGAACCAGCAGCGCACGCTGTTTATTGCCACCAGCAAGCCGACGGTATTTGCCGAGCAAATTGCTAGGCACTTTGGTTTCGCGAAGCACTTCAAGGTGATCTATGGCAGCGAGCTGGACGGCACGCGCACCGACAAGGTCGAGCTGATCGCCCATCTGCTGGAGCAGGAACAGTTACCGCGCGACGCCACGCTGATGATCGGTGATCGCAAGCACGACCTGATCGGCGCGCAGCGTAATGGCCTGCATGCGGCGGCGGTGGGCTATGGCTTTGGCAGTGCGGCAGAGTTGCAGGCCGAAGCACCGACCTATCACTTCAACAGCCTTGCTGAGCTGCACCAAGCGTTTATCGGCTAACTCGTAGGGTGGGTTAGCCGTAGGCGTAACCCATCGCCTGGCAGTGCCGTAGGATGGGTCGGGCCGCGCAGGTTGAGCGCCGCGATACCCATGCTGCACCAGGCGACTGCGGCCCATTTGATGGGTTACGTCGCTGCGCGCCTAACCCATCCTACGACCTGCGCTTAGCCATTTTTCTGATAGATGATTTTCTGGGTGCCGCCGTCGCAGCTGCCGACCACCATGCTGGGGTCTTGAGCGTCTTCGTTGGGCACGATTTCCAGGGTGTAGCTGGCCACGCCGGCGGCCTGGATTTTCACTTAAATTTCCGCGCGTAACTCTTCGCAGTCTTTAGGTGCAGCCAATAGGCTACTGCTGAGCAGGCTAAGCAGTATGGTCAGGGTGACGTTGTTCATGGCATGGCTCCTTTTGCGTGAACACGGTTTACAACTCTTGGACTGGCTATTGGCGAGGCAAGTTCTGCGTATCTGCAGATAGTTCTGTCAGGGCCTTATGCCGCTGGGCTGATGGTAGCTGGCCCAGCACCGCGACGCGCTGATAGAAGTGTGGCCAGTCGTGGCCGGCTTGTGCAAAGACTGCCGCGAAGGCCGGCACCCATCGATCATAAAGGCCGAAAGGCAACAGCTTGGCGTTGTTCAGTGGTGCATTGATCCAGTTGTCGTACAGGCCTGCACCGTTCCACTCCCGCGCCTGCAGCGTGCGGTATTCGGCGCGCAGGCGGGCGAACTCGGTCTGTTTGCCGCTGCGCATCTGCGCTGGCGTTAAGTCACTGTCGTAGAGCTGCTGCAAGCGCGCGCGGCTGGCCAATACCAGGGCGACGAATTGTTCGCGTTGTGCATCGCCCAGCGCATCGTTAGGCGGCAGGCCCTGCTTGGCGCGCCATTGGCGCAGGCCTTCGCGCTCGACAAAGCTGGCGAAGGATTCATTGAATGCGGTGTCGTCCGTCACATACAGCTGTTGGTGCGCCAGCTCGTGGAAGATCACCGCCGCCAGGCGCTCATCATTCCAGCGCAACATGCTGTTGAGGATTGGGTCATCGAACCAGCCGAGGGTGGAATAGGCCTCGATGCCGGCCAGGTAGGTGTCCAGCCCCTGCTGCTTCAACAGCGCCGCCGCCCCGCGCGCGCGGCTCTGGCTGTAGTAGCCGCGATAGGCCACGCAACCGGCGATGGGGAAACAGTGCAGCTTAGGCGCGAGGGAAAATTCCTCGGTGGCAAACACATTCCACACCACGTAGGGCCGCTGGATATCGGCATACAGGCGATAGCTCTGGTTGTCTGGTAGGCCCAGGTGCGCGCTGGCAAAGTCGCGGGCGCGTTGCGCCAGGGCCAGGCGCTGCTTAAGGCTGGGCTCGACAGTCGGCCTTTCCAGCAGCTCGGCAATCGGTTCGCGGGCCTTGAGCAGCTGCAGTTGTCCACTGGCCAGGTGGCTGTAGTAATCCAGGCTGCTGCAACCGCTCAGCAGCAGCGTGGTTGCCAGTGCAACCCAGCGCCAGGACAGCGTGTCGAACATGACCAGTTACCGATGAATAGACAGGCTGCCACGCTACCAGCGCAGGATCGGCGTAGGCTAGTGGGCAGTTAAATGAGGGAGGTATGCCATGCGTTACCTAGGTTTATTGAGCAGTGTGCTGGTGCTCAGCGCCTGCGCCTCGCCTCTACCGTCGCCTGACCCGAGCCAAGCCTGGGTTGAGCTGCGCAGCAATGCCGGCACCCTGCTTATGGCTGATCGCCTCGATGGCCAGCGGCTCAACGATGGTCGCTACTTTCAGGTGCCCGCCGGTGCCCATGAATTGCAGGCGCGTTTTCAGTTTGAGGTAAACAGCGGCGGTGGCCAGGATGGCCTCTCCGAGCCGCGGCAGGTGACCTGCGAAATCCGTATACGGCATGACAACTTTGTCGCCGGACAGCGCTACCGACTAGAGGCCAGGCCCATGCAGATGAAAGCCCAGGCCTGGCTCTATGATGCGCAGCGCAATGTCCTGGCGCGCAGCAAGGTTTTGCGCTGCGGTACGTTCTGAGAACCTGTCCACGATCTGCTGCGCGTCGGCCCTGCGGCGTTAAAAACAGGCTCGGATGCGAGCCCAGTCGGAATGCTCATGTACAACAGTACACTCCGCTTCCTCGCCTGTTTTTGCCTTGCAGTGCTCTAGGAGCCTGTCGGACTTTCTGAACCTTTCGCTTGATGGCGGTATCCGCGACAATCGAGGCCCTGCAACCGAGAGCCCGCCCTGATGAGCCGCTTCGTCCCCGCTGACCGAGACACAGCGTACTTGCTACCGCCCTC
>JAHIWP010000078.1 GCA_018816095.1 Gammaproteobacteria bacterium
AGCACGTCTTCCAGCTCATTCGGGTAGACGTTGAAGCCGGACACCAGAATCATGTCCTTCTTGCGATCGACGATGCGCATATAACCGTCGTCCTGAATCACCGCGATGTCACCGGTCTTCAGCCAACCATCGGCATCAAGGACTTCGTCGGTGGCTTCCTGACGCTGCCAATAGCCCTTCATCACCTGCGGGCCTTTGACGCACAGCTCACCAATCGATCCCAGCGGCTGCTCAACGCCTTCATCGTCGATCACCTTGCACAGGGTCGACGGCACCGGAATACCGATGGTGCCGATCTGAATATTGCTGAACGGGTTAACCGAGGCCACCGGGCTGGTTTCGGTCATGCCGAAGCCTTCGCAGATCGAGCAACCGGTCACCTGCTTCCAGCGCTCGGCAGTCGCCAATTGCAGGGCCATGCCGCCGGAGAAGGTGGCTTTCAGGGTGGAGAAATCCAGCTTGCGGAAATCTTCGTTGTTGCACAGGGCCACGAACAAGGTATTGAGGCCAACAAACCCGGTGAACTTGTACCTGGCCAGGTCTTTGGTCATGGCTGGCAGATCACGCGGGTTGGTGATCAGCACGTTGTGCCCACCAATCAGCATCATCGCCATGCAATGAAAGGTGAACGCGTAGATGTGGTACAGCGGCAATGGCGCGATCAGCACTTCGCTGCCTTCGCTCATTTCCGCGCCCATCAGCGCTTTAACCTGGAGCATGTTGGCGATCAGGTTGCGGTGGGTCAGCATCGCGCCCTTGGCCACGCCGGTAGTGCCGCCGGTGTATTGCAGCACCGCAATTTCGCCATTGTTCGGCGCGGCGTCCGTGGACGTCTGACCGCGGCCCTTGGCCATGGCTGCAGTGAACTTGACCGCGCGCGGCAGGTTGTAGGCCGGTACCATCTTCTTCACGTGTTTGACCACGCTGTTGACCAGCAGGCGCTTGAGCGGCGACAGCATGTCGCCCACTTCAGTAATGATGACCGTCTTGATCCCGGTTTTCGGCAGTACTTGCTCAACCAGATGGGCCATGTTGGCCAGGCTGACCAGCGCTTTGGCGCCGGAGTCGTTGAACTGGTGCTCCAGCTCGCGTGCGGTGTACAGCGGGTTGGTGTTGACCACCACCAGACCGGCGCGCAAGGCGCCGAACACCACAACCGGATACTGCAGCACGTTGGGCAGTTGCACGGCGATGCGGTCGCCGGGCTGTAAATCGGTGTTTTGCTGCAAGTAGGCGGCAAACACGCCAGACAACTCGTACAGCTCACCGTAGGTAATGGTTTTACCCATATTGCTGAAAGCGGGCTTGTCGGCGAAGCGTTGGCAAGACTCTTTCAGTACCGCCTGGATATTCGGGTACTGGTCAGGATTGATTTCGGCAGCAATCCCAACGGGATACTTATCCTTCCAAAAGTTTTCGTTCATGGAAGCCCACTCCTCAGCAACAGCTTGATCTTCACCGCGCATAGACGGCTGTTTATTGTAGATTCGCGTGTTTTTAATAATTTAAACGGCAGAAAAATGCCGGGAGCATTTTTTGAGGGTGCACCGCGATGGCCTAAAAGGCCGGTCGCTATAGATGACGGATCACAAAAAAGCCGGCCGAGGGTAGCAGCTTTGCCAAACAGCGACTAGCACCAATAAGTGCCGCTACAGTCACTAAAATGACCGCAAAAGCCAATTCAGTCACTTTAATAATATCGCCAGAACCGGCGAGCTATAGGCCTTGCAGAGGAATTACTCGGTTTTCCGCCGGCACCTCAGAACGAGCAGGCGCTGTTCTGAGGTGCCGACGGAAACACCGGTCAGGCGATATCGCGCAGTTCGCGACGGAGGATCTTGCCCACGGGGGTCATGGGCAATGAATCACGGAAGACAATCTGCTTGGGCACCTTGTAGCCGGTGAAGTTTTCCTTGCAGTAGGCCTTGAGCGTATCGGCGTTGAGGCTGCTGTCGCGGGCCACTACGAACAGTTTGACCGCTTCTCCGGACTTCTCGTCCGGCACGCCGATAGCCGCACAGCTGACCACTTGTGGATGGGCCATGACCACATCCTCGATCTCGTTGGGGTACACGTTAAAGCCCGAGACGATGATCATGTCCTTCTTACGGTCGACAATGCGCACGAAACCGTCCGGATCGATCACCGCCACGTCACCACTCTTGAACCAGCCCTCGGCATCCAGCACCTCGGCGGTGGCTTCCTCGCGCTGCCAGTAGCCCTTCATCACCTGCGGGCCCTTGATGCAAAGCTCGCCGCGCTCGCCCAGCGGCTGCTCGACGCCATCGTCGTCGATTACCTTGAACGCCGTACCCGGCACCGGAATGCCGACAGTGCCTAAGCGCACTTTGTCACCGTAGGCGTTGGTGCTGGCCACCGGGGAGGTTTCAGTCAGGCCATAGCCTTCAGTGACCGGGCAGCCGGTCACCGCCTGCCAGCGCTCGGCCGTGGCTTTGACCAATGCGGTGCCACCGGAGTTGGTCAGTTTGAAATGGGAGAAATCAAGGTTCTTGAATTCGGGGTGATCCATCAACGCAACGAACAAGGTGTTGAGCCCCAGCAGCGCCGAGAACTGCCACTTGCCCAGCTCTTTGACGAAACCTGAGATATCCCGCGGGTTGGTGATCAGGACGTTGTGGTTACCGTTAACCATCATGCACATGCAATTCGCGGTGAAGGCATAGATATGGTAAAGCGGCAGCGGCGCGATCATGATTTCCTGGCCCTGCTTCATCAGCGGGCTGCCATCATCACCGAGCTGCGACAGGCAGGCATCGACCTGCAGCATATTGGCCACCAGGTTGCCGTGGGTGAGCATCGCGCCCTTAGCTACGCCCGTGGTGCCGCCGGTGTATTGCAGCACAGCAATATCGTCTTGGCCGACCTTGACCGGTTTCAGCGCATGGCCCTGGCCCTGCTTGAGCGCGTCCTTGAACGCCACCGCCTGCGGCAGGTGGTAGTCAGGGACCATCTTCTTGACCTTCTTAACCACGGTGTTGACCAGCCAGCCTTTTAAGCTCGGCAGCATGTCGCCCATTTTGGCTTCGATCAGGTAATCGATCTCGGTATCGGGCAGCACGTCCTGCACCAGCTTGCCGAACATGTTCAGGTACACCAGCGCGCGCACGCCGGCATCCTTGAACTGGTGACGCATCTCGCGGGCGGTGTACAGCGGGTTGGTATTGACCACAATCAGCCCGGCACGCATCGCACCGAATACGGCAATCGGATACTGCAGCACGTTGGGCATCTGCACGGCGATGCGATCACCCGGCTGCAGGTCGGTGTGCTTTTGCAGGTAAGCGGCAAAGGCCGCCGAGAGCCGGTCCAGCTCGGCATAGGTCAGTGTTACCCCCATGTTGCTGAACGCGGGCCGGTCGGCGAACTTCTTACAGGAGCGCTCGAACACCTCAATAACCGACTTATAAGCCCCCATATCGATGTCATTGGGTACGCCGGCCGGACGTTTGTCGCTCCAGAAATCAGGCTGCATTATTTTTATCCTCTTGCCCTGAGATGATCCTATCCGCGCTGCGGAGTTGGCTGGAAAGTAACAGCTAACGCCAGGCAGGCAAATAGCCTGGCAGCGTCATTGACGCACTGAATCTTGCCGCTCCCTGTGGAACTATCCTGAGGCGCCACGTATAACCGTTCAGGTCATAACCATAAATATTCGCCATGCCTTTGATTCTGCCCTTGCTGGCCTTACTGATTCTGCTCGCGCAGCCTGCACAGGCAGAACCACAGCTGCGCATGGCCACCCTAGAATACCCGCCCTACAGCTCTGAACACCTACCCGATGGCGGCAGCATCGTCGCCCTGGCCCGTCGCGCCTTTGCCGTGCGTGGGCATTCGCTGCAGATCGACTTTATGCCCTGGGCGCGGGTGCGCATGGGGTTACGTAACCGCAGCTACCAAGGTGCCTTGGCCCTGTGGCCGCAAGAGGTCAAGGAGGAAGGGTTGCTGGCCTCACGCCCGCTGTTTTATAGCGAGCTGGGGCTATTTGTGCGCAACGACCACCCGCTGCCATTCAACCAGCTACAGGAACTGCGCGGGCAAACACTGGGCATCGTGCGCGGTTACGGCTCCCCACAGCACATACTCGAGGCCGGTCTGTCCCTCGAAGAAGCCGTGGATGACATCAGTAACCTACGCAAACTCAAGGCCCGACGCTTCGACATGGTGCTGCTCGAACACATCGTGGGTAATCACCTGATCAACAACGATGAACAGCTGCGCGGCACACTGCGCTGGCACGGCAACGTGCTGGAACGGATCCCTCTGCTGGTCGGCTTTCTACCGCCCAAAGCCGGCGAGCCCGACTGGAGCAAGGTGTTTGAGCAAGGCCTGCGCGACCTGCACAGCAGTGGCGAATACATGCAAATTCTGCGCGAGCACAATCGCTAAACCCGCACGGACTTTGCGTCACGCCGTACGGGGTGCACAATGCCCAGCTTCTGCAGGCTCAAGGGATTCGCCATGCTCCACCAAGCGTTCTGGCTCAGCAGCACCGATGCCGCGCCCCTCTACGTAAACCGCTGGTACAGCGAACAACCGCCCAAGGCATTGGTGATGGTGGCCCATGGCATGGCCGAGCACAGCGGGCGTTATGCACGCCTGGCTGAAGCACTGGTGGCAGAGGGTTTCGAGCTGTACGCACACGACCAGCGCGGGCATGGCAAGACGGCAGAGCATGGTGTGCTCGGCCACTATGCCGACAGCAATGGCTGGCATCTGGTGGTCAACGACCTGGCCAACCTTAATCACCATATGCGCCAGAGTCACCCGCAGACGCCGATTTTCCTTCTTGGCCACAGCATGGGCAGCTACATCAGCCAGGCCTACCTGATGCACCACAGCTGTAGCTTGCAGGGGGCGATTCTCTCCGGCTCCAACTACCAGCCCGTGGCGCTGTACCGCGCCGGCCAGTTGCTCGCGCGTTTCGAACGCTGGCGGCAAGGCCCACTGGGCTACAGCGCGCTGCTTGAATTCGTCTCGTTCGGCTCGTTCAACAAGGCCTTCAAGCCCAACCGCACACCCTTTGACTGGCTGAGCCGCGACCCACTGGAAGTCGATAAGTACATCGATGACCCGCTGTGCGGCTTCCGCTGCAGCAATCAGCTGTGGATCGACCTGCTCGGCGGCCTGCAACAGATCACGCCGCTGCGCAGCCTCGCGCAGATCGACAACAGCCTGCCACTGCTGGTAATCGGCGGTGCTTGTGACCCCGTTAGCGACGGCCACCGTCAACAAGACCTAGGCAATGCCCTGCTCACCGCCGGCAACGCGCAGGTACAGGTCAAAATCTATCCGGATGCCCGTCACGAACTGCTCAACGAGAGCAACCACGACGACGTCACGGCCTACATCATCAACTGGTTGCACCAGGCCCTTAGCCAACCGCGCCAGCGCCACCCACAGAGCCAAGCGAGTCATCCATGAGCCAAAGCAGCAACACGCCCTACGACGCCCTCGAAGTCGGTCAAACGGCCAACTACAGCAAGACTGTCACTGAACGCGATATTCAGCTGTTTGCCGAAGTCTCTGGCGACCATAACCCGGTGCACCTGGATGCCGAATACGCCGCCACCACCATGTTCAAAGAGCGCATCGCCCACGGCATGTTCAGCGGTGCGTTGATCAGCGCTGCGGTGGCCTGTGAGTTACCTGGCCCGGGCACCATCTATATCGGCCAGAGCATGCGCTTTACCGCGCCGGTAAAACTCGGTGACACCCTCACCGTGCGCCTGGAAATTCTGGAAAAACTGCCGAAATTCCGCGTGCGCGTGGCCACCCGCGTGTTCAACCAGAACGATGAAATGGTGGTAGACGGTGAAGCGGAAATCCTCGCACCTCGCAAAGCGCAGACCGTCGAACTGACCAAGCTGCCGCCGATCACCATCGGCTAAGAACTTGCCTCGGATCTGCTGCGCGTCGCGTCTGCGGCAAGATCGTGAGCAGGTTCTAAGCTTATTAGCCCAAGTCACCGCCACCGACTGTGGCGGTGCACTCCCCTTTCTACACAATCGCGCCCGGGCAATCCGTTTCGGCGCCTCTGGAGATTTCCATGTCCCTGTCCATGTACCACGCATCCATCCCAGTCTTTACCCGCCAGCTCACCAACTTGTCGACCATTCTTGGCATCGCCGCTGCCCACGCCGAAGAGAAGAAGATCGAACAGAGCGTGTTTCTCAACGCACGCCTGGCCCCTGATATGTTCCCGCTGAGCCGCCAGGTGCAGATCGCTTGCGACGGTGTCAAAGGCGGCGCAGCGCTGCTGGCTGAAGTTGACGCGCCGAGCCATGCCGACGACGAAACCAGCTTTGCCGAACTGCAAGCGCGCATCGCCAACACCCTGACCTTCCTGCAAAGCCTCAGCGCCGCGCAGATCGATGGCAGCGAGGCACGCACCGTGACCCTCAAGCGCCGCGACAAGGAAACCCACTTCCAGGGCCAGGCTTTCCTGCTTGACCACGTGCTGCCGAACTTCTATTTCCACTACACCACCGCCTACGCCATCCTGCGCCACAACGGCGTCAACGTCGGCAAACGCGACTTCCTCGGCACCCGCTAAATAGCCCGGTAAGTTAAAGCCGCGCCCACTGCCCATCGCCCCGATGGGCCTGCAGGTGCGGCAACACTGCGGCCAGCAGCGGTTCTTTGAAGGCTTCCTGAAAGCGATGGGCCAGGCCCGGAATCAACTTCAACTCACTGCCTTTGATATGCGCCGCCACATGTACGCCGTGCATCACCGGCAGCAGTGGGTCGGCGGTGCCATGCACCACCAGGGTCGGTACGCGAAGACGATTGAGCAGGTCAACCCGGCTCGGCTCAGCCAGGATCGCCAGCAATTGGCGCTCCACGCCTTGCGGATTAAAGGCACGGTCGTAGGCCAGCTCCGCCTGTTGCACTAACTGTTCGCGGTCATCAGTGACCGTTGGGCTGCCCAAGGCGGCCAGCAGATCGGCCTGCTGCTCCAGCGCCACAGCGCGATTAGGCGCTTCACGCTTGGCCAGTAATGCCAGTAGCGCGCTACTCGGCGCCGGCAAGCCCTGGGCACCCGAACTGGTCATGATCAGGGTCAGGCTCTGCACCCGCTCAGGCGCAAGGTCGGCCATATGCTGGGCAATCATCCCGCCCATGCTCGCGCCCAGCACATGAAACTGCCGCACGCTCAGGACATCCATCAACCCCAGGGTATCTTTGGCCATATCACGCAGCCCATAAGGGGCCGACACGGATAAACCCAGGCGATAGCGCAGGGTTTCATAGGTCAGGTTGATAGACGGCGCCGCATGCGCCCAGGCGCTCAAACCCACATCGCGATTATCAAAGCGAATGACCCGAAAGCCTTGCTGGCACAGGCGCACGACCACTTCATCGGGCCAGTGAATCAGCTGTCCACCCAGCCCCATCACCAGCAGCAACGTCGGGTCACTGCTGCGCCCGATGCTCTGGTACGCCAGGCGCACCTCGCCAACGTCGGCCATAGCGGTCGGCACCTGAACATCACACCGTTGAGCGGCTAAAACAGGCACGCCGCAGAGCAGTGCGGCGAGAAAAATAAGTACACGCATAACATCACCACATCACAGGACAGCGAAACGCAGCCCCCCATTAAGACGCGAGTGTGGTGATAGCTGTACAAGCGCGCTGCCACACAACCGTGACAGTTTGATGAAGGGAGACGAGCGGTTACTCAACAACCACAGAAAATACAGAAGCTCGCGGCTAAATCCCCTCCCACGGATCTCTTGCTGCTGTGAGAGGGGCTTTAGCCGCGACAGAACAGCATCACGCCAGCTCAGTACGCAGCTGACGGGCCGCTGCGACCATGTTCACCAGCGCCGCTTCAGTCTCCGGCCAGGCGCGGGTTTTCAGGCCGCAGTCTGGGTTAACCCACAAGCGCTCAACGGGAATACGCTGGGCGGCCTTACGCAGCAAGTTGGCCATCTCGGCTGTATCCGGCACCCGTGGCGAGTGAATGTCGTAAACCCCTGGACCGATGTCGTTGGGGTAAGCGAACGCCTCGAAGGCCTGCAGCAGCTCCATGTCCGAACGCGAGGTTTCGATGGTGATCACGTCGGCATCCATGGCGGCGATGGACTCGATCACATCGTTGAACTCGCTGTAACACATATGGGTGTGGATCTGCGTTTCGTCGCGCACGCCCGAGGCACACAGGCGAAACGCCTCGGTGGCCCAGTTCAGGTAACCCTGCCACTGCGCCTGACGCAGCGGCAGACCTTCGCGAAAGGCAGCCTCGTCGATCTGGATGATCTTGATACCGGCCGTTTCCAGGTCCACCACCTCGTCACGAATGGCCAGGGACAGCTGGCGCGCCTGCTGCTCGCGGGAAATATCGTCACGCGCAAAAGACCACATCAGCATGGTCACCGGGCCAGTGAGCATGCCCTTCATCACCTTCTGGGTCAGGGTTTGCGCATAGCCGATCCAGGCCACCGTCATGGCCTTGGGCCGGCTCAGGTCGCCATAGATCACCGCCGGTTTGACGCAGCGCGAGCCGTAGCTCTGCACCCAGCCGAAGCGGGTAAAGGCATAGCCGTCGAGTTGCTCGGCGAAGTACTCGACCATGTCATTGCGCTCGGCCTCGCCATGCACCAGCACGTCCAGACCGAGGTTTTCCTGCACCTCGACCGCATGGCGAATCTCGCTGTGCATGGCCTCGGTGTAGTCAGCGGCCGACAGCTTGCCGGCCTTGAATTCTTGGCGCGCCAGACGGATGGCGGCGGTTTGCGGGAACGAGCCGATGGTGGTGGTAGGGAACGCCGGCAGTTGCAAGCGCTCGCGCTGTTGCTCGATACGCTGCACAAATGGCGATTGGCGTTGGCTGTCGGCAGCCGTAATCGCGGCTAGGCGGGCCTGCACCGCCGGTTTGTGGATGCGCGGCGATTGCGCGCGACTGGCCTGCACCGCATTGCTGGCCGCCAAGGCGGCTTGCACCTCGGCGTTCTGCGGGTCATTCAGGGCCTTCGTCAGCAGTGCAACTTCCTCGCACTTCTGCACGGCGAAGGCCAGCCAGCTTTTCAGCTCATCATCCAGTTTGTCTTCACGGTTCAGATCGACCGGGCTGTGCAGCAGCGAGCAGCTCGGTGCCACCCACAGGCGCTCACCCAAGCGCTCCTGAGCCTGCTGCAGAATCTCCAGCACCGCCTGCAGATCAGTGCGCCAGACGTTACGCCCGTTGACCACTCCCAGCGACAACACCTTGTAGGCCGGCAGCCGGTCGAGAATGGTCGGGAACTGCTCGGGGGCACGCACCAAGTCGATATGCAGACCATCCACCGGCAGGCTCGCGGCCAGGCCGAGGTTGTCTTCCAGGCCGCCGAAGTAGGTGGCGATCAGTTTCTTACCCGGCTCGCGATGCAGCAGGTTGTAGGCCCGCTCGAAAGCGTTCTTCCAATCCTGCGGCAAGTCCAGCGCCAGAATCGGCTCGTCGATTTGCACCCATTCCACACCCTGAGCGGCCAGGCGCTGAAGGATTTCGCCGTAAACCGGCAGCAGGCGCTCCAACAGGTCGAGGCGATCGAATTCGCCGCCCTTGGCCTTGCCCAGCCACAGGTAAGTCAGCGGCCCGATCAGCACCGGCTTGATGGTGTGGCCCAGCGCGTGCGCTTCCTCGACCTCATCAAACAGTTGCGCCCAGCTCAGCTGAAATTGCTGATCGGCCGTGAACTCCGGGACCAGGTAGTGGTAGTTGGTATCAAACCACTTGGTCATCTCTTGGGCATGAGCCCCAGCGCAGCAGCTGTTGCCGCTCTTGCTGGCAACGGCCCCCCGCGCCATAGCAAACAGAGTATCCAGGGTAGGCTTGCCGTCTGCCGGGCGAAAGCGCTCGGGGATCACGCCGAAGGTCAGCGAGTGGCTCAGTACGTGGTCGTACCAGGCAAAGTCGCCGACCGGCAACAGGTCGAGGCCAGCAGCCTTTTGCACCTGCCAATGGGCGGCGCGTAGCTCACGGCCAACGGCCTGCAAGCCCGCTTCATCCAGCTCGCCTTTCCAGTAGGCTTCCAGGGCTTTTTTCAGCTCACGGTCGCGGCCGATACGCGGAAAACCAAGGGAATGGGACAGGGCCATGTCGAAACGCTCCATAGATAAACAAGATGGGGCGTATTCTCGGCAAGCAAGGATAGTGAAACAAACTCAATCTATTCGCCTTGATCTACAGTTTTATTCATGTAGGGTAACTGACGTTGTTTTCATCCCCTCTTGAACACACACCTCAAGAATGGATGAGTGAAGCGTCATTCCTTGCCCCGAGGCCTCCATGCTCGAACTGCGCCACCTGAAAACCCTGCACGCCCTGCGCGAAAGCGAAAGCCTGGTGGACGCCGCCGAGCGCCTGCACCTGACGCAATCGGCCCTGTCCCACCAGTTCAAGGAATTGGAAGAACGCCTCGGCATGCAGCTGTTTGTGCGCAAGACCAAGCCGGTGCGCTTTACCAGTGCCGGCCTGCGTCTGCTGCAACTGTCCGACACGGTATTGCCGCTGCTGCGCGGTGCCGAGCGCGACCTGGCGCGGCTGGCTGGCGGCACGGCCGGGCGCCTGCATATGGCCATTGAATGCCACAGCTGCTTCCAGTGGCTGATGCCGACCATCGACCAGTTTCGTGATGCCTGGCCGGAAGTGGAATTGGACCTGGCCTCGGGCTTCTCCTTTGCCCCGCTGCCAGCCTTGGCCCGCGGCGATCTGGACCTGGTGGTGACCTCTGACCCACTGGAATTGGCCGGCATCACCTATGTGCCACTGTTCACCTATGAGGCCATGCTGGCCGTGGCCAATCAGCATGCGCTGGCCAATAAAGCCTGCATCAAGCCGGAAGACCTGGCCAGCGAGACCCTGATCACCTACCCGGTGGAGCGCGACCGCCTGGATATCTTCACCCGATTTCTCGAACCGGCGGATGTCGAACCTGCGCAAGTGCGCACTTCGGAGCTAACGGTGATGATGATGCAGTTGGTCGCCAGCGGTCGTGGCGTTTGCGGTTTGCCCAACTGGGCGCTGCATGAGTACAGCTCGCGCGGCTACGTCACCGCCAAGCGTTTGGGCGACAAAGGCCTGTTCGCCACGCTGTACGCCGGCATTCGCACCGACATGCTCGACGCGCCGTTTATGCGCGACTTCCTGCTGACCGCCAAGGACACCTCCTTCGCCAACCTGGAAGGCGTCAGCGTGGCGCGCTAAGGCCGCAGCCACGGCAGGCTGAGTTAGCCGCGCAGCGCTCTAACCCAGCGTTTGCGGGATGACTATCGCGCTGTTCACCCCTTCCTGCGCGCACAACTCAATCGCTCCGGAACAACGCTTTAGCCTCGCCCGATAAACGCGATAAAAAAGCCTGACCGACAGGCATCAATGCCCTAGGCAGCGGCTGGGCAGCGGCGCATAATTCGCGCCGCTCAAGCCCCCTCCGATCCCTGGATGCACTTCCGTCATGATCGTTCGCCCGCGCCCCAATGCGCTGCACCTGTTCTTCGTTCGCCGTGGTTCAATCTTCCCGCATATCGCCTCCAAACTGCTGAGCATTACGCTGCTGTCCTGCGTGGTGGTGGGGCTCTATGAGAGTGGCTGGATGCAGTGGCTAAGCCACGTCAGTGCTCCACCCTTTTCGCTGTTAGGGTTGGCTCTCTCGGTGTTTCTCGGCTTTCGCAACAGCGCCTGTTATGAGCGCTGGTGGGAAGCGCGCAAGCAGTGGGGTGAGCTGATTATTCAAGCCCGCGGCCTGGCCCGCGAATGCCAGGCCCTGTTGCCCGGCGACGACAATGCGCGGCTGCGTCGCCTGACCATCGAACGCTGCATTGCCTTCGCCCATGCACTGGCCGCCCATCTGCGCGGCCAGGATGCGGCGGCGGCCTGTACTGCCTGGCTCAGCCCGGATGAACTGAAGGCACTGCGCCAACGGCGCAACGTGCCAGACACCCTGCTCAACTGGATCAATCAGGATCTGGCCCTGTGCGTACGCGAACAACGCCTCAGCGACGTGCTCTATCGCGGCCTGGAACAACGCCTGGATACCTTGGCGTCCAGCCAGGCGATTTGCGAACGGATCAAAAGCACGCCAACGCCGTTCGCCTACACCTTGCTGCTGCACCGCACAGCTTGGTTGTTCTGCATGCTGCTGCCGTTTGGTTTAGTCGGTTCACTGGAGCTGCTCACGCCGGTGCTGGTGACGATTATTGCCTACACCTTCTTCGGCCTGGATGCGCTGGGTGACGAGCTGGAGGAGCCCTTTGGCTTGTCGGACAACGACTTACCCCTGAGCGCCATGGTCCGCGGCATAGAGATCGACTTGCTGGAAAACCTAGGCGATGCGCTGCCCGAACCGCTGCAACCGCAAGGCTATATTTTGCAGTAACAAGCGCCCGCGCCAACGCTTGTTACAACGACTCGCTTGCAGGCCGTGACCGACAGTCATAGAGTGACCGACAGTCACGACCAGCAAAAGAGTCGCCATGCGCTACCAAGATCAACTCTTCGAACAACGTGAAAGCGCCATCCTCGATGCCGCCCGCCGGCTCTTTGCCGAGCAGCCCTGGGATCGCGTCACCATTGCCGAAGTCGCGACTGCCGCGGGTATCGGTAAGGGCACGGTGTACAAACACTTCCCCAGCAAAGAAGCGCTGTATGCGCGCCTGGTACTCGACCTCAACCAGATAAACCTGCACGAACTGCGCGCCCTACAAGCCGCCAGCTCAGCCCAGGATGCAATGCGCAAAGTGATTCGGCGCGCATTCGAACAGATGCTGGCCAACCCAATAGAAACGCAGCTGTGTTTGCACTGCGACCGCCCGGAATTCCAGGAGCGCCTGGAAGCCCCGTTCCGCCAGCAGTTTCTCGACCTGGAGTGCAAGTATCAGCGGTTCTTCGCCGACTTGCTTAGCGCCACCCTGGACAACCAAACCCTCAGCCAAGCCGAAACGCAGAACCTGCTGTGGGGCGTCGAAGCCTGTGTCAGTGGCGTTATGACGCGCATTGCCTCAGGTGGCTTCGCCCATTGGGCCGAGCCGATTGCCCTGGATGACTACTTCGCCCGCGTCACCGACTTCATCATTGCCGGCCTGCGCACACAGGCAGCCGCACTGCTTGCCCACCCTTCTCGCCACGAGTAACCACCCATGTTCAGTCAGCTGTCTAAACGCCCATGGTTGATCGCGATTGCCGTCAGCGTAGTGCTTGTGCTGTGGCTACTCAGCGGCGCGCTGTTGAAAACCCAGGAAACCGCTAGCGCCGATGCCCCCGTGCAAGCGCCAGGTCTGGCCAAGGTTGAAGTGCAGTGGCTGGAAGCCAGCCCGATGCAGCGCGAACATGTGGTGCAGGGGCAGGTTGAGGCCTGGCGCCGCGTCGAGTTGCGCTCACAAATCAGCGGCACGGTGATTCGCCTGGATCAGGACAAAGGCAGCCCGGTCAAGCAAGGTCAGGTGTTGCTCAGCCTGTCCACGGACAACCGCCCGGCCCAGCTGGCCAAGGGTGAAGCCGATGTGCGCCAGCGCGAGGCGGATGCCAAGGCCGCCGCGCGCCTGCGTGAACGCAATATGATTTCCACCAACGAGCTGATCCGCCTGCAAAGTGAGCTGGCCAAGGCCCGCGCCGAGCTGGACCTGGCGCGTATTCAGCTGAGCCACACGCAGATCACAGCGCCCTTTGCCGGCATGTATGAGCAGCGCATGGTCGAGTTGGGGGATTTCGTCCAGCCCGGGCAAAGCCTGCTGACCCTGGTCGACATCAGCCTGCTTAAAGTCAGCGCGCAGATCGCCCAGCAGGAAGTCACCCAACTGACGCTCGGCCAGCCGGTGAAAATTGAACTGCTCGATGGCCGCGAACTGCAGGGTGAGCTGCACTTTATCGCAGCCGCCGCAGACCCCGACTCGCGCAGTTTTCGCATCGAGGTCAAGGTCGACAATGCCAAAGCGCTGCGTTTAGCCGGGGCCAGCGCAACCCTGCATATTCAAACGGGCGAGTCCCTGGCGCAGCGTATTTCTCCGGCGTTGTTGAGCCTGGATAAAGCCGGCCGCCACGGGGTCAAATGGGTCAACGAGCAGCAACAGGTGGTGTTCACTCCGGTGCAGCTGATCAGTGTCGACAACCAGGGCGCTTGGGTCAGCGGCTTACCGAATAAGGTCGCGCTGATTACCCTCGGCCAGGGCTTTGTCGAGCCCGGCCAGCAGGTGATCAGCCAGTTGGCCAAAGGGAGCAACTGATATGCACAGCCTGATCGCCGCAGCGCTGGATCGCAGCCGCACCAGCCTGTTGTTGCTGTTGTTCCTGATGCTGGGCGGTCTGGCCGCCTATGTGGCGATTCCCAAAGAAGCCAACCCGGATGTCAGCATTCCGATCATCTATGTCTCGGTCACCCTCGAAGGCATCAGCCCGGAAGACGCCGAACGCCTGTTGGTGCGCCCACTGGAGCAGGAGTTGCGCAGCCTTGAAGGGATCAAGGAAATGCGCTCTATGGCCAATGAAGGGCAAGCCTCGGTGACCCTGGAGTTCGATGCGGGCTTCGATGCCAAGCTGGCCCTCGCCGACGTACGTGAGAAGGTCGATACCGCCCGCAGCAAACTGCCAGAAGAAGCCGAAGAACCCACAGTCAATGAAGTCAACGTGGCGCTATTTCCGGTGCTATCGATTGGCCTGTCCGGGCCGATTGCCGAAACCGAGCTGGTGTATATCGCCCGGCGCCTGAAAGAGAACGTCGAAGGCATCGCCGAAGTGCTCTCGGTTGAAATTGGCGGCGACCGCGAAGACCTGCTGGAAATCGTCGTCGACCCACAAGTGCTCGACAGCTACGGCATCGACTACAACGAACTGTTCAACCTGATCAGCCGCAATAACCGTCTGGTCGCGGCTGGCAGCCTGGACACCGGTGCGGGACGCATGAGTTTGAAGGTGCCTGGGGTGATTGAAGACCTCGAAGACGTGTTGTCCATGCCGATCAAGGTGGTGGGTAACAGCGTGGTGACCTTCGGCGATGTCGCCACCATCCACCGCACCTTCAAAGACCCCACCGGCTATGCGCGGATCAACGGGCAACCGGCGGTGGTGCTGGAGGTGTCCAAACGTAGCGGCGCCAACATCATCGCCACCATCGAGCAGGTCAAGGCGCTGATGGTTAAGGCCCAACCGCTGCTGCCGCAGGACCTCAAAGTCAGCTACATCATGGACCAGTCGCAACAAGTTAAATCCTTGCTTGGCGACCTGCTCAACAACGTCATGACCGCCATCGTGCTGGTGCTGATTCTGGTGATGGCGAGCATGGGCATGCGCTCAGCGTTGCTGGTTGGGCTGACCATTCCGGGGGCCTTTCTCACGGGTATCCTGCTGATCTGGGCGCTCGGTTTCACCCTGAATATCGTTGTGCTGTTCAGCCTGATTCTGGTCGCCGGCATGCTGGTAGACGGCGCTATTGTGGTGTCTGAGCTGGCTGACCGTTACCTGCACCAGGGGCAAACCCCGCGCCAGGCCTGGGCCAATGCCGCCACGCGGATGGCCTGGCCGGTGATTGCCTCGACCGCTACCACCCTGGTGGTGTTTCTGCCGCTGCTGTTCTGGCCAGGCGTGGTCGGCCAATTTATGAAATACCTGCCCGCAACGGTGATCGTCTGCCTACTCGCCTCCTTGGCCATGGCCCTGGTATTCCTGCCGGTGCTCGGCGCGGTCACTGGCGGTCAGCCGCTGCCAAAACCCGGCGCGCCGAGCCGCAGCGCCAAGGGCTATCGCCGATTATTGGGCACCTTGCTAAAACGCCCCGGCCTGACCCTGCTGGGCATGCTGGCACTGATTGCCTTGATCTACACCGCTTACGGCCGCTTTAACCATGGCGTGGATTTCTTCCCCGAAACCGAACCAGAAAGTGCACAGATCTGGCTGCGTGCCCGGGGCGATTTGTCGGTGCGGGAGAAGGACACGCTGCTACAAAAAGTGGAACAGCGCCTGCTCGGCATGGGCGAAGTCAAAGCCCTGTATGCCCGCTCGCTAGCCCAGCCGGACGGCAAGTTGGGCGCCGATGTTATCGGCACGCTGCAGTTCCAGTTCGTCGAGTGGCATGAGCGGCGCTCGGCCAGCCAGATTCTCGAAGACATGCGCACGCGCACCGCCGACATCCCTGGGATCATTCTGGAGTTCCGTAAGCAGGAGGAAGGCCCGAGCAGCGGTAAACCGCTCAAGCTGCAAATCAGCTCTCATGATTTCCAGCAGGCCGACCTGTATGTCGACCGGCTGCGCGACACCATGCAAAAAATTGGTGGCTTCAAGGATATTGAAGATGACCGCGCACTGCCGGGCATCGAATGGCGGATCAAGGTCGACCGCGAAGCCGCCGCACGCTTCGGCGCCGACGTGCTGAGCGTGGGCAATGCCGTGCAGATGGTCACCAACGGCCTCAAGCTCGCGACCTATCGCCCAGAAGATGCCACCGACGAAGTGGATATCCGTGTGCGCCTGCCCGCCAATTGGCGCTCTCTCGACCAGTTGGGCCGCCTAACGCTGAACACACCCGCCGGGCAGATTCCGCTGAGCAACTTCGTATCGTTGGAGCAAGCGCCGAAAGTCGGCACCCTGCGCCGGGTCGATTGCAACCGCACCATCACCCTGCAAGCGGACTTGGCCGCAGGTGCACAACTGGCCGAACGCCAAAGCGCGCTGGAACAAGCCATGGGCGCACCACCCGCCGATGTTCAGCTGAAGGTCGCCGGTGAAGGCGCGGATCAGAAACAGGCCGCCACCTTCCTCGGCACCGCCTTTGCGGTGGCGATCTTCCTGATGTTTATCATCCTGGTGACCCAGTTCAACAGCATCTATCAGGCGCTGTTGGTGCTCTCGGCCATCGTCCTGTCGACCGCTGGCGTATTGATGGGCTTGCTGGTCAATGGTCAGTCGTTCGGCATCGTTATGGTCGGCATGGGCCTGATCGCCCTGGCCGGCATCGTGGTGAACAACAACATCATTCTTATCGACACCTATAACCAGCTGCGCCGTCAGGGCCTGGAGCCGCGCGCTGCGGCGCTGGAAACCGGCAGCCTGCGCCTGCGCCCGGTGTTGCTCACCGCGGTGACCACGGTACTGGGGCTGATCCCCATGGTGCTCGGGGTCAACGTCGACCTGCTCACCCCAAGCCTGGGTATTGGTGCGCCATCGACCCAGTGGTGGACCCAGCTGTCCAGCGCGATTGCCGGCGGCCTGAGCTTCGCCACCGTGCTGACTCTGCTGCTAACGCCCTGCCTGCTGGTGCTCGGCTCACGCTTCGAACGGCGACCACCGCCCCTGGAAACCTTTGACGACGACTTGCTCGATCTACCCGAGCATCTGCTGGCCAGTCATACGGGCAAGGCTGAGCTGCAAAGCACGCCGTAGCATTAGGATTAGGCGCCCAGGCTCAATCTCGACCTGGGCCGATACTGACGGCAAAGCCCTTTCAGAAAAGGATGCACCGTGAACATCAGCGATATTCCCTTCGGCATCACCGACTGGAGCATGATTGAGCGCAGCGAGCATGCCGGCGAACGCGGACTGGCCTACTGGCGCACGCAAGTGTTTGGCGCGTTGCGCGTGCGCATGGTCGAGTACAGCGCGGGCTACTTGGCCGATCACTGGTGCCATAAAGGGCACATCCTGCTGTGCCTGGAAGGCGAGTTGCACACCGAGTTGGAAGATGGTCGACGCTTTGTGATGACAGCCGGCATGAGCTATCAGGTCGCCGACCAGGCCGAAGCCCATCGCTCCTCCACCGCGACGGGCGCGCGCCTATTTATCGTCGACTGACGCCGCGCCTGCTGACATGCCGGATGTAACTCAGTTGCGCGCAGAACTCAGCAGCAGTAACAGCGACACTGGCTGTTCACTCTCCGGATGCAAGGGTTCCTGCAACCACTGCAGACGCCAGCCCGTCTCGCTGAATAGCGCCAGCCAGGACTCCAAAGTGCGAAAGAACCAGGGCATCGGCTGGGCAAAGCCCTCACCAAAGCCGGCAAAGGTTTCCACACGCCAACCGTCGCGGTAGCCGGCATCATTGCAGGCGCGCCAGGGGTGTAGGGTTTGGATCAATAAACGTCCATCAGCCGCCAGCAAACCATGCAGGGCATTCAAGGTGGGCGCCAAGGGCTCGTCCAGCAGGGCGAAATTACACACCAGCAGGTCGAACTGCCCCAGCACTGCGGCCTGCTGCTCCAGCTCGGCATAACCGCAAACCCGGTACTGCGATGCACCAGCCGCTGCCTGTTGCGCCACCGCGATCAAAGGCGCAGACGCATCCACCCCAACAGCCTCGATGCCATGTTCAACCAGCCCACGGCACAACCAGCCCTCGCCGCAGCCCAGATCGAGCACACGCTTAGGTGCCATGGCCAGAATCGCCTGAATAATCGCCGCGTCGGTGACCAGTCGGCGGCTCTCAATGCGTCGCTCACGCACGGCCGCCGTCCAGGCATCGGCATTGGCCTGCCAGCTGAGGTTAAGTTGCTCCCGATGGTCGCGCTGCATCACTCACTCGCCGCCTATTAGGTCACCCGCACGATTCTAGCAATCTGCAAGAACTGCGCAGCGCCAGTGGCAATCCTGCGCGTATTGCTGCGCAGGTTTATTGCTGCGGGTCAGTGAACCACAGCGCCCATACCTAAAAGTCAGCGCAAATGCCGATGCCTAACCTAATGCCCATTGCAGCAACGACTAAACTGCAGACAGTAGCCAGCTGAATAACTTCAGCACTCAAACCCGCTGAAGTTATTCAGTACGCCTTCAACTCCCTGAATGACTGCATCAGGCCAAATGAATATGGGCGCACCCTGGAAACTCGACATCACCACCCTGCCGGCTGGCGAGCCACCCAGCCCTCGCAAGCGTAGCCGTAAGCTGAAACTGACCGTCTGGTTGCTGCTTATGCTGCTGTGTATCGCCGCAGGTCTGCTGCTCGTAGAGGAAGTGCGTACTTCGCGTTTTCAGGCCCAGGAAATCAGTCGCTACGCGCAAACCCTCAGTTACCGGGTGCAACCTGGCCCCAGCCCAGCGATCATTTATCCCAAAGAAGGCCCGTTCGATAAACGCCAGGGCTACACCTATTTACCCTTGATGCTGGAGCGTCTTGGCCAACGCGACTTTATCGTGCAGCAGCAGGCGCAGTTCTCCCCCGCCCTGCTCGACTATGCCCAGCGGGGTCTGTTCGTGCCCTATCCGGAAAAAATCCAGAGCGGCCTGCAGATCAATGACTGCAGCGGCACACCGTTCTATGCATTCCGTTATCCGCAGCAGCGCTACCCAAGTTTCAGCGCCATCCCGGCACTGGTGGCTAACAGCCTGCTATTTATCGAAAACCGCAAACTACTCGACCCCAAGCAGCCCTTGGCCAATCCGGCGGTGGACTGGCCGCGGTTTGTCATGGCCGCCGCCTCCCAGGTCGGCAAGCTGCTGGATATGCAGGATCAATCGGCGGGCGGCAGTACCCTGGCGACCCAGCTGGAGAAGTACCGCCACTCCCCGGACGGCCTGACCGCGTCGGCCACGGAAAAACTCCGGCAAATGCTTTCTGCCAGCGTGCGCGCCTACCAGAGCGGCCCGCAGACGCTGGCCGCGCGGGAAAATATTGTGCGCGACTACCTCAACAGTGTGCCGCTCGCCGCCGCTCCAGGCCACGGCGAGGTGCACGGGTTGGCCGATGGCCTGCGCATCTGGTTCGGCGCGGACTTTGCGCGGGTTAACCTGTTGCTTGATCCAGCACGCTCAGCGGATGCCAGCCTGGCCGAGCGCGGCCTGGCCTTGCGTCAGGTACTGGCCTTGATGATTGCCCAGCGCCGCCCATCTTATTACCTGGCGCAGGGCCGCAAGGATCTGGGCGAACTGACCGACAGCCATATCCGGTTGCTCGCCGGTGGCGGCCTGATCGACGCTGCACTGCGCGATGCAGCCCTGCGCCAACCCCTGACTTATCGCGACTGGGCCCTGGAACCCAACCTGCAGCCGGTGGACGGCAACAAGGGCATCAGCGTCGCACGTTCACGCCTGTCGGCCATGCTCAACACGCCGCTGTATGACCTGGACCGCCTCGACCTGAGTGTCACCAGCACCCTCAATAACCCGCTGCAACAAGCTGCCAGCCACTACCTGCAGCAACTGGCTGACCCGCTGTTTGCCGGGGAAATCGGCCTGTTCGGCGAGCGCCTACTCTCGCCAGAAAAAACCGCCGATGTGCGCTACAGCTTTACCCTACTCGAACGCACCTACAACGGCAGTGTGGTGCGCGTGCAGACCGACAGCACCGATCAGCCATTCGACATCAACGAAGGCAGCAAGCTGGAGCTCGGTTCTACCGCCAAACTCAGGGTGCTGGCCACTTACCTGGAAATCATCGCCGAACTGCACCAGCGTCACGCGGGGCAGAGCGCCAGCGAACTACGCGCAGTCAACGCCCAGGACAACCTGACCCGCTGGGCCATCGCTTACCTGCTAAGTACCCCCAACGCCAGCCTGCCCGCCATGCTCGATGCCGCGCTGGAACGTAAATACTCCGCCAGCCCCCACGAACGTTTTTTCACTGGCGGCGGTGTCCACACCTTCACAAATTTCCGCCGTGAAGATAACGCACGCATCGCCAGCATGCGCCAAGCCCTGCGTGAGTCGCTCAACCTGCCATTTATCCGTTTGATGCGCGACGTGGTGCGTTACACCACTTACCAGGGCCCGCACAACAGCGCCGAATTGCTCAAAGACGACAAGGACCCGCGTCGCCAGGCCTATCTACAAGACTTCGCCGACCGCGAGGGTCGCACCTTTCTGCTGCGGTTCTGGCGTAAGTATCAGGGGCAACCTGAACAACTGCGCCTGGAAACCTTCCTCAATGGTCTGCGTCACACCTCGGCGCGGCTCGCGGCCGTGCACCGCTATCTGATGCCGCACGCAGACGAAGCCACTTTCGCCGCCTTCCTGAGCCACAACCTACCCAAGGAAAAACTCACTAATACGCGCATCAGCGAACTGTACAAGCGTTACGGACCAGGCGCTTACAGCCTGCCAGACCAGGGCTATATCGCCCGCGTTCACCCCCTTGAGCTGTGGCTACTGGGCTACCTGATCGAACAACCGCAAGCCACCTTTAACGAGGCCGTGGCGGCAAGCCGCGATGAGCGTCAAGAAGTCTACGGCTGGCTGTTCCGCAGCCGCCACAAAAGTGCCCGCGACAGCCGCATTCGCATCATGCTTGAGGTGGAGGCATTTCTGGATATTCATCGGCGCTGGCAAAACCTAGGCTACCCCTTTGCCCATCTGGTGCCATCACTGGCCACCGCCATCGGCAGCTCCGGTGACCGCCCTGCAGCGCTGGCCGAACTGGTCGGGATTATCCAGAACGACGGCATCCGCCAGCCTACCGCGCGCATCGACAGCCTGCATTTCGCGGCCGATACGCCTTATGACACGTTGCTGGTGCGCAACCACAACGCAGGCAAGCGGGTCATGGCCTCGGAAGTCGCAGCGGCATTACGCAGCGCACTCGCCGACGTGGTCGAAGCCGGTACCGCACGTCGTCTGCTCGGCAGCTTTACTCAAGCGGACGGCCAATCACTCAAGGTCGGCGGCAAAACGGGAACCGGTGATAACCGTATCGAAACCGTCGGCGCCGGCGGGCGTGTGCTCAGCTCACGGGCGATCAATCGCACGGCCACTTTTGTCTTCTATCTGGGCCCACGTCACTACGGCACCCTCACCGCATTCGTCCCCGGGCGCGCGGCGGAAAACTTCCGCTTTACCTCCGCGTTGCCGGTGCAGGTTCTCAAAGGTATGGCGCCGATATTAATGCCTTACCTTGAATCGGGCGCCTACAGCCAATGCCTAGCGCCCATACCTGCAACCAAGGCCAGCACCTTGTAATAACGATCTGCTGCGCGTCGGCCCACCTGCGTTAAAAACAGACTCAGCAAGCCGCTTGCGGCTAACGCGCTTTAGCGCGACCCGAAGGGCGAGCGAAGCGAGTAATGCTCATGTACAAAAATTCACTCCGCTTCCTCGCCTGCTTTCGCCTTGCAGGTCTCTAGCTCGCTAGAGCTTGAGCGAAACCTGAGAGTACATATCTGAATAAAAACGGGAGGCCAATGGCCTCCCGTTTTGCTGAATCCTGCTGACGATTATTTCGCCTGGTAAATGATCCCAGGGCTGCATTGCACCATCTGATAGTGGCTCGGTAGACCATTGAGCGCTTCAGAGGCGCCGAGGAACAAATAACCACCGGGCTTCAACATCGCATGAATGCGGGTAAGGATGTCTTTCTTCACCTCAGCCGAAAAGTAGATCAATACGTTACGGCAGAACACCACATCGAATTTCCCCAGGCTGGCGTAGCTGTCCAACAGGTTAAGCGCACGAAACTCAATGCGACTGCGAATGGCCGGTTTGACCACCCAGCGCCCCGGCCCTTTAGGGTCGAAATAACGCTGCAGACGCTCCTGGGAGAGACCGCGCCCCATCGCCAGGCTGTCGTATTCGCCAGACTTACAGTTAATCAACATTGTCGGCGAAAGGTCGGTGGCAACAATCTGCACGCCCCCCTTGAGTTGACCGATATTGGTCTTCTCAAATTCGTCGATGGTCATCGACAGCGAGTATGGTTCCTGACCGGAAGAGCAAGCTGCCGACCAGATACGCAGACGCTGACCCGGGCTGGCCTTGATCATCTCCGGCAGTACGCGCTTCTTCAGCACCTCGAAGGGGTATGTATCGCGAAACCAGAGGGTTTCGTTGGTGGTCATGGCATCAACCACTTGCTCACGCAAACCGCTGCGCGGCTGGCTCTGCATGCGCTGCACCAGCTCACCCAGGGTCTTGATGTTGTTCTGTTCCATCAACTTGTTAAGCCGACTGGAAACCAGATACTGCTTATTAGTACCCAGCAGAATGCCGCAGGCTTTTTCCAAGAACGTCCGGAACTGCTCGAAATCCAAATTACCTGTAGACACTCAAGAGGCCTCGACGAACATATATTTAACTGAGGGCCTGGCCCTCAGTCCCCTGCCGCAATATTGATGCGGTCAGCTACCCGTGCTGCCAAGTCATCCGGGCGAAATTTTGCGAGGAAATCATCCGCGCCCACCTTCTTCACCATAGCTTGGTTAAACACACCCGATAACGAAGTATGCAGGATGATGTGCAGCTTTTGCATACGCGGATCAGCGCGGATCTCCGCCGTCAGCGTGTAGCCATCCATTTCCGGCATCTCGATGTCGGAAATCAGCATCAAAAACTCCTCTGCAGGATTTTTGCCTTCTTCCACCATCGCCTTCAGATATTCCAACGCCTGACGACCGTCATTCAGCGCTACAACCTCAACGCCCACGGTTTCCAGACAACGGGTTACCTGCTTGCGCGCCACCGATGAGTCGTCGCAGGTCAGCACGCGCTTGGTCACCGCACGCGCCTGTGTCTGAGCGTCCAAAACACCTTCGGAGATGACTTCTGATGTTGGCGCTACCTCGGCGAGAATTTTCTCGACGTCGATAATTTCAACCATCTTGTCGTCCAGATGGGTAACGGCCGTCAGGTAGTGATCGCGCCCGGTGCCCTTGGGTGGCGGATGAATCGACTCCCAGTTCATGTTGACGATGCGCTCAACCGAATGAACCAAAAAGCCCTGAACCTTGGTGTTGTATTCCGTGATGATGACAAAGCTGTTGTCGATATTGGCCAGCGGCGCACTGCCGGTCGCCATGGACAAATCAAGAATTGGAATAGTGCCGCCCCGGATGCTGGCTACACCACGAACAACGGGGCTCGATCTCGGCATGATGGTGAGTTTGGGGCACTGCAGCACCTCCTTCACCTTGAACACGTTTATCCCATATAACTGGTTGCCGTTTAGACGGAACAGCAACAACTCCAAGCGATTCTGCCCAACCAACTGAGTTCGCTGGTTAACCGAATCCATCACACCGGCCATACCCAAACTCCTCTTTGAGTAACAATTTGCTGTCAGCGTAGCAGGCGGCACGCGCCTTGCTACCCAACCCATATGAACATTCAAACGACAACTAACCGACGCCCATTGCCAAAGCACCGTCACTGGCTGGCAGTTGTACCCGCTTTGCTGGTACTCGGCTATAGCGCATTGGCCGCGGCCAGCGCCACGCTACCTGAACAACTTATCGGCGCTGGCGAAGCGTTTCTTGAGCAAGCGGTGAGTGATTATTTAAAACGTGGCAACATTGCCGGCCGCCATGAGATTCAAATTAACCGGCTCGACCCCCGCTTGCGCCTCCCACTGTGCGCACAGCCGTTGACCACCACACTGGAAAGCCCTGCCGAACCGATTGGCCGGGTGACGCTACGCGTGCGCTGCGACAGTGATGCGCCATGGATGGTATTTGTCCCCGGGCAAGTACGCCTATACCGCGAAGTGGTGATTGTTAATCGCCCGCTGAAACGCGACAGTTTGCTGACTGATACCGATATTGTGCTGGGCGAGCGGGATGTCGGCCTGCTGAATCAGGGTTATCTCACCGCACTTGAGCAGGCTATCGGCAAGAAATTGACGCGCCCAGTGCTGCCGGACCAAGTACTGGCACCGATTCATGTACAAATTGCCGAGGCCATACGCAAAGGGGACCAGGTGATTATCAGCGCTCGCAGCGCTGGCATCAGCGTGCGTATGCCCGGTGAAGCCTTGTCGGACGGCACAGTCGGTCGGCAGATTCGGGTGCGTAACCAACGCTCTAATCGTGTGATCAGGGCCCGTGTAGTGGGGCCTGGACAGGTTGAGGTGGCCATGTAGGCATGGCTGCTTGTTTTAGCTTTGTGTGCACAGTGAGCTGACGATTATCCGCACTGTGTTTAGACTGTTAGCTGACGCACACTTTTGCCCTAAAGTTTTCCCAGGCAATGCCGACAACCAGGCAAGCGTCCACATACTGTTCGAGGTTTTGCATCATGGTCATTGATATCAACCGGCTCAACAATGCCGCAACGCCAGCCAATTCAGGGCGGGCGGGCAGTGCACAAGCAGGCGGCCAGAACCAAGCCATCGGCACTAAACAACCTGGCAACGCAGCCAGCACCGAACAAGCGAAACCCGCTGACAAGAGCGGTGAGTCCGTCCAGCTGAGCCGCGAGGCCCAGCAGCTGCAACAGGTCAGCGAAAAGCTGCGCGATCAGCCTAGCGTCGATAACGAACGCGTCGCCAAATTGAAACAGGCGATTGAAGACGGCAGCTACCAGATCGATAACCAGCGCGTCGCCAGTAAACTGCTTAATTTCGAATCCCAGCGTTAGTCTCCGGGCTATGCTGGGGTAATTGGTCGCCCAATAGGCACTTCATGCTACGCACTGAAGCGTCTATTACCCCGAAGAGCCCGCAATGCAAGACACCAACCTGCTTGAACTGTTCACCACTGATATCGGCACCGCCGAGCAGTTGCTTGAATTAATCGACACTGAATTCCAAGCACTCAGCGATCGTGACCTCCCCCGCCTGCAGAGCATACTGACCGACAAGCTACCGCTGCTGACGCTGCTCGACCAGCACGGCAAGGAACGCAGCCAACTGCTCGTCAGCCTCAACCTCAGCCCTGACCGTGAAGGTTTACAGGCACTTGCCGCGCAATCCAGTCATGGCGAACTGCTGCTGGAGCGCGGCGATCAGCTTAGCGCCCTATTCGAACGCTGCCAGACCGCCAACCTGCGTAATGGTCGACTGATTCGCTCCAGCCAGGCCTCGGCCAACAGCATGCTTGGTATTCTGCGCGGCAACGAAACACCCAGCCTCTATGACAGCCGTGGCGGTGCCGCTAGAACCGGCCAGCAACGCCCACTCAGCCAGGCCTAAACCATAAAAGGCATAAGAGACTTACTGTCATATAGCCAGTATTCTAGCGCCACAGCATTTGCCCGGAGAGTTACGGACCGTGTCCAGCCCCTTTAGCCAGGAAGATGGCCCGCAGCCACCCAAGGTGCTCAAGGCACCGGTGGAAATAGTTGCCAACCTGCGCCAACTGCAACAAGCCAATGACCCACTGATCATCACCTTCCACGAACGCAATCAACGCTTTCAGAGCTATGTGATCGAGGTTGATCGCGACAAAAACCTGCTGATTCTTGATGAGTTGATGCCGAGCGATGGTGAGCGCTACTTAGTCAATGGCGAAGCCTTCTCTGTGGAAGCGTTCCACGAAGGTGTGCGCGTAGCCTGGCAATGCGAGCAGAACGTGCGCATTACTGAGCATCAAGGGGCACGCTGCTATTTCAGCCCGATACCGCCTGAAATGACCTACCACCAACGCCGTGGCGCCTTTCGTGCACCGCTCAAGCAGAGCGAAGCGATCAAGGTAGAGTTGGCCGGTGACAAACTGCGCACCACGCTAGCTGGCGAACTACTGGATATATCAGCAACCGGCTGCAAACTGCGCTTTCCCGGCAGCCTTGGCAGCAACCTGCAAGCCGGCCAGGTGTATGAACGCTTTACGGCAAGATTTCCGTTCGGCGCCATGACCACCCCCCTAGAAGTGCGGCATGTGCTGTTTGACGAGAAGCTGGACACCACCTTTATTGGCGCACGTTTTCATCGCATCGGTGGCCAGGAGCAGCGTTTAGTCGAGCGCTTCGTCTACCAGTTACAACGCGAAGCACGCCGCTTCGAAAGCGACGGACTGTTCTAACGGCTTAGAGGGTGATGTTCAGCGCCGCCAGGCGCGAAAGATCCTCGGGCCGGTCCACGTCCCACAACGCAGGCAGCAGCGCCGGATGCCAGTCCAGCTGCTGCAAGCGCTGCAGCGTCATATTGAAGACCTCCTCGGTTCCCCACGGCATGTCACAGAACAAGGTGGCATGCATGCTGCGCAACCCCAGCAGCACATAACCGCCATCTTCGGCCGGGCCAATCACCACAGGCTGCTGCTGCAACGCACTGCAGGCTTGCTGCAGATATTCGCCGTCGAGCGCGGGACAGTCATTACCGATCAGGATCACCGCATCACTCTCCGCCAACCCCAAGATAGCAATGCGCCGCATGCGTTCGCCCAAATCACCAGCCGGCTGCTCGACCAAGGTCCAACCAAGGCGTTGCGCCAGCGCCTTCAGCTCTGCGCTGGGCAAATCATCCAACCACAAAAAGCGCTCGCTAAAGCCATGAGCAGGTAACTGCAAGGCGCGCTCCAGCAACAGCTGCTGCAGGTCACAGGCCCCCTGAGCCCCCAATGCTGGAATCATCCGCGTCTTTACGCGCCCCGCCACTGGCGCGCGCGCCAGCATGTGCAATGAGATGGACAGGTTCATAGGATTGACCCTCGACGGTACTGTCGAGCCAGTTTTTCCGGGCTAACGCCACAGTAATAGGCCAGACGCAGGCACCACATCAACAATACGGTACGCCAGATTCCGTGCTGCTCCCAGCGCCGGCTGGACGTCGATAAGGGCGGACGCAAACAACGCGGCCGGGCCTGCTCCTTCAAGCGCCGGCACAGCTGCAAATCCTCCATCAGCGGGATCTGCGCATAGCCGCCCAACGCCTCGAAACGTGCCCGCTCAACAAAGATGCCCTGATCACCCGAGGCGACCCCGGTAAGACGTGAACGCAAACTGATCATCCAGCCGATCACCCACAACGCCAGACCGGACCCGGACAATCGCACATCAAAACGCCCCCACAACGGCCGCTCGTGAAGTACTTCCTGCAACCGTTTGACTGACGCGGCACTGACTCGTGTATCGGCATGCACAAACCACAGGTAATCACCCTGAGCGGCAAGCGCGCCGGCATTCATCTGTAACGCACGGCCGGGGGCTGTGCTAAGCAGCCGGTCAACCCGCCCGAGCGCCAATTCACAGGTGCCATCACTGCTGCCCGCGTCGACCACAATTAATTCAGCGCCGGCTGCGCGAAGCGCGGCCAGATCATCGAGCAAAGCCGGCAGCGCCTGAGCCTCATTGCGTACCGGGATTACCACGCTGAGCAACCTGGTCATACGCGCTCTGCCGGCTCAGTTTCAGGCTCGGCGTCCGGCGCCGCACTGTGGTCGTGCATCTGCTCTTGCACCACGTGTTCATCGACGCGCGGGTCGAGCGCCGCCGTCAAAGGCGAACTGGTAGTGCTGTCTGGCATCGGGATGTGATGCAGCGGCGCATCGTCAACCTGGTGCAGGTTAGTGACCTTCGCAGGCCTTACGCACAGCACCAGAATCAGGGCGCACACGCTGACGAAGGCATACAGCATGTTGGCCCCAAGAAAGCGCATCAGCACGCCGGCCAGCAGCGGCCCGATACTGGCACCAACACCAAAGGTCACTAACAGCATGGCCGTGAGAGACACCCGCCGTTCGGCCTCAACGTGGTCATTTGCCAGCGCCACCGCCAGCGGGTAGAGGCTGAACTGCAGCGCCGACACGACAAAACCACCGACAAATAAAAGCACCAGACCCACCTGCGGCATAAGCGCCAACGGCAACGCGGCTAGTACTAGCAACGCGGCACATGCCCGAATCAGATAAACCCGGTCACGGCGATCCGACAGCCAGCCCAATGGCCACTGCACCACCAGGCCGGCGATGATGCAGCTGCCCATAAACAGACCAATCTGCTCAGTGGATAAGCCCATGCGCGTGCCATACAGCGGCGCCAGACCGTAGAAAGCACCAATCAACAACCCGGCAACCACGATGGCAGTCAGCGACAGGGGCACGCGGTCGATAAAAAAGCGCATTTCCAGCGGAGCCGGATGCAAAGGCGCGGGGTGTAATTTACGGGTCAGGGCCACCGGCACCAGACACAGGGCGAAGCACAACGCCACCAACATCAGCAGCTCGAGGCCGAGTGTCGGGTGCACAACCAGCACCAGCTGACCGAGGATCAAACCGAGGTAGGACGCCCCCATATAGCCGGCAAATACCTGGCCGCGCTGAGTGGTTTCGGCCTGCTCATTAAGCCAGCTCTCGATCACCATGTACTGACACATCATGCCCAGACCGACCAGCACCCGCAGCAGCAACCAGCTGGGAAGCCAGTCACTGAGGCCGTGCCCCAGTACCGCGGCGGTCACCACCCCGGCACAGGCGACATAGGCACGAATATGACCGACCCGCGCGATCAGCCGGTGCCCCAGCTTGCCACCCAGCACCAGCCCCAGGTAGTTGGCTGCCATCAGCGCCCCGACCCATAAACCATCCGCCGTTTGCGCCAAGCGCAATGCTAAGTAGGTACTCAACAAACCCGAGCCCAACAGCATCAATAAGGTGGCGAAATACAGCGAACTGAATGATTTAAGGATCAAAGTCATGGGGCGGCAGGTAACTCCATATAGCGCCGCCGAGCGAGGTTCGGCGGTTAGGTTTTAGACGTGAGCGGCCAAGACACGGCGCTCCCACGGGGTGATTTCATCAAAGAAGCTGGTGAGTTCCAAGGTCTTGCTGGCGATGTAGCCATCGATGAATTCTTTACCGAATAACCCCAGCGCCAACTCACTGCGCTTAAGACGTTCAATTGCAGCATGCATGGTACAGGGTAGCGTTAAATTATCCGGCACCTCGAACTCGCCTTGCATCTGCGCACAGGGTTGCAGCTGTTGCTCGATTCCATAAAGCCCGGCCGCCAGGCTGGCGGCAAGGGCCAGATAGGGATTGGCATCAGCACCCGGCAAGCGGTTTTCCACTCTACGGGCAACGGGCGCGCTGGCCGGAATACGCAGCCCAGCAGCGCGATTATCCTCTGACCAACAGGCATTGTTCGGCGAGGCATAAGGGTGGCAAAGGCGCTGGTAGGAATTTACATGCGGCGCGAACAACAGGGTGAAGTCAGCCATGGCCGCTTGCTGACCACCGATAAACTGATAGAACGCCGGCGTTGCCTGGCCGTCAGCTGCACTGAAAATATTCTGCCCACTGCCCTGCTCCACCACACTCTGATGAATGTGCATGGAGCTGCCCGGTGTGTGCGCCAATGGCTTGGCCATACACACCACATTTAGCCCATGCTTGAGCGCGACTTCCTTGAGCAAGTGTTTAAACAGGAAGGTCTGATCCGCCAACACCAGCGGATCGCCGTGCAACAGGTTGATCTCAAACTGGCTAACGCCCATCTCGTGCATAACGGTATCGCGTGGCAAGCCCAGGGCCGCCATGCACTGATAAACCTCATGGAAAAACGGCCGCAGACCGTTATTGGAGCTGACGCTAAATGCCGAACCACCGTCCTCGCGCCGACCATCTAGCCCGAGCGGCGGTTGAAACGGCTGCAGCGGATCGGCATTGCGGGCAAACACAAAAAACTCCAGCTCGGTGGCCGCTATCGGCTGCCAACCATGGCTGGCATAGCGTGCGATCACCTGCTTGAGCAGCCCACGGGTCGACAAGCCCGAGCTGTGCCCGTCCAACTCATCAGCATCGCAGATGGCCAGCACCCGAGGCGTTTCACTCCAGGGCAGCCGATGAATCTGCGTGGGTTCGGCATTTAACGCCAGATCGCCGTCATCAGAGCCGTAGAAACGCGCAGCCGGATACCCGCCCATGATGCACTGCAGCAGCACCCCGCGCGCCAACTGCAAGCGCCGCCCCTGTAAAAAGCCTTCCGCAGTCATCACCTTGCCGCGCGGCACACCATTCAGATCAGGCGTCACACACTCAACCTCATCAACACCACGCAACAGTTCAGCCAGGGCGGCGCGCTCGGGGGTACTCATTTGCTGTTGTCCTTATTAATGCAAGAAGCCATCGCCAGACGGCAGGGCGTACAAAATACGCACCAGCCGTTCGATATTTCAAGCAAGGACACATTAGCTGCCTAGCGCCGAGGTTTATGGCGCGTAAATAATCGATTAATTCGATATTAACTGACGTGTCACCCCACACGTCAAAGCATTACTAAAGCCTTTAAAAAACAAGATAAGTATTTGATTTATAAGTAATTAAACCAACTATCAATGATGTCGATGATTACCATGAACAGCCCGCACTTCTTCATCAAATTTTTATCCGTATCATTAGCTCCCTAACCACTTCCCCCCGCTCTCACGAGGAGCTTGAACATGAAAAAGCACATTCTCACTGCCGTAATCCTGACCAGCCTGTCCGTCCATGCCTTTGCTTTGCCGCAGAACAACCCGCAACCACTGCTGGGTGAAATGCAGGACAGCAACGTAAAAACCCTGATGGGCTTTGGTACAAACCTGCAGACCGAAGGTGGCGCCGAGCGCACCCATGAGCGTCAGATGGATCGCCTACGTGTCGCCGAAGGTGGCGCTGACCGCGTACATGAGCGTCAAATGGATCGTATGCGTGTAGCGGAAGGCGGCGCCGAGCGCACCCATGAGCGTCAGCAGGATCGCCTGCGTGTCGCCGAAGGTGGCGCTGATCGCATACATGAGCGTCAAATGGATCGTCTGCGTGTAGCGGAAGGCGGCGCTGACCGTGTACATCAGCGTCAGATGGACCGCCTGCGCCTGGCAGAAGGCGGTGCTGAGCGCCTGAGCGAACGCCAGCAACAGTTGAAGCGTACAAGCTAAGCCAAACCCGGCTATACCCCCACGCCTAAAGCACTCACGAGGTGCTTTAGGCGTTTAAGGCCGCTTCTAACTGTGCCAAGCGCTGCTCTAGCTCAGCGACTCGCGCTTCCAGCGCTTCGACTCGCCCCTCCTGCGATGAGCTACTCGACGCCCGGCCTGGCTCATTGATCTTGGCCGCAAGCGCTGCCTGCAAATCAGCAGGGTCGCCCAGCACATGCATATAACGCTCTTCACGCTGCCCGGGTTGACGCGGTAGCAGGCATGCCAGCTCACGGCTGATCAGACGCTCAAGGTGATGCTGCACCTGCTCGACATCCTCAAAATCATGCATACGGCTGGTGCGCGTCAGCAACTCATTCAGGGTCTGCGGGCCGCGCAATAGCAGCAGGCCGAGCAACACCACTTGAGCGGCTACCAGCTCCAGCGCCTTGTCCACGCGGTGCTCCCAGCGATCCGCCCGGCTGCCCATCACCAGGCGCGCCATTCCTCGCCCTTCCAGGCTGCGCAACGCTTGTCCGACCTGCCCGGCAGTTAGATTCAGCACCGGCTCACGGCTGGTTTTCTGATTGCAGGCCAGCACCAGGGCATTCAGTGTCAGGGGATAGGCTTCCGGAGTGGTTAACTGCTTTTCAATCAAACAACCCAAGACCCGCGCCTCGGCAAGGGTCAAGCTGGGCATCGCCGTTTCACCCACAGATTCATCAGACATAGCAACCTCACCACCTTGAAGAAGCCCTAGCCTAGCCCGCCTGACTGCTGGTTGATAGAGAGCTGCCACCGGGCGGCTGCCAATGCATCGTTGCAGGTAAACCACGGCGGCTGTGCTAAAGTCGCGCGCTATTTTTCAGCGCGGTCCTGTTTTATCCCCGCGAAAAACCTCGTAACGCGCACTGCGCGCCATGCATCCAGCCGCCCGGGATTACCAGCTCTGTCGGCAATAGAAGAGATCGCAGGCCCGCCCGCCCAGTAGAGATGCCCGTAATGTCCCCTGCTCAACACCCACTTTTACTCCTGCTCAACCGCACTAGTCTGGTGCTGCAAATTGCCATCGGTTTGCTGGCGGGTATCGCCCTTGCGCTGTTCCTGCCTGATGCGGCGGCCAGTGTCAGCCTGCTTGGCACCGTCTTCGTTTCGGCGCTGAAAGCCGTGGCCCCCGTACTGGTGTTCGTGCTGGTAGCGGCGTCGATTGCCAACCATCAACACGGCCAGCAAACCCACATCAAGCCCATTCTGATGCTGTACCTGATCGGCACTTTCAGCGCTGCGCTGATTGCGGTGGCCGCCAGCTATGCCTTTCCTTCAAGCCTGGCCCTGGTCAGTAACAGCGCCGAGTTGTCGCCACCCGGCGGCATCAGCGAAGTGCTGAAGACCCTGCTGCTGAACGTGGTGGACAATCCGATCAACGCGCTGCTGAAGGGTAACTTTATTGGCATCCTGGCCTGGGCCATCGCCCTGGGCTTTGCCTTCCGGCATGCCAGCCCAACCAGCAAGCAGATGCTCGCCGACCTCTCCAATGGGGTGACCAGCATTGTTAAATTGGTGATTCGCCTTGCGCCACTCGGGGTCTTCGGCCTGGTGGCGGCCACCCTGGCTGAGTCCGGTATGTCGGCCCTGCTCGACTACCTGCACCTGCTGCTGGTACTGGTGGGCTGCATGCTGTTTGTGGCCTTGGTCAGCAACCCGGCGATTGTCTACTTCAAGACCCGTCGCAACCCTTACCCTCTGGTACTGACCTGCCTGCGTGAAAGCGGCCTGACGGCATTCTTTACCCGCAGCTCGGCCGCCAACATCCCGGTAAACCTGCAGCTGTGTGAGCGCCTGGGCCTGCATAAAGAAACTTACTCAGTCTCGATCCCGCTGGGCGCGACCATCAACATGGCAGGTGCAGCTATCACCATTACCGTGCTGACCCTGGCCGCCGTTAACACCCTGGGCATCGTCGTTGACCTGCCGACGGCATTGCTGCTGAGCTTGCTCGCCTCCATCAGCGCCTGTGGCGCGTCGGGTGTTGCCGGCGGCTCGCTGCTACTGATCCCCCTGGCGTGCAGCCTGTTCGGCATTCCCAACGATGTGGCCATGCAGGTGGTGGCCGTCGGCTTTATCATCGGCATCGTGCAGGACGCGGCGGAAACGGCACTGAACTCCTCCACTGACGTCCTGTTTACTGCGGCAGGTTGCATGGCCGACCAGCCACGCAGCTAAACACGCGTCACAACGCCGTACAGGAAAAGGCTTACCCCCCGAGGGTAAGCCTTTTTTATTGGCCAGCCGATAAACGACGCCGCGACAACGTTTGAATAGCGCAATGTTTGCGGTAGGCTTTGCCGCTTATTTATTAGGAGTAACACCCATGGCCCGCGCCACTGCCCGTCACATCCTGGTTGCCAGCGAAGACAAGTGCAACGAACTGAAAGCCGCAATCGAAGGCGGTGCTGACTTCGCCCAAGTTGCCAAAGACAACTCCAGCTGCCCATCTAGCCGCAGCGGCGGCGACCTTGGCTCGTTTGGCCCAGGCCAGATGGTTAAAGAATTCGACACCGTAGTGTTCAGCGCCCCGGTCAACGTGGTGCAAGGCCCGGTGAAAACCCAGTTCGGTTATCACCTGCTGGAAGTGACCAGCCGCCAGGACTGATACTGCCGACTCGCTGGGCTGCCTAGGCCCAGCGAGCTGCCTGTTTTCGCGCAGCGCCAGCCAGGCGCCATAGCGCTGATCAACAGTCGCAAGCCGTGGGGCATAGCCAGGTATACTCGCCGGCCTTTTCCTCTCGCACCCGCGGACATTGCCATGACCCACTCCCCAGCCGCTGAACCCACTCTCGCCGTTCAGACTGCCGACAGCACCTTGCCGCCCAGCGATGCAGCTGTAGCACCGGAAAAACCCCGTGGCTTCGCCTCCCTGTTTAGCGCCGCCAAGGCTGCATCCGGTAAAGCCGATGACCAACCCTGGCACCAAAAGGGTAATAAATCCGCCCATGAAAAGAAGATCGGCGCAGCCCCCAGCGGCACCCGTCGCTCCATGGGCAAACGTTAAGCGCCCTACCCCAGTCGCGCGCGTAAGCGCACCTGCAGCCAGCCGCCAAACACATTCAGCAGCAAGCCGAGCATGACCAGCAGCGCGCCCACGAGTTGCAGGGTGCTCAGGTGCTCATCGAGCAACACGGCCGCCGAGGTAATCCCCACCACCGGCACCAGCAGGGAAAACGGCGCCACCTGGCTGGCCGGATAGCGCGACAGCAGGAGGCTCCACAGGCCATAGCCGAGGATGGTCGCGCCGAATGCCAGGTAGGCCAGCACCAGCAGCGTATCCAGATTGATAGCGCGCAGCGCGGTTTCGATCACCGCCGGCCCTTCCAGCAGCCAAGACAGCGCAAAAAACGGCAGCGGCGGCACCAGGCTGCCCCACACCACCAACCCCACCAGATTCACCTTACCCAGCTTGCGCGTGACGATATTGCCCAGCGCCCACATCGCGGCGGCGCAGAGCGTCAGCAGAAAGCCGGCCAGCGTCATCAGCCCATTGCCCTTCAAACCAATCAGCAGCAAACCGCAGGCGGCCACCAACAAACCAAACAGATTGGCCAGGCGAAAGCGCTCACCGAGGAACATCACGGCGAACAGCAGGGTAAAGAAGGCCTGCGACTGCAGCACCAGCGAGGCCAAGCCGGCCGGCATGCCGACCGACATGGCCGAGAATAGAAACGCGAACTGCCCCAGCGAGATGGTCAATCCATAGGCCAGTAACCAGCGCAGCGGGATCTGCGGACGCTTGATAAACAGCACCGCAGGAAATGCCGCCAACAAAAATCGCAGTGCCCCCAACAGCATCGGCGGCATGTCATCCAGGCCGATCTTGATCACCACGAAATTCATGCCCCAGACGATGATGACCACCAGGGCCAGCAGTAGATCCTTGGGTAACATAACGCGGTCTCCTGACAGGCAAAGGGTCATTAAACCAGCAGCGCCTGCCCGGCCCCCATTACAGTTACAGCTGAATCCAGGCACACAGTCGTCCATAGATGAAGAAATAGCTTGTTCGTGGCACTGCACGCATAACGCGCCCCCTCGATTGGCGCATTTTTCTAGCGCCGCCTTGAGCGATTCGCCTGCCCAGGGATGGCATCATGCCGGTTTGCAGCGCCACGCTGGCGCCACTTTCGCGAGGAGTGACGATGGACAGCAACCGTCTCAGCGCAAACATCTACAGCAAGCTGGTCAATGAGGAGGATGCGCGGGTCTGCAGCGATATCGACGAGCAGGCCTGCCGCGCTGTGCCGGGCAACTTCTTGCTGATGATCCTCAGCCACTTCTTCAGCAAACTGGGTGACGCCCTGGCCAACCCGAAGGTGGTGCTGCCCTGGGTGATGGAAGCCCTGCAGGCGCCGCTTTACCTGATCGGCTTTCTGGTACCAATCCGCGAGTCTGGCTCGCTGATCCCACAGCTGTTTATCGCCAGCTACATCCGCGCGGTGGCCGTGCGCAAATGGGTCTGGGTTCTGGGCAGCCTGATGCAAGCCGCCGCTGTCGGTGCCATCGGTCTGGTGGCGTGGACGCTGGACGGCGTGGTAGCAGGCTGGGCGATCATTGGCCTGCTGGTGCTCTTCAGCCTGGCTCGCGGTTTGAGTTCGGTGGCCTCGAAAGATGTACTCGGCAAGACCATCCCGAAAACCCGACGCGGCCAGGTCAACGGCTGGTCGGCTAGCGCCGCCGGGCTGGTCACCGTCGCTTTGGCCCTAATGCTGTTGTTCAGCAGTACGGCTCAACTGCCACCGCAAGCCTACGGCCTGCTACTGGCCGGTGCAGGCCTACTGTGGCTGATCGCCGCGGCCATTTACGCGCGCATCAGCGAGCAGCCAGGAGCGGTCGAGGGCGGTGGCAATGCCGTAGTCGAGGCGCTGAAGCGCCTCGCTATTCTGCGCAGCGACCGTCCCTTCCGACGCTTCGTCATAACCCGCGCACTGATGCTGTGTTCGGCCCTGAGCGCGCCGTATTACGTGGTGCTGGCCCAACAGAAACTCGGCTCGGCCGCCAGTACACTGGGCCTGTTCATGCTCGCCAGCGGCGCCGCCAGCCTGATCTCGGCACCACTGTGGGGACGCTTTGCCGACGTGTCTAGCCGCCGGGTGATGATCCTCGCGGCCGGGCTGAGCGCAGGCCTCGGCCTACTGGTCTACCTGCTCGACAGTTTGCAACCGACCTGGCTGGCCATTGGCTGGATGCTGCCGGCACTCTACTTTGGCCTGAGCATTGCCCACCAAGGCGTGCGCATCGGCCGTAAGACTTATCTGGTCGACCTGGCGCAAGGCAACCGCCGCACCGATTACGTGGCGGTGAGCAATACCTTGATCGGCCTGATACTGCTGCTGCTCGGTTTCGCCGGAGCCCTGGGTACGGTCATGACAATCAGCCAGATCATTCTGTTGCTGTCAGTGCTTGGCGCCTTTGGCGCGGTGATGGCCACCGTTCTGCCAGAAGTGGAATAACAGCCGGAAAGGTTCGCCGCACTTACTGCAACGCACGCAGCAACTATCCCCATAGCCTGAGCACCACCCCTCGACGCCCCCATGCTGCATTGAGGGGGTGCCAGCGAACCGCAGACCGACTAAAATCCGCAGCTGACCTGAGCCAGCCTGCCGGCGGTCGGCCCAACAATTCGTCTGGCCGTCCACTTCCTGCGCAGACACACGACTCATCCGACTGTACAGACCGAGAGAGCACCCATGGGCGCACAATGGAAAGCCAAACCTAAAGAAGCCGCTGCCAACGCCAGAGGCAAGATCTTCGGCCGGCTGGTCAAAGAGATCATGATCGCCGCGCGTAACGGCGCTGATCCAGACCTGAACCCCAAGTTGCGCTTGGCTATTCACCAGGCAAAAAAAGCCTCGATGCCCAAGGAAACCCTCGACCGCGCGATCAAGAAAGGCGCCGGCCTGCTGGGCGATACCGTGACCTATCACGCGGCCACTTACGAGGGCTTCGCCCCGCATCAGGTGCCAGTGATCATCGAATGCCTGACTGACAACATCAACCGCACCGTGGCGGAAGTACGCGTGCTATTCCGCAAGGGCCAGATGGGCGCATCCGGCTCGGTGACCTGGGATTTCGACCACGTCGGCATGATCGAAGCCTCGCCAGAAGGCGACGCCGATGCCGAGTTGGCGGCGATTGAAGCCGGTGCACAAGACTTTGAGCCGGCAGATGAAGGCGGCACGCTGTTTATCACCGAGCCGACAGACCTCGACGCCGTATGCCGCGCCTTGCCGGAACACGGCTTTAGCGTCAATGCGGCCAAGCTCGGCTATATGCCGAAAAACCCGGTCAGCAGCCTGACGGCCGAACAGCTCGAAGAAGTCGAAGCGTTTCTTGAAGCGCTCGACGCCCATGATGACGTGCAGAACGTCTATGTCGGGCTTTCCGGCTAACTCAGCGGTTGCCTCAGGCTCGCCGGGCAGGACGCCCAGCGAGCCTATAAGCGGCGCCAGCGTTCGCGCCCAGTTCAGCGCACGGGCCGATTCGCCGCCCCATCGCGCCACAAAGCGAGTAGAATCGCCGGCCGCCGCGCCATCAGCGCCCGGCGTGTACACAAGGACGTTGCCCCACAGGAGTTTTACCGTGCACAAAATTCTCACTCTGGCTGCGTGCCTATTGCTCGGCGCCTGCGCCAGCAACCCGCAGACGGTCTACCAGCAAGACGTTGTGGCGGGCACCAGCCCAATGGCCAAAAGCACCCTGGAGGCCATCCATAACAGCAAAGCCATCCCGCTGCCGCTCGACCCCGGCCTGCTGGCTCCGCAGTGGCCGATTAGCGCCGACGAACCGCGCCTGGACTTTGGCAGCTCGATCTCTAACTACCGGATCTTTTCCCTGCAGCTGAAGAAGGGTGAACGCTACACCCTTAACGTGCGCTCGCTGTGCAACAAGCCCTGCCTCGGCGTGAGCAAGTTCGCCCTGAAACCGCGCGCCATGTTGCTGGATGCCTACGGCGCCGTGATTGCCGACAAACCCTCGCACGCCTCGACAGCAATCGGGCAGATCAGCCTGAGCTGGGACGGTGAAGCCACAGAAGATGGCACCTACTACCTGCTCGTGGCCGCCGATAACGACGACCTCGGTCAGACCATCGTGATCGACGATGTATGGGTGAACAACTCCCCCCTGATGGCGGTCAAGGTGGACATGCACAGCTCGCCATTCGGCACCGTCAGTGCATTCTCCAGCCCTCGCAAAGACTGAGCCAGCACCCGGCGAGCGACACACGCTCGCCGCTCCCTCCAATGAGCGCGGCTTAACCGTCAAGCCTATCCATTGACCCTGAGCAAGATGCTCCGCCCCTGGCGCTTTAGCCTATGCCGATGACTTTCTGAGGGTTCGCCCTCCAACTGCCATCGACGAGGTCTTCATGAGCATCACCTCTACTCACATTTGCGCGGCGGCCGACCAACTGCAGGGTTTTGTCGGTTTCAATGCCAAGACCGGGCGCTACATCGTACGTTTTTCTGAAGACTCCTTCGGCCTCGACGTACTCGAACAGAGCATCACACCCACCTGCGAATTCGTCTGGCGCGCCTTTGACGGCGAACTGATGAACCTCGACCGTGCGCGCCTGCAACTGCTGCTAGAACAAAACATCGATGATCGCCTGGCCATCAGCGAGCCGCTACGGGTTTACGTGCGCCGCGCTGACCTCCCGGAGATCAGCGCCGAGCGCCGGCGCCTTAGCGCTTAAACCCCGGTTAACACAACGCGCTGCGCCATGGCCGAATAAGCCGTTGGTTGTTCACTTACACCCTAACAGTCGCAGCGCTCGGCAGACTAAGCTCGCCTGGTTGATGTTATTCGCCCAGGAGCCTGCCGAATGTTCGATGTGCTGATCAAGAATGCGCTGTTTTTCGATGGCAGCGGCACGCCGGGAGTGCTGCGCCACCTGGGCATCCGTGAGGGTAAATTGGCGTGCATCAGTGCCAGCGCCCTGGATGAAAGCGGCTGCGGCCAGGTCATCGACGCCAGCAACCGTTGGGTCACGCCCGGCTTTATCGACATGCACACCCACTATGACGCGGAACTGGTGGCGGCGCCCGCGCTCAAGGAATCCGTGCGTCATGGCGTGACCACCGTGATGATCGGCAGCTGCTCGATCAGCATGGTGCTGTCCAGCCCCGAGGATTGCTCGGATCTGTTCACCCGCGTTGAGTCGGTGCCGCGCGAACATGTGCTGCCGTTGCTCCAGGCGCGCAAGACCTGGAACAGCGCTAGCGAATTCGCCGCCTTTCTCGATCAACACCCGCTGGGGCCGAATGTCTGCTCCTTTCTCGGCCACTCCGACCTGCGCGTTGCCGTCATGGGTTTGGAACGCGCCGTCGATGCCAAGGTGCGCCCCAGTGAACGCGAACTGCAACAAATGGAACGCCTGCTGGAAGAGGCGCTGGATGCCGGCCTACTCGGCCTGTCGAGCATGACCAATCCCTGGGACAAGCTCGACGGCGACCGCCAGCGCTCGAAATCCCTGCCCTCGGTGTATGCGCCCTGGGCCGAATACGCGCGACTGAACAAGATCCTGCGGCGGCGCGGACGCATCCACCAGGGCGCGCCAAATCTGGTGACCAAATTCAATGTGCTGGCCTTTCTCTGGGCCAGCATCGGCGGCGGGTGGCGCAAACCGCTGAAGACCACCCTGATCACCCTAATGGACGTCAAAGCCGACCCTTGGCTGGCGCCTGTGCTTGGCCCGCTTACCCGCTGGATCAATCGCCTGACCCGCGCGGACTTTCGCTGGCAAACCCTGCCGGTGCCCTTCGAAACCTATGCCGACGGCATGGAGTTCGTGGTGTTCGAGGAGTTTCCCGCCGGCCAGGCCGCTCTGCACCTAGCCAGCCACGACCTGCGCAGCCAGCTGTTTCAAGATCCGGACTACCGCCGACGCTTTCGCCAGGATGTGGAGAAGAAATTCGGCCCACGGGTCTGGCACCGCGACTTTGACGACGCGTGGATTGTCGACTGCCCAGACGCCAGCGTGGTCGGCAAAAGCGTTGGCGAACTGGCCAAGGCCCGCAATGAACACCCGGCCGATCTGTTTCTTGACCTGCTGGTGGCCCATGGCCCGCGCCTGCGCTGGCGCACTCTGATCGCCAACCACCGCCCCGAGGTGGTGGAAAAACTGGTGTGCGAACCGAGCACGCTGATCGGCTTTGCCGACTCCGGCGCGCATATCCGCAATATGGCCTTCTACAACTTCGGTGTGCGCCTGCTCAAGTTGGTGCGCGATGCCGAACTGCGTGGCCAGCCGGTGATGCCGATCGAAACCGCAATCTGGCGCCTGACCGGCGAGCTGGGTGAGTGGTTCGACATTGACGCCGGCAGGCTCTACGAAGGCGCACGGGCTGACCTGGTGATTATCGACCCCAGCGCACTGGATGAATCCCTGGCCAGCTACCAAGAGGCGCCCATGGAAGCCTTCGGCGGTTTGCAACGCATGGTCAACCGTGGCGCGGCAGTGGATGCGGTGCTGATCAACGGGCGCATTGCCTTTCAGCATGGCGAATGTGCCCACGACCTCGGGCAAAAACACGGTTATGGGCAATTTTTACGCAGCCGCTAACGCCTTCAACTGAAGCCTAGCGATAGTCCTACAGGCTGGCATACTGTGCGCCGCACAGACCGGTGGGCCGCCCACCCTGTATGCTGAAAGGACGCCAATAATAATGTACAAAATGCCTGCAAAGGCCCTCTACCGCTGGCTTCTAGGCCTGCTACTGCTCAGCCTGCTGCCCCCGCTATACGCTGATGAGGCGGGCGTTATTCACTACCCCCGGCGTACCGAGGGTGAAGAGTTTCGTTCCTCCTATGAGCTGGCTCAACTGCAACTGGCACTGGAAAAAGCCGGCAGCTCTTTGCGCCTGGAGCCCTCGTACTACAGCATGGAGCAGGAGCGCGCACTGGTTAACCTGGAGCATAACGAGCGCCTCGATGTGGTCTGGAGCATGACCAGCCGTGAGCGCGAACAACGCCTGCTGCCTGTGCGCATTCCGCTGGATAAGGGTTTGTATGGCTGGCGCATTGCCCTGCTGCCCAGCAGCCGCGCCGAGCTGCTCAAGGATGTGCGCACCCTCAACGACCTGCGCCCGTTCTCCGCCGGTCAAGGGCACGATTGGCCGGACACTGACATTCTTCGCAGCAATGGCTTGCCTGTCACCATTTCAGCCAATTACGGCAGCCTGTTTCACATGCTCCAGGCGCAACGCTTCGATTACTTTCCGCGCTCGGTGATCGAACTCTGGGATGAGCTCAAACATCCCCGCAGCAAGCAGTTGGTTGCTGACAGTCATGTGCTACTGCACTACCCCGCCGCGATGTATTTTTTCGTCTCGCGCCAACGCCCAGAGCTGGCGCAAACTTTGCAGCTCGGCTTGGAGAGGGCGATTGCCGATGGTTCATTCGAGCGCCTGTTCCAAGAGCATTTCGCGGCTGACCTGAAGCGCGCGCAACTGCACCAGCGTCAGGTCATCGAGCTGCAAAACCCTTTTTTGCCTAGTGCCACGCCCTTGCAGCGACGCGAGCTTTGGTTCACTCCCGCGCCGCCGGAAGGCTAGACGGTTGAGCCAGAGTGGCCTGCACAACCGCGCGGGTGTGTACGCCGAAACGTTTAAACAGCACCTGCAGCAATTGCTCCACCAGCGGGTCAACGGCAACCTGAGCCAACTGATTACCCGCACTGAAACCTGGAGCAGCAACCGGCTTGCGTGCGAGCCACTGGCCAATTACTTCATCCAAGGCATCGGCGCTGGCGTACGACTCAGCGGCCACCACCTGCTGCGCGTAGTCCGCGGAGTAAGCGGGGTAACTGCCTGGCGGCGCCTGTGTATAGGCCTGTAACAGTGGCGCGGCGGCCTGCTCCGCCATCAATTGCTGCATGCGCTGAAGTTGGTATTCCTCGAGAGCCGTATGCCGGTCCGCCACACGGGCAATGGCGGCCAGGCGATCGTCGGGATAGCCCAAAGCGCCTTTGAGGGCAATCAGCATCAACTCGGGCGTGGTGAAGCCCGGCACGGTCTTGGCGTGGTAGGGCTGGGTCAGGTCCTGCATGTAGTGCAGCGCCCAACCGAGAAAACGATAGCCCCAATAGTCATGCCCGCTGGCCAGGGCCAGCCGAGCCAGGCCGGTGTACTGGTAGATGCGCCAGTGCGGCAGGGTGCGCCGCAGGTAGGGCGCCGCCTGAAACACCAGCGCCGGCTCGTGGTAGTAACCGATATGGAAAGGGGCTTGGGAGGAATACTCGAAGCGCGCATCACCAAACGGCTGCTCGCCAAAGTTGTACTGCCCGCCGACTTCGCCGGGGTTGTTGCTGAACAGGTTGATATCGTGGCCATAGTCCGGCTCATCAGCCGCACTGCTGAGCACCTGCACGGCACTTACCGCCTCGCCCGGCTGCAAGGCCAGATAACGCCAATGGCTCCAGGGGCCAAGCTTGCGAAATACCAGCACCTGTTCAGCTGCCAGCCGCGCCCTCCCCTCATCCGCCTGCCCCGGCAATTGCTGGACAAAGCCGGCCAGACGAATCTGCGGATTAATCCGCAGTGCATGCAGGAATGCGCTGCGCCTGTCGGCCGGGGCAGTCGCAAGGGCGCTAAAGCGCAACGCATCGGGTCGCGTCGGGTAATCGGGGAAGTGCGCGCGGGCAAAGGCCTCCTGCTGATCAAGCAACTGCTCAATGGCCGGCGCCTGATCATCGAGAAACGCCTGCAACGGCTCGTAATTCAGCGTGCGCTGCAACTGCGGCAGTGCCTGCAATGCCAACTGACTGCCAAGCGAGTGATTGGACCAGGCCAGGGCGTTTAACGGCTGACAGGCCAAGCAACAGGCAGATAGCAACAGCAACAATGGCTTCACGGCGACTCCGACGCAGGTAGCAGGGCAAAGAGCCATAGCCTAACGCCTGGGCCGCTACCTGGCACTGTCGTATCAAGTCAGCCCACTCACTAATCAGGCAGTGCGCGGCAAAATCTCAGCGGTGAGCGTGACCAGAGCTAGCCAACAACTACAGCCGCTGCCGCGACCAGCACAATCACCACCAGCACTAGCGCTAATAGCGGCTTATTCAGCCTACTTGGCGCACGGGCGGGCTTAGCCGCAGTGTGCAGCGGGTTAGCCTGAGCGACTGTTCGCAGTGGGTTGGCATGGCTATTCGCTGAACGGGACATGGCGACGGCCTTGAGCGGCTTGAGCAGGTCCACCGCGCGCATAAATAGCGTGGCGTCTTCGTCCGCGCTGGGCGCCACCGTGCTTTTCGGCCCAATCACCAGCAGGCTGACCGAGCCCATCTTCAGCTGGTCACCTGGCTGCAACACCGCCGTCGCGACCTTTTGCTGGTTGACCTGCAGACCATTGGCCGACGCCAGGTCCTTGACCTCCAGCACATTGTCCTTGAGGTAGAACTCGCAGTGGCGGCGCGACAATTGCTGGTCGCTGAAACACAGCTCGCATTTCACTGAACGGCCAAAGGTCATGGAGCCGTTGATATGGAATTTCTTGCCTTCGTGCTCGCCCTGAATCACCTGCAGGTACCAGCGTGCACCCTGCTCGGCTTTAGCCTTGCTGCGCGCCGGATCGACCAGTAGCAACTCCACCGAACCCAGCCGCAGCCGGTCATCGGCACGCAACTGGAAGCGCGTATTGATGCGCTCGTCGTTGACGAAAGAGCCGCCGAGGCTGCCGACATCGGTCAGGTAATAGAAGCCATGATCCTGACGAATCTCCGCATGAAATGAGCCGATGCTGGGGTCCACCAACACCAGGCTGTTGCGGCTGTCCTGGCCGATGGTGAAACGCTCGTCGACCAGCCAGATGGGGGCCTGACGATTATCACTGAAGTGAATTTTGAGCATCTACAGCACTCCCCCAAAGTCAGTTAAACAGCCGCCAGGAAACCGGGGCACCGCATGCGCTACTTGGCGTTAGCCGGATGAGCGGCAAGTGCCAACGAAGCGAGGCGCGCATGCTGCCTGCCAATCAGCCGGCTAGCAATATGCCAGCAGGGTTACTTACTCAAATAGGTTGTTCCACAAGCGTTTGACGGAATTAACCGGCCCCGTCTGCTGGGTCGCTGCAGGCTTACGCCGGGCAGTCTGGGCCTGACGTACACGCTGTTCATGGCCATCGAGCAGGTGCAATAACGCCTCGTTAGTCGGCTCCACCTCCAGCCCCTGCTGCACCAATGCCAGCGCCAAGGCGAACTCGCGGCGTTTATAGGCGGCCTCGCTTTGCGCGATATAGCGCTGCGCCACCCGGTTGATCCCGGCTAGGGCCAACAGGTTGTCCGGCTCCCAAGCCAGCACCTGACGGAAGTAGTGCGTCGCGCTGTCATCTTCGGGCAATAGCAGCTGTTGATCCGCCAGGCGCTGCTCAGCCAGCTGCAGAGACTGGTTGATCCGTGCTTGCAGCACACGGTTTAGCCCATCCAGCGCCAGCGGGTTGTCGGCATCAAGCGTGAGGACCTGACGAAACAGGTAATCGGCGTTGTCCTGCGGCGGCTCCAGCAGATTGCCGCTTTGCAAACGCTGCTCGGCGCGCGCCAGGTAGTCGCTGATCTGCGTCTGTTGATACAGGTGATAGCCGCCAGCGCTCGCCGCCGCTAACAGCAACACCCCCAACAGCAACCCAACCCACAATTTACTGCGCCCACCTTTGCGCCTGCTTGGCTTAGGCACGCTCAGCGCCGGGGCGATAAGCGTACTATCCGGGTCCTCTTGTGCCAGCTCGTCCAGGCTGGCCAGCAACACTTTACAGTCAGCAAAGCGCTCATCCGGGTCTTTCGCCAGCATGCGCTCGAGCAGCCACTGGTAGCCCTGGAGAGGCGCGGGCAGTTGCGGCACGTCCATCTGCAGGTGATTCATCACCGTCTGGGTGTAATTGGCGCCGCGGTAGGGGTTAGTGCCGGTGAGCATCTCCAGCAGGATCACCCCCAGGCTGTAAATATCGCTGCGCGCGTCCAGCGCTTGACACTGCGCCTGCTCAGGGCTGCTGTAGGAAGGGCTGCCGACAGCGATACCAAACTGAGTCAGGTCGGTATCCAGTTCAACTTCCTTGGCCACCCCAAAGTCGGTGATCACCGCCGTGCCATCGGTGCGAAAGAGGATATTGGCCGGCTTGATATCGCGGTGCACCAGGCCCTGGTCATGCACCACCGCCAGGCCACTGGCCACCTGCCGCACGATGCGCAAAGCGCGCGCCAGCTCGAAGACTTCACCTTTGTGCTGCGCCAGATCACCGCCGGCGACGAACTCCATGGTCAGGTAATGGCGACCATCAGCCAGCTGATTGATGTCATAGATGGTGATGATCGAGGGGTGGTGCAAAGACGCGACGATATGCCCCTCTTTGATAAAGCGCTGGCTGAACGCTTGATCATCTGTGCTTAACAGCACCTTGATCGCCACCTTGCGGTGCAGCGACTCCTGGGTGGCCAGGTAAACCTCGGCCATACCGCCTTTGCCCAGGTGGCCATGCACCTGATAACCGGGGATAACAAGCAATTGTTCAGTCATGAGGGTCAGTGCACATCGGCAGATTAGGGCTTGCGGGAGGTAAACAGACGGCTGAGCAGCCCCCGGGGTTTGACTTCAACGCTGGGTGGGGGCGCTTCACGGCCGAGCACGATACAGGAGATATTATCCTTGCCGCCCATTTCGTTAGCCTGCGCCAGCAGCTGGCTCACCAGTTCATCAAGGGTCTGCGCGCTGCTGCATAGCTGCTGGATCTGTGCGTCATCAAGCTCGCCGGTCAGGCCGTCGCTGCACAGCAACAGCAACTCCTGCTCACCCAGCGAGCCCTGCAGCACACCCACCTGCAGCGGCTGTTCATCTCGGCCCAGGCACTGCAGGATGACATTGCGCTGCGGATGGTGACGCGCTTCTTCGGCGCTCATTTGCCCGGCATCGATCATCGTCTGCACCCAGCTGTGGTCGTGACTGAGGCGTTCGATATGCCCGGCACTGACGCGATAGGCGCGGCTGTCACCCACCCAGGCCAGGCTGAACTCAGCCCCCTGGAAATGCACCGCCACTAGGGTCGTGCCCATGCCGCGCTGCTCATCGGCGCGCGCCACCGCGAGAATTTTCTGATTGGCCGCCTGCACCGCCTCGACCAAACCCAGGCCCTCGGCACAAACTGCCTGCAACACCTGTAAGGCCAACGCACTGGCCACTTCACCGCATTGATGCCCGCCCATACCGTCGGCAATCGCCCATAGATTCAACTGCGGGCAACACAACAGCGCATCCTCATTGTGCTCACGCACGCGCCCAGGCACGCTGTGGCCGGCATAAATCAGTGCTTGTTCCATCAATGTCTCGACCTAGGTTTCACCACCGCAAAGCGCTACGCTGCACTCGACTCAGGCCGCCCATGATGCGGCGGTAAACTCAGGCTGTCACCGCCAGCCGCTGATTTTGCAGGTGAAGTGTTAACCAGTCGAACCCACACACCGCAGCCAGAGCCGGATAACGCTCCAACTATTCAGCTAGCATCGGCGTAGACTCAAAACACCAGCCTCGCCTTAGCGCGACGAGCTGGCCCGCTCCAGACGATTCAACCACGACATTGTCAGAGGTGAAGATCATGAGCAAAGGCATGGATTCAAAGAAACAAGCAAAGAAAAAGCCGCTGAAAACAGCCAGCGAAAAACGCATGGATAAAAAAGGCAAGCACGGTGCAAAAACCCTGCTCGGCAGCCACGCAGCTACCCCCTGAGTTAATCGCCTGAGGCAGGCATCAGGCTGCACTCAGGCATTTCAATCCCCCCACTACTGCTAGCCGTTATGTATTACCGCCAACTCCCCGCCCCACTCAAACCTCTTGCTGACAAGTTCTACCGCAGCCAACGCTCAGCCATGCGCGCCACGCCAGGCGCACAGCTTTGGGTCGCCGAAAATCCGGACATCGTTGCAGCACTGTGCCTGCAAAGCGTCGCACACGGTCACTGGCTGACCAGTTTGCTGGTGGCCTCGCCGATGCGCGAACAAGGCATCGCACGTCAGTTGATCGAAGCCGCCCTCACCCACTGCACCACGCCGGTCTGGCTGTTCTGCCACCCACAGCTGCACGATTTCTATCGGCGCCAGGGTTTTACCCCTTGCAGCGACCTGCCCCAGCCCCTGGCTGAGCGCCTAAGCCGTTATCAGCGCAGCAAGAGCCTGCAGGCATTCTACCGCGCCCCTGGGCAACCCCAACTGCACCAGGCTTAACGGGCGGTTGCCCGGTTAGCCAGGCGCTATCCGCGCGACGGCCCCCATACTGGCACTTTGCTCAACTTTACTATTGCTATCGTCAGGCCAAGCTCTGCATGCTTAAGCCATAAGAACGACAACAGGGTCTTCCCCTATGCGCACATCGCGGTTACTCAGACGCCTGCGTAACGACTTTCAGTTGTCCATCATTACGCTGATGGGCCTTTTTGGCGTCATTGGTATTAGCCCCTATGCCGTGTACCGGCTGGCCACCGGCAACTACCTGGTGGGCGCCGCCGATACGGTAATTGTCGCCTCCACGGTGCTTGCGGTGCTTTACGCCTGGCGCACCAGCGACACCGTCAAACCGGGCATCTACCTGGCCAGTATCTTCTCCGTTGCGGCAACCCTGATCGCCATCAACCTGGGCGTTAACGGCCTGTTTTGGATCTATCCGCTGATCCTGTTCAACTTTTTTATGGTGTCGTCTGGTAAGGCTTTAGTCGCCACTATCCTGATGCTCATGACGCTGGTGGGTTACGGCCAGCTAAACCCTGGCGCGGTATTCGAAAGCGACTACCAGATGGTGTCGTTTCTGGTTACCAGCATGATGGCCAGCATCCTCAGCTTCGTCTTTGCCTATCGCACCAGCAGCCAGCGCGATCAGCTGCAGCAACTGGCCATCCATGACCCGCTGACCGGCGCTCGTAACCGCCGGGCGATGAACGAGGAGCTGAAGATTGCTGCGTCCTTAAATCGGCGTCACGGCAACAGCTATGGCGTGTTGACCATGGACCTGGACCATTTCAAACGGGTTAACGACAACTACGGCCATCAGGCCGGCGATCAGGTGCTGATCGACTTTGTCGAGCTGATCAAAAATGCCTCACGCAAGGAGGATCGCCTGTTCCGCTTCGGCGGCGAGGAATTCCTCCTGCTGGTGCCCAATACCGACAGCGACGGCCTATTGGCCGCAGCCCAAAACCTTCAGCAACAGGTTCGCCAACACCTGCGCGGGCCGGGCGGGCCGGTGACCATGTCGGTTGGCGGTGCGATGATGCGCCGCGATGAGCACTGGGAAGACTTGCTGCAGCGCGCCGACCAGCGCCTGTATCACGCCAAGAGCGCCGGACGTAACTGCATCGTCATCAATGACGGCGTCAATACAGCAAGCCCCCAGCCCATCGTCTAATCCTGCGGTATATCTTCGCTTACACTCTGCAGCTGGAAAATTATCCGCCCTGACCCACAACGCTGTAACAACTCGGCGTTGTGTCGGTCTATTGGCCACACCCACTTGAGAGCACTGCCATGAAGAGACGCTCCCTGCTCAAGGCGATCGCCCTGATGCCAGCCCTGCCCCTGCTCAGCCACGCCCCGCTCAGCCTGGCGCAAGCCATTGCCAGCACCATCACGCCACTGGACAAGCCGCACAGCGCCTGGCGCGACCTGCTAACGCCCGAGGCATATGCCGTGTTGTTCGAGGAAGACACGGAAGCCCCTGGCAGCAGCCCGCTGAATCAGGAAAAACGCGACGGCACCTATATCTGCGCCGCCTGTTACCTGCCGCTGTTCGCCAGCCAAGACAAATATGAAAGCGGCACCGGCTGGCCCAGCTTCACCCAGCCGATTGCCGGGCACATGGGCCAAAAACGCGACTTCAAGCTGTTTTTCCCACGCACTGAATACCACTGCGCGCGTTGCGGCGGCCACCAGGGCCATGTGTTTGATGACGGTCCCAAGCCTCGTGGCGAACGCTGGTGCAATAACGGCGTAGCCCTGCGCTTTGTTGCCAAAGACGAGCCCCTACCCGAACTGCGGAGCTAAACATGACCCACATTACGTCCCACTGGCGCAGCCGTTTGCTCGCCAGCGCTGTGCTTGTTCTGGGTGGCCTGCTGGCCGCCTGTGAACCCACCGCGGCGCAGGCCCCCCAAGCACCCATGCAAGCCAACACAACAACGGTGGAAAACCCGGGGGTAGCGATCTTTGCCGGCGGCTGCTTCTGGTGCACCGAATCGGACTTCGACAAAGTACCTGGCGTGATTGAAACCACCTCCGGCTATATCGGCGGGCATGTCGACAACCCCACTTATGAGCAGGTTTCAGCCGGCAATAGCGGGCATATTGAAGCCGTGCGCGTGCGCTTTGACCCAAGTAAAACCAGCTATGCGCAACTGCTGGAGGCCTTCTGGCCGACCATCGACCCGATCACCGCCAACGCACAGTTCTGCGACCGCGGCTCGCAGTACCGCAGCGCAATCTTCTACAGCACGGCCGAAGAACAGCAGTTGGCTGAAGCCTCCAAAGCCGCCCTGGATAAATCCGGGCGCTTACCGGCGCCGGTGGTCACAGAAATCCTCCCCGCAGGAACCTTCTACCCCGCCGAGGATTATCACCAGGACTACTACCAGCGTAATCCGCTGCGCTATACCTACTACCGCAACGGTTGCGGCCGCGACCAACGCCTGGAGCAACTCTGGGGCAAGAAGCCGTAAGCCATGCGCATCAGTTGGCCCTCGCGCCAACTGATGACGTTGTATTCAGCCGCTGATACCTAGAGGCGGCAATCGCCGCATCCGCTATGGTTGAGTTCACACGTTGCCCAGTGAGCACAACCATGGCCCCGTTAAAACCTTTGTTCAAACTCACCTCACTGATCGCCCTGGGCGGTTGGCTGATGCTGGTCTGCCTGCCAGCCTGGCCCTATACCGATGAACTGGTACTGGGGCTCAGCGTGGTCGTGCTGGCCCTCCTCTACAGCTGGCTGCTGTTTTTCGCCATGCGCCAGCGCCCCGAACCTGGCAGTGGCAAACCAGGCTTCTTCAGCCTGGCTGGCGTGCTCTCATTGCTGCGCCAACCCACAGCTGCATTGGCGGCGTGGGTGCATATTCTGGCGTTCGATCTGATGGTGGGCCTGTATATCCGCCACGATGGAGCCATCGCGGGTATCAGCCACTGGGCTCTGCTGCCCTGCTATGTGCTGACGCTGATGTTTGGACCGCTGGGTTTGCTGGCCTTTTTAGCGCTGCGCTGGAGCTTGGCTCTAGCGGCCTGAGTTAGCGGCTGCGTTCTTCCGAGTGCGTGCTCTGGCCCGGGTACTGCTGTATGCGGTAACCATTGGGGTACTCAATCGTTTGCTTGATCGCGCCACGGTTTTCTAGCGATTGACTGCCGTAGCGTTGCTCGTGGCGCTGCAGCCCTTCGGGTAACCGCTGCCCACCATAAAGGTTGTGATTTTCTATGGTTTGAGAGCTGCCAATGCTGCCGCTGGCACCAGGGCTGATATAGGTTTTCGGAATGACCCGCAGTGTCTGCGGCGCTTGCGGCTCGGCATACAGCGAAGTCACCATCAGCAAAGTCACCAAACTGAGCACATATCTGCGCATCGTCATTACTCCCTCTGCGCCATGGGCGCGAAACGAACCTGAAGGTTTGGCAACACCAGCCCGCCTACGGTTCCGACCATTGCTCCAGACAGAACATCCGCACGCGGCTTAATTGCTCAAATAATGAGCAATCATCCTCGGTTTACTGGAAAGCACAAGCCACCCCAGCGTCCAACGCAGGATCAGCACTTCGCACAACCCGCCGTGCTGTTTCGCGATACCCGTCCCGCTTAACCCGGCGGGCATTTATTACTATCAACAGCTATGCATTCGCGTGAGCATCGCCAACCAGATGACTATCCGTATCGCTCTACTCCTTCTCGCCTGCCTGCCGGGCCTGGCGCTTGCTGAGCAGTTGATCTGCCGGGTGATGACCATTAGCGAAGGCGACACCTTTAGCTGTCTGAGCACTGATAACAAACGGCTGCGAGTGCGCCTTGCGGAAATTGACGCACCGGAAAGAAAGCAGCCCTATGGCGCTGAAGCCAAGCAGGCGCTGTCTGATCTGGTGTTAGAAAAACAGGTTCTCCTGCATGTGCAAGAAGTGGATCGCTACGGCAGAACGCTGGCGCGCGCTTTCATCGGCGGCGTAGACGTGAATTACAGCTTGGTCGAACAAGGCGCAGCCTGGGCCTACACCCCGCAGTTGAAGGACTACAGGCTAAAAGATGCCGAAACCCTGGCCAGAAAAATGGGTAAAGGCCTTTGGCGGCTTCCAGCCGAGTCCATAGTCGCCCCTTGGGATTGGCGTTATGCCGGCAGAATTTCAGTGCCGCCAAAAACCAAGCCCAGCCGACCGGCGTCGTTTTCGCAGTTTGGCAGCAACTAAGGCTCGGGCAACCGGCCCTCCACAACAACCATCACCTCGCCCCCCCACCAATTTGGCCCTGCGCTCCATGGCATCTGCAGCCTGAGTTGCGCTTCAGCGCTACCGCTCACCTGCGCCTTAATCTATAGGCAATACTTATGCAAAGCATTGCATATCAGTCTTGGACGCTATGCATCTATCGGCCGATCATTGCTTCACACCAAGCAACCCCGATAGGAGCCACACCATGCAACAGTCGCACGCTTACAACGACCCAAGCCTCGCCCTGACCACCGAAGTGCTGGATGCCAAGGCGCGCAAAAACCTGTCCTGGCAGGACCTGGCTGACGGCACCGGGCTTGGCTTGGCTTACGTCACCGCCGCCCTGCTCGGCCAGCACCCACTGCCGGAAAGCGCAGCTAAAGTGATTGGCGACAAGCTTGAACTGGATGCCGATGCGGTAGCCCGCCTGCAAATCATCCCACTGCGCGGCAGCCTCTCGGGCATTCCGACCGACCCGACCATCTACCGCTTTTACGAAATGATCCAGATCTACGGCACCACGCTGAAAGCCCTGGTGCATGAGCAGTTTGGCGACGGCATCATCAGCGCGATCAACTTCAAGCTGGACATGAAGAAGGTCGAGGACCCCGAAGGCGGTTCCCGCGCAGTGATCACTCTGGATGGCAAATTCCTGCCCCTGCGCCCGTTCTAACCTCGCCGCGTCCCTGAATCGGCCCGCTCCCTGCGGGCCCGATCCCAAAATTGACCTGATCCCCACTGCCACCCATTTATGCGGAGGATGGCTCATGAACAAAATCCTACTTTTAGGCCTGTCACTGGCAGCCTCGCTGTCGGCTTACGCCGAAGAACCAGTCACGCCAGCGCCAGCCGTTGCCTACACATACGGCATGCACTTAGACATCGCCAAGGTGATACGCATGACTTCGGCTGCCGACACCTGCGGGCCGACGCCAGCCGAAATGACCTACCGTGACTCACAGGGTGACGTCCATGTTCTGCAATACCGCCTGTATGGCACCGGCTGCAGCGACTCATAGCCCAACAATCCAGCAGATTTTTACAGGTACATCCTATGCAAGCGCTTATTGACGGATTTCTGAAGTTTCAGAGCGAAGCGTTCCCACAACGCTCCGACCTATTCAAACACCTGGCGACCACCCAGCACCCAGGCACCTTATTTATCACCTGCTCCGATAGCCGCGTGGTGCCGGAACTGCTGACGCAACAAGAACCCGGGGAACTGTTCGTGATTCGTAACGCCGGCAATATTGTGCCGTCCTACAGCCCGCATCCGGGTGGCGTGTCGGCGACGGTCGAGTATGCCGTCGCGGTACTGGGGGTGACCGATATCGTTATTTGCGGCCACTCCGATTGCGGCGCCATGACCGCGGTCGCCACGTGTAAATGCATGGACCACCTGCCCGCTGTAAGCGGCTGGTTGCAGCATGCCGAGTCGGCGAAGGTCATCAACGAGTCGCGTGTGCATGCCAATGACGCGGCCAAAGTCAGCTCAATGGTGCGGGAAAATGTCATCGCCCAACTGGCGAACATCCAAACCCACCCGAGCGTGCGCCTGGCTCAAGAAAAAGGTGTGTTGAACCTGCATGGCTGGGTCTACGACATTGAAAGCGGCTCAATCGACGCGCTGGACGACGATAACCGCTCCTTCAAGGCATTGGCCGACTACCCAGCGACCTGCGCCGTGTATGCTCGCTCAGCCGTTGCCGCTTGAAACCCGGTTGCCTGTTAAAGATTTTTACCCCAGTGCTCAACTGCAGCGGCTGTCACAGGCCGCTTACCTGTTTCGCTAACGGCTGGCGCGCTATTCGCGCCCGGGCGTGCCCTCCTTCATCGCCCCCAGCATTAAGTGGGTAAAGGCGTCTGATGCAGCGCTGTGGTAGTTATTTTTACGCCGCAGCAGCGCGGCCCCGCGCTGGGGCGCTTCGGCCACTAATGCAAGCTTGCGCAACGCGCGGTCTTGCGTGGCAATGGCTTCCGGCAAAATCGTGGCAACGGCGGTGTGCCGAATAACCTCGAGCAGGGTATTCACCGAGTTGACCTCAATCACCACCTTGGGCGTGATCCGCGCCGTCGCGAAGAACTCATCAATGCAGGTGCGGGTCACAAAATCGGGGGTCAGTAGGGCAAACTCCAGCTGCGCCAGCTGATCGGTAGTCAGCGTGGCCTGAGCATCATAGAGCGGGTGATCACGCCCAACCATCAGCCCCAAGGTTTCTATAAACGCCGGAATCGACTCGATGTCAGCGCTTCTGACTTGATCAAATGCAATCGCGATATCCAACGAATCATTGGCCAGCCCCGTTTCGATGTCGTCCATCGACAACTCGAATATCTGTAAATGGATATTCGGATACAGCGCGATGTAATCGCGGATCAGTGGCCCGACCAGGTAGGCCATAAAGGTTGGGGTCATAGCCAGCCTGAGGGAGCCGCGGGACAAATCCTTAACGTCATGCAGCGCCCGCTTCCCCGCCGCCAACTCCACTAGCACCCGGCGGGCGGATTCGATATAGGCCAGCCCTGCATCAGTGGGTTTGACCGTGCGCGAAGTTCGGTCGAACAGGCTGACGCCGAGCGACTCTTCCAGTTGGCGAATCTGTTGCGACAAGGTCGGCTGGGAAACGTGTAACGCCTCTGCCGCGCGCGTGAAGCCACCGTGATCAGCAACCGCCAACAAATACCGCAGATGCCGTAACAGCATTGCATCACCACCTATAGGCAAAAAACATGCTTCGCATTGTATGCCAGCCCATAAACCTATGGCTAAGTCGACAGACCGGCGCGACAGGCTGTCCAGCCCGACATCGAACAGGCGGAGAATCAGTTAAAACTTGCGCAATAAAAAAGCCAGCATCGCTGCTGGCTTTGTTTTACTGGCGCGGGAATAGGCACCGAACCTGCGAGCTTCGCGTTACACGTGCATTACCCTCGCAACGGGTTATGCAGCAGGCTCTACTGAGCGGTGGCGCAACGGATACTCACTCGCCGGGCAGTTCGATACGGTCTTCGTGGATCACGATGCGACCCTGCTTGTACAAACCACCGATGGCTTTCTTGAAGTTACCTTTACTGACCCGAAACAGCGCGGCAATTTCTTCAGGTGAGCTTTTGTCATTCACCTTGAGCACGCCATCGTGTTCGCGCAGCTTGCTCAATATTTGTTCGCCCAGGCTGCTAGCCGCTTCCTGACCCACCGGCTGCAAGCTCAGGCTGATTTTGCCGTCGGCACGTACTTCCTTGATAAAGCCCTTTTCCTGCATGCCGCTGCGCATAAATTTGAACAGCTCATTCTTGTGGATCAGGCCCCAGTGCTTGCCGTTAATGATGGCCTTGAAGCCCATATCAGTAGGCTCGACCACCAGCAAATCAACTTCTTCACCGGCCGTGTAATTCGCCGGCACGTTATCCAGATAACGATCCAGGCGCGCCGTGGCGGTGATGCGCTTGCTGCGTTTATCTAGGAATACGTGCACCACACAGTAATCACCGACCTGCAGCGGACGTTTTTCTTCGGAGTGCGGCAGTAATAAATCTTTTGGCAAACCCCAATTAAGGAATAAGCCCACTCGATTTATATCCACAACTTTTAAACTGGCAAACCCACCCACCTGCACTTTTGGCTTTTCAGTGGTGGCAATCAATTTGTCTTCACTGTCCAAGTAGATAAAGACGTTCAACCAGTCTTCTACTTCACTTGGGGTGTCGCTCGGAATATAGCGCTTGGGCAATAGGATTTCGCCATCCGCGCCGCCATCCAAATACAGGCCGAAGTCGGTGTGCTTCACGACCTGCAAACTATTCATCCGTCCAATTACCGCCATGATGCTCTACCCTCATTACCAGGCCGGCATTCTAGCCGAGTCGCCCCCGAATTTCTCGACCTACTGGGCATGCAATAGCTTCGCCTGACCGCCTTGCGAGGCAATCCGACCAGCGGGCCAAGCGCCAACAAGGCCCCATATGAACGCCCGGTATTAATTATCTATTCTCATTAAAACAATCACTTATTGGCATATTCGATAACTAAACAGACTATTAATGCCGTTATCGCGCCGCCGCCTAGCGCATTTGAGATTTATTTATCAAGCAATTGTCAAGTATTTCGAGTACAATGCGCGGCCAAATTAATTTTTAAATAGGTTAATGGCCGTCATGCGCGTAAAAGCATCCAACAGCAAACCCAAGCCGGCGCCAGCCGTGGAAACCAGTGCCTCGATCGATACACAGATCGAAGCGTTCCTGAAGTCCGGCGGGGAAATCCAGCAAATTGCCAAAGGCGTCAGCGGCCAGGTGTACGGCACCAGCAAGCAGATCACCATCGGCAAAAAGTAGCACTCTCTGGCCATGCAGCGCTTTGCTCGCAATGACAAGGCGCTGGCCATTGCATAATCCATCACCTCCCCCTGCCCCATACCCAGTTGTTTTGCCTATTTGCGCGCCGCGCTCTGGCGCTTAGCACAACCTTGTTTCAGAATCATGGCAGCCTGCATGTTGCGGCTGATTCGGCATTGCCGTTGCTGATCGATGGCAATCGTCCCAGGAGTACCCGTGCGCGTTACCTGCAATTGGCTGCGACACCCTTCCAGCACCCTGTTTATCCTCGGTTTACTACTCCTTGCCCTGCCATTACTCAGCCGCTACACGCTGGGCTGGTCACACGGCTATGGCTACCTGTCTGATTTAGCCATTGGCAGCGTGTTGCTGATCACCCTGCACCAACGCACCTGGCTGCTGAGCGTTCCCTTGCTGGTGGTCTGGTGCATTTTCACCCTGGGCAACGCCGAACTGGTCAGCGCAGTGGGGCGCATGCCGGGACCTGCCGATTTGCACTACCTGGCCGACCCACAGTTCGTCAGCCATTCAACCCAGGGCGCCGGTTTGAGCCAGCCGCTAATGGCCACAGCCTTGGCTGTGCTGGTGGCACTCTATCTAGGCCTACGCCGTATGCAGACGCCACGCCATAGCGCGCCACCTGCGCGCCGCTGGCTGCTGTTGCCGCTGTCACTGTTTGCCGTACATGGCGCCTTCCAGCAATTCAAACCCAGCGAGGCGGACCAATGGCTGCAGTTCAACCTGCCGCACAAGCTACTGGCGGAAAGCGCCAGTAACGGCCAGCAATATTTAGCCGACTGGCTGGCGGCGGATGAGCCAAGCAGCCCACCCGATATCAGCGGCCTTAACCAACTCGACCTGAATGGCACGCCCCTGCTCAAACAGGCCGGCAGCGCCCGCAACGTGCTGATCATTACCCTGGAAGGCGTGACCGGCGCCTATATAAAAGGCAGTCGCCAGGCCATCGGCAGCCACTATGCACAAGACCCGATGCCACGCCTGAGCCAATGGGCCGAACGCGGCATGCTCACCACCGATTATGTGCTGCACGGTCACCAGACCATCCGCGGCCTTTACGCCATGCTTTGTGGTGATTACAACAAACTCGACACCGGCACCCCGAAAGGCGTCGAACTGCTGAATAACCGGCAGCGCAGTGAGCAGTGCCTCCCCGCGCAGTTGCGCGAGCGCGGCCTCAGCACGCATTTCCTGCAGGGCGCCGGGCTGCGTTTTATGGCCAAAGACCAGATCATGCCGCAGATGGGCTTCGAGCAAACCCACGGCCGCGACTGGTTCAAAAATAAGCCCTATCTCGAATTCCCATGGGGCATGGACGACAAGGCCTACTTCGAGGGCGCCTTAACTTACGTGCAGCAGCTGCGTAACAAGCAGCAACCCTGGATGTTGACCCTGCTGACCGTGGGCACTCACCAACCCTACTCTGCCCCGCAGGCCTATCTGGACCGCCAGCCCAATAGCAAATTGGCGGCGATTGCTTACCTGGACGATGCCGTCGCCGACTTTCTTACGGCGCTGGAAAAGCAAGGCGTGCTGAAGGACACCCTGGTGATCATCACCTCGGACGAATCCCATGGTTTGGAAAACGTGCGCTTAGCCTCAGCCTGGGGCTTTAACCTGCTACTGGCCCCCGAACAGGCGCAACTGCCCGCCCTCAAGCAAGGCGTATACGGCCATGTTGACCTGACGGCCTCGGTGCTCGATTACTTCGCTTTTCCCGTGCCGAGCAACATCGCCGGGCGCTCGCTGTTGCGTGACTACCGCACAGGCCGCGAAATCATCTCCTACACCAACGGCCTGCTGCGCCAGCATGATGGTCAGGGCACCTTGACCGAATGCGACTTCCAGAGTGTTTGCCGGCGCTACGCCAGCCCTGGCTTTATTGCCGACAGCGCACGCTACCTGGGGCGTTTCAGCGGTAAGCCGGCGCGATTGATCAGCCAACGCGCAGGCTTGCTCGATCAATCGCTGAGCAGCGGCCATACCGAACAGCACTACCAGTTCGCCAACACTCAGCCGATCACGCTCACCCCCGGCGCCAGCAATGACTGGACCGACAACTTAGTGGGCGCGCAGTACCTGACCTTGGGTAAAGACACGCAGACCACGGTGACCCTTAAAATCCGCGCGCTGAGCATGGCTACGCCAGGCGCCACACTGCATTTGAAAACCAAGGAATACGACCGCGACGTAGACTTGCCGATACCCGAACTGCCGCTGCTCACTCGCGACAAGCCCATCGAGATCAGCTTCACGTTCGACAACCCGGCCGCGCGCAAGGCGTTTTCTTTCCACCTGACCGGCCAGGGCCAGGGCGCCATCGAAATCGTCGATTTCAGCGTCAGCAGCACACCGCTTGAGTCAGATACGAAACTACTGGCCGCCCAGGAAGTTTTGGACGAAATCGTTCCCACGCCCTAAGCGGCTGGACTACTGACGGCGCATCAGCTGCCGTCAGTACATCGCGTAGCGGCGCTCAATTTCCGCGTATTCGCCGCTTTGTTTAAGCAGCGCCAAGCCCTGATTGAAGCGCGCGCAATGGGCCTGCTGCTGGCAACCCAGCTTGTAATCGGTGGGCGCGAAAATAGGATAAATGCTCAGCGCCTGGGTCACATCGACCTGGCCCCTCACCTCATGGTTGAAATAGCGCAGGATGCGCATATCCGTCACCACCACATCAACCCGCCCGCTGTAGAGCATACGATTGCGGGCAATCTGAAAAGCCTCCTCGCGGTAACGCGGATTATTTTCGGCCATGTTCTGGTACTCACTGCCGAGCAGCAAGCGTGCCTGCTGAAAGGCATTCACCGAGTAGTTGAGCAGGTCACTGACGCGCTGAATATTCACGTCTCTCGAGCGCAGAGCCACAGCGACATTCTGATAACGGATGTACGCATCAGAATAAAAAATCGCACCGCCACTGCGCTCGTTCGTAGTGGCAATAACGTCTAGCTGGCCCTTGCTCAGCATCAAATTCAAACGCCCCATGGGGGCGTAGTGCGCCTCAGGCTCTAAGCCACCACGCTGCAAGGCAGCCATGACGATGTCATATTCCAGGCCGCGTGCTTGGTTCTCAAAAATATACGGCGGCTTGTGTGTACCAAAGCCTACGCGCAGGCTTTGCGCTGAGGCCATCAAGCTGAATACCAACAGAAAAAACACCCACAGCCATTTCATAGCAGTACCTAAGTTAAACCTGTGCCCAGCATAGCTGGCTATCCACTCGCCTTGCATCGGCCTATCACTGAGATCGATTAATCCGCATTAATCGCCCCACGCCCGCACAGAGCTAGACTCCTCCCACCCAAGTCAGTTGTTCATCACTGGAGAGCCTTAATGCTAAAAGCCGAATACCAACAACGCGGCCCGCAACCGCACGAGGTGATCGCCGCCGTTGAGCTGCAACTGCCAGAGCCCGGCACAGGTCAGGTACGGATCAAAGTGCTGGCCGCCCCCATCAACCCTTCCGACGTCCTCACCCTTACCGGCGAATACGGCATGCTGCCGCCGCTGCCGGCGATCGGTGGCAATGAGGGCGTCGGGCGAGTCGAGACGCTGGGCGCTGAGGTCAGCAACCTGAAAGTCGGCCAGATGGTCCTGCTCCCAGTGGGATGCGGCACGTGGGTCAGCCATCTGAATGCTCCCGCCAATAAGCTGATCCCCTTGCCGGAGGCCGATCCACAACAACTGGCGATGCTCACGGTCAATCCGCCGACCGCCTCCCTGCTACTCAGCCAGTTCGTCGACCTCAAACCCGGCGATTGGGTGATCCAGAACGCTGCCAACTCGGGCGTCGGCAGTTACCTGATCCAGCTGGCCAAGTTGCGCGGGTTCAAGACCGTCAACGTGGTGCGCCGCGAATCCGCAGTCGCAGGCGTTGAAGCCGAAGGCGGTGACGTGGTGCTGGTCGACGGGCCGGACCTGGCCAAGCGCGTACGCGCGGCCACCGGCGGCGCAGCCATCCGTCTGGGTATCGATGCGGTAGGCGGTGAGGCCACTGATCACCTGGCGGCCAGCCTGTGTGACGGCGGCGTACTGGTTAACTACGGCATGATGAGCCGCCAGCCGTGCCAAGTGTCGCCGTCGTCCTTTGTATTCCGGGATGTCAGCCTGCGCGGCTTCTGGCTGGCCAAATGGTTCCAGAATGCCAGCCAGGCCGAGCAGATGAAGGTATTTGGCGAACTGGTGCAGCTGATTGCCAGCGGCAAACTGCACACCCGCGTTGCCGCGACCTATGACGTCAGCGAGATCAAACAAGCCGTGGCAGCGGCTGCCAGCGGTGAGCGCGAGGGTAAGGTGCTGATCGTACCGAAATAAACCTCAGCTAAACGACGGCGGGCAATCCGCCGTCGCTTAAGCGATGACCGCCCCATTGATCAGCCATAGCACCAGCCCGGCAAGGGCCAGGTGCAGCGCGACGATCAGCCAGAACACCAACTGATAACTCGGTTTGCGGTTCTTGTGACGGATCAGGCGCTGCGCCAACAACCCGCCAGGCCAGCCACCCAGCAGTTCATACAGGTGCAGGCGCGCCTCGGGCGTGCGCTGCAGCCCCTTGATGGCGAACTGTTTGTCGCGGTAGTAGGCAAAAAAGCAGATCAGGCTCATCAGCCCGTAGAGCGCCGCCAGCAGCGGCAACAGCTCAACCCCCAGCAACAGCGGCTGCAGGCGCTCGTGCCAGAGCGCTGCAACCGCGTGCAGCCAAGGTGGATAACTGGCGTAGTTACTGACGCTCAAGGCCAGGTTGCTCTGCGCAATGCTGCAGGGCTGGTCGGTGTAAAGCACCACACCATCCTCCTGCAAACATTTGTGTACCGCCGCCTGCGCCTGCGCGGTAATAAACAGCGCAGCAAGCCAACACAGCCAGCGCGCCATGGCGTTACTCGGCCGCTGGCGTACGGCGCTTCAACGGCGCCAAACCGTCCTGGCTAACCAGCACCGGCGCATCGGCCTTGGGCTTATTGATGGTGTTGCGCTTGCTCGGCGCCTTGGCGGCAGGCTTTTTCGCAACAATCTTCTTGCCGGTTTTCGGGTCGATCTTTTTCTTCTTCGGGCCAACAGCCTTGCCAGATGCCTTGAGGTTTTTCGGCCCCTGGTAGATGCCCTTGATGTCTTTGATGTTACGGCGTTCGAAGCGCTGCTTGAGGTAGCGCTCGATGCTCGACATCAGCGCCCAGTCGTTGTGGCAGATCAGCGAGATCGCCAGACCTTCAGCGCCTGCGCGGCCGGTACGACCAATGCGGTGCACGTACTCGTCGCCGGAGCGCGGCATATCGAAGTTGATCACCAGATCCAGGCCGTCAACGTCCAGGCCGCGCGCTGCCACATCGGTGGCCACCAGAATCTTCACCGCGCCTTGCTTGAGGCGGTCGATGGCCAGCTTACGGTCCTTCTGGTCTTTTTCGCCGTGCAGCACGAACACCTTGTATTCCTTGGCCACCAGCTTGCCGTAGAGGCGGTCAGCCTGAACCCGGGTATTGGTGAAGATGATCGCCTTCTCGTAGGTTTCGTTGGCCAGCAACCAGTCGACCAGACGCTCTTTATGATGGTTGTGGTCGGCGGTGATGATCTGCTGACGGGTGCCTTCATTGAGCTGGTTAACCTTGTTGACCTGCAAGTGCTCAGGCTCTTTCAGCACCTTGCCCACCACCTCACGCAACCCGGCACCGCCACTGGTGGCGGAAAACAGCAGGGTCTGGCGTTCGGCATTGCACAATTCGGCCAAGCGCTGCACATCATCGCTGAAGCCCATATCAAGCATGCGATCGGCTTCGTCGAGCACCAGCACTTCAACTTCATCGAGCAGCAGATTACCGGCGTTAGCGTGCTCAATCAGACGGCCTGGCGTGCCGATCAGGATATCCACCCGGCGCAGCATCGCGGCCTGCACCTTGAAGTCTTCACCCCCGGTAATCAGACCGGCTTTAAGGAAGGTGAACTGCGCAAAGCGCTCAACTTCTTTGAGCGTCTGTTGGGCCAACTCGCGGGTCGGCAGCAGGATCATCGCGCGTACACTCATACGCGGCGAAGAGGCGCCATCGCCGAGCAGGCGATTAAGCATCGGCAAAACGAAGGCGGCGGTCTTGCCGCTGCCGGTTTGCGCGATTACCCGCAGGTCTTTTCCTTGTAGCGCCAGCGGAATGGCCGCCAGCTGCACCGGGGTGGGCTCGACAAAGTTCAGCGCAGCCACGGCTTTAAGCAGGCGTTCATGCAGGGCGAATTGGGAAAACACGGGGGTAACCTCGACGAAAAACAAAAAATCAGCCGCATAGCCTACCGCTTTCCGGCCTTGCGGCCGAGTGACTTTGCATATTCAGTGCAATAAAGCGACCGTTGCCCCTGAACCAAGCCTAAACCAGCTGTTCAAATTGACCATAAAACCCGCCTTCGTGGGCCTTGGAGTTCATCATGCGTAACCTGCGACAAGCCTTGTTAATCAGCGCAACCCTGGCATTCACACTCACTGCGCAAAGCGCTATGGCGGCGCCCAAACATGATCACCCTGGCAAACAGGGGGGCGGCCAGAACAGCGACATCCGCGTTGACCTCAACGGCCCGTCGATTGATATCGGCCGGGTACGCATCGTGCTGGGCGAGAACCGCAACCTGATCGGCGCAACCCGCGCCTTACCGCCAGGCATCGCCAAGAACCTCGCACGGGGCAAACCACTGCCACCTGGCATTGCGAAAAACTTCGACAGCCGGCTACTTGGCCAACTGCCGCGCTATGACGGCTATGAGTGGAAGCAAACCGGCACTGACGTGGTGCTGGTAGCCATTGCTACGGGCATCATTTACGAAGTGCTGCGCAACGTGCTGGACTGAGCCACATTACTGCTCGGCAAACGATGCGCTGCGCCGTTGTTTGATCAACAGGCGCGCGCTATCCCAACCCACCAGCAACACCGCCAACCAGATCGGCAAATAAGTGAGCCATTGGGCCGCATCAAATTGCTCACCGAGAAACAGCAACGCCACCAGAAACAGCAGTACCGGTTCGACATAGCTGAGGATGCCGAATAGCCCCATCGGTAGCAGCCGACTGGCCGCCATCATCGCGGCAAACGCCAGCGCGCTGAGCAACCCCAGGCCAGGCAGCAGCCACCACAGCTGCGGGGCTTGGCTAAACAGCAGTGGTGGCCCCCACTGCACAACCATGTAGATCGCCACCGGGGCCATAAACAGCATTTCCAGCACGAACCCGGACAAGGCATCCAGGCGCATCCAGCGGCGCAGCATGAAATACGGCGGATAGCCCAGCACCGTAACCATCACCACCCAGGAAAACGCCTGGGTCAGCCACAGCTCATGGGCGACGCCAAGCAACGCGCAGAACACCGCCAAGCGCTGCAACGGCCGCAGCCGCTCGCCGTAGAACACCCGGCCGGCCAGCACCATGGCCAGCGGTAGGAGGAAGTACCCCAGCGACACCTCCAGCATGCGCCCGGACAGCGGCGCCCAGACAAACAGCGCCCACTGGATCCCCATCAGCAGTGCAGCCACAGGCAGGCTGGCCAACAGCAACGGTTCACGCCGCAGGCGAGCGAAGGCCGCCAGCAGCAGCGGCCATTGCCGCGACACGGTCACCAGCAGCAACACTGCCGGTAACGACCAGAGCACCCGCTGGGCAAACACTTGCAAGCCATCAAGCGGAGCCAACAGCTGCACATAGCCAGGCACCAAGGCAAACAACACCGAGGCGATAATCGACAGCGCCACACCGCGCCCAGACAGTTGCATCACATCACCCTACTCATTCAGATCCAAACGCTTGCCTAGCTGAAGTTAAGACCACAGCGGCCAAGCAGCACGGCCGCGACCTTACCCGCTCGCGCCTAAAAAAGCTCGGCAAGCCGGTTGCGCCTCATGCCATCACGGCTCGCGGGGTGAAACGCGGGCCATAAAAACCCCCGCACAGCATTCGCCGCGCGGGGAGAGAGACGTCTAGGAGCACCAGACGCCAGGAGAGCTGAATGCAGCGGGAAGTGTCAGATGGCCTGAGCCAGTTGTGCCTTGGCCTGGCTCACGCCTTTTTCCAAAAAGTCGCCGCCCAGGTTGAGGCCTTCGGCGTTGATAAAAGTGACATCGTGGATACCGATAAAAGCCAGTGCCTGGCGCAAGTACGGCTCTTGATGATCCTGGGTGCTACCGGCGTAGATGCCGCCACGCGCGGTCAGGACAAAGGCGCGCTTGCCGCTCAGCAAGCCCTGCGGGCCGGTTTCCGTGTATTTGAAGGTAACCCCGGCGCGCAGCACGTGGTCGAGCCAAGCTTTCAGGGTGCTGGGAATGGCGAAGTTGTACATCGGCGCGGCCAGCACCAGCACATCAGCGGCCAGCACTTCGTCGGTCAGCTGATTGGACAGTGCCAGAGCGGCCTGTTCGGCTTCGCTTTGTTGCTCTACCGGGGTCATCCAGCCGCCCAGTAGGTTGGCATCCAGGTGCGGCACCTGATCCACAGCAAGGTCACGCACCTTGATCTGGTCTGCGGGGTGAGCGGCTTGCCAAGTGGCGATAAATTGCTCAGTCAGCTGACGCGAAACCGAGCCTTGTTGACGGGCGCTGCTTTCGATTACCTGAATAGTTGCCATGTAGTGTGCTCCACCGAAGGGTTATTGAACGTCGATGGGCAAAGAATATGGACATAGGAACCGATTAAAAAGCGCAAAAACCTGCACCAACCAATCTAATAATTTGATTTATAGCCGACCCACGCTTAGTCTCTGGGCTGACTATTGGCCTGCGCCGGCTATAAGCGCTGCCGGCTGCGTAAGGGCTTTAAGACAACTCGCAGGTCAGTTTGACGCGTAGTTTGATGATGCTGCGGGTGGACTTCACCGTTAGGTTGCTGCTTTCACCGGCGGACAGGTTGACCTTACGGGTACGCGGCGCCTCAGGACCGCTGCGAAATACCGCCGTGCACTTGGCGTCGCTACGGCCGTAGTTGTACAGCTGCAAGGCCCCCATGTTGTGATCGATTTCCTGGGTGCTGACCGATATTTCGGCACCGTTGAGCTGCTTCTCCACCTCGATCGGGTAGGCCATCACAGTCAGCGGCAAGCAGGCCAGCAGCGCGCAACAGAGCTTTTTCATCAGGGCAGTCCTCCGGCAAAAGACTGTCAGTTTAGGTTGATTGAGTCAGTATTTGCACCCTAGAACTTGAGCGCGTACAGGAACTGAATATGAAAGCCCCCCGCGTAACCCTCGACCAGTGGCGCACGTTGCAGGCCGTGGTTGACCATGGCGGTTTTGCCCAGGCGGCCGATGTATTACACCGCTCACAATCCTCAGTCAGCTACACCGTGGCGCGGATGCAAGAACAGCTCGGGGTGCCCCTGCTACGCATAGACGGGCGCAAGGCTGTACTCACCGAGGCCGGCGATGTGCTGCTGCGCCGCTCGCGGCAACTGGTTAAACAGGCCAGCCAGCTGGAAGACCTGGCCCACCATATGGAGCAGGGCTGGGAAGCGGAAGTCCGCCTGGTGGTCGATGCCGCCTACCCCAGTGCGCGCCTGGTGCGGGCGCTGACCGCTTTTATGCCGCAAAGCCGTGGTTGCCGCGTGCGCCTGCGTGAGGAAGTGCTGTCCGGCGTCGAAGAGGTGATCAAGGAAGGCACGGCCGACCTGGCCATCAGTGCGCTGAGCATTCCCGGCTTCCTCGGGGCCGAGATGAGCACGGTGGAATTTGTCGCCGTAGCCCACCCCGACCACCCGCTGCATCGCCTACAGCGTGTACTGACCTTCCAAGACTTGGAAACCCAAATGCAGGTGGTGATCCGCGACTCAGGGCGCCAGCAACCGCGCGACGTAGGCTGGCTTGGCGCCGAGCAGCGCTGGACAGTCGGCAGCCTGGCCACGGCTGCCACCTTTGTGAGCAATGGTCTGGGCTTTGCCTGGTTGCCACGCCACCTGATCGAACGCGAGCTCAAGGACGGCCAACTCAAGCCCCTGCTGCTGGACCAGGGCGGCAGCCGCAACCCACTCTTCTATCTCTACTCAAATAAAGACAATACCCTGGGCCCGGCTTCGCAAATTCTTGTCGAGCTGATCCAGCGCTTCGATGCAGTACCGTTGAGTGCCGCCTTTGCGGCGCCCCTGCCCTCCGCTTGAGAGGAACCTATAGATGTCTTATTTCGATAACGACGGTTGCCAACTGCATTACGAGGAATACGGCCACGGCGCACCGGTGCTGCTGGTCCACGGCCTTGGTTCGAGCACCCGCGACTGGGAATACCAGATCCCCGAACTGGCCCGCCACTACCGGGTGATCGCCCTCGATGTGCGAGGCCACGGCCGCTCGGATAAACCCCGCGAGCGTTACAGCATCCGGGGTTTTGCCGAGGATGTGGCGGCGCTGATCGAACACCTGCAGCTGGCGCCGGTGCATCTGGTGGGCATCTCCATGGGCGGCATGATCGGTTTTCAACTCGGCGTGGACCACCCCGAATTACTCAAGAGCCTGTGCATCGTCAACAGCGGCCCGGAAGTGAAGGCGAAACGCCCGCGCGACTATATTGAGATCGCCAAGCGCTGGAGCCTGTCGCGCCTGCTCAGCCTCGACACCATCGCCAAAGCCCTGGGCAAAGTGCTGTTTCCCAAGCCCGAGCAGGCCGAATTGCGGCAGAAAATCTTCCAGCGCTGGCCGCAAAACGATAAGCGCGCTTACCTGGCCAGCCTGGATGCGATCATCGGTTGGGGCGTGCGGGAACGCCTGGCGCGGATCAGCTGTCCGACCTTGGTGATTACAGCCGACCGCGATTACACCCCGGTGGCGCAAAAGCAGGCTTACGTCGATGAGTTGCCCAATGCGCGCCTGCTGGTGATCAAAGATTCACGTCACGCCACACCGCTGGACCAACCCGAACACTTCAACAGCAGCTTGTTAGCCTTCCTTGCCGAAGTCGAACAGGCCGCACCCACTGCCAATAAGGACTCAAACGCATGTTGAAAAAACTCACCCTCGCCGCCTGCTCTGTGTTGTTTGCCGGTAGCCTGCTGGCTGCGGAAAACCCCAAGGTGCTGTTAACCACCAGCCTCGGCGAGATCGAAATCGAACTGAACGCAGAGAAGGCGCCGGTCAGCACCGCCAACTTCCTCAGCTATGTCGACAGCGGCTACTACGCCGGCACCCAGTTCCACCGGGTAATCCCAGGCTTTATGGTGCAGGGCGGCGGCTTCGATGCCAGCATGCAGCAGAAAGACACCCAGGCCCCGATCAAGAACGAAGCCGACAACGGTCTGCACAACGTGCGCGGCACCCTGGCCATGGCCCGTACTCAGGTACGCGACTCTGCCACCAGTCAGTTCTTTATCAACCACAAGGACAACGCCTTCCTCGACAACGGCTCGCGTGATTTCGGTTACGCGGTGTTCGGCAAGGTGACCCGTGGCATGGATGTGGTCGACAAGATCGCTCAGGTGCCGACCGCCAACCGTGGCGGCCATCAGAATGTGCCGCGCGAGCCTGTGCTGATCACAGCAGCCAAGCGCCTGTAACAGTGCCGCACGGCTGGGTAGTGCGCTACTCAGCCGTGCGATATGGCAACAGCGTGCGCGCCTGTTCGGCATAGTCGCGCACGCCCTGTTGCTCTTCATCAAGAAAGTCCGCCACGGCCGCGCGCAAACCGGGGTGGCAGAGGTAGTGCCAGGAGTGGGTAATAACCGGCTCGAAGCCGCGAATCAGTTTGTGCTCGCCCTGGGCGCCTGCATCGAAGCGTTGCAGGCCATTGGCGATGGCGTAGTCCATGCCCTGGTAGAAACAGGTTTCGAAGTGCAGGCGGTCGAACTCGGCCAGGCAGCCCCAGTAACGCCCATACAGGCTGTCGCCACCGACCAGGCTAAAGGCCATGGCCACCGGCCTGCCGGCCTGATGGGCGAGCACCACGCGGATCATCTCCGGCATGCGCTCGGCCAGCAGGCTGAAGAAGGCGCGCGTCAGGTAGGGTGACTGGCCGCGCACGCGGTAGGTGTTGGCGTAACACAGATAGACGAAATCCCACTCCTGCTCGCTAAGCTGATGGCCCGCGCGCCAGTCAAACGCGATGCCCTGGCCCGCCACCTGTTCACGCTCCTTACGCATCTGCTTGCGCTTGCGCGAACTGAGCGCGTCGAGAAAGTCCTGAAAATCCCGATAGCCGCGGTTACGCCAATGGAACTGACAACCCAGGCGCTGCAACCAGCCGTCACGGCCCTGCAGCAGGGCATTTTCGGCCGCGCTGGTGAAGTTGATATGCAGACTCGACAGGCCCTGCTGTTCCAGGCTGGCGCTTAGCTCGTCGAGCAATAGCCCTGCAGCTAACGGCGCGCCCAGCAGGCGCTGACCGGTCACTGGCGAGAAGGGAATCGCGCCGAGCAGCTTGGGGTAATAGTCGATACCCGCACGGTGGCAGGCATCGGCCCAGCCATGATCGAACACGTACTCACCATAGGAATGGCTCTTCACATAACCCGGCATGGCCGCCTGCAGCCCGCCTTGCGCATCGAGCAACACGGCATGGGCAGGTTGCCAGCCGGTACGCCCGCCCACACTGCCACTGTCTTCCAGTGCAGAGAGAAAGGCATGACGCAAGAATGGCTGCGCGTCAGTGAGCAGAGCATCCCACTGGCTGGCGGCAATTTCATGGATGGAGTTCAGTTGGTTCAGCAACATCAGCAGCTCGGCGCGTCAGGCAAGGCTGCACTATATATAGCCGTTTGCCTTGGCGCTGCCATGGTTTTACTGACGGGCCGTTGAAAACCTGGGGCGACTCACCTGCAGTTACTCCGCCGGCCCGGACGCCCGGCAATCCTCCGTCCGGTTGTACCGCTCAACCATGCCCTCGGTGACAACTGAGCGCAGATGCCCAGCAGATGCTTCCCGACACAAAAGCGCAGACGAAAAAAAAGGCTCTGTCCCAAAGCCGTGTTGCAGACCGCTTTTGTAGGGTGGGTTAGCGGCGCTGAGACTGCTTATGGGTATATCCACACGACCCAAGCGCCGCGTAACCCACCATTGCGGTTTGTCGGTAGACCGCCATGGTGGGTTACGGCCCGTTGGGAGTTGATGCAGTTTGCCTGATCCCGGTTTGCGCCTAACCCACCCTACATAATACCGCGCTGCCTTGCACCGCTGCGCCATCCGGGGCGATTCAACACATCACTGGTACATAGCCAAAAAAACCCCGCACTAGGCGGGGCTCAAGGATAGGAGCAGCGGTTAAACGCTATTGCCTTAGAACACGTATTGCGCGCGGAGGCTGATGGCGTCGCCATCATCGTCGCCATTGGCGTTCACAATGTCGTCCACGCTGGTATTCAGGTAGTTGGCGGAGATCTTCACGGCTTCGTTGGCATACCAGTTGACACCGACAGTGTGGGTCTTGGCGCTGGCTTCAGCGGTATTGGCAGTCAGGCCGAGCAAACCGGCATTGGAGGGTGCAACCGCAGTCTCATCAACCGTGATGTCGTCGTAGCGGTAGAACACTTCCCATGCACCGATCTGCTTGTTCTCTGGCTTGATCTTGTCGAACTTGCCGCCATCGAGCTTGTAACTGCGCGATTCGCCGGTCAGGGTGTAGGCAACTTGCACGTTGTAGCCGCTGGCTTCCAGATCGTTGTCGTTGCCATTGGCCACTGCATCGCCATCGGCGGTGCGAGCCAGGTACTCACCCTGGATGGAGAACGGACCCATCATATAGGCCGCTTCCGCCCCCCATGCCTGATCGGTGCCATCCAGCTTAGCGCCACCGAAGGTGCCACGGTTGCCGTTGACGCTATCTTCGGTGGTGCCGCGAACCGACAGCCGCGACTTGATCGACTCATCGAAACCCGCCTCTACTTCACGGGTCGCGTAGTTCAGGCCGAAGTGCAGAACCTGCTTATCCTGGACGATCGGGGCAAATACACCGCGCGCTACGAAAGAGGTGTTGTTCTGGCCATCTTCGTCCTGGTTGCCGTTTTGGCGATAGCCACCGACCTCACCGTGGAACATGTCGCCCAAGGTGGTGCGCAGGCGGATGCCCTCGCCGTTCTCATGGCTGTTGAGCCAGGGAGCCAGGTCATAAATGGCCGAACGCTCGATGGCGGTGATCCACTTGGAGCTGACGGCTTCTTCCAGGCCGAAGGTCGGGATAATGCGGCCGACCGACAACTGGACCGGTTTCCAGCCGTTGTAGTGAATGGCCAGTTCTTGCCAGTCGCTGGCGCTGTCACTGAAATTGCGATAGAACGTATAACCCCAGTCGGTGAAGGCTACGCCGGAGAGTTCCAGGCGGGCGCGACGGAAATAGGTTTCATCGGCACGATTGCCATTCTTGGTGTAGAAGCCGTCAAAGCTGTCCGCATCCGCCTGGAGACGACCATTGATCTTGAAGGAAAATTCCTTGTCGGTGGTGGCCACTTCCAGGCCGCCCTTGGTTTTGACCACAATGTCGGCGCCGTCAGTGGTGACGGTGCCAGCGAAAGCCTGGGCGGAAACGGCCAGGGCCAGAGCGCTGGTTGCGAAGCCGGCCATGACTCCACGAAAGCTGTGCTTACGGATCATCGAAGATTCCTCTAAATGGATTTTAAGTGTTGAAAACACCCGAGCGCTGGGGGCTCGTTCGTGCTGGAGGGAATCTTGGCGGCGGGATATTTCAGGGCCGTTGCTGATATATAAATATTTGATTACAGCGGAACTTTTTACTTCCTTTGCCTATAAACAGTAAAAGCCGCTCTAGGCCGCTGCTTTTCCAGCGGCCCACCGCCCTTGCGGCGACGGGCCTATTCGGCTCAAGGCTGCTTGCGCAATGCCTTGCTCAGCCAGTAATCCAGGCTTAACCAGCGCCCGGCACCGCTGAAAAACAGCGCCACCAGCATTACCAGGTAGGTGGCGGCAAACTCGATGCCGTTGTTCAGCACCACCAGTTTGCCGCTGCTGGTCAGCCAGTCGTAATTGCCATGCTGTTTGAGCAGCTCACGGACGCGCTCCAGCTTGTCCACCGACGCCATGAGCCGCTCATTGGCAAACGGCGCACTGGCATCGGCAATCGCCGGCCAGCCCGCAGTCGAAGGTTGGCTTGAGGAGCAATGCGACAAAGCCCAACAGGGCTTACCAAGGCCTGCTGCGCTCAACGCCAACCTACCCTTCGCAAACAACAGCTTGTGGGTACATAGCCAAAAACTTCACAACCGGCTAAACCCTAGAAGATTTTTGCCGCCGGCCTAGCGATCCGGCACACTACGCGCCCCGAGCAAATGCTCGTTTTCCAGCCTGCAGACTCCGTATGACCCGATCCCCGCTCCGCCGCCTCGTTTTTGGCACCCTGCGCCGCGTGCTGTACCTCTGGGTGCGCTCGGAAACCATCAACCAATCGGCCTTTACCCTTAAGCTCGACCGCAGCAAGCCGGTGTTCTACGTGCTGCAACAGCCGTCGCCGAGCGATCTGGCGGTGGTCGACACCGAGTGCCGCAAGGCCGGCCTGCCACGGCCGATTCTGCCGGTGGCGGTGGGGGAACTGCTGGAGCCTGCCGCCTTCTTCTACCTGACGCCGGAGCCGGACTGGCTCGGCCGACAGGACAAACGCGGCATCTCGCCCACGCTGCAACGCCTGGTCAGCGCGCTGAGCCAGCATGCAGTGGACGACGCACAGATCATTCCGGTCAGCGTGTTCTGGGGCCAGTCGCCGGACCGCGAAACCAGCCCGTGGAAGCTGCTGTTTGCCGACAGCTGGGCGGTAACCGGACGCTTGCGCCGGCTGGTGAGCATCCTGATTCTCGGCCGCAAGACCCGCGTGCAGTTCTCCACGCCGATTCATATGCGCGAACTGGTCGAGCAGGATAAAGGCCACGAGCGCACCTTGCGTATGGTCCAGCGCATCCTGCGGGTGCACTTTCGCAACCAGAAAGCCGCTGTCATCGGCCCAGACGTATCGCACCGGCGCAACCTGGTCAAAGGCCTGGTGCACGGCCCGCAGGTACGTCAGGCGATCATCGAGGAAGCCGAGCGCGAGAACATCAGCCTGGAGAAGGCCGAAAGCCAGGCCCTGCGCTATGGCAACGAGATCGCCTCGGACTACACCTACACCGCGATTCGTTTCCTCGAACTGGTGCTGAGCTGGTTCTGGAACAAGATCTACGACGGCATCAAGGTCAACCATATCGAGGGCGTGCAGGAAGTCGCCCAGGGCCACGAGGTGATCTATGTGCCCTGCCACCGCAGCCATATCGACTACCTGCTGCTGTCCTATCTACTGTTCAGGAATGGTTTAACGCCGCCGCACATCGCCGCCGGCATCAACCTGAATATGCCGGTGATCGGCGGCCTGCTGCGCCGTGGCGGCGCGTTCTTTATGCGCCGCACCTTCAAGGGCAACCCGCTGTACACCGCAGTATTTAACGAATACCTGCACACCCTGTTCAGCAAGGGCTTCCCGGTGGAGTACTTCGTTGAAGGCGGGCGCTCGCGCACCGGGCGCATGCTGCAGCCGAAAACCGGCATGCTGGCCATTACTATGCGCAGCTTCCTGCGCAGCAACCGCCTGCCGGTGGTGTTCGTGCCGGTGTATATCGGCTACGAGCGCGTGCTGGAAGGCCGCACCTACCTGGGCGAGCTGCGTGGCGCGAGCAAGAAGAAAGAGTCGATCTTCGACATCTTCAAGGTCATCGGCGCACTCAAGCAGCGCTTTGGCCATGTTTGGGTCAACTTTGGCGAGCCAATCAAACTGGCCGAATTCCTCGACAGTGAGCAGCCCGACTGGCGCGAACAGGACTACGGCACCCAGTACCGCCCGGCCTGGCTGAATGAAGCCACCAACAGCCTCGGCGAACGTGTGGCCCAGCACCTCAACGAGGCCGCCGCGATCAACCCAGTCAACCTGGTCGCCCTGGCGTTACTGTCCACCAGCAAGCTGGCGCTGGACGAGCGCGCCCTAGCGCGGGTACTCGACCTTTACCTGGCGCTGCTGCGCCGGGTGCCCTACTCGCCGCATACCACCCTGCCCGACGGCAATGGCCAGGCGTTGATCGAATACGTACAAGGCATGGACCTGTTGGCTGAGCAAACCGATCCGCTGGGCAAGATCCTCTATCTGGACGAGCACAACGCCGTTCTGATGACCTACTACCGCAACAACGTGCTGCACATCTTCGCCCTGCCGGCGTTGCTGGCGAGCTTCTTCCAGAGCAGTGCGAGGATGAGCCGCGAGCAGATCCTGCGGTTTACCAAGGCGCTCTACCCTTACCTGCAATCGGAACTGTTTATCCGCTGGGAGCTGGGTGAGCTGGACGCCGTGGTCGACCAATGGCTGGCCGCCTTTGTCGAACAAGGGCTGCTGACCTTGGATGGCGACACCTATGTGCGCCCCGCGCCCAGCTCGCGTGAGTTCGTCCTGCTGACCCTGCTGGCCCGCGCCATCGTGCAGACCCTGCAGCGCTTCTATATGGCCACCGCCCTGCTGCTGAATGCCGGGCAGAACGCCATTAGCGCCGAAGAACTTGAAGACCTCTGCACCGTCATGGCACAACGCCTGTCGATCCTGCACGGTCTCAACGCTCCGGAGTTCTTCGACAAGAGCTTGTTTCGCCACTTTATCCAGAGCCTGCTCGACCAAGGCGTCTTGCGCCAGGACGAAGCCGGCAAACTCAGCCATCACCCGCTGCTCAACGAACTGGCCGAAGGCGCGGCCAAGCGCGTGCTGCCGGCAGAGATTCGCCTGTCGATTCGTCAGGTGGCCATGGATCGCAACGAGGACGTGGCCGAGCCGGTATAAACCGGCACGCCGCGCCGCCATGAGCGAACACCACGAGCAACCCGCGCGCCCTTCACGCGCGGCGTTCCACCAGGCTAATCAAGCCCGCGCCGAAGCTGAGGCCCAGCGTCTGCTGGCGGCCAAGGCGCAACTGGGCGGGCTCTGGCTCAGCTGGGTGGCCAGCGAACTCTACGCCCTCAAACCCGCCGCTTATGCACAGATGGTGCGCCGCGAGTTGCAGCACCTGAGTGACAGCACTGGCCAATAGCCCATGCGCCACAGTCGAAACGGCTGTGTATTTTCCGACGCACTACACTCCATTAAGCTCCAATGACTGCCTTCCCCCTCGCACAAGGATGCCCACCATGCTTCGTTTGATTTCCCTGGCCGCCGGCCTCGCCCTCTCCAGCAGCGTCTTCGCCATTTCCCTCGCCGACCTCACGCAAAGCGACGCCAGCGGCGGCCTTAAAGATGCCCTCACCCAAGGCGCCAAAGTGGCCGTGCAGCAACTGGGCAAACCGGGCGGTTTCAGCAACAACCCAGACGTGCGCATCGAACTGCCAGGCAACCTCGGCAAAGCCGCAAAAACCATGAAAATGATGGGCATGGGCGCGCAGGTTGATCAGCTCGAAGCGAGCATGAACAAAGCCGCCGAAGCCGCCGTACCGCAAGCCCAGGCGCTGCTGGTGGATTCGGTGAAGAAGATGACCGTGCAGGACGCCAAAAGCATCCTTAGCGGCCCGCAAGACTCCGCCACCCAGTACCTGAACAAGACCAGCCGCGAGCAGATCCGCGCCAAGTTTCTACCCATCGTCAAACAAGCCACCGACCAGGTCGGCCTGGCCAAGCAATACAACAGCTTCGCCGGCCAAGCCGCGAGCTTCGGCGTGATCGACGCGAAAAGCGCGAATATCGAAAACTACGTGACCGAGCAGGCGCTGGATGGCCTGTTCGCCATGATCGCCGAGCAGGAAGCCAGCATCCGCCAAAACCCGGCTGGTGCGGCGACCAGTTTGGCGAAGAAGGTGTTTGGGGCGTTGTAAGAAGGGTTTAGTAGCGGTGAAAAAGCCAGACCTTAGGGTCTGGCTTTTTTGTCATGGCAACGCACAAGCATCGCGACCGAGGCCGCTCCTACAGGATTGAGGAAGCCCCGTAGGATGGGTTGAGCAGCGCGATACCCATGCGGTTAATGAATAGTTGGAGATCGCTGCACGCCACCCATCCTAGGCAGCTAGCCATACTCAATCCGCAACAGTAAAACTCGCGGCTAAAGCCCCTCCCACTGGATGAACGAGTTCCCCGCCTTCACAAGGCGCAAAAACAAAACCCCGCCAATCAGCGGGGTTTTGTTAGTCAGCTGCAGGCTTATTCGGCCTGCACCACCAGCACGTCATTCTGATTACGACTCCACTGCGGCAGCAGCGTGCCAATCAGCATGCCGGCCAGGCTAAACAGCAGGCCTGCCAGCTGTGGCGGCCAGAAGGCGGCTTCGCTCCAGGTCAGTTCCAGGTAGATCCACGACACCAGACCAAAGGCGATGGCCACTAGCGCGCCCTGGGTGGTGGCGCGCTTCCAGAACAACCCGGCAAACAATGGCACCACAGCTGCCACCAAGGTCACCTTGTAGGCGTTACCGACCATCTCGTAGATGCTCGCATCCGAGTACAGAGCAAAGCTCAGGGTCGCCACCGCGCACACAAAGATGGTGCAGCGCATCAGCAGCAAAAACTGCTTGTCGGTGAGCACCGGCAAGAAACGCTTGAGCACGTTCTCAGTCAGGGTCACAGAAGGCGCCAACAGGGTGCCGGAGGCGGTGGACATGATTGCCGAGAGCAGCGCGCCGAAGAACATGATCTGGGCGAACAGCGGCGTTTTGTCGAGGATCAGCAGCGGCAGAATCATCTGCGAATCTTCGGCCAGCCACTTCTCGACCAGCGCTGGGTCGATCATCGAGGCGGCGTAGACCAAGAAGATCGGCAGCATGCAGAAGCCCAGGTAGAACACCGCGCCGGTCATAGAGGCGCGCGCGGCAATGTTCTCGCTCTTGGCCGACATCACCCGCTGGTACACGTCCTGCTGGGGGATGGATCCGAGCATCATGGTCACCGCGGCACCGATAAAGGCGACGATATCCTTGGGCTCGAAGGCGTGCATAAAGGTGAATTTGCCTTCGCTGGCGGCTTTGCTGATCACCAGATCGGCACCGCCGGCCATGTCGCTGAACAGCCAGACCAGGTAGATCAGGCCGACAACGATGATGATCATCTGGAAGAAGTCGGTCAGGGCAATCGACCACATGCCGCCAAACAGGGTGTACAGCAGCACGATAAAGGTGCCGAGGAACATACCCTGAGTGGTGCTGATGCTGCCGTCGGAGATGACGTTGAACACCAGGCCGAGAGCGATCAGTTGCGCGGCGATCCAGCCCAGGTAGGACATGACAATGACCAGGCTGATGATCAGCTCGACCTGCGGGCCGAAACGCTTTTTAAAGTAGTCGCCAATGGTCAGCAGGTTCATCCGGTACAACGGCCGGGCGATGATCAGGCCGACCAGAAACAGGCAGCCGAACGAGCCGAACGGGTCTTCAACGATGCCGGCGAAGCCGTCTTCAAGAAAAGTGGCGGGAATACCCAGTACGGCCTCGGAGCCAAACCAGGTGGCAAACACCATGGCGGCGACGATGGGGAAACCCATGCTGCGCCCACCGGAGGCGAAGTCGCGGGTGTTATGCACCCGAGTGGAGGCGTAGAAACCGATGGCGACAGTCACCAGTAGATAGAGTGCAACGAACCAAATCAGCATGTTTTCCCGTTCCACAGACGTCAGTCCACCGCATGCATAGCCCGCGCAAGCTGCGCAGGTCAGAACGATGAGCTACAGGTTTTTGTTATGACCACTGCCGATGGGTAATTGCACGCACCCACCGAGGTCGCGCAGTCTGGCAAAAACACAAAATATGTCAAATAAAAACGACAAAGCGTAAGAAAAAAAGCCCAAACCAGTGAAGCGCAGACGGGATAAAAGACTGTAATCGCTACAGAAAATGCACGGATCTGGCGAGCAACAGTTGCATATTTTTAACAGCCACCGAGCAGCATCGCCTCCAGGGTTCAGTTCAGCAGGCAGAAAAAAGCCAGGCACTGAGGCCTGGCTTTTCTTATGCTCAAACGCTGGCTCAGCCTGGCTGACGCTCCACTTCCTTGACCCGGAACCAGGCGGCATACAACGCAGGCAGGAACAACAAGGTCAGCGCCGTCGCTACGATCAGGCCGCCCATGATGGCCACGGCCATCGGCCCAAAGAACACGCTGCGCGACAGCGGAATCATCGCCAGCACCGCCGCCAGGGCAGTCAGCACGATAGGCCGGAAACGCCGCACGGTGGCTTCGATAATCGCGTGCCAGCGGTCCATGCCGGCGGCGATATCCTGCTCGATCTGGTCGACCAAAATCACCGAGTTACGCATGATCATCCCCGACAGGGCGATGGTGCCGAGCATGGCGACGAAGCCGAACGGCTGACGGAAGATCAGCAGGAATAACGTCACGCCAATCAAGCCCAGGGGGGCGGTAAGAAACACCATGGCCGAACGCGAGAAGCTCTTCAGCTGCAGCATCAGCAGGGTCACCACCACCACGATAAACAGCGGTACGCCGGCGTTGACCGACTTCTGCCCACGGCTGGAGTCTTCCACCGTGCCGCCCACATCCAGCCCGTAGCCGTCGGGCAATTGCGCGCGCACCGGTTCGAGGGTCGGCAGTATCTGCTTAACCAGGCTGGCTGGCTGTTCCTTGCCATACACGTCGGCCCGTACGGTGACCGTCGGCAGGCGATTGCGGTGCCAGATGATGCCCTCTTCAAAGCCATATTCCAGGGTGGCGACCTGCGACAGTGGCACGCTGCGGCCATTGTCGGTCGGCACGGCCAGGCTCGGCAGCAGGCTCAGCTCCTGGCGCTCGCTCGGAGTGCCACGCAGGAGGATTTCGATCAGCTCATTACCTTCACGGTATTGGCTGACAGGCGAGCCTGTGAGCGAGCTTTGCAGGAAGCGCGAAAGGTCGGCGGTGCTCACTCCAAGGGCGCGGGCACGCTCTTGGTCGATATTCAGGCGCACCACCTTGCTCGGCTCTTCCCAATCCAGGTGCACGTTGGCCACATGCGGGTTCTCACGCACTTTATCGGCCACCTGACGGGCCAGCTGACGCACCTCATCAATATGCTCGCCGGATACCCGGAACTGCACCGGATAGCCCACGGGCGGGCCGTTTTCCAGGCGCGAGATACGCGTGCGCAGGGTCGGGAACTGCTCATGCAGCACATCAATCAGCCAGCTACGAATGGCCTCACGGTCTTCGATGCTTTTCGCCAACACGACGAACTGGGCAAAGCTGGCCGCGGGCAGTTGTTGATCCAGCGGCAGGTAGAAGCGCGGTGAGCCGGTACCGACATAAGCCACGTAGTTATCGATACCTTCACGCCCTTTGAGCAGCGCCTCAAAACGCTTGGCCTGCTCTTCGGTCGCCGCCAGGGACGCGCCTTCGCTGAGCTTGAGGTCAACCATCAACTCCAGACGACCGGACGCCGGGAAGAACTGCTGCGGGACAAAACGGAACAACAGGATCGAGCCAACGAACAGCGCAATAGTCAGCATGATCACCGTTTTACGTCGACGTACGCACCATTCCACTGCTGAACGTACGCGCTGGTAGAACGGCGTGCCGTAAGGGTCGTGCCCGTCTGCGCTGCCGCCGTGCTTGGCGGCGTGCAGCTTGGCCAAATCGGGCAACAGCTTGGCGCCCAGGTATGGCACGAATACCACGGCGGCGACCCACGACACCAACAGGGCAATGGTCACCACCTGGAAGATCGAGCGGGTGTACTCGCCAGTGCCGGACTGCGCGGTGGCAATCGGCAGGAAGCCCGCGGCGGTGATCAGCGTGCCGGTGAGCATTGGGAAGGCGGTGCTGGTCCAGGCAAAACTGGCCGCTTTGATGCGATCAAAGCCCTGCTCCATTTTGATCGCCATCATCTCCACGGCAATGATCGCGTCATCCACCATCAGGCCCAGCGCCAGCACCAGCGCGCCGAGGGAGATTTTGTGCAAACCAATGCCAAGGTAGTACATGACCGCAAAGGTCATCGCCAGCACCAGCGGAATCGACAGCGCCACCACCAGGCCGGTGCGCAAGCCGAGGGAGAAGAAGCTCACCAGCAGGACGATGATCACCGCTTCGGTGAGCACCCGAACAAATTCGCCCACCCCGGTTTTTACCGCCGCCGGCTGGTCCGACACCTTGCTCAGTTGCATGCCGGCCGGCAGGGTTTCCTGCAGACGGGCGAACTCACCCTCCAGCGCTTCACCGAGAACCAAAATATCGCCGCCGGTTTTCATCGAGACCGCCAGACCAATGGCATCCTCACCCATAAAACGCATACGCGGCGCGGGGGGATCATTGAAGCCGCGCTTGACCTCGGCCACATCGGAGATGCGGAAGGTGCGATCCGCCACGCGGATCGGGAAGTTGCGGATTTCATCAACCGATTCGAAACGCCCGGTCACGCGCAGTTGCACGCGGTCGGTGCTGGTTTCAAAGAAGCCAGCCGCCGCTACCGCGTTCTGCTCTTCCAACGCCTGCTGCACGACGGCCAGCGGCAAGCCGAGGGTCGCCAGCTTGGTGTTGGACAGCTCGATCCATACCTTCTCATCCTGCAGACCGAGCAGGTCGACCTTACCGACATCCTTGACCCGCTGCAGCTGCAACTGGATGCGGTCGGCATAGTCCTTGAGCACGGCGTAGTCGAAACCTTCACCGGTCAGCGCATAGATATTGCCGAAGGTGGTGCCGAATTCGTCGTTGTAAAACGGCCCCTGAATGCCCTGCGGCAAGGTGTGGCGGATATCACCAACCTTCTTGCGCACCTGATAGAACAGGTCGGGAATATCCACCGAGTGCATGGAGTCACGGGCCACGAAGGTCACCTGGGACTCACCGGGACGCGAGAACGAGATGATTTTGTCGTACTCGCCAGTCTCCATCAGCTTCTTTTCAATGCGCTCGGTGACCTGTTGGGCCACCTCTTCGGCGCTCGCCCCAGGCCAGTTGGTGCGCACCACCATGGCCTTGAAGGTAAAAGGCGGGTCCTCACTCTGACCGAGCTTGGTATAGGACAGCGCGCCGACCACAGCCAACAGCAGCATGAGATACAGCACGATCTGGCGGTTACGCAGCGCCCAGGCGGACAGGTTGAAATCCATCGGGATTACTCCTTGGCCGTCAGTTGAACAATACGGTTATCACGGTCAACCGGACGCACCTGCTGACCTTCGCGCAGCACCTGGCCACCGGCCGCCACGACCCAATCACTGGCCTGCAAGCCTTCAAGGATCGGCACGGTTTTCTCACCGTAAGCGCCAATGCGCACACTCGTGCGCTTGAGGGTGGAGTCCTTGGGGTCGACCACCCAGACGTAGGGCTGACCTTTCTCGGCGGTCAGCGCCGACAGCGGCACAGCCAGCGGCACTTCACCGTTGTGGGCGATAAACACGCGGGCGCTCTGGCCTAACTCGGCTGGTACCTTACCCTCGGCAAAAGCCACACGAGCAGCAAAGGTGCGCGATTGCGGGTCAGCCGAGGGCGACATTTCACGGATACGCCCAGGGAAGCGTTGGTCGGGCTGCGACCAGAGTTCGACCGCCACCACCTGGCCAACCTTGAAGCGTTCGAAGGCTTGCTCCGGCAGATTGATCAATACTTCACGCTCACCATCAGCCGCCAGGGTGAGCACCGTTTGCCCGGCGGCCACCACCTGCCCGACTTCAACCATACGCCGCGCGATCACGCCATTTAGAGGCGCGCGCAGCACGGCATAGCCGGCCTGGTTGTTGGCCACGTTGAACTCGGCACGCACCTGATTCAGCCGTGCCTCGCCGGCGCGGTAGGTGTTTTCCGCGTTATCATACTGCGAGCGGCTAACCAAATTGCGCGCCAATAGGGTTTTGTAACGATCACGCTCGGCCCGCACCAGTTGCAGATTGGCCTCGGCCGCCGCCAACTGAGCCCGGCTCGCCTCCAGCTGCAGGCGCACATCCTGTGGGTCCAGCTCGGCCAGCGCCTGATCCTTCTTGACCTGCGCGCCGACATCGACCAACCGTTTGCTCACCTTGCCGCCGATGCGAAAGGCCAGCTCAGGCTCCAGACGCGCACGCACTTCACCGGGGTAGGCATCCATCAGCTCACCGGCCAACTGTGGCTGCACCACCATGGCCGGGCGGATGGTGACCGCCGCAGGTTCACCATTGCCGCAGGCAGCAAGCAACACAATAAGACTGGCAGGCACAGCAACAGACAGGGCATGAAGAAACATGATGACTAACCTTTCAGAGGCTTTTGAATATTTATACTGGCGGGTATAGTAAAAATAGCAAACTCACTAGTCCAGTATTAAAACCGACCTATGCCGAACAAAATGTTGCCCTATAGCGGCCCTGGCCGACCGAAAGATCTGGCCAAACGCAAAGCCATTCTGGAGGCGGCGAAGACCCTCTTTCTCAGCAATGGCTATGACGGCAGCAGCATGGATGCGATTGCCGCCGAAGCCGGCGTTTCCAAGCTCACGGTGTACAGCCACTTCACCGATAAGGAGAAGTTGTTTGCCGAGGCGGTGAAGTCCAAATGTGAGGAGCAACTGCCAACGCTACTGTTCGAACTCAGCGATGACGTGCCCGTGGAGCAGCTACTGCTGAGCATCGCGCGTGGTTTTAGTGAGCTGATCAACAGCCGTGAGTCGCTGGAGCTGCACCGGGTCATGGTGAGCCGCGCCGCGCAGGACCCAAAGCTCTCAAAGATGTTTTATGAGGCCGGCCCCCAGCGGGTGCTGCAGGGCATGGCAGAGCTGCTGCGCCAGGCCGACCAGAACGGCAAGCTGCGTGTGGCTGATCCGCTGAGCGCAGCCGATCAGTTTTTCTGCCTGATCAAGGGCGGCGCCAACTTCCGCCTGCTGATCGGCTGTGGCGAAGCCCTGCAAGGCGCCGAAGCCGAAGCCTATGTGCGCGATGCGGTCGGGGTTTTCCTGCGCGCGTTCCGCGTCGAGTAGCGAAAAACGCGCGCGGCGACCCGCTTACTCGCTTGCAGCTTGCAGCTTCTTCTTCGGGTAGATGTCGTAACGGCTGGATTTACCCTCCAGCGCATAACCGGGCTTGGCCCCCTCAATCAGCGGCGCCTTGCGCGGACGTTTGACCACCACCCGGTGACTGGCCAGGTTCAGCGCTGCTTCGAGCAACGCTGGCGCATCCAGGTCATCACCGACAAAGGGACGGAACAGGCGCATCTCCTTTTTCACCAGCGCGCTCTTGTCGCGGTGCGGGAACATCGGGTCGAGGTAGATCACTTGTGGCGGCTCGCCTTGCCAGGCACGCATCAGCTCGATGGCATTGCCATTCAGCAGTTGCATTTGCGCGGCAATCGGCGCGACCTCGCGGTCCAGCGCCGCGCGTGCCAAACCATCTTCCAGCAACGCGGCGATCAACGGCTGACGTTCGATCAAGGTCATCTCACAGCCCAAGCTGGCGAGCACAAAGGCATCACGCCCCAGGCCCGCCGTGGCATCCAGCACGCGCGGGCGCACGCCGGCCTGCACACCGACCGCCTTGGCAATCATCTGCCCACTGCCCCCCCCGAATAATCGCCGGTGCGCCACCGCGCCTTCGACAAAATCCACCTTAACTGGCCCCGGCGCCTGCGGCCCCAGCTCCACCAGTTGCAAGCCGCCCTCGCCCAGCTGCAGGGCAAACTCACTGTCGCCCTCCAGCGGCAAGCCCAGGCGCTGTGCCCACTGTTCGGCCGCAGCCTGCAAATGGGGCACCAGGGCCTGCATACGAATTCTGGCTATTAGCCGCTCATCACTCATCAGAAAATGTGCTCAAAAATCACTCAATTGACCGCCGCTGCGGCCGACAACCTGCCTAAGCGGCATTTTGCCAGACCCGGCAGCATCCAGCCGCACCGAGTTCGCCATGTTCGATGTGATTTCTGCCCCACGCAGCGCCGCACCGTCGGCCGCAAACACCAGCTCGATCAGCGAAACGCTGGAGGATGGCAAGCGCGCCTCGCTGAATTACCAAATTCTGCGGCGCACCCTGCTGCCGGACGAAGTGGCCGATGAACTACCGCCCAGCTCACCCGAACCACCCGACGCGCCACCGAGCGTAACGATCCAAGCCAGTGATTTTCAGGCATTGGCCAGCCAGCGCGAGCTGGAATTGAACGTCAGCATCAATGCCGAGCCACAGCGGACCGACCCCTTGGCCCTGGACCTGGCCGGCAATGGCTTTAGTACCAGCGGCCTGAGCCGCACAGTCAGCTTCGACCTGGATGCCGATGGCCAGCTTGAACAAATCAGCGTGCCTACAGGTGATGACGCGCTGCTGGCACTCGACCGCAATGGCAATGGCCGCATTGACGATGGCAGCGAGCTGTTCGGCGACCAGAACGGCGCTGCTAACGGCTTTGCCGAACTGCGCAAATACGATGACAACGGCGACGGCCGTATCGATAGCCAGGATGCGATCTTCGAACGCCTGAGCCTGCTGCGTTTTGATAGTCAGGGCCGACAATCCAGCCAATCGCTGAGCCAAGCAGGCGTCAGCGCCATCGACCTGCAAGCGCGCGACGTGAAGATCGCCCTCGGCGCCTACGATGAAATCGCCCAGCTCGGGCGTTTCGAATTCGCTGACGGGCGCAGTGGCCAGGCCGCCGATCTGTTATTGGCGCAACGTTAAGTACGTCAATGATTATTTTGGCGGCCTGCTAGATCAGCCCCAACTGCTCGACCTGGCCCTCGACCTGCACCTGTGGCAAGGCGGGCAAACCGGGCAGGCGCAGCATCAACTGCTGATGAAAACGCTGCGCCAGCTGCGGGGCCAGGCGATTGTCCGAGGTGTGCAAGAAGACATAGGGCGTGCGGCCTTCGTTGATCCAGTCGGCCACCTTATCCAGCCAAGGCGCCATAAACGAATCGTTGGCCGACAAATCAGGATGACCAATGAAGCGCAGCTGGGGCGACTGACTGAAGGCGGTGGGCCGCAGCGGCAGGCGCGGCTTCTTGGCTTGGGCATGCAGCACCGCCGGCGCGCTAGACACACAACTGAACAGCGCACGCGAATCCAAACACACACGCTCGATGCCACGCTCATGCAGCAGGCGGTTAAGGCTGCGCTCCTCTTCACCTTTGGCAAAGAAGGCAGGGTGACGCACCTCAACAGCCAGTTCCCCGCCCTGCCAGGGCTCAATAAAGCCGACCAGTTCTGCCAAACGCTGTGGACCAAAACTCGCCGGCAACTGAAGCCAGAATGGCGCCACCCGCTCACCCAATGGCGCCAGCAAGCGGCGGAAATCCTCGGTGGCACTCAGCTGTTCGCGTAAATCGCCTGCATGGCTGATCTCACGCGGCAACTTGGCGCAAAAGCGCAGGTGCGCCGGCATCCGTTCAGCCCAGCGAGCCACTGTTTCTACAGAAGGTGATGCATAGAAGGTGGTGTTGCCTTCAACCGCATTGAATACCTGGGCATACAAGGGCAAGAAGTCAGCGCTGCGACTGCCATCCGGGTACAACGAACCGCGCCAGGCGGGTTCGCTCCAGGACGGGCAACCGAGGTAGTAAGGCAGCATATTAAGCGTAGAGATCGAGCCCCATAACCTGCTCGGCATCCGCCTCGCTGGCGAAACTGGCGGTTGCGTTGTAGCTGGCCAGAGCCTGGGCCGCGCGATTGTTCAGTGGGGGCTGATAGAGCTGGTCTTGCAGGCGAGCAGGAAGGTTATTGCTGCTGGAGTTGCTCGCTTCGACCTTACGCGCCTGGGCAACTTGTTCAAAACCCTGAGTGCTCGACGGTGATGCTGGCTGCTCACGACGCGCCTCGATTTCGCGCTGCGCTTCGCGAAACGGCGTAACCGCAGAGCCCGGACGGGAACTGCGGTCTGGCGAATAAGAGGAGGTAAAACCGTCGATACGCATTGATTACTGCTCAGACTGCCTGGCTAGCGATGGATACGAGTGAAGGCAATTTAGCCCCCCACGTGGGCGTTTGGCAATTAGCCACGGTGAATGTACATAGGCAAGCGACGACACGTGCAGCAACGCCCTCACTTTATGGCTACTCAGACCGGTGCCTTGGGCGTGGCCACCTTGTCACGCAGGTAAACCGGCTGCGCCAGGTCGGCGATAACCGCTTCACCACGCGCCCAAGCAAAGTGCGCCAGGCTGAGCAGGTCGGCGGCATGCGGCAGCATACTGGCGTCCTGCCCGCTGACCGCCACCGGAATACGCGCAGCAAAAGTGCCCCAGCCCGTGCCGGCGGCAAACCAGTCACCCGAAGTATCAGCAGGTAGGCTGGCACGCTCTGGCGGCAATACCGCCTCAACGCCGAGCAAGCGCATCTCGCCCTGTTCCGCGCGATAACAGCCCCAGTAAACCTCATCCATACGTGCATCGATGGCCGCAGCGACCTGCTGTGCGCCATGCTCACGCAGGCTGCGCTGGGCCAACACGGCCAGATTGGACACTGGCAATACCGGGCGATCCAGCGCGAAGGCCAACCCCTGCACCACCCCAACGGCAATCCGCACACCGGTAAACGCACCCGGGCCGCGGCCGAAGGCAATCGCATCCAGCGCCGACAGTGACACGCCAGCATCGGCCAATAGCTGCTTGATCATCGGCAGCAAGCATTGGGCATGCATGCGCGGAATCACTTCATAGTGACTGAGCACCTCACCGTTATGCAGTAAAGCAACGGAGCAGGCTTCAGTGGCAGTATCCAGGGCCAGCAGAGTGGTCATCGTGATTCAGGCAGGTCAACAAATGGGCGGGCATTAAAACGGTTTAGCGTATTTTTTGCCAGCACCTCGATCTGCCAGGCGACAGACTGGTCCCCGCCCATCCAGCCCTGCGCCCCGCCATAGACGCCCACTGGTTTGATAGCCACAATCGAGTAGGAGGCGGATTCACATCCGCCGTCCTCTCACACCACCGTACGTACGGTTCCGTATACGGCGGTTCAGGTTATGCGGCTAAGCCGGTTGATCGTATCCAGTATTGAGACCAGCCCCAGGCGATCCCATAGCT
>JAHIWP010000079.1 GCA_018816095.1 Gammaproteobacteria bacterium
CACGGTGTAGCCACCCGCTACCTCCCGAACTATCTGGGCTGGCGCCGCATGCTTGAGCGTTATCAGCAGCGTATTGAGCCGACTCACTGCATCCAGGAAGCGGTTGGGCGAACTGTGCAACACGCTATTGGGACATAGCCAAAAAAAACCCCGCCAAGAAGGCGGGGTCGAGGTTACGAGCGTGGCGGCTCGAAAGTTGAAGCGTTACAGCAGCATGGTGCGGATGTCCGCAAGCACATCACCCAGACGCTTGGTGAAGCGCGCCGCCGCGGCACCGTTGATCACCCGGTGGTCGTAGGACAGTGACAGCGGCAGCATCAGCTTGGGCTGGAAGGCTTTGCCGTCCCAGACTGGCTGGATGGTCGCCTTGCTCACGCCAAGAATCGCCACTTCCGGCGCGTTGACGATCGGGGTAAAGCCGGTGCCGCCAATGTGGCCGAGGCTGGAAATGGTGAAGCACGCGCCCTGCATGTCGTCAGCGGAGAGCTTCTTGGTGCGGGCTTTTTCCGCCAGAGCGGCGGCTTCGGCAGCCAGTTGCAGCAAGCTCTTCTGATCGACGTTCTTGATCACTGGGACCAGCAGACCATCTGGGGTGTCCACGGCAAAGCCAATGTGCACGTACTTCTTGCGGATGATCGCCTTGCCGCTTGGTGCCAGCGAGCTGTTGAAGTCCGGCAGCTCCTTGAGCAGGAAGGCGCAGGCTTTCAGCAGTAGCGGCAGTACGGTGAGTTTGACCCCTGCCTTTTCCGCCACGACTTTTTGCGCAACGCGGAAGGCTTCCAGCTCGGTGATATCGGCCGAATCGAACTGAGTCACGTGAGGCACGTTGAGCCAGCTGCGATGCAGGTTGTTGGCGCCGACCTGCATCAGGCGGGTCATCGCCACTTCTTCGATTTCACCAAACTTGCTGAAGTCCACCACCGGGATCGGTGGGATGCCGGCACCACCGGTTGCTCCGGCGGCTGGGGCTTCTTTGGCCTTCTGCATCATCGCTTTGACGTAAGCCTGCACGTCCTCTTTGAGCACGCGGCCTTTCGGCCCGCTGCCCGGTACGACTGCCAGCTCGACACCAAACTCGCGAGCGAGCAAGCGTACGGCCGGCCCCGCATGCACCTTGGCGCCATCGCGCTTGGGCATGGCGGCCACATTGGCGGCCGCGGCGGAGAGCGAGGCAATGGCGCTGACTTCAGCGGCAATGGCCGGGTTGGCGCCAGCAGGTACCTTGTGGGTTTCGCTGGTGCTTGAAGCGGCGGGCGCTGGGCTCTGGCTTGGTTTTTCAGCGGGTGCTGCTGGGGCGTCAGCCCCGGCAACCTTGAGCTTGAGGATCAGGTCGCCAGTGCCAACATCGGCATCCAGTTGCACCTCAATACTTTCCACCACGCCGGCAGTCGGCGAGGGGATTTCCATGCTCGCCTTGTCCGACTCCAGAGTGATCAGCGACTGGTCGGCTTCGACCGTATCGCCAACCTTGACCAGCACTTCGATGACCTTGGCCTTGCTGTCCGAGCCGATATCCGGCACATGCACGTCTTGTACGCTGCTGGCTGCTGGTGAGGCCGCAGCAGGTGCTGGCGCAGCGGCTTCGGCGACTTTCGGCGCTTCGGCAGCAGGTGCTGCAGCTGGAGCCGCAGGCGCTGCTTCGGCATCGCCTTCAACGTCCAGTTCGAGCAGCTCGTCGCCTTCTTTCAGGGTGTCGCCGAGCTTCACTTTCAGGCTTTTCACCACGCCGGCTTTCGGCGCGGGGATTTCCATACTGGCCTTGTCCGACTCCAGGGTCAGCAGGCTCTGATCAGCCTCGATGCGATCACCGACCTTGACCATCAGTTCAATTACTTCACCCTCACCACCACCGATGTCGGGTACGCGAATCAATTCACTCATCGTTTCGCTCCTTAGCAGTCCAGTGGGTTGAGTTTTTCCGGGTTGATGCCGAACTTGGCGATGGCCTCGGCCACCACTTTAGGTTCGATATCGCCACGGTCGGCGAGGGCTTCCAGGGCAGCTAGGACAACCCAGTTGCGGTCCACTTCAAAGAAGTGGCGCAGCTTCTTGCGGCTGTCGCTGCGGCCGAAGCCGTCGGTGCCCAGGACTTTGAATTCCTTGCTCGGTACCCACTGGCGAATCTGCTCGGCGAACAGCTTCATGTAGTCGGTCGAGGCAATCACTGGGCCTTTACGGCCGCCCAGGCATTCTTCCACGTAGGTCTGCTTAGGCTTCTGGCCCGGGTGCAGACGGTTGCTGCGTTCTACGGCCAGGCCATCACGGCGCAGTTCGTTGAAACTGGTGACGCTCCACACGTCTGCCGCGACGTTGAACTCGTCACGCAGGATCTTCGCCGCTTCGCGCACTTCACGCAGGATGGTGCCGGAACCGAGCAGTTGCACGTGGTGCGCCGCTTCCTTCTTGTCTTCTTCGAGCAGGTACATGCCCTTGATGATGCCTTCCTCAACACCCAGCGGAATGGCTGGCTGCTGGTAGGACTCGTTCATCACGGTGATGTAGTAGAAGACGTCCTGTTGCTCTTCGGTCATCTTCTTCATGCCGTCCTGGATGATCACCGCCAGCTCATAGCCGTAGGTTGGATCATAGGTGCGGCAGTTAGGGATGGTCGCCGCCAGCATGTGGCTGTGACCGTCTTCGTGCTGCAGGCCTTCGCCGTTCAGCGTGGTACGGCCGGCGGTGCCGCCGATCAGGAAGCCACGGGTGCGGCTGTCGCCAGCGGCCCAGGCCAGGTCACCAATACGCTGGAAACCGAACATCGAGTAGAAGATGTAGAACGGCAGCATCGGCTGGTTGTGGCTGGAGTACGAGGTACCCGCCGCAATAAACGAGCTCATGGCGCCGGCTTCGTTGATGCCTTCTTCGAGAATCTGGCCCTTCTTGTCCTCGCGGTAGAACATCACCTGGTCTTTATCGACTGGCTCATACAGCTGGCCGACCGAGGAGTAGATGCCCAGTTGGCGGAACATGCCTTCCATACCGAAGGTACGGGCTTCGTCCGGGATGATCGGGACGATGCGCGAGCCGATGTCCTTGTCCTTGACCAGCTGCGCGAGGATCCGCACGAAGGCCATGGTGGTGGAGATTTCACGGTCGCCCGAGCCGTCGAGGATGGCCTTGAGGGTTTCCAGTGGCGGCGTCGGGATGCTGAAGCTCTTGGCGCGGCGCTGTGGCACGAAACCGCCCAGTGCTTCGCGGCGCTCGCTCAGGTAGCGCGCTTCGGCGCTGCCGGCTTCTGGTTTGATAAACGGCAGGTTTTCCAGCTCGTCATCTTTAACCGGAATGTCGAAGCGGTCGCGGAACTGCTTAAGGCTGTCGACGTCGACTTTTTTGGTGTTGTGCGCGGTGTTCTTCGCTTCGCCGGCACCGGTGCCATAACCCTTGACGGTCTTGGCCAGGATGACGGTTGGCTGGTCTTTGTGGTTGACCGCCTGGTGGTAGGCCGCATAGACCTTGTACGGGTCGTGGCCGCCACGGTTGAGCTTCCAGATCTCGTCGTCGGACAGATCCGCCACCATCGCTTTGAGTTCTGGCGAGTTGAAGAAGTGCTCACGGACGAACGCGCCGTCCTTGGCCTTGTAGTTCTGGTATTCGCCGTCGATGACTTCGTCCATACGGCGCTGCAGGATGCCGTCGACGTCTTTGGCCAGCAGTGGGTCCCAGAAACGGCCCCAAACCACCTTGTTAACGTTCCATCCACCGCCACGGAACACGCCTTCGAGTTCCTGGATGATCTTGCCGTTGCCGCGTACTGGGCCGTCGAGGCGCTGCAGGTTGCAGTTGATGACGAAGATCAGGTTGTCCAGCTTCTCGCGGCCAGCCAGGGAGATCGCACCGAGGGATTCCGGCTCGTCGCACTCGCCGTCACCCATAAAGCACCAGACTTTCTGCTTGCCGGCTGGGATAAAGCCGCGCGCTTCCAGGTACTTCATAAAGCGTGCCTGGTAGATTGCCTGGATTGGACCGAGGCCCATGGAGACAGTCGGGAACTGCCAGAAGTCTGGCATCAGCCACGGGTGCGGGTAGGACGACAGGCCTTGACCATCGACTTCCTGACGGAAGTTGTTCATCTGGTCTTCAGTGATGCGACCTTCCATAAAGGCACGGGCGTAAACACCGGGCGAGGCGTGGCCCTGGAAGAAGATCAGGTCGCCGCCATGCTCCTCGGTCGGAGCCTGGAAGAAGTAGTTGAAACCGATGTCATACAGCGTCGCGGAGGAGGCGAAGCTGGAAATGTGACCACCCAGATCGGAATCTTTCAGGTTGGTGCGCATCACCATCGCCAAGGCGTTCCAGCGCACCAACGAGCGAATGCGGCGTTCCATAAACAGGTCGCCAGGCATGCGTGCTTCGTGGGTCAGCGGGATGGTGTTGCGGTACGGCGTGGTGATCGCGTAAGGCAACTGCGAACCGCTGCGGGTCGCGAGTTCACCCATACGGGTCATCAGGTAATGGGCACGGTCTTCGCCTTCTTTGTCGAGAACCGATTCCAAGGCGTCCAGCCATTCCTGGGTTTCGACGGGATCGAGGTCTTGCATGGCTTGCTCCAGGGCGGAAAGGCTTCCAGAATCGGAGGCCAGGTTTCGCGGACGACTTCGTGAGTGGCCGCGTGAATTCTTGGATTGACCGGGGGTAGGACCGGCTGTGTGTAGTTTTACTACATTCCGGCGCCGATTTCAGCCTTTTGGATACAATCTTTGGTAGTAAAACTACAATTATTTTCTGCTAGTGCCGCTGCAGGCTCTTTGAGTGGGGTTTCCCGTCGAGGTTCGGCGCGCTGGCAGATCGTTAAAAAGGATAGACCATGAGCCTGCCCGCGCTGGCCTCTTTACCCGCTGCCCTAGCCCCTCTTGCAACACGTGCCGAGCAGTCTCTGCGGCAGGCGTTTGCCGGGCTCTCCCATGCTGCTTCGGCGGCTTATGCGGGCTGGCCGAGTGCGCGCCGCGCGGCCTTGCAGCGCGTGGTGGCGGCTAGCGATTTCGTGGTGCTGCAAGGCGAGCGTGATCCGCAGATGCTGCTCGATCTGGCCGCCAGTGGTGAGCTGGAGCGCAGCCTCGGTGTGGGCGAGCTGCGCAGTCAACTGGCGCAGGCATTGGTTGAGTGCGCCGATGAAGATGAGCTGGCGCGGCGCTTGCGGCGTTTTCGCAACCGTCAGCAGGTGCGCCTTATTTGGCGTGATATCAGTCGCCAGGCTGATCTGATTGAAACCTGTCGCGACCTCTCCGATTTAGCCGATGCCTGTATCGATCTGGCTTATCAGTGGCTCTATGCGGGCCATTGTGTGCAATTTGGCACGCCCATCGGTCGGCATACGGGGCAGGCGCAACAGATGGTGATTCTGGGGATGGGCAAGCTCGGGGCCCATGAACTCAATTTGTCGTCGGATATCGACCTGATCTTCGGGTATCCCGAAGGTGGCGAGACCGAAGGCGTGAAGCGTCCGCTGGATAATCAGGAGTTCTTTATCCGTCTCGGCCAGAAGCTGATCAAGGCGCTGGACGTGATCACCGTCGATGGTTTCGTGTTTCGCACCGACATGCGTTTGCGCCCCTATGGCTCCTCCGGTTCGCTGGTGTTCAGTTTTAATGCCTTGGAGCAGTACTACCAAGACCAGGGCCGTGACTGGGAGCGCTACGCGATGATCAAGGCGCGGGTGGTCGGCGGCGATCAGGCTGCCGGCGCGCAGTTGCTGGAGATGTTGCGGCCCTTCGTTTACCGGCGTTACCTGGACTTTTCGGCGATTGAAGCGCTGCGCGCGATGAAGCAGCTGATCCAGCAGGAAGTGCGGCGCAAGGGCATGGCTGAGAACATCAAGCTGGGTTCTGGTGGTATCCGCGAGGTGGAGTTTATCGCCCAGGCCTTCCAGCTGATCCATGGCGGGCGCGACCTGAGCCTGCAGCAGCGCTCTCTGTTCGCGGTGCTGAATACCCTGCGCGACCAAGGCTACTTACCGGCGGCGGTGACCGATGAACTGCGTGATGGCTATGCCTTCCTGCGCTATGCCGAGCATGCCCTGCAGGCCATCGACGACCGGCAGACGCAGATGCTGCCGGACAACGATCAAGACCGCGCGCGCGTGGCTTTTATCATGGGCTTCGACAGCTGGCAGGCGTTCCACGAACAGTTGATGTACTGGCGTGGCCGGGTCGACTGGCACTTCCGCCAGGTGATTGCCGACCCTGATGAAGAGGAGGGCGGCGAGCCGGCCGAGGCGGCGGTGGGCTGCGAATGGCTGCCGCTGTGGGACGATATGCAGGACGAAGAATCAGCGTGTCGGCAATTGGCTGAGGCCGGCTTTGCCGAGCCGCAAGCGGCCTGGCGGCGACTGCTGGGGCTGCGCAACAGTAATCAGGTGCGTGCCATGCAGCGCCTGGGTCGTGAGCGCCTGGATGCCTTTATTCCACGCTTGCTGGCGCAAACCGTCGAGCACGCTAACCCGGATCTGGTGTTGGAGCGTGTGTTGCCGCTGATTGAAGCCGTGGCGCGGCGCTCGGCTTACTTGGTGCTGCTCACCGAGAACCCCAATGCCTTGCAGCGGTTGCTGACCCTGTGTGCGGCCAGCCCGTGGATCGCCGAGCAGATCACCCGCTTCCCGCTGTTGCTCGATGAGCTGCTCAACGAAGGGCGGCTATTTAATCCGCCGCTGGCCCCCGAGCTGGCTGCCGAGCTGCGCGAGCGCTTGATGCGGATTCCCGAGGAGGACCTGGAGCAGCAAATGGAGGCGCTGCGCCATTTCAAGCTGGCGCATCGTTTGCGCGTCGCGGCCTCGGAAATTGCCGGCAGCCTGCCATTAATGAAAGTCAGCGATTACCTGACCTGGCTGGCCGAGACGATTCTCGATCAGGTACTCGCTCTGGCCTGGCACCACACCGTGAGCCGCTACGGTGTGCCGCGTCGTGCTGATGGCAGTCTCTGTAATCCGGATTTCGTCATCGTCGGCTACGGCAAGGTCGGCGGTATCGAGCTGGGCCACGGTTCGGACCTCGACTTGGTGTTTATCCATGATGGCGATCCGCACGCGGAAACCGATGGTGAAAAGTCCATCGACGGTGCGCAATTCTTCAATCGCCTCGGTCAGCGCATTATTCATCTGCTGACCACGCAGACCAACTCCGGTCAGCTGTATGAGGTGGACATGCGTTTGCGGCCTTCCGGTGCGTCCGGCTTGCTGGTCAGCTCGCTGGGCGCGTTCGAGCGTTATCAGCAAGGCGAGGCCTGGACCTGGGAGCATCAGGCGCTGGTGCGGGCGCGGGTGTTGGTCGGTTGTGCGCGCGTCGGCAAGGCGTTTGAGGCGGTGCGCGCCGCAGTGCTGGGGCGTGAGCGCGACCTGGAGACGCTGCGCACTGAAGTCAGCGAGATGCGCGCGAAGATGCGTGACAACCTCGGCAGCAAGGCCACCGCCGCCGGCACCGCGGCGAATGCCTTCGAGGCTACGGCCCCGTTCGACCTCAAGCAGGACGCCGGAGGTATCGTCGATATTGAATTTATGGTGCAATACGCGGCCCTGGCCTGGTCGCGCCAGTACCCGGAATTGCTTGAGTTCACCGATAATATTCGCATTCTGGAAGGGTTGGAGCGGGCCGGCTTGTTGCCGGGGGAAGATGCCCGTTTGCTGCAGGATATTTACAAGGCTTACCGCTCAGCGGCACATCGCCAGGCCCTGCAAAAGCAACCTGGGGTGGTCAGCGGTGAGCAGTTTGCCGAGGAGCGGCACACGGTGATGCGCATCTGGCGAGCGCTGGGTTTGAGCTGAATATAAGGATGTCGGGCGCCCAGGGTGGCCGGCCAACGTTGTACCAATCGAGTTTGAGGAGCAGGCAACTATGTCGATGGCTGATCGTGATGGCGTGATCTGGTATGACGGCGAACTGGTGCCGTGGCGCAACGCGACCACTCACGTGCTGACCCATACCCTGCACTACGGCATGGGCGTGTTCGAGGGCGTGCGCGCCTACAACACGCCGCAGGGCACGGCGATCTTCCGTCTGCAGGCACACACCGACCGCCTGTTCGACTCGGCCCACATCATGGGCATGAAGATTCCGTACAGCAAAGACGAAATCAACGAAGCCACCCGGGCCGCGGTGCGTGAGAACAACCTCGAAAGCGCCTATATCCGCCCGATGGTGTTCTACGGATCTGAAGCCATGGGCCTGCGTGCCAGCGGCTTGAAAACCCAGGTGATCGTCGCGGCCTGGAGCTGGGGCGCCTACATGGGCGATGAAGCCCTGCAGGTGGGGATCAAGGTGCGCACCAGCTCCTTTACCCGTCACCACGTGAATATCTCGATGACCCGCGCCAAGGCCAACGGCAACTACATCAACTCCATGCTGGCGCTGCAGGAAGCGGTCTCCGGTGGTGCCGATGAAGCCATGTTGCTGGACCCGGAAGGCTATGTGGCCGAAGGCTCGGGCGAAAACATCTTCCTGGTCAAGAACGGCGTGATCTACACCCCGGAAGTGACCTCGTGCCTGAACGGTATTACCCGTAACACCATCCTGACCCTGGCGGCCGAGCACGGTATTGACGTGGTCGAGAAACGCATCACCCGCGATGAGGTGTATATCGCCGACGAGGCCTTCTTCACTGGCACGGCTGCCGAAGTGACGCCGATTCGCGAAGTCGATGGTCGGCAGATCGGTGCAGGTCGTCGCGGACCGATCACCGAGAAATTGCAAACTGCCTATTTCGACCTGGTCACCGGTAAAACCGATGCCCATGCCGAGTGGCGTACCCTAGTTAAGTAAGCGGCCTGCTGCGTCGGATGGGTTGAGCATTGCGATACCCGTCGGGCGTGCAGGCTAGGCTGATAGCCGAGTGTTGAGTCTGTCCGGGAGGCGAAAGCCTCCTTGGTCGTTTCTGGAAGTGGCATGAAAATACTGATCGTAGGCCCCAGCTGGGTGGGTGACATGGTGATGGCGCAGACATTGTTTCAGTGTCTGCGGCAGCGCCACCCTGGCTGTGAAATCGATGTGCTGGCCCCCGAGTGGAGTCGGCCGATTCTCGAGCGCATGCCCGAAGTGCGTCAGGCCCTGAGCTTTCCGCTCGGCCATGGCGTGCTGGAGTTGGCGACGCGGCGCAAGATCGGCAAGTCCCTGGCGGGCCAGTACGATCAGGCGATTCTGCTGCCCAATTCGCTCAAGTCCGCGTTGGTGCCATTCTTCGCCGGTACCCCCAAACGCACCGGCTGGAAAGGCGAGCTGCGTTACGGCCTGCTCAATGACATTCGCATTCTGGACAAAGAACGCTACCCGCTGATGATCGAGCGGTTTATGGCGCTGGCTTTCGAGCCAGGTGCCGAGCTGCCGAAGCCGTATCCGCGCCCGGCACTAGAGATCAATGCACAGAGCCGCGATGCCGCGCTCGCTAAGTTCGGTTTAAGCCTGGATCGGCCGGTGCTGGCGCTGTGTCCCGGTGCCGAGTTCGGTGAAGCCAAACGCTGGCCGAGCGAGCACTACGCCAAAGTTGCCGAGCTGAAGATTCGCGCCGGTTGGCAGGTGTGGATTTTCGGTTCGAAGAGCGATCACCCGGTCGGCGAGGATATTCGCAGCCGGCTGATTCCCGGACTACGCGAGGAAGCGGTGAACATGGCCGGCGAAACCAGTCTGGCTGAAGCCATCGACCTGCTGTCTTGCGCGGGTGCTGTGGTGTCCAACGACTCCGGCCTGATGCATGTTGCCGCTGCGCTGAACCGTCCACTGGTGGCGGTCTATGGCTCGACTTCGCCGGGCTTTACCCCGCCGCTGGCCGAGCAGGTGGAGATCGTTCGCCTGGGTATCGAATGCAGCCCGTGCTTTGATCGCACCTGCCGTTTTGGCCATTACAACTGCCTGGTTCAGCTTAAGCCGCGCCCGGTGATTGAGGCGCTGGATCGCCTGGTCAGCGACCCGGTCGAGGTTGAATAGCTTGCGGGTACTGTTGATCAAGACCTCTTCGCTGGGCGATGTGGTGCATACCCTGGCGGCGCTCACCGATGCCGCACGGGCCATCCCGGGTATCCAGTTCGACTGGGTGGTAGAGGAGGGCTTTGCTGAAATTCCCGCCTGGCACCCGGCCGTGGCGCAGGTGATTCCGGTGGCCATCCGCCGCTGGCGCAAGCACCTCTGGCAGACCTTCAAAAACGGTGAGTGGCAGCGCTTTAAGCAGCGTATTGGCGAAACCAAGTACGACCTTGTCATCGATGCCCAGGGCCTGCTGAAAAGCGCCTGGCTGACCCGTTACGTCAAGGCGCCGATTGCCGGTCTGGATCGCGATTCCGCGCGCGAGCCACTGGCCTGCCGCTTCTACGATCACCTCTATGCGGTGCCGAAGGAGCAGCATGCCCTTGAGCGTACTCGCCAGCTATTCGCCCAGGCGCTGGGCTATACGCTGCCAGCGGGCGTCGGCGACTACGGCCTGAACCGCGCGCAATTGGCCGACTCCGTATCGCAGCCGTACTTGCTGTTTCTGCATGGCACCACTTGGCCAAGCAAGCATTGGCCGGAAGCCGATTGGCGTGAACTGGCCGAGCAGATGAGTGCACAAGGCTGGGCTGTGCGCCTGCCTTGGGGCAATGAAACCGAGAAGGCGCGTGCCGAACGGATCGCCGCCGGCATTGAAAACGCTGCAGTGTTGCCCAAATTAAATCTTGCTGGCGTGGCCAAGGTCATCGCCGGAGCCAGTGCCTGCGTGGCGGTGGATACCGGCCTGGGCCATCTGGCCGCTGCGCTGGATGTGCCAAGTATTTCCCTGTACGGCCCAACCCTGCCGGGGCGCGTCGGTGCCTATGGCCGAGGCCAGGTGCATCTGTGCGCCACGGGGCCGAATGCCGGCTCGGGTGATCGCCACAAGGCCTGCTTCGACGGTCTGGATGTCGAGCGTGTCGCCACACAATTGCAGGCCCTGTTGCTGGCCGAGGACGTTGTCTGATGCAGCTCGCGTTTATCCTCTACAAATACTTCCCCTTCGGCGGCCTGCAGCGCGACTTTATGCGCATCGCCCTGGAGTGCCAGGCGCGCGGTCATGCCATTCGCGTCTACACACCGATCTGGGAAGGTGAAGTGCCTGCGGGCTTCGAGGTGGTGGTGGTGCCGGTCAAGGCGCTGTTCAACCACAAACGCAATGAAAAGCTCACCGCCTGGGTTGAGGCCGACCTGGCCAAGCGTCCAGTGGATCGGGTGATCGGCTTTAACAAGATGCCTGGTCTGGATGTCTACTATGCCGCCGATGGCTGCTATGAAGACAAGGCGCAGACCCTGCGCAATCCGCTGTACAAGCGCTGGGGGCGTTACAAGCACTTTGCCGATTACGAGCGGGCGGTGTTTGCCCCCGAGTCGAAGACCGAGATTCTGATGATCTCCGAAGTGCAGCAGCCGCTGTTTATCAAGCATTACCACACCCCGCTACAGCGCTTTCACCTGCTGCCGCCGGGCATCGCCGCAGATCGCCGCGCACCGGCCAATGCGGCCGAGATTCGCGCCGAGTTCCGCGCCGAGTTCAAACTGGCGGATCACCACCTGCTGCTGGTGCAGGTCGGCTCCGGGTTCAAGACCAAGGGCCTGGATCGCAGCCTGAAAGCCCTGGCTGCCTTGCCGCGGGAACTGAAGCAGCGCACTCGACTGATCGCCATCGGCCAGGACGACCCACGCGCGTTCCAGCTGCAGGCCAAGGCTCTGGGTGTGTCCGATCAGGTGCAGATTCTCAAGGGGCGCAGCGATATTCCGCGCTTCCTGCTGGGGGCCGATCTGTTGATCCATCCGGCCTACAACGAGAACACTGGTACCGTGCTGCTCGAGGCGCTGGTCTCTGGCCTGCCGGTGCTGGTGACGGACGTCTGCGGCTATGCCCACTACATCGCCGAAGCCGATGCCGGGCGGGTGCTGAGCAGCCCGTTTGAGCAAGAGGGTCTTAATCATCTGCTCGCCGATATGCTGGCCGACGATCAGCGCCGCGCCTTCTGGGGCCGCAACGGTCTGGCTTATGCCGACAGCGCCGATCTGTATTCCATGCCGCAGCATGCGGCCGACATCATCCTGGCGACACGTTCATGAAGCTGGTACTGGCTGAACCCTTTAACAGCCTGTGGGCCGGTCGCGATGCCTTTGCCGCTGTCGAAGCGCTGCAGGGGCAGGTGTATCGCGAGCTGGAAGGCCGTCGCACGCTGCGCACCGAAGTCGATGGGCGCGGTTATTTCGTCAAGATCCACCGCGGCATCGGCTGGGGCGAAATCGTCAAGAACCTGCTCACCGCCAAACTGCCGGTACTCGGCGCGCGCCAGGAGTGGCAAGCCATTCAGCGCCTGACCGACGTCGGCGTGGCCACCATGACCGCCGTGGCCTACGGCGAACGTGGCAGCAATCCGGCGGCGCAACACTCCTTTATCGTCACCGAAGAGCTGGCACCGACCACCGACCTTGAGCAGCTCAGCCTGAACTGGGCGCAGCAGCCGCCCGAACCACGGCTCAAGTGGGCACTGATCCAGGAAGTGGCGAACATGGTCGGCAACATGCACCGTGCCGGGGTCAACCATCGCGACTGTTATATCTGCCACTTTCTGCTGCACACCGATAAACCGGTGACTGCCGAGGATTTCCGCCTGTCGGTGATCGACCTGCACCGCGCCCAGGTGCGCGGCGCCGTGCCGCTGCGCTGGCGCAACAAGGACCTGGCTGCCCTGTATTTCTCTGCGCTGAATATCGGCCTGACCCAGCGCGACAAGCTGCGCTTCCTGCGCGGCTATTTTGCCGCGTTAAAGGGCGATCAGCCGTTGCGCCAGATACTGCGCGAAGAGGCGCGGCTGCTGGCCTGGCTGGAGCGCAAGGCGCAGCGTCTGCTAGAGCGTTACGCCCGCAAATATGCGCCGGGTGCCGGGCAATGAGTGAGTGGCGGCTAACCGATATCTGTCCCCCTGAGCGGGTCGATGAGCTGGCCGATCTGCAGCGGGTGTTTGCCCTTGAGGGCGAGCGACTGACTCGCGACCCGCTGTCGGAGGTGGTACGTATCGAGCGTGATGGCGTGCGCTATTACGTCAAGCGTTACTGGGGCGCGGGCAAGGGCTTGCGCCGCTATATCGGCCGGTCACGGGTCAAGGCCGAATGGCAGAACCTCAAGTATTTTGCCAAGTGGGGTATTCCCACCGCGCCCATCGTGGCTTATGGGCTGGAGCGCAAGGGCGGAGTCTTCGTGCGCGGCGCGCTGATCACCCGCGAACTGCCTCGCACCGAGGATCTGGCGCTGCTGGCGAGTCGTAAAGACGCGCGCCTGGCCGACCGGCACTGGGTCGAGCGTGTCAGTGTGCAGCTGGCCCGTGCGACCCGCATCCTGCATGACCATCACTTCACCCACAACGATTTGAAGTGGCGCAACTTGCTGGTCAACGACCAGGCCGAGTTGTTTTTTATCGACTGCCCGACCGGGGCGTTCTGGTGGGGGCCGCTGCTCAGCTATCGCATGGTCAAGGACTTGGCCTGCCTGGATAAGGTGGCCAAATATCATCTGAGTCGCACCCAGCGCTTGCGCTTTTATCTGCAATACCGCGGTCACGAGCGTTTGAGTGCGGCGGACAAACGCAAGGTGCGCAGCATCGTCAAATTCTTCGAGGGGCGGGAATGAGTGATTTTGTCGCGGCCGAGGATCGGGCCGTTCTCGAAAATCGAAAGCTGGCCAGTTTTGAGGCGTTATGGGCATTGCAACTGGAAGCGGTCGACGAGCCCAATACCGAGCGCGGCGGCTGGAGCAGCGTGTATCGCCTGGAGTTGGGCGGGGCGGCCTTCTACCTCAAGCGCCAGAGCAATCACCTGGCCCGCAGCCTGCGGCACCCTCTTGGCGAGCCGACCTTTGCCCGCGAATTTCGCAATATCCAGGCGTATCACCGGCTGGGTATCCCCGCCCTGCAGGCTGCCTTCTTCGCCGAGCGGCACTTGCCCGGCGAGCGTCGCGCCATTTTGCTCACCCGCGCCCTGGACGGCTGGCGCGATCTTGATGACTGGTTGCAGGGCTGGAGTGCTGCGCCAGCCGCCACTCGCCAGGCCATTCTGCGCGCTTGTGGCGAGCTGGCGCGGCAGCTGCACGGTGCCGGGCAGATGCACGGTTGTTTCTACCCCAAACATATTTTCCTCAAGGCGAGCGGCGCGGGTTTCACCGCACGGTTGATCGACCTGGAGAAGACGCGGCCGCTGTTGCTCGGTCGACGCGACCGGATCAAGGACCTTGAACCGTTGCTGCGTCGGGCCAGTGTCTGGAACGAGGCCGAGGTGCGTGATCTGCTAGCGGCCTACCTGGGGGCTGTGGGTGATGTGGAAGGGTGGTGGCAGCAACTGGGGGCGCGCCGTCGCCGCAAGGAGGCGCACTGATGCAGCTTGCCCAACTGGCTCACGCCGGTCGCGCGCCGGCTCTGCCGCTGCGCTTCGAACTGGCTGGCGAGGTGCTGGAACTGCAGCGTCTGTTGCGTGTGCTGCCGGATCAGCGCTACGTCGGGCTTGCGCTGTGGTGCGGCCGCCCGGTGCTCGCCAAGATTCTGGTCGGCGGCAAGGCCGCGCAGCATTTTCAGCGCGAACTGCAGGGTGCACGCCTGCTTGCCGAGCAGGGCCTGCACACTCCCGAACTGCTGGCTCAGGGCTGGCAGGCAGGCGAGGGTGGCTGGTTGCTGTTCGACTACCTTGAGGGTGCGCAAAGTCTGTGGGATGCCTGGCGGGCGGTGGAGAATCAGCCACTGCTGAACGGGGCGCAGCAGGCTGTGCTGGGCGAGGCATTGGCCGTGATCGCGCAGATGCACGCCAGGGGGCTGTGGCAGGCCGATCTGCACCTGGACAACCTGCTGCGCCATGCCGGCCGTGTGTCGGTCATCGACGGCGGCGGGGTGCGCGTGGAGGTCGCGGGCAAACCGCTGTCGCGCGCCCGCGTGCTGGAGAACCTCGGCATGTTCTTCGCCCAGCTGCCCGCCGAGGTACAGCCCTTTATCGAAGAGCTGCTGGTGCATTACCTGCTGGTCAATGGCGAGCATGCGCTGCCATTGGAAGCACTGCTGGCTGAGGTCGACAAGGTCAGGCGCTGGCGTCTGCGCGACTATATGAAGAAGATTGCCCGCGATTGCAGCCTGTTCAGTGCCAGGGTTGGCGCGTTCGGTTTGCGTGTGGTACGCCGTGAGTGTGCCGATGACCTTGCATCATTGCTCGGACAGCCCGACGTACTGCTCGCGCAGGGGCGCGCTTTGAAGCTAGGCGGCTCTGCCACAGTGGCCCTGGTCCGCCAGGCCGGCCGTGAGCTGGTGGTCAAGCGCTACAACGTGAAGAACTTCGGCCACTGGCTCACGCGTTTCTGGCGGCCCAGTCGCGCCTGGCACAGCTGGGTCGAGGGCAATCGCCTGCAGTTGCTGGGCATCGCCACCCCGCAGCCATTGGCCGTGCTAGAGCGGCGCTGGTGCTGGTTGCGTGGGCGTGCCTACCTGATTACCGAATACTGCGGCGGGCAGGATATAATCGCGCGCTTTCAGGCATGCCAGGATGGCCCCCCCCCGGAAACCGAGCTGCTGGCGCTGGATCGCTTGTTCGCCGCCTTACTGCGCGAGCGCATCAGTCACGGTGATTTCAAGGGGAGCAATCTGTTCTGGGATGAACGCCTGGGTCGCTGGTCGTTGATCGACCTCGATGCCATGCAGCAGCACCGTAGTGCGCGCAGTTTTGCCAGGGCCTATGCCCGCGACCGTGCCCGCTTTTTGCGCAACTGGCCGGCTGATTCACAGCTGTTCAAGCTGCTCAACCAACGTATACCGCTGACGCCCGCCGTCGGCTCAGCAGACTAGAAGAGGCAAAACCAGTGGCACTGACCATTCTCGGCCTGTCCGGCGCCCTCAGCCATGACCCTTCCGCCGCCCTGTATATCGACGGCAAGCTGATCGCGGCCGTCGAAGAAGAGCGCTTCGTGCGCGACAAGCACGCGAAGAACCGCATGCCCTATGAATCGGCCAAGTTCTGCCTGGAGCAGGCCGGAATCAAGCCCTCCGACGTCGACGTTGTGGCCATTCCTTTTGCGCCGATCAGTATCTTCGAGAAGGCCCGCTGGCAGTACGCCAAGCGCTACTGGTACGCGCCGGATCGCGCCCTTGACGCGATCCTGATGGGTAACCGCCGCTACAAGCGTTACTACAAGCACATCCAGTGGTGCCTGCAGCAACTCGGCTTCGATCTGAAGAAGATCAAGATAGAGCCGGTCGAACACCACCTGGCCCATGCCGCCAGCGCCTACCACTGCTCGGGTTTCACCGAGAAAACCGCGATTCTCGGCATCGACGGCAAGGGCGAGTACGCCACCACCTTCTTCGGCTACGGCGAGAACGGCAAGATCCACAAGATCAAGGAATTCTTCGATCCGGACTCCCTCGGCGGTCTGTACGGTGCCATCACCGAATTCCTCGGCTTCGAGATGCTCGACGGCGAGTTCAAGGTGATGGGCATGGCCCCTTACGGCGATGCCAGCAAGTACGATTTTTCGCGCCTGGCCAAGTTCGAAAACGGTGAGCTGATCATCAATACCGAATACGCCAACGTTATCGGTCTGCGCCGCTATAAAGAAAACGGCAAGGGCTTCTACTTCTCCAAGAAACTGATCGAGTGGCTGGGGCCGAAGCGCCAGGGCGATATCGCCGATGACCCTTACATTCACTACGCCGCCAGCATGCAGGCGCTGTTCGAGAAGCTGGCGCTGCAGATGATGGAGCACTACCTGGGTGACATCATCCGCGAGACCGGCAAGATCGCCTTCGCCGGCGGTTGCGCACTGAATGTCAAACTCAACCAGAAGATCATCGCCAGGGACGACGTCAAAGAGCTGTTTGTCCAGCCGGCTTCCGGCGACGCCGGCACTGCGGTGGGCGCCGCCGCCTACGTCTCGCACCAGCGCGGCGTGCCGGTGGAGAAGATGGAGCATGTCTACCTCGGCCCGTCTTATTCCAACGAAGAGGTGATCGCCGCCTGCGCTCGTCACCCAAGCAAACCGGTGTTCAAGCGCATCGACAATATGCCGCAGCGCATCGCCAGGATCATGGTCGATGCCAATCCGGTGGCCTGGTTCCAGGGCCGCATGGAGTTCGGCCCGCGCGCCCTCGGTGGTCGTTCGATCATCGGTTGCCCGAGCGTGCCGGGGGTGGCCGACCGGATCAACGAGCAGATCAAGTTCCGCGAACGCTGGCGGCCCTTCTGCCCGTCGATGCTGGACAGCGTCGGCCCGCAGATGCTCAAGGTCGATCATCCGTCGCCGTTCATGACCTTCACCTTCGAAGTCAATGAGGAGTGGAAGACCCGCGTCAGCGAAGTGGTCCACGAAGACGGCACCTCGCGCGCCCAGGTGCTCAAGCGCGAATACAACCCGCGCTACTACGACATGATGCTCGAACTGGAGAAGCTCACCGGCAACGGCGTGTCGCTCAACACCTCACTGAACCGCCGAGGCGAACCGATGATCTGCTCGCCGACCGATGCGCTGAACATGTTCTACGGCTCGGATCTGCAGTACCTGATCATGGAAGACATCCTGGTGGTCAAGGACGGCAAGGACTGGTATGACAATGTCGGCTAAGCCGCTGCTTAGCGTCGTCATTCCCACGTACAACTATGCGGCGGTGTTGCCGCGTGCAGTTGAATCGGTGCTGGCGCAGCTGGATGAGGTGTCTGCCGAGCTGGTCGTTATCGATGATGGCTCAACGGATGACTCTCGGCAGGTGCTTGACGGGCTGCTCGCGGCTCATCCCGGACGTTTTCGCGTCGTCCACAAGAACAACGGTGGCGCCTCCTCGGCGCGCAATCTGGGCATTCGCGAGGCGACAGGCGACTACCTGATCTTCCTCGATGCCGATGACGAATTGGTCCCTACCGCCCTGGCGGCGCTGAGCGCGCACCTGGCTGCGCAGCCGCAGACGCGCCTGGTGATTGGCGGGCATATTGCAGTCTCTGCTGCTGGCAAGCGCCGGGAACACAAACCCGCCGCCTTGCCCGAACAGCCGCTGGAGCGCTTGCACGCCTATCTGCTGGACAAGCGCCTGGCTCTGTCAAATGGTGCCTGTGCCATGCACCGCGAGGTGTTCGCGCGTGGTGACTATCCTGAGGCGTTCCGCAGTGCCGAGGATATCCCGGTGTTTGCCCAGGCCCTGGCCCACTACCCTTGCACCCTGCTGGAGCAGCCGCTGGCGCTGATCCACAAGCACGACGACAGCCTGCGCCACCAGTTCGGCCACGCCAAGGCCGGCGGCCTGGCGCTGGTCGACGAAGTGTTCGCCCCGCAGCGGCTGGATGCGCACTTTCAGGTGCTCAAACCCGAATTCTATGTACAGCGTTGCTTGTCACTGTTCCGCAGCGCCTACCTGGCCGGCGATGTGGCGGCGGCCAAGTCCTACTTCACTGCGGCGGTTAAGGCGGATTGGCGGGTGCTGTTGAAGGCTTCCTATGCGCGCAAGGCCGTGCGCCTGTGGTTGGGGCTGAGAGCATGAGCCGCAAGATCAAGGTTCTACAGTTGCAGAACCGTTACAACGTCAATGCCTCCGATCTGGCCGAGCAGGTCATCCAGGGCTTGCCCGCCGAACATTTCGAGGTGACCACGGCGTTCCTGCGCGGACGCCCCGGTCCGGGGGAGCCGCAGAGCCGGGCGCCGCGCTCGATCTATTTCGGCTTCAGCCAGTCGGACCTCAAGGGGCTGCGCCTGCGGGCATTGTGGCGCCTGCTTCGACTGTGCCGCGAACAGCGCTACGACGTGGTGATCGCCCACCGCTTCAAACCGATGAATATGCTGATGTTGCTCAACCTATGGCTGCGCATTCCGGCCTGTATCGGTGTGCAGCACGGTATCGGTGATTTCGACCGTGGCTACCGGCGCTGGGAAGCACGTCGGCTGCTGACCGCGAATTGGCGGGTGGTCGGCGTGTCGCGGGCGGTACGCGATTACCTGGTGGACTGCGGGGCGGGTTTCGATGCCGGCAATACCGTGCAGATCAACAATGCCATCGATATCGACCGTGCCGAACGTCTGCAACATCCGCGCGAGCAGGCGCGCAGCTTGCTGGGGCTGGCGCCGGAGCCCTTCATCTTTGGCGCCATTGGCCGGCTGGTGCCGGTGAAGGGCCATATCCACCTGATCGAGGCCTTCGCCCAGGTACAGTCAGTTTACCCGCAGGCCCAGCTGGCAATCATCGGCGAGGGGCGGGTGCGCGTAGAACTCGAAGCCGCAATCGTCCGCTTTGGTCTGGACGGAAAAGTGCACCTGCTGGGTGCCCGTGAGGATGCCCTGCAGTACGTACGCGCCTTCGACGCCTTCGTCATGCCGTCGCTGAGCGAGGGGCTGCCGCTGGCCTTGCTCGAGGGCATGAGCGGTCATTTGCCGGTAATCGGTTCGGATATCGACAGCCTGCGCTCGATTCTCGAGGATTGCGGTGGGCGGATATTCCCGGTCGGCGATGCCGCGGCCCTGGCCAAGCAGTTGGGCGCGGTGCTGGATCTGGATACCGAACAACGCCGTGCCGAAGGCGAGCGGGCCTACCTTTACCTGCGTGGCGCTCATGCCATCGAGGATTTTCGCCTGCAGTACCTGCAATTGATCGAACAATCACTAGCCGCGGAGCAAGCAGCCTTATGAGTGATATTCAGGACGCCGAGCTGCCGCTGGTGACGGTGATCATTTCGTCCTACAACCACGGCAAATACGTCGAGCAAAGTATTAACAGCGTGCTGGCGCAATCGTACCCACGTGTTGAGCTATTGGTCATCGATGATGGTTCGCAGGACGACAGTGTCGAGCGCATTCAGCGCCTGCAGGCGATACACGGCTTCGATTTTCGGGTGCAGGCCAACCAGGGCCTGTCGCGCACCTTGAATGGCGCCATTGCCCGGGCTTCCGGCAGTCTGATCGCCCCCTTCGGATCCGATGACGTCATGTGTCCCGAGCGTCTGGCAGTACAGGTCGCGCATCTGCATGACAAACCGGAAGTGGGTATCTGTGGCGGCAATATCGAGAAAATCGACGAAACCGGACGAGCGCTACCCAGGCAGCGCATGAAGCCGGCCCGGCGCCTGAGCTTCGACGATATCTTCCTCGGGCGCCAGCCCGGTGCCCCAGCGCCCACCATGCTGTTTCGTCGGGAAGCACTGGAGGCCGTGGGGGGCTTCGATCCGGAGATCAGGCTGGAAGACTTGCTGATCAAGCTGAAGATCACCCGGGCGGGCTATGTCATCGATGTGCTGGATACGGTATTGGCCCAATACCGCACGCATGGGCATAACACCTATAAGAACTATCGATTCATGATCGAAAACGTGTTGAAGACCTACGCGCAATTCAGCGACGAGCCCGCCTATGCCAAGGTTTGCGCGCGATTTATCAATTCGATGCTGCTCAAATGCGCGCGTGAGGATAAAGCGCTGGCCCGCGAATTGCTGGGGCGGTTGTCTTGGCGCTACTGGAACGGCAAGACGCTGCGTGCTCTCTGGCGTTGGCTATTGCGCTGAACGCTGGCGCGCGTAATCGAGAAAGGCTGAGATGTCCTGTGAGCAGAGCAGATGTGCAATGCCCCGTATTTCTGCTTCCGGCCAGTCCCACCAGGTCGTTTCGAGCAGCGCCAGGCGTTGCTCTTCCGCGAAGCGCCAGCGCACCTGCTGCGCGGGGTTGCCGGCGATTACGGCGTAAGGCGCTACATCGCGAGTGACCACACTACCGTTGGCGATGACTGCACCATGGCCAATAGTGACGCCAGACAGGATGATGCTGTTTGAGCAGATCCAGACATCACTGCCGATGACGATGTCGCCACGTGTACCGCCGTAGTCCAAAATGTGCGCAGCCTCCTCGATAAACGCCGGGAATGGAAAGCAGCTGACCCAGTCGGTGCGGTGATGCCCGCCCAGGTAGATCTGCACGTTGCCGGCTAGCGAGCTGTAAGCGCCGATCTTCAGCGTCGCACCTTCGTTCCAGTCGTGTACCTGCGGCATCCCGTAGGTGCCGGTGCCGATGCTGTACTGGGGGTAGCGCTGGCGGAATTTCGCCTGGGCCCTGAGCAATTTCGGCAGCTTTGCCGGTTGGCGCCCAAGCAGCCGCTGCAGGCGCTCCAGTAACCTATTCATTGCCTGTCTCCACCTAGGCGCAGGTGATGCAGATCCTTGGCGAGGCGTTCCGCGCTCTTGCTTCCACACTGCTGGCTGTAGCCGCGCAGCAGCGCTATATGGTGCTCCTGTGCCAGCCAAGCGCTGTCTTCTGTGTAACGCAGCATATGCTGCAGGTTGCGTTTGCGCTTCCAGCGTCCGAGCGGTTTGCCGGTGATCGTCATGTCGGAGAGATCAATCAGGCCAAGTTTGTGGTTCGGCAGGTACAGCACATTGCCCAGGTGCAGCGAGCGGAAGTACACACCAAGTTGATGCAGTTGGCCGAGGAACGAGCCGAAACGCTCAATTTCTCCGTCGCGAGCCTGTGACCCCAAGGCGCGCCAGTGATCGCGCAGGGTTTGCCCAGGGAGCGGCTGATAGCGCACTCCGTTGAGTTTGCGTTGCGGAATCAGCAGGGTGTCAACGATGTTGGGGGCGATGATACCGAGTTGCTTGAGGCGCGAGGCATTCTCGGCAAAACGTTGTGCCGGGGCAGACCACAGCGCAGAGGACACCAGCCGCTTGCGCCGGTAGAGCTTGAGAAAGTCACCACCGACAAGGCGCGCCACCTTGAGGCCATAGCCGTCTTCTTCGATGACTTTGGCACCCAGCAGCAGGGCCTCGAGTTCCATTGCGCTGAGGGTTTTCATGATTTGCTCTGCAGGCGTTGGCTAATGGACAGCGCGGCGACCAGGGACAGGGGAATCCAGATCAGGAACCAGCTTTCATTGGGTCTGGATAAGAAATTACTGCCTTCGCTCAGGCCTGCCGCCAGGCCGTAGACGATCAAGGCGGACGCCAGTTGAAACTTGCCTTGGTGCCGCTGCTGCAGGCAGCGCAGCAAGATCAGGCCATACATCAGCAGCCACAGGCTCAGGCCCACCAAGCCGAGCTCAAGTAGGACGGCCAGTTCGACATTGTGCGGGTCACTCAACGTCCAGCCGAGTCCCTTGATGTTGAATGCGAACTGGCTGTCGTATCCATGGCCGATCCACAGCTGCTCGCTGGCCTGACGAATGGCTTCGTTCCAGAGTTGCGGGCGGAAGGACAGGCCGCGTTGCAGCAATAGATCGGGCGCCAGAACCATGCAGACGCCGGCGGCCAGGGCCAGCGCCGCGATCAGGTAGAGCGCTCGGCGCCCGATCATCGGGAGCATCCACAGGCTAGTGAGGGTCAGGGCCAGCAGCGGCGTGCGCGAGCCGGTGGCCAGCAGGGCTGCCAGCAGGGGCAGTGCGAACACTACTGGCAGCCAGTCATGACGTTCGCTGCGGGTCAGCCAGGCGGCGATCCAGTACATGCAGAAAAACCCCAGTACATGGGAGGTGAGCAGCGGATTGCGCAGCGCACCGGTGCCGATCAGGCGTTCCCCGGCTGACGGGCTTGTGAAGTGGAAATACAGGTTGATCAGGGCGGCGAGGGCGGCGAGCATGGCGCCGATGCGCAGGGTCTTGAGCAGCAGCTGCTCGTCCTTGCAGGCGATCAGGGCGCAGGCTGCAAACATCATGAACACATACAGAGGACGTTTGGCTAGCCCGCCCAGGCCGTCATCGGCCCGCGTCCAGGAGAGGCTGAGCAGCAGCCAGGCGGAAAAGACCAGGAAGGCCAGCACCATGGGCTCGCGAAGGATTGGCCGTAGGTTATGTGGTGCAACGATCAGGGCGAACAAGGCAGGTGCGGCAATCAGACCGTAGTAAAACTTGGTGAACAGACTGCCATTGGCAACCCAGAACAGGCCGGTCAGGAGCACCAGATAGCCCAGCGCAAGCCAATGGCGAACGATGCAGTTTTCCATGATCAATAAAGTGGGATTTGTCAGCGTTTGCGATGTCTGCACTGGACCAGGCCGGGGACTATTGAGAGTTGGGCATCTTAAAGCATCCGCCGGGAAGAGGCAGCCACTGCTGTGCTAAGCTCGGCTACCTTTTCGGCCCAGTCGAAGCGTGAGCGCATGACCGACCAGCACCCAAACGCAGCCCCAGCTTCCAGTCTAAAAATCTATTTCCGTCTCCTCGGCTACGTGAAGCCCTACATCGGCTACTTCGCGATCAGCATTATCGGCTACGTGATCTTCGCCTCGACTCAGCCGATGCTCGCCGGCATTCTCAAGTACTTCGTCGATGGCCTGTCCAATCCCGAGGCGGTGCTGTTCCCGACGGTACCCTATCTGCGCGACCTTCAACTGCTGCAGGCGGTGCCGCTGCTGATTGTGCTGATTGCTGCCTGGCAGGGGGTCGGGGCCTATCTGGGCAACTACTTCCTGGCCAAGGTTTCGTTGGGGCTGGTGCACGATCTGCGCGTTTCGTTGTTCAACAGCCTGTTGGCGCTGCCCAACCGTTATTTCGACAATCACAACTCCGGGCATCTGATCTCGCGTATCACTTTCAATGTGACCATGGTCACTGGCGCGGCGACCGATGCGATCAAAGTGGTGATTCGCGAAGGCTTGACGGTGGTTTTCCTGTTTGCCTATCTGCTCTGGATGAATTGGCAACTGACCTTGGTGATGCTGGCTATTCTGCCGCTCATTGCGCTGATGGTCGGCAGCGCGAGCAAGAAATTCCGCAAGCAAAGCAAGAAGATCCAGGTGGCCATGGGCGATGTCACCCATGTCGCCTCCGAGACCATTCAGGGCTATCGGGTAGTGCGCAGTTTTGGTGGCGAGGGTTACGAGTCCACGCGGTTTGCTGCCGCCAGTCAGGACAACACCAACAAGCAATTGCGCATGACCAAGACCGGCGCGGTCTACACCCCCATGCTGCAACTGGTGATTTACAGTGCCATGGCGGTATTGATGTTCCTGGTGCTATTTCTGCGCGGCGATGCCACGGCGGGCGATCTGGTGGCTTACATCACCGCCGCCGGCTTGCTGCCCAAGCCGATTCGCCAGCTCTCCGAGGTCAGTGCCAATATCCAGAAAGGCCTGGCTGCCGCCGACAGCATCTTCGAACAGCTCGACGAAGCCCCCGAAGTCGACCGCGGTACGGTCGAACTTGAACGGGTCAGTGGCCGGCTGGAAGTGCGTAATCTGAGCTTCCAGTACCCGGGTGCCGAGAGGCCGGTGCTTAGCGATATTTGTTTTAGCGCCGAACCGGGCCAGATGATTGCCCTGGTCGGGCGCTCTGGCAGCGGCAAGTCGACCCTGGCCAGCCTGATTCCGCGTTTCTATCACCATGAGACCGGGCAGATTCTGCTCGATGGGGTGGATGTCGAGGACTACAAGTTGCGCAATCTGCGCCGACATATCGCTCTGGTGACTCAGCAGGTCACTCTGTTCAATGACAGCGTGGCCAATAATATCGCCTATGGCGATCTGGCCGGCGCGCCGCGTGAGGCCATCGAACAGGCAGTCGAGGCGGCCTATGCCAAGGAGTTTATCGACAAGCTGGCGCAGGGGTTGGATACCGAGGTCGGCGAGAATGGCGTGCTGCTCTCCGGCGGTCAGCGCCAGCGTCTGGCGATTGCTCGAGCCTTGCTGAAAGATGCGCCGATTCTGGTGCTGGATGAAGCAACTTCAGCCCTCGATACCGAGTCGGAACGGCATATCCAGGCAGCTCTGGATAGGGTGATGAAGGGGCGTACCACGTTGGTCATCGCACACCGTCTGTCGACTATCGAGAAGGCCGACCTGATCCTGGTGATGGAGCAGGGGCGGATCGTTGAGCGTGGCACTCATGTCGACCTACTGGCGCAGAACGGTTTCTATGCACGCCTGCATGCGCTGGGCTTGGATGAAAGCGCGCCATTGGATATCGCCTGATAGACTACGCGCCCGCCACTTTTAGGCTCCGGAGTTCACATGAAGTTGTCCATGCCCCGTTTTGACCAAGCTGCTGTTCTGGTGGTAGGCGATGTCATGCTCGATCGTTATTGGCATGGCGGCACTTCGCGGATTTCTCCGGAAGCGCCGGTGCCGGTGGTCAAGGTCGAGCAGATTGAGGATCGCCCAGGCGGTGCCGCAAACGTTGCGTTGAACATCGCTGCATTAGGTGCGCCCGCCATATTGGTTGGCGTCACTGGTCAGGACGAAGCGGCGACTAGCCTGAGCAACAGCCTGCAGGCGGTGGGGGTGAAAACACTGTTTCAGTGCATCAAGGACCAACCCACCATCGTCAAACTGCGGGTGATGAGTCGCCATCAGCAACTGCTGCGCATGGATTTTGAAGAACCGTTTCGCACCGATAGCGCCGCCCTGGCCGCCAGCGTCGAAGCGCAACTGGATGGCATCAAGGTGCTGATCCTCTCGGATTACGGCAAGGGCGCCCTGCAGAACCATCAGGCACTGGTGCAGCTGGCGCGCAGCAAAGGCATCGCGGTGCTGGCCGATCCCAAGGGTAAAGACTTCTCCATCTACCGTGGCGCGAGTCTTATCACGCCAAACCTGCATGAGTTCGAAACCATTGTCGGGCCGTGCCGCGACGAGGCCGAGTTGGTGGCCAAGGGTGCGGCGCTGATGAGCGAGCTGGCGCTGGGCGCGCTGCTGGTGACTCGTGGCGAACACGGCATGACCCTGTTGCGCCCAGACCATCTCGCTCTGCACCTGCCGGCCCGTGCCCGCGAAGTATTCGATGTGACCGGTGCCGGCGATACGGTGATTTCCACCCTGGCCGCCAGCCTGGCCGCCGGCGAGGAGTTGCCGCATGCGGTGGCCCTGGCCAACCTGGCCGCCGGTATCGTGGTGGGCAAACTGGGCACTGCCGCCATCAGCGCGCCCGAGTTGCGCCGGGCGATTCAGCGCGAGGCGGGTTCAGAGCGCGGCGTGCTGAGCCTCGACCAGCTGCTGCTGGCGGTCGAGGATGCACGCGCCCATGGCGAGTCGATCGTGTTCACCAATGGCTGTTTCGACATCCTGCACGCCGGGCATGTGACCTATCTGGAACAGGCGCGTGCCCAGGGCAATCGCCTGGTGCTGGCGGTCAACGACGATGCCTCGGTCAGCCGCCTGAAAGGCCCAGGGCGGCCGATCAACTCGGTGGACCGGCGCATGGCCGTGCTGGCCGGCCTTGGTGCGGTGGACTGGGTGGTGAGCTTTAGCGAAGACACCCCGGAAAACCTGCTGCGTGCGGTCAAGCCGGATGTGCTGGTCAAGGGCGGCGACTACGGCATCGAAGGGGTAGTCGGCGGCGATATTGTCCGTGCCTACGGTGGCGAAGTGCGGGTGCTGGGCCTTGTGGAAAACAGCTCGACCACCGCCATCGTCGAGAAGATCCGCAGCAAGTAACCCTCTGCCCAGCGACTGGCTGTTGTGCCAGTCGCCGGCGTCGGCGCGGTCATAGGCGCTTGCCCCCGACCGCGCGCATCATCCTTGGCATCCCCCGTATGGAGCGAGATGCCATGACTTCCGATGTACAGGGCCGTGCCCTGGCAATGTTGAATCGTTTCGCCCAGGCCGACTGGCCGGACCGCTTGAAGCTGCGTAAACCCGTCGAAAAACTCATCTACAGCGGCAGTCGTGCGAGTTTTCGGGCGGCGGCGCAGCGCGCCGGTCAGGCGAGTAAAACACCGCGGCCGGTGAATGCCGACGACCTGTTCGACCTGTCGTTATCCGATGAACAGCAGATGCTGGTGGACATGCTTGAGGGTTTTGCCCGCGAGGTGCTGCGGCCGTTGGCCCATGACGCCGACGCGCAGGCGACGCTGCCGGCGGCCTTGCTCAATCAGGCCCATGAGCTGGGCCTGACCTATTACGGGGTGAGCGAGGCGCAGGGCGGCATGGCCGGCGAGCGCACCACGTTGAGCAATGCGCTGATCGCCGAGGCCCTGGGCAAGGGCGATCTGTCCCTGGCGGCGGCCTTGCTGGTGCCGCTGTCGGCGGCCAATTGCATTCGTCGCTTTGGCAATGCGGCGCAACAGTCGCGCTGGCTGCCGGCGTTTGTCGGCGAGGAACGAGCGCCGCTGATGGCCATCGCGGTCAATGAGCCGGTGCCATTATTCGACCCGCAGCGCCTGGCCACTCAGGCGAAAAAGCGCGGCAAGCACTACCTGCTCAGCGGCGAGAAATGCCTGGTGCTGCGCGGCCTGGATGCCAGCCAACTGATTGTCGCCGCGCAGACGGCGGACGGTCCTGGGCTGTTTATCGTCGACGCCGGAGCCAAGGGCCTGCAGCGCCAGCCGCAACCCGCCATGGGCCTGAAAGCCACCAGCACCGCACGCCTGCTGCTGAAGAACGTCAAGGTGCCGCTGGAGGCCCGTCTGGCCGGCGAGCAGTTCAACTACCAGGGCTTTCTCGATTATGCGGCGTTGGCCTGGTGCGCCTTGGCGGTGGGTACGGCGCAGGCCGCGCTGGATTATGTGGTGCCTTACTGCAATGAGCGCCTGGCCTTCGGTGAGCCGATCAGCCACCGCCAGGGCGTGGCCTTTATGGTCGCCGACATGGCGGTGGAACTGGACGCCATGCGCCTGATGGTTTGGCGCGCCTGTGCGCGTGCCGAGCAAGGGCTGCCTTTCCAGCGTGAAGCCTATCTGGCGCGCCTGGTCTGTAGCGACAAGGCCATGCAGATCGGTACTGACGCGGTGCAACTGCTCGGTGGCCATGGCTTTACCAAAGAACATCCGGCCGAGCGCTGGTACCGCGATTTGCGCGCGCTGGCCGTGATGGCCGGCGGCCTGCAACTCTAAGGACGCATCGACATGAATCTGGAAACCCCGAAGAAATTCCGTGGCCTGGTTAATCAGGCCCATCAGGTGGCGGAGAACTACTTCCGGCCTATCTCGCGCAAGTACGACAAGGCCGAGCACGCCTATCCCAAGGAACTGGACCTGCTCGCCGCCTTGCTCGACGGCATGAACGCCGGCTCGCCGGACGCCATCGGTGCCACCTCGGCGAGCAAGCGTGGCGCGGCCCGCGAGCAGCAGGAAGGCATCAAGAACGGTGGCAACCTCTCGGCGCTGCTGGGGGTGATGGAGCTGTGCTGGGGCGATGTCGGTTTGCTGTTGGCCATGCCGCGCCAGGGCCTGGGCAATGCGGCGATTGCCGCGGTGGCCAATGACGAACAGCTCAAGCGCTTCGGCGGCACCTGGGCGGCCATGGCGATCACCGAGCCGGGGTGCGGTTCGGACTCGGCGGCGATCCGCACCACGGCGGTGAAGGATGGCGATCATTACGTGCTTAACGGCGAGAAGATCTTCGTCACCTCGGGCGAGCGCGCCGATGCGGTGGTGGTCTGGGCCTCCCTGGACAAGAACCTCGGCCGCGCGGCGATCAAGTCCTTCGTGGTCGAGCACGGCACGCCGGGCATGACGGTGACGCGCCTGGAGAAGAAGCTCGGGATCAAGGCCTCGGATACCGCCTCGATCAGCTTCAGCGACTGCCGGGTGCCGGCGGCCAACCTGCTGGGTAACCCCGAGATCGATGTGCAGAAGGGTTTCGCCGGGGTGATGGAAACCTTCGACAACACCCGCCCGCTGGTGGCTGGCATGGCGGTGGGGGTGGCCAAGGCGTCGCTGGATCGCACCCGTGAGCTGTTGAAGAAGGTCTGCACGCTGGATTACCGCACGCCGCTGCTCAGTGTCAGCCATGCCGAGGCGACCCTCTATCGCCTGGAGGCCGAGTGGGAGGCTGCGCGCCTGCTGACCCTGAAAGCTGCCTGGATGGCCGACAACAAACTGCCCAACTCCAAGGAGGCCTCGATCGCCAAGGCCAAGGCCGGGCGCGTGGCCAACGAAGTGACGTTGAAATGCGTCGAGCTGGCCGGTGCCCTGGGTTACGGCGAGGATGAGTTGCTGGAAAAGTGGGCGCGCGACTCGAAGATTCTCGACATCTTCGAAGGCACCCAGCAGATCCAGTTGCTGATTGTGGCGCGGCGTCTGCTCGGCAAGAGCTCCAGCGAGCTTAAATAAGCGAAGCTGAACGAAGTCCCTTTTGGCCCTGCCTAGGTGGGGCTTTTTTGTGTCCGGCCATTCTTGGCGGCCGGTTCGACGCAACTTTGCTGCGCCAGCCAATCTTTCCAGCGTATCCGTTCGTCGCGCACCAGCCAGCCGTCCTGAGGCGCAAAGCTTTCCGCCAGCCACAGGCCGCGGGTACTGGCCGGTGCCAGCTGACCCTGTTTCAGGGTCAGCAGCTGGGCGGTCGGTCGGCCCTGATCCAGCGGAATTAGAAACAGGTCGGGGCGCGTACGGTTGAGGCGGGCGATCAGTTGGCCGTCTTCCAGGTGCTCATCGACATGCAATAGGCTGAGTTGGCGAGTTTCTCTGGGCAGGTCCAGGCGCAGGTCGTAGACCAGTTGCAGCGAGGCGGTGGGCAGGTGCACATAGGCGCGCGGGCGTTCGAGTAGCTTGAGGTTGCCGCATTGCACCGGGCGCGCCGCGCCGGACAATGAGCTGAGGCTGAAGTGCGCGGTTTCCCGGTAGCGCAGTGCGCCCTGGTAAGGCGTCGGCAGCCAGGTGTCGCCAAAGCGCCCGCTCAGCCAGCCTTCCGGGGTTTCCAGCAGGCACTCTTCGGCCACTTCCTGAATCGCAGTCAGCAGCGGCAGGTTGAGTTCGTGGGCCGGCACGTAGCCGGAGATCAGCTTGAGCACCACATCGCCACGGTCAGCGCGGCGCTGGCGTACCAGTACCCAGTATTCCCGGCCCTGCCAGTTGAGGGTCAGGCGCACCGAAACCCCCAGATTGGCCAACTCCACGGCAAAGCGCTGGGTGTCGGCCACGTTTACCGGTCTGCGCTTTTCCAGCACCTGCGCGAAGTTCAGCGGTCTGCCCAGGCCCTGGTAGCTCAGGCCTTCCGGGCTGGCTTCGACAAACAGCTGGAGGGTCTTGAAGTTGCTGGGGTCTTTGCGGATCAGGGTGCGCGGCATGGCAACTCCTCGCGGGTGTCGGCGTGGGCATGGCCTGAGAGCTTGGCACAGATCGTCGGGTGAGACCCGTCAGGCAATATCCTGAATTACAGCAGCAGCGGTGGCGACGTTATGCGCCAGATGCTGCGGGTTGATGGTGCCGATGATGGCGCTGGTGGCCGCCGGGTGGGCGAAGATCAGCTCGAAGCTGGCGCGCACCGGGTCGACGCCCGGTGCCAGGCAGGCATGACCGCTGGCCAGGGCCTTCTTGATCAGGATGCCTTTGCCGTGCAGGTCGGCGTAATCAAGCACGGCCTGCTCACCTTGCTCATTGAGGTTGTAGGTGACCATCGCGCAGTCACCGGTTGCCAAGGCTAGCAGGCCGCCTTCGACGGTTTTGCCGGAGAGGCCGAAGCCGCGAATCTTGCCCTCGCGTTTAAGCTCAGCCAGGGTTTCGTACACACCGCTGTCACGCAGAATCGCCACATCGTTGCCGTCGGAATGCACCAGCACCAGGTCGATAAAATCGGTTTCCAGGCGTTTGAGGCTGCGTTCCACGGAAAAGCGCGTGTGTGTTGGGCTGAAGTCGAAGCGCGATTGGCCGTTGTCGAACTCTTCGCCGACCTTGCTGACGATCACCCATTGCTGGCGCTGACCGCGCAGCAGCGGGCCGAGGCGGGTTTCGCTGGTGCCATAGGCCGGCGCGGTGTCGATCAGGTTGATGCCCAGGTCATGGGCCAGGGCCAGCAGTTCGCGGGCGGCGGCGTCATCGGGAATGGTAAAACCGTTGGGGTATTTCACCCCCTGGTCGCGGCCGAGCTTGACCGTGCCCAGGCCCAGCGGCGAGACCAGCAGCTCGGTGGCGCCCAGTGGGCGGTACAGGTTGTGCAGGCTGTGCAGTGGATGCATCAGAACAGTTCCTCCCAGGCAGGTGCGGCAATGGCCGGGCGTGGCAGCTCGGGCAGTGGTGCGTGCGGCGTCGGCTGAATACCGTCACGGCTCAGTGCGGCCAGTACGCGATCAGCAAAGTCTGGCGCCAGGGCCAGTTTAGTTGGCCAACCGACCAGCAGCTTGTTTTGCTCATGCACGAAGGCGTTATCTGGGCGAACCAGGCCGGACTGTGCCGGCTCGGCACGTTCCACCCGCAGCGTAGCCCACTGGGCGCTAGACAAGTCGACCCAGGGCAGCAAGTCGCTGAGTTCTTTCTGCGCTGCTTTGACCTGGCTGGCCTCATCGCGAGCGACACCATCGGCTTCGGCCAGATCGCCCCCCAAGTACCAAACCCACTGGCCGTCGGCAGCCGGATGTGTGGTGACCGTCACGCGCGGCTTCGGTCCGCCACCCAGGCAGTGGGCGTACAGTGGTTTTAGGGTTGGCCCTTTGACCAGCACCATGTACAGCGGGCGCAGTTGTTGCGCGGGCTGGCTCAGACCGAGGCTGCTCAGTAGCTCGGCGTTGCCACGGCCGGCGCTGAGGATGATGCGCTGCGCGCGAATCTCGCGGCCGTCGACGCGCAGGCCGGTCAGCTCGCCATTTTCCTGCAGGGGTTCAATGCGCTCGGCAGCCAGCAGGCCATCACCAGCCAGTTCGCTCAGGCGGCTGATCAGGCTGGGTACATCCAATACCAACTCGGCCAGGCGGTAGACCTTTCCCTTGAATTTCGGGTGCTGCAGGGCCGGTGGCAGTTGCTCGCCCTTGACCTGATCGACCCGGCCGCGCACGGCCTTGCTGGCGAAGAAGCTGGTGATGTTGCCGGCCAGGCTGCCGGGGGACCACAGGTAGTGCGCATCGGACAGCAGGCGCACACCAGTGAGGTCCAACTCGCCGTTACCGGCCAGTGCTTCGCGCCAGCGCCGTGGCATATCGGCAATGGCTTCGGACGCGCCTGTGAGTGCGCCGTGCAGGGCGTATTTGGCGCCGCCATGGATGATGCCTTGAGATTTCACGCTCTGTCCGCCGCCGAGACTGGCATTTTCCACCAGCACGGTGGCAAAGCCCTGGCGGCGCAGGCGCGCATTCAGCCAAAGGCCAGCAACACCGCCGCCAACGATCAAAACATCAGTGCTTAATGCTTGGGACATGCATGCGTCTCACCGGGAAAACAGGTGCGCAGTATAACCCGCCAGCGTCTAGGTCAATGGACGACGCTTTGCGAGAACAACTGAATCACCACCACCCCGGCAACGATCAGTCCCATGCCGAGCATGGCTGGCAGGTCGAGGCGCTGCTGGTAGAGGAACACCGCCGCGATGCTCACCAGCACAATACCCAGGCCGGCCCAGACCGCATAGGCGACACCCACCGGGATGGTTTTTACCACCAGGCTGAGCATCCAGAACGATAGGCCGTAACCGACCACGACCAGCAGCAGCGGTAAGGGTTTATTGAAGCCATCCAGGGCCTTCATCGAGGTAGTGGCAATGACTTCAGCCGTGATGGCAATGGCGAGGTAGAGGTAGCCGCCCATGCTGTGGACTCCTGTGTGATCTGCGCGCCATTTTAGGCCTATACCAGATGGGATAAAGTGATTACCTATCTGAATAGGAGATAGGTTGTGCAGTGGAACCTGGAGCAGATTCGCCTGTTTGTCAGCGTCGCCGATGGTCAATCGTTCTCTGCCGTAGGGCGGCAGATGCAGCGCGCGCAATCGGCGGTGAGCCATGCGATTGCTTTGTTGGAGACCGACCTTGGCGTACGCTTGTTCGAGCGTAGCAGCGGCCGCCAGCCGCGCCTGACCGAGGCCGGCGCGGCCCTGCTGGCAGAGGCGCGCGAGGTGTTGCGTCAGTGTCAGCGCCTTGAGGGGCGGGCGCTGGGGCTAGTGCGTGGTGAGGAAGTGTGTCTGCGCCTGGCTCAAGATGAAGCCATGCCCTATCAGCCGGTACTCGATAGCCTGGAGGCGCTGGCTCAGCAGTTCCCGCTATTGGAGGTGCAGCTGGCCAGCGGCGCCCAGGGCGATGTGGCGCGCAAGCTACTGGAGCATCGCGCCGACCTCGGCCTGCTGTTTCACCACGAGCAGATGCCCGATGCACTGGAACGTCAGCGTCTGGGCACCATCGAGATGGTGACGGTGTGCGGCGCCGGGCATGCATTGGCGCATTTCAAACATGTTGATCGGCGCGAGCTGGCCCGTCATCGGCAGCTGTTGATGGCCCCACAGGACAGCCATTATCCCGGCGGCGAGCAGCTCAGTCCGTCGGTATGGCGCACCGACAGTTTTTACGCCATGGCCGAGTTATTGATGCGTAACCTTGGCTGGGCCTGGTTGCCGCGCCATGTAGTGCAGTACCCAACCTATCAAGGCCAGCTGGTTGAACTGAACAGTGATTGGACTCCGCCGCCCTTGGTGGTCGAGCTGGTTTGTCGGCGTGATGAGGCGCTCGGCCCGGCGGCATTGTGGTTGGCGGAATGTTTCGCCGAGCATTTACAGGCGATTGGTTGAAGCGTGCTTGCGCGTGACTCGACGATGTTTACCAAAGTGCATAAGCTGCGCGCCATGAATAGAAGCCTCTACACCCTGCTGTTTCATCTCGGCCTGCCGATTGTGGCCGGGCGACTGGCCTGGCGCACTTGGCGAGCGCCGGCCTATGCCCAGCGCATCGGTGAGCGTTTTGCCCTCGGTCTGCCGCCGCTCAAGCCTGGCGGTATCTGGCTGCATGCCGTGTCGGTGGGTGAAAGCATTGCGGCCGCGCCACTGGTGCGCGAATTGTTGGCGCGTTACCCCGATAAGCCGATCACCATGACCTGCATGACGCCCACCGGTTCGGAGCGCATCCAGGCCATGTTTGGCACGGCCGAATACGCCGGACGTGTGCAGCATTGCTACCTGCCGTATGACCTGCCTTGGGCGGCGACGCGCTTTCTGGATCGCGCGCAGCCCACGCTCGCGGTGATTATGGAGACCGAACTGTGGCCCAACCATATCCATCAGTGCGCCAAGCGCGGCATCCCGGTGGCGGTGGCCAATGCGCGATTGTCCGAGCGTTCGGCGCGGGGTTATGCGCGTTTTACCAAGCTCACCGCGCCGATGCTCGCCGAGTTGGATTTGATTGCCGTGCAGACGGCGCTAGAGGCTGAACGGTTCAAAAGTCTTGGCGCGCGCGCGGCCTGCGTCGAGGTGACCGGGTCGATCAAGTTTGATTTAACCATTGACCCTGATTTGCTCAAGCGTGCCGCGGCCTTGCGTGAACAGTGGCAGGCCGGGTCGCGCCCGGTATGGATCGCCGCAAGCACCCACGCCGGTGAGGATGAGATTGTCCTGGCGGCCCATCGTGAACTGCTCAAGCAATACCCCGATGCCTTGCTGATTCTGGTGCCACGCCACCCTGAACGCTTCAACTCGGTGTTCGAGTTGTGTCAGCGCCAAGGTTTTAGCACGCGGCGACGTTCTTCTGGTGAGCCGCTGCAGGCAACTGATCAGGTGCTGCTCGGCGACACCATGGGTGAGCTGTTGTTTCTCTATGCCCTGGCGGACATCGCCTTTGTCGGCGGCAGCCTGGTGGCCAATGGCGGGCATAACCTGCTCGAACCTGCCGCCTTGGGCAAGCCGGTGCTGAGCGGTCCGCATCTGTTCAACTTCCTGGAAATTGCGGCGCAGCTGCGCACCGCCGGTGCGCTGAGCGAGGTGGCAGATGCCGCCGCGCTGGCACAGTGCGTGGCGCAGTTGTGGCGGGAGCCTGAGGCTGCGCAGGCGATGCGCATGGCCGGGGAGGGCGTGATGCAGGCTAATCAGGGCGCATTGGCGCGCTTGCTGGCGGGGCTGGAGCGGTTACTGAATAAGTAATCTGCAGCGCTACTCGCAGCCAATAAAAAAGCCCGCTGATCTCAGCGGGCTTTTTTGTCCGGCTCACTCAGTACTGCGTGTTGTTACGCAATTGAGCTTCGGCGGCTTTGGCCAGGTCCGGCGGCAGGAAGTCCTTGTCCGGGTTGTAGTCGGATTTCAGGTACTGCTCCAGGGCGTTCAGGTCGTCCGGGCTGAGGGTGCCGGCGGCCTGCTTC
>JAHIWP010000012.1 GCA_018816095.1 Gammaproteobacteria bacterium
GCGACACCCTTGCCTCTGGCTAACACTTCCCCTTGCCGGGTGTGTAGAGGACTTTCACCTCCAAGTCACCAGCGAGGCCACCACAGCCAAGCTGGTTGCGCTTGCGCGCAACGCGCCATGCCTGGCGCACAACGACAAAGGGCCGCCAAATGGCGACCCTTTGTGCATTGCTCACGACTATCAGGCAAACGGATGACGCAACACAATAGTCTCGTTGCGATCCGGCCCGGTGGAGACGATATCGACCGGCGCACCAACCAATTCCTCCACGCGCTTGATATAAGCACGCGCAGCAGCCGGCAGCTCTTCCAGGGTTTTCGCCCCCAGCGTCGACTCACTCCAGCCCTGCATCTCTTCGTAAACCGGCTGTAAGCCCAGGTAGCTATCGGCATCAGTCGGCGCATCAACCAACACAACACCATTCTGGTCTTTATAGCCGACACAGATACGGATGGTTTCCAGGCCGTCGAGCACATCCAGCTTGGTCAAGCACAGACCCGAGATGCTGTTGATCTCGATGGCGCGACGCAGGATCACGGCATCAAACCAACCGCAACGACGGGCGCGACCGGTGGTGGAACCGAATTCGTGGCCACGCTTGGCGAGGAACGCGCCAGTTTCATCGAACAACTCGGTCGGGAACGGACCGGAGCCAACGCGGGTGGTGTAAGCCTTGGTGATGCCGAGGATGTAATCCAGGTACATCGGACCAAAACCGGAACCGGTCGCAATACCGCCCGCCGTGGTGTTGGAGCTGGTGACGTAGGGGTAAGTGCCGTGATCGATATCCAGCAACGAACCCTGAGCGCCCTCGAACATGATGTCCTGACCCTCACGACGCATCTCGTGCAGCACCGCCGTCACGTCGGTCATCATCGGCTTCAGCAGCTCGGCGTATTCCATGCACTCGTCGAGCGTCTTCTGGAAGTCGATAGCCGGCTCTTTGTAGTAATTGACCAGCACGAAGTTGTGGTAATCCAGCAATTCGGCAAGCTTGACGGCGAAACGCTCCGGGTTAAACAAGTCACCAATGCGCAGACCGCGACGCGCCACCTTGTCTTCATAGGCCGGGCCAATGCCACGCCCCGTGGTGCCAATTTTGTCATCACCACGCGCCTTCTCACGCGCCTGATCAAGGGCCACGTGATATTGCAGGATCAGCGGACAGGAAGGACTGATACGCAGACGCTCGCGCACCGGCACGCCCTTCTCTTCCAGCTTGAGGATTTCACGCATCAGCGCATCGGGCGCCACCACTACGCCATTGCCGATCAGGCACTGCACGTTTTCGCGCAGGATGCCGGAGGGGATGAGGTGCAGAACGGTCTTCTCGCCGTCGATCACCAGGGTGTGGCCAGCATTGTGACCACCCTGATAACGCACAACAGCTGCAGCCTGTTCGGTCAGCAGGTCGACGATCTTGCCTTTGCCTTCATCGCCCCACTGGGTGCCCAGGACTACGACATTCTTACCCATAACACTAACCCTCTTCGCAAACTGGATGCCGGCCACTGCCGGCGGAAACTTTTGGTACGGACGCTTAAGCTGTTAGTTCAGCCAGCTGCCAGCGACCATCACGCAACAACAGCTGACGATCACAACCTGCCACCTCGGCATCAGCCGCAGCCTGCCCAGGCAGCGCCTGAACAACACGCTGTCCGCCCTGACGCAAACGCTGAATGGCTTGCCACAAAAACACATCATGGTTATCTGGCGCCCAGATACCAGCCGGCACATCACCCAGCTGCATCTGCCCCAGGCTGACCAGGGTTTTCAGGTCAGTGGAGAAGCCTGTTGCCGGACGCGCGCGACCAAAGTCGGCACCGATGTCGTCATAGCGACCGCCCTGAGCAATGGCATAGCCAACACCCGGAACAAAGGCCGCAAACACCACGCCGGTGTGATAGTGATAGCCGCGCAGCTCGCCGAGATCGAAGTACAGCGGCAATTCCGGATAGCGCAAGCTCAGCGCATCGGCAATCGCCATCAGGTCGTCTAGCGCGGCATGCACGTCGTCGGGCGCATCGACCAAGCAGGCCTGAGCCAGATCCAACACCTCACGCCCACCGCACAGCTCGCTGAGCGCGCGCAGCATCTTGCGCAGGTCATTCGGCAGGGTTTCGGTCAGCTCAGCAACCTCATCCATCGCCTTGCGCTGCAGCGCATCGAACAACTTCTGCTCAACTTCGCCAGACAGCGCAGCGGCACGCGCCAAACCACGGTAGATACCCACATGACCAAGGTCCATGTGCACATCCGGCACTGCCGCCAGCTCAAGGGTACTGACCAACAAGCTGATCACTTCGACATCACTGGCCGGACTGGCATCGCCATACAACTCAGCACCCAACTGAATCGGGCTGCGTGAAGTGGTCAGCGCACGCGGCTGAGCATGCACCACACTGCCGGCGTAGCACAGACGACTCGGCCCCTCGCGACGCAAGGTATGCGCATCAATGCGCGCTACTTGCGGCGTGATATCGGCACGAAAGCCCATCTGCCGCCCGGACAGCGGGTCGGTCACCTTGAAGGTACGCAAATCAAGATCTTGCCCGGCGCCCGTGAGCAGCGACTCAAGATATTCGATGTGCGGCGTCACCACGAACTCATAGCCCCAGCACTGGAACAGATCCAGCACCTGACGGCGCGCCACTTCAATACGCCCCGCGTACGGCGGCAGTACTTCTTCGATGCCATCTGGCAGCAGCCAGCGGTCTACCGTTGCCATTTCGCCATTCCCCTCTTGGATCGGGCAGCACAAGCGTTCAGTGAAGCCGGTAAGGACAGTTGTTCCCAGCAATCTGCTGGCCAACCCGATCAGATGCAGCTGTCGTTTGCAGACAACCACGTCAGTTGTAAAAGCGTGTCACGCCAAAGGCGCGGCCCCAGGAAGGGCAGGATGCCCTCTAGCACCAGCACAAGACACAATGCGATGACCAATTCCTGCCACATGCTTCCCACAGACGCAAAAAAGCCGGGATTTCCCCGGCTGCCGCATCATACCACGTTTTCAATAAGGATCACCCCGACGGCTGCCCGCCGGGGCGATGACTTAAGGCTTAGATTTCTCGAGGTAACGGAAGAAGTCACTGCTCGGGTCCAGCACCAGCACATCACGCTTATCAGCGAAACTTTCGCGATAGGCTCTCAGACTGCGATAGAACGAGTAGAACTCCTGATCCATGCCATAGGCCTTGGAATAGATTGCAGCAGCCTGGGCATCACCCTCACCGCGCAATTCTTCGGCCTGACGGTAGGCGTCCGCCAGCAACACGCGACGCTGACGATCCGCATCGGCACGAATACCTTCAGCCAGCTCGCGGCCTTTGGCACGGTGCTCACGCGCCTCACGCTCACGCTCAGAGCTCATGCGATCGAAGACGCTGCGGTTGACCTCTTTCGGCAGATCAATGGCCTTAACGCGCACATCCACCACCTCGATACCCAGCTCCTTCTGCGCAGCCCGATTCAAGGACGCTGTCACGTCAGCCATCAAGGCATCACGCTCACCCGACACCGACTCATGCAGGGTGCGCTTACCGAACTGGTCACGCAGCGAAGCCTCAAGACGACGCGCCAGACGCTCGTCGGCAATCTGCTTAATACCCGAGGTCGCGGTGTAGTAACGCTCAGCATCCAGCACACGCCATTTAGCGAAGGCATCTACCATCAATGCTTTCTTTTCCAGCGTAAGGAAACGCGAGCTGGTGGAGTCCAGCGTCAGCAAGCGCGCATCAAATTTACGCACCTGGTTGACGTATGGAATCTTCACATGCAGACCTGGCTGCACATCAGGCTGAACGATACGACCGAACTGCAGCAGCACCGCCCGCTCAGTCTGCGCCACGATATAGAAGCTGTTCCAGGCGACGATCGCCAGCACCACGCCAACAATCAGGGCAATCAGTGATTTATTGCTCATCAGCGACTCTCCCTTGTACGCAGCTCAACCTGGCGCGGATCAATACTTACACGCGCCCCCGCATCCGACGCACTCGCCGAACCGGAGATCGAGCTCGGCGCAGACGCGCTGCGACCGTCGATCATTTTGTCCAGCGGCAGGTACAGCAGGTTGTTTTGGCCTTTATCACCCGTTACCAGCACTTTGCTGGTGTTGGTCATCAGCTCTTGCATGGTGTCCAGATACAGACGCTCACGCGTCACCTCGGGAGCCTTACGGTACTCGGCGACCAACGCAGTGAAGCGATCCGCCTCACCCTGCGCGCGCGAAACCACTTCATCACGGTAACCGCTGGCATCCTCAATCAGACGCTGCGCCTGACCACGGGCTTCCGGCACTACACCGTTGGCATAAGTTTCTGCTTGGTTCTTCTCACGCTGCTCGTCTTCACGGGCGCGGATCACGTCATCAAAGGCTTCCTGCACTTCACGAGGCGCAGCTGCGCTCTGCAAGTTAACCTGAGTGACTGCGATACCGGTGCGGTAGTTGTCGAGGAACCGCTGCAAGCGCTCCTTAACCTCACTGGCCATCAACTCACGCCCTTCGGTCAGCACCTGATCCATCTCGGTGGAGCCCACCACATGGCGCACGGCACTGTCAGTGGCATGCTGCAGGCTGATTTCCGGTTGGTCGACGTTGAGTACGAAATCTTGCAAGTTGCTGATCTTGTACTGCACGGTCAACGGCACTTCGATGATGTTCTCGTCCTCGGTCAACATCTGCCCCTGCTTGCTGTAAGCACGCTCGCGGGTGACGTTTTCCTGGAATTTGCGATCAATCGGCGGGAAATAGATATTCAGGCCCGGACCGACTGTTTCGTAGTACTTGCCGAAGCGCAGCACGACTGCCTGCTCCTGCTCATCAACGACATAGATCGCGCTGTACAGCCAGACTGCAGCCAGCAAGCCAAGGCCTACAAACAGCAGGCCGAAACCACCACCACCGCCTGAGCCAGCTTCGCTGCCTCGTTTTTTGCCGCCACCGAACAGCCCATTCAGGCTCTCTTGCAGCTTGCGGAAGGCCTCATCGATATCCGGCGGGCCCTTGCGATCACCGTTCTTACGGCCACCCCATGGATCCTGATTATTCGAGTTGCCACCCGGCTCATTCCAAGCCATAGCGCTCTCCATCTGATAAAGCAAAGACGCACCCACGGCGCGTCAGCCAATGCTACAGAATGCATGCACCCAGCGGCAAAGTCGCTGGCGCAGGCTTTATTGCAAAGTGTGTTGCTCAATAAATTCTTGCGGTTCGAGCCCGGCACGGCTGACCAGCCGGTTCAGCTCGATACGCGGCAAACGCACCGCCAGCAGGCTACTGCCATCCTCACTGTACGACTCGCTCTGCACCACGCCCAAATCAAAAAACTGCGCACGCATGCGGGCAAGCCGTTGCGGCAACTGCAATGTACCGACAAACAGGTCATCACCCAACAGCTCCGCTATGGCCTGACGCAATAACGGCAACCCGCGCCCATCACGCGCCGACAACCAAACCCGTTGCGGTTTACCATCAGCATCACGCTGAATCTGCGGCTCCACACCCTCAAGTAAATCAAGCTTGTTGTAGACCTCAAGCATCGGCAGATCCTGCGCACCGATTTCACCCAGCACAGCCAGTACCTGCTCAATCTGCTGATCACGCTCCGGCTCATGGGAGTCAATTACGTGCAGCAGCAGATCGGAATTGCTCGATTCCTCAAGCGTCGCGCGGAACGCCTCGACCAGCTTGTGCGGCAAATGACGGATAAAGCCCACGGTATCGGCGAGCACAATCGGGCCCAGATCATCTAGATCCAGACGACGTAGAGTCGGGTCAAGGGTGGCAAACAACTGATCGGCCGCGTAAACCTCCGAGGAGGTCAACGCATTGAACAGCGTCGACTTGCCGGCGTTGGTGTAACCCACCAACGATACAGAGGGGATGTCCGCACGCTGCCGCCCACGACGGGCTTGATCACGCTGGCTACGCACTTTTTCAAGCTTCTGCTTGATCTGACGAATGCGCACCCGCAACAGGCGGCGGTCAGTTTCTAGCTGAGTCTCACCCGGGCCGCGCAGACCGATACCACCTTTTTGCCGCTCAAGGTGGGTCCAGCCACGCACCAGCCGCGTACTCATGTGATCAAGCTGTGCCAGCTCGACCTGCAACTTGCCTTCATGAGTACGCGCGCGCTGAGCAAAAATGTCGAGGATCAGACCGGTACGGTCCAACACTCGACATTCGAAAGCACGCTCAAGGTTGCGTTCCTGGCTCGGCGTAAGCACGTGGTTGAAGATAACCAGATCCGCCTCACAGGCCTTGACTTGGTCACGCAACTCTTCAACTTTGCCACTGCCGATCAGGTATTTGGCCGTCAACCGATTACTCGGAATGCTGAAAAACGCAACAGTTTCAGCGCCAGCGGAAAGCGCCAGCTCCTGAAACTCCTGCGGATCTTCACGCGCCTCGGAGTTTTGGCCGTCCAGATGCACCAGGATAGCCCGATCCCCACCTTCATGACGCTCGAAGAACAATACAGCCTCCTAAATTAGGCGTTACCAAGTTCAGCTTCAGCTTGTTCAGTTTCACTTGCGCTCGGCAGACGCACCGGGCGGCTAGGCACCACGGTAGAAATGGCGTGCTTGTAAACCATCTGGCTGACAGTGTTTTTCAGCAAAATCACGAACTGGTCGAAGGATTCGATTTGGCCTTGCAGCTTGATGCCGTTAACCAAATAAATAGACACCGGGACGCGCTCTTTACGCAAGGTGTTCAGGTAAGGGTCTTGTAGCGAATGCCCTTTTGACATGTGCCGCACTCCTTTAAGGATCAATTTTCAATAATTTAAGTAAACAAACCAACGGCTCAAAGCCGTCATACCCCAAGGATAGACGGCCAGCGGCAATATCTCAGGTCAATATGGAGACCGCTGCCAAGTATTTCAAGGCACGCGGCAGATTGTTGCAATCAGCGCTATCTAACCAATGCACATCTTGCTGCCAACCACGTAACCAGGTGAACTGTCGCTTGGCCAGCTGGCGCGTGGCGATAATGCCGCGCTCCTGCATTTGCTCAGCGTCAAGGTTGCCGTCCAGAAACTCCCAGACCTGCCGATAGCCCACTGACCGTATAGACGGCAAGCCAACGTGCAAGTCACTTCTTTGATGCAGAGCTTCGACCTCGGCAACCAGCCCCTGTTCCAACATCAAACGAAAACGTAGGGCAATTCGCTCATGTAACAGCTGCCGTTGCGCCGGAGCGATGGCCAATTGCGCGACAGTATAGGGGAATTGCCCGCTTATCGATGCGCCACTGACAGTATTTTCTGCAGCCTGGCGCTGGCGATGAGCGGTCATGCTTTCACCGCTCACATTATAGACCTCAAGGGCACGAATCAAGCGCTGCGGGTCATTGGGATGGATGCGCGCGGCCGACTCTGGGTCAACCGCACGCAACTCGCCGTGCAACGCCTGCCAGCCTTCAGTTTGGCCACGCGCCTCGAGCGCTGCGCGCAACGGGGCATTGGCACTGGGCATTTCAGCCAGCCCCTCAAGCAGCGCCTTGAAATACAGCATGGTGCCGCCCACCAGCAGCGGAATACGCCCGCGCGCAGTGATGTCGGCCATCGCCGCCAACGCATCATGGCGAAACTCGGCGGCCGAATAACTTTCGGCCGGGTCTCGAATATCGATCAAACGATGGGGAAACTCGGCCAACGTCGCCTTATCCGGCTTGGCCGTACCAATGTCCATGCCACGGTAGATCAAGGCAGAGTCGACGCTGATCAACTCACAGGGCAGCACCCGCGCCAGCTCAATAGCTAGATCGGTCTTGCCGGCCGCCGTCGGCCCCATTAAAAAAATCGCCGGAGGCAGACGCTCAGACATGCTCAAAAAGTCTCTAAATAAAAGGGCGCGAAAACTTTAACGGCCGCGCAGGAACAGCTTGTCGAGGTCATCCATGCCCATCTGCGTCCACGTTGGACGCCCATGATTGCACTGACCGCTGCGTTCAGTACTTTCCATGTCGCGCAGCAAGCCGTTCATTTCTGGCAGGGTTAGCCGTCGATTGGCACGCACCGCACCGTGACAGGCCATGGTGCCCAGCAGCTCATTGAGGTGCGCTTGAATGCGATCGGTGGTGCCGTATTCGAGTAGATCACCCAGCACATCCTGCACCAGGCGAGTGGCCTCGGCCTGTTTAAGCAATGCGGGTATCTGACGAATTGCCAGGGTTTCCGGGCCCAAGCGTTGCAGCTCAAAGCCAAGCCGCTGGAACCACTCGGCATGTTCTTCAGCACAATCAGCCTCACGCTGGCTCACGGCAATCGACTCTGGCACCAGCAACGGCTGGCCGCGCAGACCTTCACTGGCCATGGCCACTTTCAGCCGCTCATAGGTAATGCGCTCATGGGCCGCATGCATATCCACCACCACCAGCCCCTGAACGTTCTCGGCGAGGATATAGACACCTTTGAGCTGCGCGATGGCGTAGCCCAGCGGCGGAATATCACCTTGCTCCTCAGGGAGCGCAGCCGGTGTCGACGCAGTGGCCATCGGCGAGAAAAACTCGCGATACGCGCCCTGAGCTTCAGCTGCGGGCAAAGCGGCCTCCGGACGAGAACCCTGATAGCCAGCCCCCGGCGAACGCCAGACCGACGCACTGGGTGTCGACTGCAACAGACTGGCCGCTAAGCCGATTTCACCTTGCGGGCCAAACTCGCCAGCGGCCTGGCCGCTCGGACGCACCATCTCGCTGACCGCCGCCGGGGCAGCCAACTGATCTTCAGGGCGCACTTCGCCTAACGCACGGTGCAAGGTGCCATAAAGAAAGTCATGCACCATGCGCCCATCACGGAAGCGCACCTCATGCTTGGTCGGGTGCACATTGACATCGACCACCGCCGGATCGATTTCCAGAAACAGCACAAAGGTCGGATGGCGGCCATTAAACAGCACATCGCGGTAAGCCTGGCGCACCGCATGGGCAACCAATTTGTCGCGCACCATGCGACCGTTCACATAGAAGTACTGCAGGTCGGCCTGGCTCCGCGAAAAGGTCGGAAGCCCTACCCAGCCCCACAGGTGCAGACCATTGCGCTCGATATCGATCGGCAGCGCTTGCTCCAGAAATGCCGCGCCACAAACCGACGCCACCCGCCGCGCGCGCGTAATTTCATCCGGGGCCTCATGCAAACCGAGGACAGTCTTACCGTTGTGACGCAGATGAAAAGCCACGTCGAAGCGCGCCAGCGCCAAGCGTTTGATCACTTCCTGCAGGTGGTCGAATTCAGTCTTTTCGGTTTTGAGAAACTTGCGCCGCGCCGGGGTGTTGAAGAACAGGTCGCGCACCTCCACCGAGGTGCCGACCGGGTGCGCGGCTGGCTGCACCCGCGGCTGCATGTCGCGCCCTTCGGTTTCCACCTGCCAGGCCTGCTCAGCCCCTTCGGTGCGCGAAGTCAGAGTCAGGCGCGCCACCGAGCTGATCGAGGCCAACGCCTCCCCCCGAAAGCCCAGACTCATCACCTGCTCAAGGTCTTCCAGCTCGCGGATCTTGCTGGTGGCATGGCGCGCCAGCGCCAGCGGCAGGTCATCTGAAGAGATGCCGCTGCCGTTGTCACGCACCTTGAGCAGCTTGACACCGCCCTGCTCGACATCAACTTCGATACGTTTGGCACCGGAATCCAGGCTGTTTTCCAACAGCTCCTTGATCACCGAGGCCGGACGTTCAACCACCTCACCGGCAGCAATCTGGTTGGCCAACCGCGGACTAAGCAGTTGGATACGCGAAACGTCACTCATGGCTGTGCAGCCAGAGCGGTAGCTGGAATCTGGATACGCTGCCCCACTTTGATCACGTCACTTTTAAGCGAATTGGCACTACGCAGCACCGCCAGGCTGACCTGATAACGCTGAGCAATCAGCGCCAGACTCTCACCCGAGCTCACAACATGCTCACGCGGCCCGAGGGCGATTTTGCCGTTATCGCGTAGCCAGGCTACGTACGTACCGGGCGGCGGGTTTTCATGGAAAAACTGCCGCACGCCACTGACGATCGAGCGGCTTAGGGCCTGCTGATGGCTTGCACTGGCCAGTTTGCGCGCTTCATTAGGGTTGGAGATAAACCCGGTCTCCACCAGGATCGAGGGAATATCCGGCGATTTCAGCACCATAAAGCCTGCCTGCTCCACGCGACGCTTATGCAGCGGGGTGATGCGCCCCATATTGCCCAGCACCTTGTTGCCGACGTTGAGACTGGACGACAGCGAGGCGGTCATCGACAGGTCAAGCAATACACCGGCGAGCATGCGGTCCTTATCATCCAGGCTGACGTTACCTGCACCACCGATCAGGTCGGACTGGTTTTCCGAGTCAGCCAGCCAGCGCGCGGTTTCCGAGGTGGCGCCGCGATCTGACAAGGCATACACCGAGGCGCCGAAGGCCGCTGCCCGCGGCGCGGCATCGGCATGGATAGAGACGAACAGATCGGCGCCCTTCTTGCGCGCAATCTCGGTGCGCTTACGCAGCGGGATAAAGTAGTCACCCGTGCGCACCAGCTCGGCGCGGAAGCCTTTCTCGGCATTCACCTGGCGCTGCAGTTCTTTGGCAATTGCCAGGGTCACATGCTTTTCAAACTGACCTTTGACTGGCGACAGCGCACCCGGGTCTTCACCACCATGCCCCGCATCGATGGCAATCACGATATCGCGCTTGCCATTCGGCACCGGCGTCAGCTTGGGCGGGGCCTGCGTCGGCGTTACTGGCAACTGAGGCGCGGTAGTCACGGCGGTGGCCGGCAGGCTTGGCGCCGCGCCGCTCTCCTGATCAAACAGGTCGACAACCAGACGATGGCCGTACTGCTGATTTGGGGCCAGGGTAAAGCTTTTCGGCGTGACCGCAGCCGACAGGTCAATGACCACGCGCAACTCTTCGGGGGTTCGCTGCGCCGAGCGCACACCGGTGATAGGCGTATTGCTTAGAGCCAGCTGATTAAGGTTAGTGGCTAACTTGGCGCCATTTACATCAATAACGATGCGATTTGGCGCAGAAAGCTGAAACACGCTGTGCTGTACCGGGCCAGACAAGTCAAACACCAGACGGGTGTTATCCGGTGCACGCCAGAGCCGCACACTGCGCACATCCGAAGCGGCCATTACATTGGCGGCCAAGCCGACCAATACCACTCCAACTGCGATGAAACGCGCGCTTATGCGCATAGCCAACCCCATAATTGATTCATGCCCTGACGGCCAAAGCGGCACACCAGGTGGAGCCGCGCTCACCTTGCGCCTGCAAACGCAGCGCGCGGCCGGCCCCATGCGGACTAATGGTAATATCCAGGTCAGCCTTTGGCAAAACGCCCGCACCGCGCTGCGGCCATTCGACCAGGCATAGCGCATCGCCTTCGAAATAATCGCGGATACCCAGGTATTCCAACTCTTCGGCATCCACCAGGCGGTAAAGGTCGAAGTGAAAAGCCCGCACCGCGCCAATTTCGTAGGGCTCTACCAGGGTAAAGGTCGGACTTTTGACCGCTCCAACATGCCCAAGGCCACGAATAATGCCGCGCGACAGGGTGGTTTTACCGGCGCCCAGATCGCCATGCAGGTAGATCACCCCTTTACCGCCCGTCACCTCGGCGATCCGCGCACCCAGCACCAGCATCGCCTCTTCGTCGGCGGCAAACAGCTCTAATTCAGACACGCAGACTGCTCCTGCAATAATTCACGAATAACCGCACACAAATCACTGGCTGCCAAACCTCGGCCCTGCTGCGCCAAGCGCTCACCGGCACACGCATGCAGATAGACCGCCAACTGGGCCGCCGGCAACGCTGCCATCCCCTGCGCCAGCAGCGCACCAATAAAACCGGCCAATACATCACCTAGCCCTGCGCCAGCCATGGCCGGATGGCCACGATCACACAACCATAGGCCACCGTCCGGCGCGGCGATCAAAGTACCTGCGCCCTTCAGCACGCAAACCGCCTGATAGCGCTGCGCCAGCGCGCGAGCCGCCGCTGGGCGATCCGCCTGCACCTCGGCACTGCTGATACCCAACAAGCGCGCAGCCTCACCCGGGTGTGGCGTCAGCACCACGCCAACAGGTAACTGGACCACAGCTTGCGCCAGCAGGTTCAGCGCGTCGGCATCCCAGACCTGCACAGCATCACTGGCCGCCGCCGCCGATAACAGACTACGACCCCACGCACCTTGACCGAGACCAGGCCCCACCACCCAGACACTGGCATGAGCACCTAACGCCATTAATTGATTGGCCGACGCCACGCTGGCCGCCATGACTTCAGGCAGACGCGCCTGCGCGGCAGACACATGCTCGCCACGGGTCGCCAGACTGACAAGCCCAGCCCCTGCACGCAGCGCACTCTGCGCCGCCAGCAGGCCAGCACCGGCAAAGCCACGATCCCCGCCGACCACCAGCACATGCCCCAGCTGCCCCTTGTGCACAAGGGGCGAGCGCGCTACCAGGTGCGGCAAGCTGATTGGCGCCAGGCGCTGCGCGGCAAAAGCCTGAGCGGCCACCAGCGCGGGATCGGCCTGAAGGTCATCAAACTGCAACGCGCCCCGAAAATCCGCCGACTGGCCAGTGAACAGGCCCAATTTCAGCCCGATCAGGGTCACCGTCAGCTCTGCGCGCACCGCCTCACTCAACACCTGACCGGTATCGGCGCAGAGCCCGGATGGCACATCCACCGCCAGAACAGGCAAACCACTGGCATTTAGCAGTCGGATAACCTGCGCATACGGTTCGCGCACAGCCCCCTGTAAACCTGTACCGAGCAAGGCATCGAGCACAACGCCGCGCAGCTCGGCCTGCTGCTCCCATGACTGAATGGGCACGCCGGCAGCCCGCGCCTGATCACGCGCCAGCGCCGCATCGCCTTGCAACTGCGCGGGGTCACCGACCGCCAGCACCTGCACCTGCCAGCCCGCGCGAAGTGCCAGGGCCGCGACTAGGTAACCGTCACCTGCATTGTTGCCGCGTCCAGCCAGCACCGTCAGCACCCCGGCATCCGGCCAGCGCCGACGCAGGGCACGCCAGATGGCATGCGCGGCGCGGCTCATCAGCTCAAAACCTGAGGTGCCAGCAGCAATCAGCCGCGCATCCAGCTCACGCACTTGTGCGGCGCTGAACAGCGGCAGAGGAAGATTGTCAGGTGAATGCAGCATGCGCGGGCTCCGTTGTCTGGCAGAATTATACTCACCTCCGCTCCGGTTACCCGCCTTCATATGAACACTGACGCCCTCGACCTTGCCGCTCTCGCCCAGTCAATCAAAGACTGGGGCCGCGAGCTGGGCTTTCAGCAGGTCGGGATTGCCGACGTGCAACTGGGCGAGCACGAAGCGCACCTGCAGCGCTGGCTGGACGCCGGCTATCAGGGCGAGATGGACTACATGGCCGCCCACGGCAGCAAACGTTCACACCCAGAACAACTGATACCCGGCACCCTGCGCGTGGTATCGCTGCGCATGGACTACCTGCCCGGCGACACGCAGATGGCTCAGCAGCTTGCCCAGCCGGAAAAAGCCTACGTGTCGCGCTACGCCCTGGGGCGTGACTATCACAAGCTGATCCGCAAACGCCTGCAGCAGCTCGCCGAGCGCATCCAGCAGCAGATCGGCCCATTCGGTTACCGCGCCTTTGTCGACAGCGCACCGGTGTTGGAAAAAGCCATCGCTGAACAGGCCGGCCTCGGCTGGATCGGCAAGAACACCCTGGTACTCAACCGCAAGGCCGGCAGTTATTTCTTCCTCGGCGAACTGTTCGTCGATCTGCCGCTGCCGGTGGACCCAGCCCACACCAGCGAGCACTGCGGGCGCTGCACTGCCTGCATGGATATCTGCCCCACAGCGGCCTTTGTCGGCCCCTATGTGCTGGACGCGCGACGCTGTATTTCCTACCTGACCATCGAGCTCAAAGGTTCGATCCCTATTGAGCTGCGTGCGCCCATTGGCAACCGTGTGTTCGGCTGTGACGACTGCCAAATGGTCTGCCCGTGGAATCGCTTCGCCAAACCCACCGAGCAAAGTGACTTCCAGCCCCGCCATAGCCTAGACAATGCCGAGCTGGCCGCACTGTTCGGCTGGAGTGAGGACGAATTTCTCAGCCGCACTGAAGGCTCGCCCCTGCGCCGCGCTGGCTACGAACGCTGGCTGCGCAACCTGGCGGTCGGCCTGGGCAATGCCCCCACGACGATCCCGGTACTGGAAGCGCTCAAAGCACGCCGCGAGCACCCCTCCGCCCTTGTGCGCGAGCATGTCGAGTGGGCACTCGACCAACATGCGCAGCGCGACCTAACACCTCAGCCCTGAGGATCGTCCCGATAGACGAATTTGGGCATCTCCCAGTGATAGCGGATCGATAGCAACCGAAACAGCAGACCGCCGAACAGGCTGATCAGCAGTGACTGCTCGTTGCCCAGCCCCAGGTAGGCACAGCCGAGAAAGCACCAAGCGCAGGCAAACGACACGCTGGCATAAAGTTCGCAGCGAAAAATCAGGGGCACGTCGTTGCAGAAGATATCCCGCAAAATGCCGCCGAATACGCCGGTAATAACCCCACTGACCGCTGCGATCAGTGGGCCGTGCCCCATGTCCAGGGCAATCTGGCAGCCAATCAGGGTGAAGGCCACCAGCCCCATGGCGTCCAGCACCAGAAACAGCGAGCGCAGATGCCGCATCAGGGGCGCGATAAACACCGTGACCAGCGCGGCGAAGGTGGTCAGCACCAGGTATTCGGGATGCTTGACCCACGTCAGCGGGTAGTGCCCCAGCAGCATGTCACGCACCGAGCCGCCCCCCAGGGCGGTAATGCAGGCGATCAACGCCACGCCGAACCAGTCCATGCCGCGCCGCCCGGCCGATAGCGCACCGGTCATGGCTTCGGCGGTGATCGCTATGAGGTACAACACAGTCAGCAACATCGGTCAGCCCCTGCCAAAAGGCGCGCAGTCTACATGCCCGCGAAAGCATGCGGGCACCTAAAAACCACGACGCACGCTACTGGCAGACCGCTAGACGCGTATAGGCGTTGCTTAATGCGCTGTCGACACCCTAGACCTTGATGAAATGCTCGCGGTAATGACGCAGCTCAGCGATGGACTCACGGATATCGTCCAGTGCCTGATGCGTGCCTTGTTTCTGAAATGACTCTTTGACCTTTGGCGCCCACATCCCAGCAAGGATTTTCAGGGTCGACACATCCAGCGCGCGGTAATGGAAGTAGGCGTCCAAGTTCTGCATGTACTTACACAGGAAGCGCCGGTCCTGGCCAATGCTGTTGCCGCAGATCGGTGACTTGCCTTTTGGCACCCATTGCTCAAGGAAGGCAATGGTCATGGCCTCGGCCTCGGCGGGACTGATTTTGCTCTCGCGTACACGCTGGGTCAGACCGCTGCCACCGTGAGTGCGGGTATTCCACTCGTCCATACCGGCGAGCAACTCATCACTCTGATGGACGGCGATCACCGGACCTTCGGCGAGAATATTCAGGTCGCTGTCGGTAACGATGGTGGCCATCTCGATGATGACGTCCGTTTCGGGCTCCAGACCGGTCATTTCCAGGTCGATCCAGATTAGATTCTGCGGGTTCTGCATGCGGGGATCCTCGGCTAAGGCCGACAGTTTAGCGAATAAATCAGCCGCGCATGCGCCACAGCAGCAATCGCGAGTTACGCCAGTCGTGCAGCTCGATCAGCTGATCCGCTGGCTGGCCAGGCACCTCGAAGGTATTACTTATCAGCAGACTGCCAGCCGGCATCTGCTCGCAGGCCTGAACCCACAACGCTGCCATGGGCGCAGGCGAGAGAAAGCAATACACCACATCGAATACAGACAAGTCCGTGCGCCAGAGGCTTTGATAGCGAACCTGACAATTACCCCGGCGCAAGGCGCGCAACCAGGCGATGGCAAAGGACAACGGCGCCGTTTCTACGCCAACAAAATGTGCCTGCGGGAACTGCCGGGCCAGGCTCAGCAGCATGCCGGCCGGACCACATCCCAGGTCGATAAAACGAAAATGCTCGGGCTGCTCGCGCAACACCTGCACCAGATGCTGCCGGGTGCCGGCTCCGGTCAGGTATAGCGGCACCTGCTCGGTAAAACTGTTCCAGTTGAGCAGCAACACTAGGACAAACCCACCCAGAAAAAACCAGGACGGAAGGGGCGCACCGCTCGCCAACAGCAACGCCGGCGCAAACAGCAGGTTCAACCCGCACCACCAGCGCGACAAGCCCAGGTAGCGGGCCAGCGCGGCGGCGATCAATCCCTGGCTCAGCCCAACAGCCAGCCAGGTAGGCCGCCAAGGAGCCACCTGCGCGGCCAGATACAGCGCCACGCCGACCAACAACGTCGCGCCCAGCTGCGTGCCCAATGCCAGCAGCGCAGGGTATCGCCGGACAACGCGCAGCATGCAGACTCCTGAGCAGACAGATAATGCGCCGCAGTGTAGCCGCGTCAGCAGCGCAATTGGCAGCCCGTGCTAGACTCGCGACCGTTTATTGCGCAATTCAACTCTCGGAAGACCCATGGCCAAACGCCAACTCAACCGCCGGCAAAACTGGCGTATCGAAAAAATTCAAGGCGAGCGTGCCGCCCGCGCCGCCAAGCGCGAATCGCAGGCTGTACAAATTCTCGAAGGTGGCGATTTAGGCCCGGAACAAACCGGCCTGGTGATCGCCCACTTCGGCGTGCAGGTCGAGGTTGAGGCACTGGACGGCGAACTGGCCGGCCAGGTATTCCGCTGCCACTTGCGCGCCAACCTGCCCACCATGGTGACTGGCGACCAGGTGGTGTGGCGCGCCGGCAATCAAGGCATTGGCGTCATTGTTGCGCAACTGCCGCGCAGCACGGAACTGTGCCGCCCAGACACGCGCGGCCAGTTGAAGCCGGTGGCGGCCAACGTTGACCTGATCGTGATCGTCTTCGCCCCGCTGCCCGAGCCACACGCCAACCTGATCGACCGCTACCTAGTAGCTGCCGAGCACGCCGGCATCCGCCCACTGCTGCTGCTGAACAAGGCCGACCTGATCGACGAGCAGAATGGCATCGCGCTAAACGCCATGCTCGACGTCTACCGCCAGCTGGGTTATCCACTGCTGGAAGTATCGGCGCATCACGGCGACGGCATGGATCAGCTCAAGCAACAGCTCGATGGCAATGTCAGCGTCTTCGTCGGCCAGTCGGGGGTCGGCAAGTCATCGCTGGTCAACACCCTGCTACCGGATGTCGACACCCGCGTCGGGCCGCTGTCGGAGCTTTCCGGCCTCGGCACTCACACCACCACCACGGCACGCCTGTTCCACTTCCCCGGCGGCGGCGAGTTGATCGACTCCCCGGGGATTCGTGAGTTTGGTCTGGTGCACGTCAGCCGCGATGACGTTGAAGCCGGCTTTATCGAGTTCGGCGAGCTGATCGGGCAATGCCGTTTCCGCGATTGCAAGCATGACCGTGAACCGGGCTGCGCCCTGCTCAAGGCACTTGAAGACGGTCGCTTGCACCCACAACGCATGGCCAGTTACCGGCAAATCCTGGCGAGCCTGCCGGAAGCCGATTACTGAAAAAATCGCCGAGAGCGATTTTTACGTCGAGCCGCAACGGCCCGCAGGGTGGCGCCAGGGATTGCAGGCTATCAACAAAAAAGGCCGCGAAGATTCGCGGCCTTTTGCTCACAGCGGCAACTCACTCAGCCGGCTGATCGAACTGCAGCACACCGTCTTCGAAAATATTCAGTCGTTCGCGTAGCTGCCCATCGGGTAACGGATCATCCGGTGCGCTAGGCGCGACTGCATCGGGCGCGCCAGGCGCGGCGGGTACATCGCCCGCACCGACATCACTCTGCGCGCCCTCAATGGCCCGCTGGGCCTTCTTCGTCAGCACCACAATATCGATACGCCGATTGACCGGGTTGAGCGGATTCTCGCGATCAAACAACGCCGACGAGGCATACCCCACGACACGCGCCACCTGCGTATCGTCATAACCACCGGCTACCAAAACTCGCCGCGCCGCATTCGCGCGATCCGCAGACAGCTCCCAGTTGCCATAACCACCGCGCCCAGCAAAGGGCTGAGCATCGGTATGACCACTGACGCTGATCTTGTTCGGTACCGCCGCAATGGTGTCCGTCATGGCCAGCAGAATATCCTCGAAATAAGGCTGCAGCTGCGCACTGCCAGAGGCAAACATCGGCCGGTTGGCAGCATCCATAATCTGGATGCGCAGACCGTCCTGAGTGATTTCGAAGAGAATCTGATCTTTGAAATTCTGCAGCTGAGGGTTCTCCTCAACTTTGTTTTGCAGCTCTTGCAGCAGCAACTCCAGGCGCTCACGCTCAACTTCCTCGGCTATCGACTCGGCTTGCTGCTGGTCGATTTCACCCTGCGCCTCACCGGCCGGGTCGTCGTCATCTTTTGCCTCGGGATTCAGGGTTTTATCCGGCGCCGGCGTGGGCGTGCCGCCAAGGTCGATCACATACGGGCTTGCACTCTCGGAAAAGCCGACAGGGTCTTGAAAGTAGCCGGAGATGAGTTTTTTCTGCTCTGGCGTGGCCGATGACATCAGCCACATCACCATAAAGAACGCCATCATCGCCGTGGCGAAGTCAGCAAAGGCGATTTTCCAAGCACCGCCATGGTGGCCGCCAGCAACCTTTTTGACGCGTTTGACGATGATCGGCTGATTGTTTTCCATGCAGCGCTCTAGCTCCCACGCATGGCTTGCTCAAGCTCAGAAAAGCTTGGCCGGTGCGCCGGAAACAGCACTTTGCGCGAGAACTCGACGGCCAGCGAGGGCGGCATGCCTGAAGCCGAAGCCACCAAGCCCGCCTTGATCGCCTCGTACACATTCAGTTCTTCCTTGGCATCGTGCTCCAGCGAGCCGGCCAGCGGCCCGAAGAAGCCATAGGACGCCAAGATCCCGAGGAAGGTGCCGACCAACGCGGTGCCGACCTTCTCGCCGATTTCCGCGTTATCCGCCTCGGCCAGGATCGACATGGTAATCACAATGCCCAGTACCGCCGCCACGATCCCCATGGCGGGCATTCCGTCGGCAATCTTCGCCACGGCATGCGCCGGGTGCTCGAGCTCTTCTTTGAGGCTAGCGATCTCCATGTCGAACAGCCCCTCAAGCTCGTGCGGGGCCATATTGCCGGACGACATGATGCGCAGGTAATCGCAGATAAAGGCGGTCATCCGCTGATCTTTGAGGATGCCGGGGTACTTGCTGAATATCGGGCTGGCGGCAGGGTCTTCAACATCGGCCTCGATGGCCATCATGCCTTCACGGCGACTTTTGTTGAGGATCTCGTACAGGAGCTTAAGCACATCCAGGTAGTAGTGATGAGTGAAGCGCGAGCTGAACATGCTCAGCGACTTCTTGAACACCTGCATAAACATGCTGCCGGGGTTGGCCTGCAGAAAGGCCCCCAATGCAGCGCCGCCAATGATCATCACTTCGAAGGGATGAACCAACGCCATAAATTTGCCGCCCGAAAGGATAAACCCCCCCAGTACGCTGGCGAATACAACAATGATGCCGATGATTTTTGCCATAAAGAGACACTTGCCAGAGAGGGTAGAAGGGGCTTTGCAAAACAACCCTTCTATTTATCGGAAGTTTTGCGCGAGACTATAGCCAGTTAAGGTCAAAAGCCAGCTTGTCTCAATACACATGCCTAAGCCCGTCCACCATCCGCGCAACCTGACAGACTGGCTCAAGCAGCTAGACAGCCAGCTATTGCCTGCCTCAACCGAGAGCCAGCAACAGCTGCGTCGCGCCCTGGCGGACAGTAATCGCTCGATGCGTGAACTGGCGGAGTCAATGCAAAGCTGCCCGGCTCTGGCACTCAGCGTCATGCGCGAGGCCAACCGCAAAAGCAGCGGGCTCAGCGAGCGAACCGAAAGCCTCGAAGCCGCTATCAGCCGTCTCGGCATCAAACGTACCGAAGAGCTGCTCAACCGCCTGCCCGCCTTGCCCGAACAGGCGCTACCAAAGGCACTCCGGCAGATTCTGCTGATCAGCCAACATGCCTGCCAGCAGGCGAACGGCCTGTTCGCCGGGCGCCTGGCGCGCCTGTGGCAGGAAGTGCACTGGGGCAGCCTGCTGTTTCTCTCCCCGATTTGGACCCTGCTGGCCGCCCACCCGGAACTGTTCGATAAATGGGAACAGCGGGTACTGGTCAACGGTGAAGCGGCGACCAAGGTTGAGCAGGAATTACTCGGCGTCCCTCTGCTAGAGCTATGCCTGGCACTGAGCGAGCAGTGGAACCTGCCAGAATGGATCACCCAGGGTTATCGCCTACTGGTCAACGACCGGCGCTTACTGGTCAAAGCCCTGCACATCGCCCGCGACAATCAACATCCACTGCACCAGCAGCAGTGCCTGGACTCGGATAGCAACCTGCGCCGCTGGCTAACCCTGCCAGCCAACAGCATTCTCCTGGCCAATGGCTTGGCGATTTCTGCACACTATGCTTGGAACAGTCCGCACAGCCTGCGCTGGCAGCGCCTGACCGGCCTATTCCTGCAACTGCCACTCGATAACGTGCAGCAACTGTTGCACCAGAACGCCGTCAACAGTGCCCGCCAGATGCCCAGTTCAGACCTCTGGCACCCGGCCGAAGCCTTGCTGTGGCCGTGGTCGGCGCGGCACCTGCAAGCAGCGGTCACACAACCCAGCACTGCACTCGTCAGCGCGTGGCGTCAGCATTGCGCACAACTGCTCGCTCAACCCAGCGCTTTTACCAATGTGCTGCAACTCACCGCCTGCGCCAATCAAGCCCTTCAAGCCTGCGGTATGCAACGCGTGCTGATCCTGCTGGCGGATCGCAACCACACCCGCCTAATCGCCCAACAGCAAAGTGGCCTAGACAAGGCAGCAGCCAGCCTCAGCCTCGACCCACAGCAAAGCCAGGTGCTGCGCCGCTTGCTGAGCGCCCCCGCGCAATTGAAGCTGAGCCCCGCCAACATCGCGCAGTTTTCCGCCCTACTGCCGGGCACGCTGAAAAACCTGTTCCCCAGCGAACACTTGCTGATTCGCTCAATCGCCAACAATAACCGCGTGGTCATGCTGATCTTCACCGACCAGGGTGGCCGGGCGCTGAGCGACACCAGCGTGCAGGGCTTCGGCAAAACCGTGCAATGCATTGAGCGCGCCCTCGCCAGCTTTGCCAACCGCGGGCGATAGGCTTTCCGCTACAATCCGCCCTTTCCCGTCAAAAGAGGCCCGGCATGACCGCCTTCGCTGAGTTGCCCTTGCTGATCGAACCCGCCCAACTGGCCAGCCGCCTGGAGGCGCCCGAGCTGATTTTGGTCGACCTGACCAGCCAGGCGCGCTATGCCGCTGGCCACATCCCGGGGGCACACTTTGTCGACCCCAAGCGCACCCAGCGTGGACAGCCCCCAGCACCAGGCCTATTGCCGGAGCCGGCACAACTTGAGCAGTTGTTCGCTGAACTCGGGCACCATCCTGATGCTGTCTACGTGGTGTACGACGATGAGGGTGGCGGCTGGGCCGGACGTTTCATCTGGCTGCTGGATGTAATCGGCCACCGCCACTATCACTACCTTGATGGTGGCCTGCTGGCCTGGCAGGCAGAAAACCGCGAACTGAGCACCGCTGTGCCGCCAGTCGCTACGCAAGCCATCCGCTTGAATATCGACCCCACACCCACGGCTACCCGCGAATATCTGCAAAGTCGTCTCGGCGCCACCGATTTGGCGATCTGGGATGCACGCTCGCCCGGCGAATACAGCGGCGAGAAAAGCCTGGCGCAAAAAGCCGGGCATATCCCCGGCGCGGTCAACTTTGAATGGACCGCCGGTATGGACCCGTCCCGCGCGCTGCGCATTCGCCAGGACATCCAGGCGCAACTCGACAGCCTCGGCATCACGCCTGACAAAGAAATCATCACCCACTGCCAGACCCACCACCGCTCTGGCTTTACCTACCTGGTCGCCAAGATCCTTGGTTATCCACGGGTAAAAGCCTATGCCGGCTCCTGGGGCGAGTGGGGCAACCATCCGGACACTCCGGTCGAGCGCTAAGTACCCGCAGACCGCCTGCCACTTTTAAGGAAACCCAATGAAAGATCGCCTGTTTATTCTCAGCCAGTACCTGCTGCCGCACCATCTGCTCTCACGCCTGATTGGCTGCGCCGCCGAATGCCGCGCCGGCTGGTTCAAGAACCGCCTGATCGGCTGGTTCGCCAAGCAGTACCAGGTCAACATGAGCGAAGCCCAGGTCGAAGACCTGACCGCCTTTGCCCACTTCAATGACTTCTTTACCCGTGCCCTGAAAGACGGCGCACGCCCACTCGACAGCAGCCCTGGTGCAGTGCTCAGCCCTGCCGACGGAGCGATCAGCCAGCTCGGCAAAATCGAACAAGGCCGGATTTTCCAGGCCAAGGGTCATAGCTTCAGCGTGATCGAACTGCTGGGCGGTGATACCGAGCGCGCGGCAGCCTTTATGGGTGGTGATTTCGCCACTGTTTACCTGTCCCCCAAGGACTACCACCGCGTGCACATGCCACTGGCCGGCACGTTGAAAGAAATGGTCTACGTGCCAGGCCGGCTGTTCTCGGTCAATCAAACCACGGCAGAGAATGTGCCGGAACTGTTTGCCCGCAATGAGCGAGTGGTTTGCCTGTTTGACACCGAGCGCGGGCCGATGGCGGTGGTGCTGGTTGGTGCGATGATCGTGGCGTCAATCGAGACGGTCTGGGCTGGGCTGGTCACCCCACCCAAGCGCGAATTGAAGACGTTCAAGTACGATGACGCCGCACGCGCGCCAATCAGCCTGGAAAAAGGCGCTGAACTGGGCCGCTTCAAACTGGGCTCCACGGCTATCGTGCTGTTTGGCCCGGAACAGGTGCAGTGGGCTGAAGAACTAACGGCCAACAGCGCAGTCCAGATGGGCCAGCGCCTCGCTTCACCACTCACCTGACATGTGCACAGCCTGCGCTGCCAGCAGACGCTGGTAGTGCAGGCGCGACTGAGCCTCGGCTTACGAAGACCAAGCACACCAACGACTTCCGACTGGTTAGCAGCCCATGCCAGCCTGGCAATACGGCCAAGGACATGGCTGCGAGCCAGGCGAGATGCTGCTAGAGTCGAACCATAATTGATAGCCCGATCAGTTTTGCCTGTGCGCTGGAGTATTCGATTTAGATGGATAAACAGAATTCTCATTTGCTGCTGCGTGTCACCACGCCGGACAAGCAAAGCCTGTCATTCTGCGACGCCAGCCCTCGTGACTTGAAGAAATGGGTCGATGGCCTGCCCAAAGCCAATATTGGTGAAACTGCACGCCAGCTCTACCAAGCCTTAGTCGAACTCAATCAGTTGCTGACACCCTCGGAAAATCGCCTGCAACTGCTGGAGATCCTTCGCCCAGAGGTTTATTTCGTTTGTAAGCAGCTGGAAAAACACTTTCTTAAACAAGCCATTGTTCTTGATGAGCGCCCGCGCAAGGTTGCCAACCTCTGCCAGGCCCTGCAGAACCACCTGGCCATTGGCTACAAACTGATCGTCGCGCGCCTGGCGACTCAACCTGGCCGCGAGCGTCATCAGCTGCTTGCCATCGCCCTGCAACGCGCCACACACAGCCTGTGCGGACCACTGATTCGCGCCAGCCAACTGTACTGCCCGGTTCCCGAGGGGCTTTGGCTTGAGTTGCACCAGCTGTACCAGATAGCCCTTAAGCGCGACCTGCACAAAGTCATGATTCGTGACAACCAAGCCTTGCACACCCAAGGCCTGAGTACCGAGCAAAGCTATCTGGTTGCCCTGTTGCTCGGCTGTGCACGCTGCAACCAAATGCGCCAAAGTGCCATTGCACGTCTGGCTGAAGTGCTCGAACCCTGGAGTACGCTGGTCACCCTGCAGGCCGGTGACGAACACTCCAGCTTGTTTGCGGTCGCTCCACAACTGGACGGCCCGCCCCGCTACATCTCGCTGTTCCAGAAGAGCGAACTGCACAACGCCCTAGGGATCGACCCTAGCCACTTGGTGGACGCCATTAAGGAGCATTTGCTGCTGCCGGCGGAAAATCTGAACCATTCGCGCTTGACCGTTCCCGAGGGATTCAGCCACGACATGCTTCAGCACCTGGCAGCCGCCTGGGGCGACATCGCCGAGCGCACCTTTCAGCGCAGCCAGGGCCAGGGCGCATTGACCCTGTGCATCGGCATGAGTGCGTTGCACTTCTACCTCGCCGGTAAGCGCCCATTCAATGAAGTTCTGCAGCTACCCGTTCAAGCCAATACCGCCGTCTTCAAGGCCGAGACTGGGCCGCAAGACATCTGGTCAAATGCCTTCGATGCCCAGAAACACAACCACTGGGAAAACGGCCTACCCTTCGAAGAGATCCAATACAGCAAGCCTGGGAAAAGTATCGACATCCCGGAAAGCAACGCTGTTGAAAGCTACCCGACCTTCGACGTGTCCATTGTCAACATCAGCCCCGGCGGTTATTGCCTGTCATGGCCGAAGGATGTGCCCAACCAACTCCAGGCCGGCGAACTGCTCGGCGTGCAAAGCCTGCCGCAACAAGGCTGGAGCATTGCCGTGGTGCGCTGGATTCGCCAGGTGCGCGGCGGCGGCACACAAATGGGTATCGAGCTGATCGCTCCGCATGCCCAAGCCTGTGGCCTGCAGCTGGTACGCAAGGCCGAACAGAACAGCCAGTACTTGCGTGCACTTTTACTGCCAGAAATCAGTGCAATTTCACGCCCGGCAAGCTTGATTACCGCCCGCCTCCCCTTCCAGGAAGGCAACAAGGTCAGCATCAACCTGAACGGGAGCGAACACCGCGCGGTACTCAGCCGTCGACAAACCAGCACCGGCAGTTTCAATCAGTTTGAATACCGCGGCGTCGAGCAGGTCGGCAGCGAGCAAGGGAAGCCTGTCACAGCGCCGAAAGGTCGCACGCCAGGCGGGGAGGAGGACTTTGACTCACTCTGGAAGTCGCTGTAGATTGCCGACGCTCTCCCTTTTGTCGCCTTTTCGCGCCCGTTCGGCGCAGATTTGATACCCAACCATGGCCATTGAAAAAAAAACCATTCGGCTACTGATACTCGAAGACTCACAAAATGAGGCCGAGCGCCTCGTCAGCCTGTTCCGCAACGCAGGCCGGGCAACCCGGGTGCATCGCCTGAGTTCCAGCGATGACCTAAACGAGGTCCTGCAGCAAAGCTGGGACCTGCTGATTTGCGCACCGAGCAGCGAACAGCTGGCCCCTAGCGAGGCGATTGGCGCGATCCGCCGCCTGGCAAAAGACATTCCAGTCATCCAACTGCTCGCCGACAACGACTCCGACAGCATCACCGAGGCGCTGATGCTCGGCGCTCAAGACGCCCTGCCGCAAGGTGAAGACGAACGCCTGGTCTTGGTGGCTAAACGCGAACTGGCCAACCTGGAAGAGCGCCGCGCTCGCCGCGCCTCGGAAGTGGCCCTGCGCGAAGCGGAAAAACGCTGCCAGTTATTGCTCGAAAGCTCTGTCGACGCCATCACCTACGTGCACGAAGGCATGCACATCTATGCCAACCGCGCCTACCTTGACCTGTTCGCCTACGTAGATGCTGACGAACTGGAAGGCATGCCGATGATCGATCTGATCAGCAGCAGCGACCAGGCCAGTTTCAAGGACTTCTTGAAGAGCTATCACAGCGCCGAAGGCCATGCCGAACTGAAGTGCAGCGGCATGAAGGCCAACGGCCAGCGCTTTGCGGCGCAAATGAGCTTCTCCCCTGCCACCTATGATGGCGAGCCGTGCATTCAGGTGGTGATTCGCGCCGAAACCAGCAATGCCGAACTGGAAGAGAAACTGCGCGAAATCAGCAGCCAGGACCTGGTCACCGGCTTATTCAACCGCACCCACTTCCTTGAGCTAATGGACAACGCCGCCGAGCGTGCCGTGAATGCAGGTCAGCCATCGACCCTGGCGTATATCCGCGTTGATCATTACGCCAGCCTACTCGCCGACATCGGTTTGGCAGGTATCGACATCCTGCTTACCGACATGGCCAACCTGCTGCGTGCGCACTTCAATGCGGATGCGCAGCTGGCTCGCTTTGGCGATGATGTGTTTACCGTGCTGCAGCCTGGCGTCAGCCCGGAAAGCAACCGCGAGCACCTGAGCAGCTTGCTGAAAAAGGTCGAAGGCCACCTGTTCGAGGTGAGCGGTCGCACCGTACAAAGCACCCTGTCGGTGGGTATCGCCGGGCTCAACGAGACCACCACCAAGGCTCAAGAAGTGGTCAACCGCGCCCACCGTTGCGCCGATGAGCTAAGTGACGGCAACGCCATCAAACTGTTCAACCCTGCCGACGAGCTGGCGGCAGCCGCCAACCGCGGCAACATTGCAGCGATGATCCAACAGGCGCTGGAGAAAAACAGCTTCCGCCTACTGTTCCAGCCGATCATCAGCCTACGCGGCGATAGCTTTGAACACTATGAAGCGCTGTTACGCCTGATCAACCCTCAAGGCGAAGAGATCCCGCCGAAAGAGCTGTTTGACTCGGCGACAGATGCCGGGCTTGCGGAGAAGATTGATCGCTGGGTGATTCTTAACTCAATCAAACTGCTCGCTGACCATCGCAGCAAGGGCCACAACACGCGCCTGTTTGTCCATCTATCGAGCGCCAGCCTGCAGGATCAAACCCTGCTGCCGTGGCTCAGCGTTGCGCTGAAAGCCGCCCGCCTGCCGTCGGACTCACTGGTATTCCAGTTCAGCGAACCCGAAGCGATTGCCTACCTGAAACAGGCCAAGGCGATCACACAAGGCCTCAACGAGCTGCACTGCAAAACCGCGCTGACCCAGTTTGGCTGCTCGCTTAACCCCTTCAACACCCTCAAGCACCTGCATATCGACTTCGTCAAAGTCGACAGCTCGTTCTCTCAGGACCTGAGCAACGCGGAGAACCAGGAAGCACTGAAAACCTTGCTGGCCAGCCTACACGCCCAGGCAAAGCTGACCATTGTGCCTTTCGTCGAGACGGCCAGCGTGCTGGCCACGCTCTGGCAAGCCGGGGTCAACTACATCCAGGGCCACTACCTGCAGGGCCCGAGCCAGTCGATGGATTACGATTTCGCCGCCGACGACGAGTAGCCTCCGCAAAAACCAAAAAGCCGCCCTTGGGCGGCTTTTTCGTGAGCGGTTATTTACTCCAGGCCGTCGCGGTCGCGGAAGCCAAGCAAGTACAGAATGCCGTCCAAGCCCAAGGTCGAGATCGCTTGCTTGGCCGATTGCTTAACCAGCGGCTTGGCACGGAATGCCACGCCCAGCCCGGCGATCGCCAGCATGGGCAGGTCATTGGCACCGTCGCCCACGGCAATCGTCTGCTCCAGGCGCAACCCTTCCTTGGCTGCCAGCTGGCGCAGCAAATCGGCCTTGCGCTGCGCATCGACGATTGGCTCCACCGCCACGCCAGTGACCAGACCATCAACGATCTGCAGCTCATTGGCGAAGACGTAGTCGATACCAAGCTTGGCCTGTAGCTGCTTAGCGAAGTAGGTGAAACCACCGGACAGGATCGCGGTTTTGTAACCCAGACGGCGCAACTCGCTGAACAGGGTTTCCGCGCCCTCGGTTAGGCGCAGCGACGCGCCGATGTCGGCCAGCACGGTTTCCGGCAGGCCTTTTAGCAGCGCCAGGCGCTCGCGGAAGCTCGCGGCAAAGTCCAGCTCACCGCGCATTGCACGCTCGGTAATCTCGGACACCTGCTCACCGACGCCCGCCGCCTTGGCCAGCTCGTCGATCACCTCAGCTTCGATCAGCGTCGAGTCCATGTCGAACACCGCCAGACGGCGATTGCGGCGATACAACGAATCACGCTGGAAGGCGATATCAACATTTAACTCCTGCGCCACGCTCAGGAACTCGGCACGCAGGGTCGCTGGATCGGCCGGTTCGCCGCGCACCGAGAACTCGATGCAGCCTTTACCCTGCTCGGCAGGCATATTCAACGGCATCCGCCCGGAAAGGCGATCGATATGGTCGATATTCAGGTCATAGCGCGCGGTAATCGCGCTGACACGCTGCAGCTGTTCAGCCGTGACCTTACGCGTGAGCAAGGTGACAATGTGTCGGGCCTTGCCCTGGCCGCTGACCCACTGCTGGTAATCCGCCTCAGATACCGGGGTAAAACGCACCTGCTGGTCGAGTTTGTAAGCGGTGAACAGAATGTCCTTGAGTACCGACGAGGCGCGCTCGTTATCCGGTATCTCGACCAGGATGCCAAACGACAGCGTGTCATGGATCACCGCCTGGCCAATATCGAGGATATTCACCCCACCCTGGGCCAGTACGCCGGTGATGGCGGCGGTTAAACCGGGTCGGTCTTCACCGGTGATATTGATCAGGACGATTTCGCGCAAGGCTCGGTCTCCAGTAATGCGGAAGGGGCAGCGGCTTGCAGAACAGACCACAAGCAGCGCAAAGGCGCACATTCTACCCATTTACACCGATAAACAGCCACGCACGGTGCTTTGCCCACTGCCGAGGCGCCGCTATACTGCGCGCCACCTACAGTCGACATGAGCCGAGCTCTGTGAACCGGCCCGCCCCCGTAAAATCCGATAATTTCTTCCTGCTGCTGTTCCAGGCCCTGCGCCAAAAGCGCATCCCTCTGGCGCTGCGTATTGTCTGCCATAGCCTATTGCTGGTGGCCCTGGCCCTGGTGATTTATGGCTGGGTCATCGGCATGCAATTTAAATATGCCATGCAGCAGCAAGCTGAAGCCCTGGGCACCAGCCTGATTACCCAGACGGCCACGTCAGCCACCGAACTGCTGGTGTCCAACGACATCCTCAGCCTCAATGTGCTGCTGAATAATTTGGTGAAAAATCCGCTGGTGGCCCATGCCGCGATCTACAGCGTGGACAACCGAATCCTGGCCGAGGCCGGCTCACGTCCGACCCAGAGCATGCTCGGTGAAACCGAAGGGCTGTATTCCACGCCCATCACCTTTCAGGAAGTGATCGCCGGGCAATTGCGCATCAGCCTGGACATGCAGCAGTTCCAGCAACCAATGACCATCAGCCTGCAAAGCATGGGCATTCTTAGCCTGATTTTGCTGGCCCTGGCGCTGTCACTGAGCATGCGTTTGGGGCGGCACATCTCCACGCCGCTGCTACAACTGCGCGTCTGGCTGCGCGACCCGGATGACCCTGCCCCCGGCAGCGGCCGACAGGATGAAATCGGCGACCTGGCGCGTCAGCTGCAAGCTCGCCTGGTGCCGGAAAAACCTGCACAGCCAGAAGAGCAGCCACTCTACGACGACCAGCCGATAAGCGAAGACGCCGACGACTACCTCGATGAGTCGTTTGATGACGAACCCGATTTTGAAGTGCGCAACCTGCACGATGAACGCTTTGATGAGTTCGACGAAGCCATCGAATCAGCCCATGCCAGCACCGACGATGCTGTGGACGACCCGTTTTCCGAGCTGCGCGATAACGACGAGCACACACCTGCCGTACCACCAACGCCACAGCAACCGCTCCCCAGCGCGGTATTAGCGATCCAACTGGGTGCCCAGGAACAGCTGCGCCGCCTGCCCCGCGCGCGCCTGATGGAATTACTGCAACGCTACCGCGACTGCCTGGATCAGGCCGCCAAGCTCTATCAGGGCGAGCTGCACACCCTCAGCGATGGCAGCAGCCTGATGCTGTTCCACCAACTGGACTGCGGTGAAGATTATCTGACCCACGCCATCTGCTGCGGCGAGCTGATGCGCGCCCTCGGCCATGCCCTGCAAATTGAAGTGGCAGACAGCGGTATTACCCTGCAACTGCAACTTGGCCTGACCCTCGGCGAGCACCTTGGCAACCTTAGCCAGGGCGATCTGCTGCTGAGTGAAACAGCCCAAAGTGCGCTGGCGCTGTCACAGCACAGCCGCAACCTGTTGCTGGTTGAACGCAAGATTGCCGACGATGCGCTGATCAGTCAGCGGGCGCGTATTCGTGCCATCGCCAGCCCGCAAGGGGCGTGCTGCGTGGAGCGCCTGCTAGAACCTTACCCATCATTACTGGAGCGCCAACTGGCGCACATGCACGAAAGCAACTAGGCGCCGGACTGGCGCCTAGGTTGTATCGCTAGAAGCGGAACACTTCACTTTCCCCACGCATCGGCTCAACCACCGGAATACGCGGCGGCGCTGGTGGCTCAGGCTTTACCGGCACGGGCTTGCGCACCGGTGCCCGCGCCTTGGGTGCGGGTATGACCTGGGTTTCGACGGCCACGGCCAGTTGCTCGACTAACTGCTGCACCACCAGACTCTGCGCCCGCACCTGATCAACGATGCTGCCATTGTGGCCTTCTTCCAGGTGCACCAGACGCCCATCCAGCAACTTGCCGTCCGCCCCCGCCAGCCGCCATTGTGCTTCCAGCACGGCCGGCCGCTGCGGACCGGAGTCCAGGCGGGTGATCGACAAGCCCAGGCGTACCTGCGGCACGAACCCTGCCGTCGTCGGTGCCAACACCAAGCGCTGGCTGTCCAGGCGCGAAGCCAGCTGGCGCACCAACTGCTGATCAATATCAGACGCCAGGCTACCGGCCCAGCTCGCATTATCTGCGGCGGTTAGGCTGCCATCGGCCTGGCGCTGTAACAGCGCCTCACGCTGCAGATAATCGGCAATCTCTACCGGCCCAAGTAACACGGCAATGCCCTGCTCGGCAGCAGGTACGCGGATATCGCCACTGTCGAGCTGGTACAGCGGCGCTTGCTGGTAGCGCACACAACCGGCCAGGCTGAGCACGCCAGCCAGCAGCAAAACCCCAGGAAAACGCAGTGCAGTCATCTCATTCATCCAGCCGGTAAATCTGCCGGCGCGCATACAAAATTAGGTGCAGGCGGGTTGCTGAAGCCAACCCGCGTTGCGGCTGAGTATCATCCTTGAAAGCCACTCGCGACTCCAGCGCCGCACGGTGGAACGCTGGGTGTGCCGCCAACACTTAGCCCTGAACTTCAACCAACAAACTATCGACACGCTGGAAACCCCGCGGCAGCTTATTACCGCGCCGTCCGCGCTCGCCCTTGTAGTGCTCGAGGTCATCAGGCTTGAGCGACAACGTGCGCTTGCCTGCCTGAAGCACAAGAGTGCTGCCTGGTGGTAACACGGCCAGGTCACTGAGGTATTCCTCACGCGAAGCTACCCGTTCACCCGGAATGCCGATGATTTTGTTGCCCTTGCCCTTACCCAACTGAGGCAGATCAGCGACCTTGAACAACAGCAGGCGCCCTTCAGTGGTCACCGCCGCCAACCAGTCCTCTTCACGATTGCCCAGCGGTTTGGGCGGCACCACTCGCGCACCGGCAGGCAGGCTCAGCAGCGCCTTGCCGGCCTTGTTCTTGGCTTGCAGGTCTTCGCCCTTAACCACAAAACCGTAACCGGCATCGGAGGCAATCACAAACAGCGCATTGTCCTCAGGCAACAGCACACACTCAAAGGTCGCACCCGGCGGAGGGGTTAGCCGCCCGGTCAGCGGCTCGCCCTGCCCGCGGGCGGACGGCAGTGAATGTGCAGCCAGCGAGTAGCTGCGCCCGGTGGAGTCGATAAACACCGCAAACTGATTGGAGCGGCCCGGCGCGGCGGTCTTGAAGCCATCGCCGGCTTTATAGGAGAGGCCAGTCGCATCGATATCGTGGCCCTTGCCGCAGCGCACCCAGCCTTTCTCCGAGATCACCACGGTGACCGGCTCGGTCGGCATCAGCTCGGTTTCGCTCAGCGCTTTGGCTTCAGCGCGGGCAACGATCGGCGAACGACGGTCATCGCCGTACTTTTCGGCATCTTCAAGAATTTCCTTGCGCACCAGTTTCTTCAGCTTGGCTTCGCTGCCGAGCAAGGCTTGCAGCTTGTCGCGTTCCTTGGCCAGTTCGTCCTGCTCACCACGGATCTTCATTTCCTCAAGCCGCGCGAGCTGACGCAGACGGGTATCGAGGATGTAGTCGGCCTGAATATCGTCGAGGCCGAAGCGTGCCATCAGCACCGGCTTGGGCTGATCTTCGGTACGGATGATATGGATCACTTCATCCAGATTGAGGAAAGCCGTCAGCAAGCCTTCCAACAGGTGCAAGCGTCGCTCAACCTTATCCAAGCGGAACTGCAGGCGGCGGCGTACGGTATTCACCCGGAACACCAACCACTCCGTCAGCAGCGTGCGCAGGTTTTTCACCGACGGTTTGCCGTCCAGGCCAATCACGTTGGTGTTGACCCGGTAGCTGGACTCCAGCTCGGTGGTGGCGAACAAATGCTGCATCAGCTCGTCGGCATCCACCCGGTTGGAGCGCGGAATGATCACGATGCGGCACGGGTGTTCATGGTCCGACTCATCGCGCAGGTCGGCAACCATCGGTAGTTTCTTCGCCTGCATCTGCGCGGCAATCTGCTCCAGCACCTTGGCCCCGGAGACTTGATGCGGCAACGAGGTGACGACGATATCGCCATCCTCGACGCGGTACACGGCGCGCATGCGCACCGAGCCCTTACCTGTTTCGTAGATTTTCAGCAGATCCGCACGCGGGGTGATGATCTCCGCTTCGGTCGGGTAATCCGGGCCAAGCACATGCTCGCAGAGTTGCTCAACCGTGGCATTCGGCTCGTCCAGCAAGCGAATGCAGGCCGTCGCGACTTCGCGCAAGTTATGCGGCGGCACGTCGGTGGCCATGCCCACGGCGATGCCGGTGGTGCCGTTGAGCAGCAGGTTGGGTAAGCGCGCCGGCAGCGTCGCCGGCTCGTTCATGGTGCCGTCGAAGTTTGGCACCCAGTCGACAGTGCCCTGGCCCAGCTCGGTGAGCAGCACTTCGGCGTAACGCGACAAACGCGCCTCGGTGTAACGCATGGCGGCGAAGGATTTGGGGTCATCCGGCGCACCCCAGTTACCCTGCCCGTCGACCAGGGTGTAGCGGTAGCTGAACGGCTGCGCCATCAGCACCATGGCTTCGTAGCAGGCACTGTCGCCGTGCGGGTGGAACTTACCGAGCACGTCACCGACGGTACGCGCCGACTTCTTGTGCTTGGAGTCGGCGTCCAGGCCCAGCTCGCTCATGGCGTAGATAATGCGGCGCTGCACCGGTTTCAAACCGTCACCAATATGCGGCAGCGCACGGTCCATGATCACGTACATGGAGTAATTGAGGTAAGCCTGCTCGGTAAAATCGGCAAGGGAACGGCGTTCAACACCGTCCAGGCTCAAATCGAGGGAGTCGCTCATGCGTGCCTCATTGCAAAGTAGGTTGCTGCAAAATGGGTTGTTGCGAAGTTGGCTGGCGCAGCAGCAAGGTGCCGCCGCGCTGGGTAAATTCGAGTTGTTTCAGGGCACTCATGCCCAGTAATACGTCATCGCCGCCCATCCCGGGGGCAATCAAGGCGTCGACATCGGTCAATACGATATCGCCCAGCTGCAAGCGCTGCAGCCGCGTACGGTGCGCCGTGGCGCGACCGTTGGCGGTGCTGATAATAATCGCCGCACCGGCCTGCAAACCCAGACGCTGCGCCACCTCGATCGGCACCGCGACCTGCGTCGCACCGGTGTCGAGAAGAAAGGTCACCTCTTCGCCATTGATCGTGCCGCCGGCCATGTAGTGGCCTTGGCGACTGCTGGCCAGGCGTACTTCCACATAGCCACTGCCGTGCAGCGACTCTGGTGTGCGATTGGGGTTGCGCTGCGCCTCTTCCCAATCGCCGAAGAACTTGGTCGCCAGCAGCAACGCCGCGCCCCAAGCCAGCACCAGCATCACCCGCCCGGCGCGTTTACCGGCAGGTTGGCTGCTCAAGGCTTACCACTCCAACCGCCTTGCGGCGCGGCAAACCGCCAGATAATCGGCCGCGACTCACCATCGGCGCGACTGAAACGGCCATTGTCGACGCCGATCCAGGCCCCGTCCTGATCCACCCACAAGGCTTCGGCCATGCCATAGGCCGGCGGATAGCGCCGCTCGGGCATCAGCGCCTCAGCGGCAAACGACCAGCAGCGCTCGACCTCAGCATTGCTCAGGTTACGCCGGCAAATACGGTGCGCCTGACGCTCAAGGGTGAAGAGTTTTTCGTTGTGGAAGGCCAGGCCAGAGAAGTCCCGGGGCTGCTCTTCAGTTCCCAGTTGTGCGGGCGAGGGCTCAGTACCCGCCTCGCTGAACAACACGCAGCCGCCAGTGCAGCGCCAGATGGAGCGCTGCTTGTGCACCACCAGCAAACCTCGCCGGCGTTGCTCGGCCGCCAGGTACAGGCGCTCACCCGCAGGATCAACGGCAATACCTTCCAGCAGCGCGTTGGAATGCAGCAACATGCCGCTCGCACGCGCCTGACGCACCAACCCTTGAGGCAGGTTCAGCCAGTTGGGCTCGCCGATGACGGGCAGCTGCAGCACCGCGGCATGGGCCTCACTGACCAGATAACGGTTACCGGCGGCATCGCAGCTTATGCCCTCGAAATCCAGCTCACCACCACGCACCAGGCCAGCGACCCAGCTGCGCATGCGCAAGCCCCAGGGCAAACGCACATCCGGCGCCGGCGGCGCGACAAAGGTCTCAGCGGTGGCTTGCCACTGCGCCTGGTCAGACTCCAGACGATACAACTGCTGATCATCGCGATCAGACACCGCCCACAGCGCGTCTTCGCACCAGGCCAGCCCGGACAGGTTGCCGCCGCTGACGCCACTGACAGGCTGTTCGTTGAGCAGTTTCAGCTCTTCCAGCGCCGCCGCATTCACCAGCAAAGGTGCGCAGAGCAATAGGCAGACAGCCAACAACCGCTGCATCAGAGCAACACCTCGGCCAGGTTGCCCTTGGACTCCAACCAGGATTTACGGTCGCCAGCGCGTTTCTTCGCCAGCAGCATGTCCATCACTTCCTGGGTGCCGGGGTAATCCTCCAGCGTCAACTGCACCAGGCGCCGGGTATTGGGGTCCATGGTGGTTTCGCGCAGCTGCGGCGGGTTCATCTCACCCAGGCCTTTAAAGCGCGTGACCTGCGGCTTGCCACGGCGCTTCTCGGCTACCAAACGGTCGAGAATGCCGTCGCGCTCGGCTTCATCCAGGGCGTAGAAAATCTCTTTGCCCAAATCGATGCGGTACAGCGGCGGCATGGCCACATAGACGTGCCCCGCGTCCACCAACGGGCGGAAATGCTGGACGAACAAGGCGCAGAGCAAGGTAGCAATGTGCAGACCGTCGGAGTCGGCGTCAGCGAGGATGCAGATCTTGCCGTAGCGCAGCTGCGAGAGGTCGCTGGAGCCTGGATCGAGGCCAACCGCCACGGCGATGTTGTGCACCTCCTGGCTGGCCAGCACTTCACTGCCGTCGACTTCCCAGGTGTTCAGAATCTTCCCGCGCAGCGGCAGAATCGCCTGGAATTCTTTATCACGCGCCTGCTTGGCCGAGCCGCCTGCGGAATCACCTTCGACCAAAAACAGTTCGGAGCGCATCGGGTCCTGCCCTGCGCAATCGGCCAGCTTGCCGGGCAACGCGGGCCCTTGGGTGATGCGTTTGCGCTCAACCTTCTTGCCGGCCTTGAGGCGGCGATTGGCGTTACTGATGGCCAACTCAGCCAGCTGCTGACCGAGTTCAGGATGAGCGTTAAGCCACAGGCTAAAGGCATCCTTCACCACGCCAGAGACAAAAGCCGCTGCCTCACGGGACGACAGGCGCTCCTTGGTCTGCCCGGAGAACTGCGCGTCCTGCATCTTCATCGACAGGACGAAGGCGATGCGCTCCCAGATATCTTCCGGCGCCAGCTTGACCCCGCGCGGCAGCAGGCTACGGAACTCGCAGAACTCGCGCATGGCATCCAGCAGGCCCTGGCGCAGCCCATTCACGTGGGTGCCGCCCTGGGCCGTGGGAATCAGGTTGACGTAGCTTTCCTGCACCGCGTCGCCGCCTTCCGGCAGCCACAGCAGCGCCCAGTCCACGGCCTCTTTATTGCCCGCCAGGCTGCCGCAAAAGGGCTCATTGGGCAGGCGTTCAAACTCGCTGACCGCATCGACCAGGTAAGAGCGCAGGCCGTCTTCATACAGCCACTCGACTTTCTCGCCACTGGCTTTGTCTTCAAAGCTTAAGGCCAGCCCCGGACAAAGCACGGCCTTGGCCTTAAGTACATGCTTGAGGCGGCTGACCGAGAACTTGAACGCATCGAAATACTTGGGATCGGGCCAGAAGTGCACGCTGGTACCGGTGTTGCGCTTGCCCACCGTGCCGACTACGGCCAGATCGCTGGCCTTGTAGCCGTCTGCGAAGCTCATTTGGTACTCATTGCCGTCGCGTTTGACCGTAACCAGCACGCGGGTCGACAGCGCGTTGACCACCGAGATGCCCACGCCATGCAGGCCACCGGAGAACTGGTAGTTCTTGTTGCTGAACTTGCCGCCGGCATGCAGCTTGGTCAGGATCAGTTCGACCCCAGGTACGCCCTCTTCCGGGTGAATGTCCACCGGCATGCCACGACCGTCGTCGAGCACTTCTAGGGAGTTGTCCTCATGCAGGATCACCTGGATCGATTTAGCGTGCCCGGCCAGCGCTTCGTCGACGCTGTTGTCGATGACTTCCTGGGCCAGGTGGTTGGGCCGGCTGGTGTCGGTGTACATGCCCGGGCGTTTGCGCACCGGGTCGAGGCCGGAAAGGACTTCGATGGCATCGGCGTTGTAAGAGCTAGAACCTTGCTGGGCCATGGGGTCTCGTGTTCGTCAATTGAGAGCGGAAAAGTCGATATCCTGCCACAAATGGCGAGGAATACCGGCGAAAGCGAAAAGCATCGGCAGGCGTTCGGCAAAACCCTGAAAGCCATGATTGCCACCGGCCTGGATACGCAGCGCGCTGCCCCGGTAATACGCCTGGGCATCACGGTAATCGAGGGTTTCATCGGCAGTTTGCAACCACACCTGATAACGCGCGGGATCTTCCAGCGTGGCGACGTCCAACTCAGCCAGCGCCGCCACATGGTCGGCGGTTAGCTCCCAGGTTTCATCGTTGTAATAGTTCGTCTGCGGGCCTAGGTAGCCGTCGAAACGCAGGTGCGGGCGCACGGCGGGGTTGATCAACAGCGCCGGCAGCCCATGTCGCTCAGCCAGATGGGTCGCATAGTAGCCGCCCAGCGAGCTGCCAACCAGCACGGGCCGACCAAGCTCGCTAATCAACGCCTCAAGTTGAGCAATCGCCTGGCGCGGATGATGGTGCAACGCAGGCACACGCAGCTGCGCGGCCAAACCCAGTTGCTGCATGGCGCGCTGCAACAGGCTGGCCTTTAGCGACGCTGGCGAGCTGTTAAGCCCGTGAAGATAAAGTAAGGATGGGGTCATGGGCGGGAGGCTAACCGTTAGCGGCGACCGGCTGCAACCGCTGCGCCACCGCGCCAGGCAACGCCTCAATAGCCTTTGATGGCGTAATCGATTTCGAAGGTGATGCCGGTGACCCGCGACACGCCCGTTTCCAGGCGGCCATCGTCAAACAAGCGCAGCCAGCGATAGCCGGGTGCACTTTTATCGACCTGAAATTCCTCGCTACCGGGGACGAACTGCACACAGGTAGACGGTGACGCCAGCAAGCGGATCGGCCCGCGCAGCTGATCGAACTCTTGATGGATATGCCCCCAAAGCACTGCACGCACATTGCTGAAACGCTCCAGCACGGCAAACAGGGCATCGCGATTGCGCACCCCGATCGGCTCCATCCATTTGCAGCCGATGGACACCGGGTGATGGTGCAGGCAGATCAGGTGGTGGCGATCCGGCGCTTCGCTCAGCGCACGCGCCAACAGCGCCAGTTGTCGATCATCGAGATAGCCCGGCACGGCCCCTGGAATAGAGGAATCAAGCAGCGTTACCCGCCAGTTACCTAGGTCAATCACCGGGTCGAGCAGGTCCGTGCCGACACAGGTGGCCTGCATCGCGGGCACTTCATCATGGTTACCGGGAAACCAGCGCGCCGGCGCGGGAATGGCCGCGGTCATGTCACGAAAGCGTTGATAGGACGCAACGCTGCCATCCTGCGAGAGGTCGCCGCTGGCCAGCACCAGGTCGATCTGCGGCTGCTCTTGCAGCACGCGCTCAATCACCCGCTGCAAGCTGTCCTGGGTATCCATACCCAATAGTTTGCCTGCTGCATCGGCAAATAGATGGCTGTCGGATAACTGCACCAGCAGTACCGAGCGATCAACAGCAGTGCTTTTAGTCAGTGCGTCCGGCAAGACCTTCTCCTTGGGCGGCATGCATGAATTATGCTGGCAGCCCGGCCGACGGTAAACCCGCTAAAGGGGAATAGGTCACAGAACGCCCGCTGTAAATCCGGCATGTGCAGCAAAGGCTAGCGCAGTCGAGGCGCATACAGCCGCAGCCGGCGTCCGCCAATCGCGCGCGCACTAGCGAACTGGCGCCAACTCATGGCCGCAAGCCAGGCAATGGCTGAGCCATTCGCCGAGAAACAGGTTGAGCTGGGTCTTTTCATCCGGCTGATGCATCGCCGCATTCGGGTACGGGTAGCGGCCATGAAACCGGCGCGCGCTTTGTGCACCCACAACTTCCGCCATGCGCGCATCGTGATACACGCGCACCTCCAACTGCGGCAATGGCAACCAGGCCAGGCCGAGCTCTTGGCGCACGGAGAGGGTCGAGGTGTAAGGGCATGTCTCCAGCACGTACAGCGCCAGCACACCGAGTTGCTGCTCGCCTTGGCTTAGCGCGACCCGCCGCGCTTCACCGCTCTCACGCATCGCCGGCAACAGCTGCATCAGGCGCGCATAGTTGGCCTCACAAGCGGCTTGCAGCTCGACCAGGTCGACCCGATAGCGCTCGCGCAGCAGGTTCATGACCACAGGCCCCTGACTTCAACCCGGTTTAGCGCCAGCCACTGCAGGGCAATGATGCTCGCAGCATTGTCGATACGCCCGTCTTTGACTGCATCCAGGGCATCTTCCAGCGGCCAGACATGCACCCGAATGTCCTCGCCCTCTTCTGCCAAACCATGTACGCCGCCCGCACCGGCACTGTCGCAACGGCCGACGAACAAATGCACACGCTCATCCGAGCCACCGGGCGAGGGGTAATACTGCGTGATGGGCCATAAAGCGCTCAGCGGCAGATTGGCTTCTTCCAGCGCCTCTCGGCGCGCCACCTCTTCTGGCACCTCATCCTTATCAATCAGCCCAGCCACCAGCTCCAACAGCCAAGGATTGGTGCTTTTATCCAGCGCGCCGATGCGAAACTGCTCGATCAGCACCACGCAGTCGCGCTGCGGGTCGTAGGGCAGCACACACACCGCATCGTGGCGTACGAACAATTCGCGACTCAGCTCAGGACCCATCTCACCGGCAAACTGGCGATGGCGCAAACGCAGCCGATCGAGCTTGTAGAACCCGCTGAAGCAGGCCGCGCGATCGATTACTTGAACATCATCTTGAGCATTCATTGCGCACTCCAAAAACGTGACTGACGCGACCGGCGACAGCATTGCCGGCCCGCGTATTAAGCACAGCTTACACGCTGTTTCTAGACGCCAGGCAAGCCTCCATCGCACTTGCCTGGCAAACAGCGGCGCAGCGCCGCCACACGGCGGCCGCTGCCAAGCCCCACCTCTCAGCTGATCGCCGCCAGGCGCTTGCGGCTCAAGCCACCCAGCAGCAGCTGCAGCCCTGCGGCCAACAAAAACGCCGGCAGGGTGGCACCGATTTCTGGCGAATAATGGCTGAGCAGGTGATACACCGCCGCGCCACTGCCCCACGCCAGCAAGGTATCACCTCGCCAGGCACACACTGGAGCCAGCTCGGCGCGGCGACGGCGCAGAATAAAGTGATCAACCAACACCACGCCAAACAGCGGCGCAAACACCGAGCCGATCAGTAACAGAAAGTTCTGATACTCGGCCAGCGGTGCCAACCAGGCAATTAAGGTGCACAGCACGCCAATCGCCAGGGCCAACGCCTCAACCCGCAGCGGCAGCACGATACCGGCGGACACCGCCGCAGAGTGGATATCCGCGAAGGCGTTTTCCGACTCATCGAGCAAAATCAGCAACAGCGGGATGCCCAAGCCAGCACCGGCCAGCGCCAGTAGCAAGGCATTGGCCTCAGCTCCGGTAGCAAAGGCCAAGGTGTAGGCCACACCTAGGCTCATCAGCCAGACATTGCCGAGGAAGAAGCCTAACGCCGTACCACCAAACACCCGCACCGCGCTCTTGCCGAAGCGCGAATAGTCGGCAATCAGCGGCAACCAGGACAGCGGCATGGCAATCGCAATGTCAAAACCCAGCGCAAAGGGCATCGAGCCATCGCCGCCACGCGCCCAGATACGGGCCAAATCAGCCTTGTCGAACAGGTTCCAGGTCAGCCACAGGCAGGCGCCGAGCAGTAACCAGATGCCCCACTTGCGCAAAATCTTGCGCACAAAGGTCAGCGGCCCGGTAACGGCCAGCAGAGTCGCCAGTGCGCCGAAGAACAAGGTCCATAGCAGTGGGTTACTCCAGGCGCTACCCGCACCGAATGCGCGCTCGGCCAAAACGCCAGCAGCATCGCGCATCACGATGATCTCGAACGCGCCCCAGCCAACCAGCTGCAGCACATTGAGCAGGGCCGGCAGCAACGCGCCCTGGCTGCCCAGGCTGAGCTTCAACGCCGCCATGCTGGAGCGGCCGGTGTCGCTGCCGATCACCGCCACGGCGCCCAGTAACAGCACGCCGACGGCCGTGCCGCAGACAATCGTCAGCAGCGCGCCACTCATGCCCAGCCCCGGCGCCAGCAAGGCCCCCAGCTGCAAGACCATCAAGCCGATCCCCAGGGAGAACCACAGCGAGAACATGTCCCGCGCGCCCAGCACGCGCTGATTACTACCCACGCTTTGGTGCGGGGAGTAGGTGTTGGTCGTCATCACGATAAAAACCACCTCAGAAAAAATAAAAACCACCCAGGGCGCAAACCCTGGGTGGTACTTCGGTCAAACCGACGCTGTCTCTCAGACCTTGTGGTACAGCTCACTGCCCTGCGACTTGAACTCAGCGGCCTTGGCCTGCATGCCCAGCTCCGCCTCATCCAGCTCCAGCGCCGCGATGCGCTGCTCTTCGGCGTAGACCCGCACTTCCTGGGTGATCTTCATCGAGCAGAACTTCGGCCCGCACATGGAGCAGAAGTGCGCGACCTTGGCCGAATCTTTGGGCAAGGTTTCATCGTGATACGAACGCGCGGTGTCCGGGTCGAGGCCGAGGTTGAACTGGTCTTCCCAGCGGAATTCGAAACGTGCCTTGGACAAGGCGTTGTCGCGAATCTGCGCGCCCGGATGGCCCTTGGCCAAGTCGGCGGCATGCGCGGCAATCTTGTAGGTGATGATGCCGGTCTTCACGTCATCCTTGTTCGGCAGGCCCAGGTGCTCCTTGGGCGTGACGTAGCAAAGCATGGCGCAGCCGAACCAGCCGATCATCGCCGCACCAATGCCGCTGGTGATGTGGTCGTAACCCGGGGCGATGTCGGTGGTCAGCGGGCCGAGGGTGTAGAACGGCGCCTCGTCACAGCACTCCAGTTGCTTGTCCATGTTCTCCTTGATCAACTGCATCGGCACATGGCCCGGGCCTTCGATCATGGTTTGTACGTCGTGCTTCCAGGCGATCTTGGTCAGTTCGCCAAGGGTTTCCAGCTCGCCGAACTGCGCGGCGTCGTTGGCGTCGGCAATCGACCCCGGGCGCAGGCCATCGCCGAGGGAGAAGCTGACGTCGTAGGCCTTCATGATTTCGCAGATTTCATCGAAATGCGTGTAGGTGAAGTTCTCTTTGTGATGCGCCAGGCACCACTTGGCCATGATCGAGCCGCCACGGGAAACGATACCGGTGACACGCTTGGCGGTCAGCGGTACATAGCGCAACAGCACGCCGGCGTGGATGGTGAAGTAGTCGACGCCCTGCTCGGCCTGCTCGATCAGGGTGTCGCGGAACAGCTCCCAGGTCAGGTCTTCGGCAGCGCCACCGACTTTTTCCAGGGCCTGGTAGATCGGCACCGTACCGATCGGCACCGGCGAGTTACGGATGATCCACTCGCGGGTTTCGTGGATGTGCTTGCCGGTGGACAGGTCCATCACCGTGTCCGAACCCCAGCGAATGCCCCAGGTGAGTTTCGCCACTTCTTCTTCGATGGACGAGCCCAGGGCGCTGTTGCCGATGTTGCCGTTGATCTTCACCAGGAAGTTACGGCCGATGATCATCGGTTCCAGTTCGGTGTGGTTGATGTTGGCCGGGATGATCGCCCGGCCGCGGGCGATTTCTTCGCGCACAAATTCGGGGGTGATGATTTTCGGCACGCTGGCGCCGAAGCTGTGGCCGGCGTGTTGCTGGGTCAGAAGACCGGCGGCGCGGGCTTCTTCAAGCTTCATGTTTTCGCGGATGGCGACGTATTCCATCTCGGCGGTGATGATGCCCTGGCGCGCGTAGTGCATTTGCGTGACGTTGGCCCCGGCCTTGGCACGGCGCGGATTTTTCACGTGGGCAAAACGCAGGGCGGTCAGTTCGGCGTCGCTCAGGCGCTGCTGGCCGAAGTGCGAACTGAGGCCCGACAGACGCTCGGTGTCGCCACGGGATTCGATCCACGGCGAACGCACATCGCCCAGGCCCTTGCGCACGTCAATGATGACATTCGGGTCGGTGTACGGGCCGGAGGTGTCGTAGACCACCACGGGCGCATTGATTTCGCCGCCGAAATCGGTGGGGGTCACGTCGAGGCTGACCTCGCGCATCGGTACGCGGATGTCCGGGCGGGTGCCCTGCACATAGACTTTTTGCGAGCGGGTAAACGGCTGCACGGATCCCGAGTCAACCTTGGCCGACTCACTCAAATGCACGGTGTTTTTTAGTTTTGTACTCATCACGGGCTCTCCAGACACATCCAGGCAGTGGATTTTTGTCGGAGCGAACCTGTGACGGACGGACGCACTGGAACCAGTGCTGTGCTTGGCACACGAGGGCTGTTCGATTGTCGAACAACATCCCGGACGAAGCACAAGAGGACTCGCCGGGTGACGAGAAATCTTGTTCCCTACGCAGGCGCTAACCTGATCAGGTTCAACGGGATCCGGTATTTACCGATCTCAGCCTCATAGCAAGGCACCCCGACAAGAACGCGGCCAGTCTAGACCATGGAGCAGGCAAATTGCCAATAGCGGTGCATTCAGCGTGATGAATGGCGCAATTACAGGATTGTTGCGCCGTGATACGGCCACTACACTCGGCTACTGTCTCAACGCCTTGACGCTATGGATTGCTCGTCGTAGCCTTGGGCGCTAAATTATCGCCGTAATATTTATCTAGGGATCGCCTCATGCTGCGCAAACTTTCACTGGCTCTTGCCGTGTCTTGTGCGACCAATGGAATGGTCTGGGCAGCTGAAGCGCCCTTGTCGACCAAAACCGACCTGGTCAGCGTCTACCAGGAAGCGGTGGACAA
>JAHIWP010000080.1 GCA_018816095.1 Gammaproteobacteria bacterium
CGATAACCGCGCTTATCGTGGGCCAAGCAGCAGTTACTCAAGGTTGAGCTATTCTGTACTTAAATCGAGGTATTACGTTTTCCATAATACGGTACGAAAAAATCCGAGGTGTTCATGGCCCGTTCCGGCGTCCTCTACCTGCATGTTGCCCAGGCGGCCACCCAACTGGTGGCTGCGGGCCACAACCCCACCATTGACAGCATCCGCGTCGCCCTGGGTGGGACGGGCAGCAAAAGCACGATTGCTCCGTTGTTAAAGCGTTGGAAAGCCGCGCATCCCGGCACGCTGGCCCAGGCCGAACTGGGATTGCCCGCGGAGCTGGTCCTGGCGCTGAAAGGACTGTACGAAAAAGTTCAGGCGGAGGCGGCCGTCCAACTCCAGCAGGCCGTAGCGGCTCACCAGGCAGAGGCCGACGCGTTGCAGGAACAGTTGCAGCAGGCATTCGTCGAGCGCGACGCGCAACTCAGCGTTCAGGAGCAGCAGGCCCAGGCACTTGCCGTAGCCACTACGCGCAGCCAGGGGCTGGCTGACACCCTGCAGCGTCAGGAGATCGCCCTGGCCAGCCTGGGCAGTGAAAAGACCGGGCTCGAACAACGTCTGGCTGACCGCGCCGCCGAGGCGGCCGCACTGACCCGGCAACTGCAACAAGCGCGGGAGCAGTTTGAGCACTACCAGGCATCGGTCGCGCAACAACGCAGCGACGAGCGCCAGGCCACTGAGCAACGCCAGCAGCGCCTGGAACACGAATTGGCAGCGCTCCGGCAGCGTCTGCTCGCGCAGCAAACCCGCCTGGGCGAACTGCAGGCGCAGGAACAACGCCTGGTGCAGGACCATGATCGTCTAGAGAGCACCCTGCTCACGACGCAAGCGACGCTCGCGCAGAGTCAGATTGCGCATGAACACGTCTTACTTCAATTCACCGACTTGCAACAGTCGCATCAGGCACTGGAGCAGCGCCATGGCCAAGGTGAGCAGCGTTTGGCTGAGACGCGGACTTACCTGGCCGTCAATGAACGGGAGCGAAGCCTGCTGGCGGAACGCTTAAGCCAAACTGAAAGCCAATTGAGCCAGTTGGCCACAGAAAAGCAGCTTCTCGTGCAAGACAACGCGGTGCTGTCAAGCCAGCTCGCAGAGTCCAGAGCGATGAAGCCGAAGACTTGTTGACCGAAAAAGGCGCCTACCTCAGGCGCCTGAAACCATCCTCCAAACCAAAGGAGCCAAACAGGAGGACAGTGGAGCAATCAACTCTTCAATACACAGCCTGGCTGGAAACCAAGGTCGTAGATGAGGAGAGTCGCCATGCGTAACGCCATTACCTACACCGTCCTTGCTACCTTCATAGCCCTTGGAACTGTTGCCACGGGATTTGCCGAACAGGCCAAAGCCCCCGCCCAAAGCAGTGCCGAGACAAATAAGGGTGAGGACATGCACATGATGGACGGCAACCATATGCCGATGATGGACATGCAGGAAATGTCCAAGATGATGAAAAACTGCAATACAATGATGGAGAACATGAACCAACACATTGGAATGGAGTCCCCGAAGGGCGATAGCAAGGCACAATAGCGATCTGGTTCACGTCGGCCGTCTCCGTCCCTCGCCGGTGTGCGCCCCGACACGGAGGCCGACCTTGCCGCTCCAGATATCGTTCTCAAAACTGCCGAGGAGCTGCTTCCCCTCATCGACGGCCTTGTAGTAATTCAAACCACCGACCAAGGCGACATCATCTGCAAGCGGGTAGCTCCAGGTAGTGCCGGTATAGTATTGGTTTCAGGCATCCTTGAGACAACTGGTGTAAAGGCTGAAGCCAAGGTTGTCGTTGGGTGTGTAATCACCGCCGACTATCCACGGAGAGCCGACTTCGCCTGCGTAGAAGGTTGCAAAATCATCCCGCATGCTGCTGGAGCTGGGTTGGCTCATCGCGTGCAGGCGTCCGCCCTGTAGCACCAAGCCCTCGACACTGGTGTTGTATGCGGTGACGCCGCGGAAGCTTTCCGGAAGCAGTCGCGAATCGCCGTACTGCACGACAGGCGTGACAGGGAAGACATCGCCTACTTTGATTTCAGTGTCCAGGAAACGGGTCTTTACGGCGCCGCCGAGCTTGGAGTAATTGTCCTCGGCCTGGCCGAGCCCGACTCGAATCGGCCTATGACTCCGTGGGCCCATTCTTCCGAGTAGCCATTTCCTGTACTGCTGGACTGGCCTTTGCGAAAATCACGGTTGAAGTAGAAATTTCGATTGAGGATGCTCAGGCTGCTGCCTTCGATGAATCCCTCGCCTTTTTCCTCGGCGGCCATTGCAGCCTGCGCAGCGCTGATGCTCAAGACGATCTGAGAAAGTCCCAACAGGGCCTTGTTGTTCATAAACGCTCTTGATGTTTTGGCAGATTTTTCATTGTGCGGTTGTGTATATGCCGAAGCGCGCCGGGCATAGCCGGGTGCGCTTCTTACATACTTCCACATGCAAAATAACGTCAGGGTGACGTGAAAATTACTTTTCCGTCAGCAACACGTCAACAATGCTCAGTGCTGGCTCCTGCAGTCCGTTCCTGATACGCGGTACTCCAGAATATGCAGGTTTCCGCTCGAATCCTCGTAGGTCATTTGCGCAGGCATCACATCGCAGTTGCCATTGGTCGACGTGACGTGAATGACCTTGGCGATGTCGAGCTTCATGCCATAGCGGTAGTGAGTGACTTCTGGCGGGTTCTTGCCTTGGGCGCTAGCGTATTCGCGCATGGATTGCTCGTTGGCCTGGATCATCTTACCGTACAGGCGATCGGAACTGCCATCGGCCCATACGGTGGATGACAGCAGAGTCGCACTCACTATCAGCAGCAGTCTTAGGTGTTTCATAACGGCGATCTCCTCTCGGGTTTTCGATCCACGATTCAACTCTACCTCCGTAGTTAAGTACGGAATCAAGGAGGGAGGAGATGAAGGTCCTGGTTTATGGCGCCGAGATAAGATGGTAGGGCTTAAGTACACTTTCGTCGGGTAACAGCAGCGCATTACTGCGCCACCGCCCCCAAAGAACCGGGCATGAGAGTCGCGCCTCATCCGGCTCAAGTCTTTCGTCAGCACCATGGTCTAGTACCGGGCAATCAATCCACGTCTATCGCAGCTCGACGTTGGGCAAAGTAAGACGACCACGCAGGATCACAGGGATTGGCCAAGTTACGTAGTGCCGTTTCTCGATCCGGCTTAGGTATGTGCGCCACGTAATCACGCTTGATCGTCTTCACGAAGCTCTCGGCCATGCCGTTGCTCTGCGGGCTGCGAACTGGGGGGTCACCGGCTGCAAGCCGATCTGTCGAGCAAACAGGCACGTCTGGTCGGCGGTGTACGCCGAGCCGTTATCGCTTAGCCATTGCACCGGCGTGGCGGGCAGTTGATCACCGAAGCGCCTCTCCACGCTTTCCAGCATCAAGTCGCGGATATCATCGCCGCTGTACCCGGTCGGGCTCGCGACCTAGCCGATGGCCTCGCGATCACAGCAGTCCAGGGCGAAGGTTACGCTCAATTTGGCTCCGTCCTCGCAGCGGAACTCAAAGCCGTCCGAGCACCAACGCGTATCGCTGGTTTGCACCGCAATACGGCCTTCGTGCCGACGCGGCACGCCGGGCTGTTTTCGTAGACAGATTCAGCAGCGGTTGCAGGTGCTCGCCGCACTGGATCACCCAGCGCGCCAGGGTTTGGCGGGGGATATCGACGCCGTGACGACCGAGGATTTTTTTGAAGCGGTGCAGCGGCAGACCATCGACGTATTTGGTGATCAACAGCATCGCCAGGACGCTAGGACTGGCCATGCTCTTTTCGATCAGTTGAGCCGGTTTGTCGGCGGTGACCGGTGCGGCTTCACAGCCGCGGCAGCCGTAGACCTTGTCCGCTGGTTCCCTTCACAACCACTGGCCAACGCAGAGCGTTTTACCCATGCAGCGAAACGATTAGCGGACAGGAAACGGTCCCGTGGCTCGCACAACAGTCGTGAACCAGTTGCACCAAAACAGACTCGATCCGTCGCAGATCCGCGAGCTTGCCACGCACATCCCCAAGCTTCTGCTCGGCGAGCACGCGCGCTTCATCACAGTGAGCGCCGTCATCGAGCCTCAACAGCCCGGCCACTTCTTCGAGGCTAAAGCCCAGCCGTTGCGCGGACTTTACGAATTTCACCCGGGCGACATCGGGGGTTGGGGAGCAATGGAACTGAAAACCAACGTAAGCCGAATTAGAGTTCGTTTTACTCGTCAGCGACTGCGAATTAACGAACTTTGATTCGTGAGAAAGGTTTATTGCACTGATTTTCGGGTGTTGGTGACCTTTCCTCGCGATAGCGGAAACGGTTTCATAAAACGGTCGTTTTTCGAAACTATCCAGACGTTGCAAGGGTTTGCGGGGCAGCGACTGAGCTTAAGTGCACTTTCTGTTCCGTTGCTCCCCCAACCCCTATTTCCAGCAGCGAGGTGATGAATTCGTTTTGCTGTTGTGCGGCGGCGACAAAAGCAGCCAAAGCCGTGATATTGAAGCGGCTAAAAAACTCGCCAGCGAGTGGAGGTCAGAATGAGCGAAAAAATTTACGACTACGACCCAGCAGCAGCCCTAGACGGCCCTGAAGCAATCGCCGTCTTCATGGCGGAGCCCTGCCATTTCCTCTCAGCGCCATAATCCAGGACCTTCATCTCCTCTCTCCTTGATTCCGTACTTAACTACGGAGGTAGAGTTGAATCGTGGATCGAAAACCCGAGAGGAGATCGCCGTTATGAAACACCTAAGACTGCTGCTGGTAGTGGGTGCGACTCTGCTGTCATCCACCGTATGGGCCGAGGGCGGGAGCGACCGAGCGATTGAGCGAATTGCTGCACGCGAGAGGGCTGAAGCGACCCTGGTGGCGGAAACCGTCAAGGAGATTAAGCAACTGGGCCCCACGGCGGCAGGCCGTAGCGAAGCGCAGCCCGCCTGTCCGCCTGCAAAGTAGAGCCTGTGCTACTCGACCAGATGCAACGTGAGCCCACTCTGCTGAGGCGCGAGGGCAAATAGCAATACCAAACTGTGCCCTTTGCAAGTGCTCCTTTGGCCATTCAGCGGCGCTCATTGAGCGCCGCTTTTTTCTAAGCGCAAGCCGACCAACAGGGGCGCCTTACGCAACGGGAAATCCTCGGTTAACGCCCGAGTTGTCCCCATGCAGCGAAACGATCAGCGGACAGGAAACAGTCCCGTGGCTCGCACAACAGTCGTGAACCAGTTGCTCCAAAACTGACTCGATCCGTCGCAGATCCGCGAGCTTGCCACGCACATCCCCAAGCTTCTGCTCGGCGAGCACACGCGCTTCATCGCAGTGAGCACCGTCATCCAGCCTCAACAGCCCGGCCACTTCATCGAGGCTAAAGCCCAGCCGTTGCGCGGATTTAACGAATTTCACCCGGGCGACATCCGCCTCACCGTAACGGCGAATGCTGCCGTAGGGCTTGTCCGGTTCGGGTAACAGCGCCTTGCGTTGATAGAACCGGATGGTTTCCACGTTGACCCCGGCCGCCTTGGCGAAAGCGCCAATGGTCAGGCTTTCCAAATTGTTTTTCATACCGCTTGATTCCGTACATGACTACGGGACTAACCTTAAACCATCGATCAAATGCTCGAAAGGAGAAATGCATGTCTGAACCATCAAACGGGCGCGCCCCTCTTGTCGCCGGGGGGCTTGCGGCGATTCTCGCCTCGGCTTGCTGTCTCGGGCCGCTGATTCTGATCGCACTGGGATTCAGCGGGGCCTGGATCGGTAACCTGACCGTGCTGGAACCGTACCGCCCGCTCTTCATCGGCGCGGCACTGGTGGCGCTGTTCTTCGCCTACCGGCGCATTTTCCGCCCCGCTCAAGCCTGCGCACCGGGCGAGGTCTGCGCCATCCCTCAGGTACGTACCTCCTACAAGCTGCTGTACTGGCTGGTGGCGGCCTTGGTGCTGGTCGCGCTCGGCTTCCCCTACATCCTTCCCTTGTTCTACTGATCAGGAGTTCACCATGAGAAAACTGCTCGCATCCTTAGCCCTCGCCAGCCTGGTCGCCACACCCGTCTGGGCGGCCACGCAGACCGTCACCCTGGCGGTGCCGGGCATGACCTGCGCCGCCTGCCCGATTACGGTGAAGACGGCGTTGACCAAGGTCGATGGCGTGACCAAGGCTGAGGTGAGTTTCGAGAACCGCGAGGCCATCGTCACCTTCGACGATACCAAGACCAATGCCCTGGCGCTGACTAAGGCGACCGAGGACGCTGGCTATCCGTCCAGCGTCAAGCAATAGGAGGGACTTCCGATGGCAAATCCTCTCAATCTGTTCACGCGGATCGGTGACAAAGCCGGCTCCGTCGGCGTGCTGATTTCTGCCATAGGCTGCGCCATGTGCTTTCCCGCCCTTGCTAGTCTGGGGGCCGCGTTCGGTCTGGGCTTTTTGAGCCAGTGGGAAGGCCTGTTCATCACCACGCTGCTGCCTCTGTTTGCTGGACTGGCTCTGCTCGTCAATGCCCTCGGCTGGCTCAATCATCGGCAGTGGCGACGGACTGCGCTCGGCCTGATCGGTCCTACCCTGGTACTGGCAGCGGTATTTTTTATGCGGGCTTATGGCTGGCGGAGCGGTTGGCTGCTCTATATCGGCCTGGCCCTCATGTTTGGGGTGTCGATATGGGATCTCGTGTCGCCCGCTCATCGCCGTTGTGGGCCGGATGCCTGTCCGACGCCGCCAAACCAGTGAACCTGACAAGAGACGATCTAATGAGTAACGAAATGACCGAACTGAAAATCATTGGTATGACCTGCGCCTCCTGTGTCGTGCATGTGAAAGAGGCCTTGGAGAAGATTCCGGGCGTGCATCGGGCGGATGTTTCCTACGCCAGCGGGAAGGCCGAACTGAAGGTCGACGAGGGCGCAAGCCGTGAGCAGATGCAGGCCGCTGTCGAGGCCCTGGGGTATCGAGCGGCGTTCGAAGACGCCATGGTACAAGCCCGTCCTGGCCTGCTCGATAAGGCACGGGGTTGGTTGAGCAGCACTGACGCCGGGAAAGAGGGCGACAAGCTCCACGTCGCGGTCATCGGCAGTGGTGGCGCCGCCATGGCGGCCGCGCTCAAGGCGGTGGAAGGCGGTGCCCGCGTCACCCTGATCGAGCGCGGCATCATCGGCGGCACCTGCGTCAACGTGGGCTGCGTGCCCTCCAAGATCATGATTCGTGCCGCGCATGTGGCCCATCTGCGCCGCGAGAGCCCGTTCGACGCCGGGCTTTCCGCCATGACGCCGACCGTCCTACGCGAACGTCTGCTCGCGCAGCAACAAGACCGTGTCGCCGAACTGCGCCACGCCAAGTACGAAAGCATCCTGGAGAGCACGCCGGCGATCAGCGTGCTGCGCGGCACCGCCCGTTTCCAGGACGGCCACACGCTCAGCGTGAAACTGGCCGAGGGTGGCGAGCACATCGTAGGACCAGTTTATCCAGCACTTGAGCGTTGAACGACGCCAGTTGCTATGGGTGGTTTCCCTGGCAAACGACCCCGTTACCCTAGTGTTTTTGAAGATCGTCACTGCCGAATTCAAGCTGGCTAAAGAATCAACTCCGGGCGA